>SUZW01000005.1 GCA_015059685.1 Rikenellaceae bacterium | reverse complement strand
AATAATTCTTTAAGTTGATTTTCGAGCTCCTTAATCTTGGTGTTAAATTCTAATGTGTCCATTATCTTATAGTTTTAGGTTTAATTTTCTTTCAAATATGCGAAAAATCCAATACTCAAATCTATCCTACAATAGTAATGTTTCGTCGTTTGCAATCTCTTTGACTAAACTACGAAACTCTTTGTCTACATAGTCGACAGACTCGATCAGTGCTCCATCCTCACCATCCTCGATTTTAACTTCGCGGTATAGTAAAATATTTACCCTCCTCGTCGTTGGTCGTCCACGAATTGTCCTCGCCCCACAGCGAGAGATAGTAGTATTCATCGCCCACGAGGAATGGTAACACAAAGTCGCCAAAGAGAGGATAATCCGACCACTCCTCCTCGATAAATAAAACGCCCTCCCGGAGCTCCATTTTAAGGCTCTCTGGATAGGTTTTGTAGTCGTGCGACTCCTTTACCGCATCATATACTTTACGAGCATTCTCGCCCTCGATTGCAAACTTATTTACTCCCCAAAGTGTGCTCATAGTCTATCTTATTAGGTCGTTAAATCGTTTTTGATGGGACTGTGAAGTATTTGCCTTCATCATCGTTTGTTTCATAGTCCTGCACCTCACCATCCTCGTAATATTCGGTGAGGAAGTAGAAGTTGTTGTAACCCACAAAGAAGCACAACAACTCCGCAACCAAAGAGTTTGCGTCTGTGTGCTCCTTGATGCGCAAAATGCCGTCGGTATAGTCGAACTCTATTTGCGTATTGAAGCCCAAAGCGTTGTGACTCTTCGCAAAGTGCGACTCCTTGAAAATGTTGTAAACTCGCTCGGCAGCCTCGCCATCAACCACGAATTGCGAGCGTGTCGAGCAATTAGGTTTTGCAGTCAATGGCTCAATCAATTCGCCCTTGTTATTGATAACGCCACGCTCTGCGCCTATGCGTACCTCGGCTACGCCATCTTTGAAAAAGCCGATGGAGTCATACTTGATAGGGGTAAGTTCATTGCCCTTGGTGTCTATAAGACCCTCCTTGTAGACATTTGATGCGGGTCCGAAACCGCCCATAACTACAATCGCCACTCCATCCACTGCCTGGCGCACGTGTGCGTAGCGTGAAGGTATGGTTGTGATAACGCCCTCACTATCCATAAAGCGCCATCTGCCACGATCGACAAGCGAGCGCAGGCGCAGAAGGCCGTCACTATTCTCCAACCACGCAATCGTAACCTCGTGAGGCTCCTCCAACCCAAGGAGTGCCTCACGCTGCTTGTCGGTGAGTTTCTTGATGTTCTTTGTCCTTATGGCTTGACATCCAACGAGCGAGAACATACTCCCAAACTCGGCATATATACCCTCTCCAATCTTATTATCCATAGTTATTTCTTTGTCTTCTTTTCGGGTGCGAGTTCTACGATTTTGTCGTGCAACCGCCTAGGTAGACGTTTCTTGTAATAGTCGGCCTTCCCCGCAGGAACATTGATTGCGGCGAGTGCTGAACATTTATCAAATACTTGTTCTTCAATCTTATTCACGCCGATAGGCAATGTTAGCGTAGTTAGTGAAGTACAACCAGCGAAAGCGAGCGCTCCAATTTCCTTTACGCCTTTATGTATTACAATACTCTCAAGCGAGGTGCAATCTCTGAACGCCTCATAGTATATCTCCGTTACCGACTCGGGAATTATAATACTCTTAAGCGAGGTGCAATCACTAAAAGCGGCCAATCCAATCTCAATCTCCGTTACCAACTCGGGGATTGTGATACTCTCAAGCGAGGTGCAACCACAAAAAGCAAATCTACCAATCGTCGTTACTGATTCGGGAATAGTTACACTTGCCAGGCTGCTGCAACCTTTGAATGCATCACCTCCAATCGAAGTAACTCTATCTGGTATTGTGATACTCTCAAGCGAGGTACAACCTTCGAATGCGCCCCACCCAATCTCCGTTACCGACTCGGGGATTGTGATACTTTTGAGCGAGGTGCAACCGTCGAAAGCGTAATTTCCAATATTAGTTACCGACTCGGGAATTGTGATATTCTCAAGCGAGGTACAACCATAGAATGCAGAACCTCCAATCTCCGTTACCGACTCGGGGATTGTGATACTCTTGAGCGAGGTGCAACCGTTGAATGCTCTACTATCAATCTTCGTTACAGAATTTGGGATAACAGTTGTTTTGCAACCTTGAATTAAAGTGTTTGTCGTTGTTTCGATGATGGCATTACACCCCTCACGAGAGTCATACACAGGGTTACCATCTGCTACTACAATACTCGCAAGCGAGGTGCAACCTCTGAACGCCGTCCATTTAATCATCGTTACCGACTCGGGAATTGTGATACTTTTGAGCGAGGTGCAACCATCGAAAGCTTCCCATCCAATCTCCGTTGTTCCATCTGGAATAATGGCTATGCCATTCTTAATTTCAAATTGTGCCATAGGTCTATAATGTTTTGTTTTGTTTTCTATTTAATAATTAATTTAGGTAACTCAATTCAATGCGTTACTAAATCAAAATTGGCCCATTCTTGCCAATCGCAACAATATCAGAGTCCTTACCTATTGTGCATATATCATCATATTGGTCGGCAGTGTTGATATATGACATTTTTTGACAGTCCAATATAGTCCACTTGCCATAAGGGTGCTTTACTGCAACCTCCTTAGGATTCTCTTTGACGAGTTTAACAAAATGCAACCCATTAAGTTTATTATGATAAAAATCTCGGAGATGGAGTGCTACATCATAGTCAAACAAGAACTTAACATACATCCATTGCTCAATCTCTGGAAGAAACTCTCCAATTTTTCCATCTGTATCCAAGCATACTCCATTATCATACAATCGCCAACCATCACGATATCCTTCAGGTTGAGACAATACAAAATCTCGAATAAACGGCAAAGTTTTACCAGCCTCATCTTTTCCAAGATCTTTACAACGAGTTGTCAAAGCAATAGCATTGGCGTATGCTTCTTCGATATAACGATAGAGATAGTCTGAATATGTGAAATTCGACTTATAGTTTTTTCCGTACAACTTAAGATCCATCAGAGCGTGTGATAACTCGTGGAGAATCACAAAAGAGCATAATGCCTTTGCCTTATCCTCCACATTTTGACCATTAAGAGTGTTGTGTTTTGCAATTTCCACAATCTTGTCAACCCAAATAAATATTTGTCTTGGCTCATCTTTATAGCCACTATCGCTAACATAAACAGCCAAGAGGTCGTGGTGTTCGATACGACCATTGGAGTGTTTGCCGGATTTGGATGTAGCACCGCCATCACAGACCTTATCATCGTTTGAATGGTCTTTGGATTTTAGCCATTCATCTATATCGAACTCTCCACAATGGTATTCATTCCACTCGTCATCTGGAATATGTACGCCATCTACAACCGTATTGGACTGCAGGCGATCAACAAAGTAGATTGGAATTTCACACAATTTTTTCGTTATCTCGTCGCCATCTTCGTTAAAAAACGAGGCGGATATTATCTCTTTGAGATCGTCAATTATATATACATAGCCTGAATCTTCCCCAATGGTAGATTTATACTTACCTTTCGTTAAGTCTATAATTGTAAGCCTATTGGGCTTCTTTTTACTAAGAATTAGTCTCATTTCATTTAGTTTTAAGGTTTTTGCTCTATTTTTACAATACGCTCAACAAATTTAAGAATTATTTGCGGAATATCAAAAGGTTTAGTTGATTATATAGCCAACTAATTCCAGTCACGCCAACTTCTTTCTCGCTTAATCTCGACATAACTTCCGCTCCTAAGATGTTCGGCAAGCACGGCTGGTTTCTTCCAATCTATATTGAGGGAGGCTACTCTGCCGAGCGAACGCTCTACACCCTCGACATAACCCCAAATCTCCGCCTCACGGAGGTTTACAAAATCCTCAAAGGCATCGCCTCTGACTCCCACGACATTTTCGGGAATTGTAACCTTTGTGAACTCTGCACAGTTTTCGATATCGGCAAAGAGCGACTTGGTAATTGTCGTACCCTCGAATATCACTTTGCGATAATCATCGTCATTCTCCAAGAAAATTGCAGGTTTCTTTGAAATCACCAAAGCCATAACACTATCTTTTTAGCGGTTTTTACTCATTCTTCTTTCGCGGAGTTTCTCCTCGTGTATCTCCTCATCCTCTGCACGGGCAGTCGAGACTATAGCTATAACAAATCCTACTAGGATTATCAGCACAGACACCCAATAAGAGCCGACAAAGCCAATATTGAACAACGACCAGAAATCGTCAAGAGCGTCTGCCGCCATAAGCACAACGCCTATAAAGCCCATAATCTTCAAAAATCTCATAGTCTATAAAGTTTTTAATTTTAATCTAACCATACAAGACGCTTAAAGAACTTAATCCAGAACTCTCGTGCCTCCCTGCGCTTTATTTTGCGGGTGCTCTTGTGAAGTCCAGGAAAACACGCCTCAGCCATTAGGACACCTAATGGTTTGGTTGAACCAATGATTACCCAAATCACCAAAGTAAATGCCGGTATGAAAATAAACCAAGATGTAATTAAGTCATCAAGATTCTCCTCTAATGTTCCCGCTTTATATGATAGCCACAAAAGCCCCCCGGCTACTATAGTCGCAACTATCCAGCCTCCGTTTATCCACGGGCGATATTGGCGACGCCTTTCAAGTACAGCAACAACGCCCAAAGGGTGTCGCTTGGAGTTAGACCACCACAACTGCGTAAAGTATGCTCCCATTCCTACTGAAAATATCCAAATTTTTGTGGTAGACCATTCCAGATAGTATCCGAGCCAAGCGGTAAGACCACCTGCTACAACCATCAAAAAGAGGTGAAAAAAGAGCATATGCCTATTACTCTTAAAGTTTTGCTCCTCTACATACATCATATTTTCGAGACTCCTGCGAAAACTTTCAATCTTCTCCTCCTCGGTCATCTCCGGCTCCTTCGGCTCGACTTTTTTCCTCTTGGCTCTGCTCTTCCAACTATGCTCGGCAACCTTTTGTCGCCTTGCATTATAGACCACAATATCGACCTTATTGTCCACAATCTCCCACTCGTTCGCAGGAGCCTCTTTGATAATCTCTTTGCCTTCGCTTCGGAGAATATCCTTTACCAAAGCGGTAGCATCCTCGTAGTCGTCGGGATCAAAGTCGTAGGTGGTAACCTTCGCAATATCGTAGTCGTCAGGGTTGAACGACGCATCGATAGTAACACCATCGGCATCGAAAGTGTAGAATTTCAGTTTTCCATCGGCGTAGGTGTAGGCAAGGGTTTCACGCTCAACAACGCCATCCTCATCAGCCGTATCATAGGAGATAAGCATCAATGCACCCTCCAAATCTTCAAAAGTTAGATTCTGTTTCATATCTCTGTTTTTTACATAAAATAGAAACTTTTTGAAAAATTTCAATAAAATGAGCAACTTTATTTTTAGGTGTATATCTAAATAGTTGGTAATCAATTATTAGGCGATTGGTTGTTTGTGCGCCAATAACTGAAAACTATTTTACTTGGATAACTACTGTGAGTGTCGTGTGAGTGTAAATCGCAAAGCAAGTACAACTGCTTGATTGTTTGTGTGTAACAGAAAAGTATTAAAGCCCCAGCGGATTCACCGAATTTTAACGAGCAGCAGACTTTTCGTCTGTTGTTTTTTTGTCGTGTTGCCATCTTGAGTAAGATTTTTGATATTTAATTCTTCATTCTTCATTATAATTTGTATTTTTGCAAAAAATAGTGAAACTCTTATGAAACGCATTGTTGCCCCTTCAATTCTCTCGGCCGATTTTGGTAATCTCGAGCGTGATATCAAGATGATAGATCGCTCCGCTGCCGAGTGGGTACATATAGATGTTATGGATGGCCTATTTGTGCCAAATATATCCTTTGGTTTTCCTGTGATGAAGCCTGTGCGCAGGGCTACGGCAAAGGTGCTCGATGTGCATCTGATGATTGTCGAGCCCGAGAAGTATGTAAAGCGATTTGTGGAGGCGGGAGCCGATTATGTAACCTTCCACCACGAGGCGTGCGCCAACCCCCGTGCTGCCATTGCCGATATCAAGGCTGCAGGAGCAAAGGCGGGTGTAAGCGTTAAGCCTGCAACCCCTGTAGAGGCGATTTTCGACTACCTTTCGGAGCTGGATATGGTCCTTATAATGAGCGTAGAGCCGGGTTTTGGTGGCCAGTCGTTTATGCCACACTCGCTCGACAAAGTACGAGCATTGCGCAAGGAGATAGAGGAAAAGGGTTATAATTGCCTTATCGAGATAGATGGCGGCATCTCGGCAAAGAATGCCCGAGAGGTCTTTGATGCAGGTGTTGATGTCATCGTTGCAGGTTCGTCGGTATTTGGTGCAGAGGATCAAGAGCAGGCAATTCTAAATATTTTGAATGCGTAATGATTTCTATAGATAATCTCACAGTCAGTTTCGGTGGTTGGACACTCTTCGATGAGATATCCTTCCTCATAAACGACAAGGAGCGCATCGGATTGGTAGGTCGCAATGGTGCCGGCAAGACCACCATACTAAAACTTATAGCGGGTCTGCAACAACCCACTTCAGGTGCTGTGACCAAGAGTGCCGACTGCACCATAGGATATCTGCCACAGCAGATGCAGGTTGCCGATACCACTACCCTGCTTGCCGAGACAGCAAAGGCCTTCGAGGAGGTGCTGGCGTTGGAGGCGGAGATAGAGCGACTCACGGCAGAGATAGCCGTACGCACTGACTACGAGAGTGAGGAGTACGAGAAGTTGATACATCGCTTGAACGATGCCAACGACCAATACCATATCCTCGGTGGCGATACCCGTGATGCCGATATCGAGAAGACTCTGCTTGGTCTTGGCTTCCGTCGTGAGGAGTTCGAGAAGCCTACAAGTGAGTTCTCGGGAGGTTGGCGTATGCGTATCGAGTTGGCGAAGTTGCTTCTGCGCAGGCCATCGATATTTCTGCTCGATGAGCCTACAAACCACCTCGATATCGAGTCTATTCAGTGGCTGGAGGAGTATCTGAAAAACTATAACGGTGCGGTGTTGCTCATCTCGCACGATAGGGCTTTTTTGGACAATGTAACCACTCGCACGATAGAGCTGTCGTTGGGTAAGATTTACGACTACAAGGTGCCCTACTCGCACTTTGTGCAGTTGCGAGCCGAGCGTCGTGCGCAGCAGTTGGCAGCCTACCAAAACCAGCAACGACTTATCGAGAAGAGCGAGGAGTTTATCGAGAAGTTCCGCTACAAGCCAACCAAGTCCAATCAGGTGCAGTCACGCATCAAGCAACTCGACAAGTTGGAGCGTATCGAGGTCGAAGAGGAGGATTTGGCAACGCTGAATATAAAGTTCCCACCTGCACCACGCTCCGGTCAGATTGTTGCCGAGGTGAAAGAGGTGGGCAAAGCCTTTGGCGATCATCGAGTATTCGAGGGTGCAGAGTTCACCATACACAAGGGCGATAAAATTGCTCTCGTTGGTCGCAATGGTGAGGGAAAGACAACCTTTGCCCGTATGTTGATTGGGGAGCTGGAGCCTACGGAGGGTACAATCAAGATTGGAGCAAATGTCAGTGTCGGCTACTACGCTCAAAATCAAGACGATTTGATGAATGGCGACTTTACGGTCTATGATACGCTCGATAGAGTTGCCGTAGGCGATATTCGTACTCGTCTGCGTGATATTTTGGGTGCTTTTCTGTTCCGTGGCGAGGATATCGACAAGAAGGTTAAGGTCTTGTCGGGTGGTGAGCGTTCTCGCTTGGCGATGGCGAGGATGATGCTCGAACCGCACAATTTGTTGGTGCTCGATGAGCCCACAAACCATATGGATATGCGCTCGAAGGATATCCTCAAAACGGCTTTGCAGAAGTTCGATGGAACGATTGTGGTTGTATCGCACGATAGAGAGTTCCTTGATGGTATCGTAGATAAGGTCTATGAGTTCCGTGATGGTGGTGTTAGGGAGTATCTCGGAGGAATATACTACTTCCTCGAAAAGCGCAAACTCGAAAATCTCCATGAGGTAGAGCGTAAATCGGTGGTGCAGAGCGTAGAAAAGAGTGATATGTCGCAAGGCAAACTCTCCTACGAGCAGAAAAAAGAGCAGGAGAAGTTGTTGCGCAAGCTCCGCAAGAATGTCGAGCAGATTGAGGCAGAGTTGGCAGATGTCGAGAGGCAGATTGGTGAGTATGAGAGTCGTTTTGCAATGGCAACCGAATATAACGCCGAGGAGTACAAGGCGTATGATGAATTGAAGAGCCGTTACGACCACTTGATGCACGAGTGGGAGAAGGCATCGTATGAAGTAGAAATAACTGAACAGCAATAGAGATTAGCAATAGAGATTAGCAATAATATGGAGAACATTGTTTTTGGTATTCGACCCGTAGCCGAGGCTATCGAGTCGGGCAAGCAGATCGAAAAAATCTACATTCGCAAAGGTGCGGATGGACAGCTTATGAACGACCTCAAGGACCTCTGCTATCGTCATCGTCGTCACTATCAGGAGGTGCCTGTCGAGAAGTTAAATCGTATGACTCGTGGCAACCACCAAGGCGTTGTGGCGGTGATTGCAGCGATTGACTATGTCGAAGTTGCCGATATTCTGGAGCGTGTTCCCGATGATGAAACTCCGCTTGTGGTGGTATTTGATAATGTTACCGATGTGCGCAATTTTGGCGGTATTGCCCGTTCGGCAGAGTGTGCAGGTGCGCACGGCATTATCTCGTCGCTGAAGAATTCGGCACCCGTAAATGCCGACTCTATTCGCTCGTCGGCAGGTGCTTTAACCCGTATTCCGGTAGCCCGTGTTGGCTCTATCCGCAACACCTTGAGGTCGTTGCAGGCCGAGGGCTTCCAGATTGTTGCCGCTACGGAGCATAGTCGCAAACTGATGTACGATGCCGATTTGACAAAGCCTACAGCCATCGTTATGGGCTCGGAGGAGAATGGTATTTCGAAGGAGGTTTTGAAGCTGTGCGATGAGCAGTTGGCAATACCGATGATTGGAGCTATCGAGTCGTTGAATGTCTCGGCAGCGGCTGCAATTATGCTGTTCGAGGTTGTGCGCCAGCGTATTGGAGATTAACAAATTACAGCCTCTATCTCAACGGATGGATAAGATATATCGTCACCCTCGTCTTGGCGATGTCGTACTGCGCCAACGCTGGACAACAAGTCGCATTTCGCTCTCGGTAAAACCTTCGGGCGAGGTGCGATTGTCGTACCCACGCCTTGTCGCTACGACAAAGGCCCTGCGTTTTCTCGACGAGAAGGCGGAGTGGGTGTTGCAGATGCGTGAAAGGGTTGCAGAGCGAGCGATGCAGGGCGCAGACTACTCTGCCGAGCAGATTGAGGCGTTGCGCAAGAGGGCAAAGGCTACCCTACCTGCCATGGTCGAGCGATTGGCTCGTCGGCACGGCTTCTCGTATGGGCGTGTGACAATTCGTGCAACTCGTTCGAAATGGGGGTGTTGCACATCGCAGAACAATATTTCGTTGTCGCTGTTTTTGGTCACTCTGCCTGAACATCTGCAAGAGTTTGTCGTGCTGCACGAACTCTGCCACACGGTACATCATAACCACTCGGCAGCTTTTCACGAACTGCTCGACAGAGTTACGGGTGGTCGTGAAAAAGAGCTAAATCGCCAACTCAAAGGCATAGCCAAAAATCTCCGTTTTCGTAGAGGTGAAATGGGCGATGTGGATGCTGTTATGACGCTGGTTGCCGACGCTCAAAATTGGTTTCGAAGTCAAGGTATAGACCAATGGCAGGATGGCTACCCTACACGCTCGATTATCGAAAACGATATATCTCGAGGTTGTAACTATGTCGTTGAATATGACGGTGTTGTGGTGGCGACATTTGCGGTTGCTTTCGATGGCGAGCCGACCTATGCAACAATCGAGCGGGGCGAGTGGCCGAACGAGAACGACTATGCCGTAGTGCACCGCATAATGGTCTCCGATACGATGCGTCGCAAGGGTGTGGCACGGGAGATTTTATCCTTCGTGGAACGGCTCTGCGAGGAGCGAGGAGTTCGAGATATCCGCATCGACACGCATCGGGATAATCGGGCGATGCTTGCGATGCTCAAGAAGTGCGGATATAGCCGTTGTGGGCGCATTACCCTACAGAGTGGAGCCAAGCGAGAGGCGTTGCACAAGGGGTTGCTTTTTTAATAGAAAATAACGATATTTGTAAAGAGATAATTTTGGATAGAGAATGAAAGAGGGAGCATCTTACACATCTACAATGCGTGTGGTGGCCGAGACAACGGCCGACTACATAGGTTCGGGCGATTTGGCAGTATTGGCGACACCTGCAATGTGTGCCTTGATGGAGAATGCCGCAATGTTGGCGGTAGCACCCCACCTGGAGGCGGAGCAGACAACAGTAGGCACGGCACTCAATATAGAGCACCTGCGTGCTACGAAGGTTGGTGAGGTGATTACGGCAACGGCTGTTCTTACGGAGATTAACGGGCGTGAACTGAAGTTTAATATCGCTGCTCGTGACGAGGTTGGCATAATCGGAGAAGGAACCCACACCCGCTTTATCGTAAATCGCGAGAAGTTTATGTCGAAACTATAACACCCTTAAACTATGAAGAGATTTCTTACACTTTTGGTTGTGTCGTTAGCCCTTGTGGCGTGCAGCGAAAAGTCGGCAAAGCCCGACTATTATGTAGCAGCCTTTATCTGGCCTTCGTGCCACGATGATGCTATGGCTCGTGAACATATCTGGGGCGATGGCGAAGGCGAATGGGAGGTTATCAAAAAGGGCAACCCCCGTTTCGAGGGACACTATCAACCAAAGCAACCTCTTTGGGGTTACGAGTTGGACAACGACCCTGCAGTGGTCGAGAAGTGGATAAATACTGCGCTCGAGTATGGCGTAAATACCTTTGTCTATGATTGGTATTGGTTTGACAATAAACCATTTTTGGAGAGTGCGCTCAACGATGGCTTCTTGAAGGCTCCGAGCAACGAGAAGATGAACTTCTACCTGATGTGGGCAAACCACGATGTGAAGAAGAACTATTGGAACTATCACCGTTACGGTGATGACGACTCAATTCTCTGGAACGGAGATGTCGATAGAGCGACCTTTGAGGTTATTGTGGATAGAGTTATCAATCAATATTTCTCTCGTCCGAACTATCTGAAAATCAACGGCTGCCCTGTATTTGCAATATTCAGTATGAGGATATTTATGCGAGGCCTGGGTGGCGAGGAGCCTGCTCGTGAGGCGTTGGCATACTTCAGAGAGAAGGTGCGTGAGGCGGGCTTTCCGGATGTGCATATACAGGGCATTTCGGGTGGTCCATCCGACCCTTCGGCACAGCGTCTTGACACGATTGTAGGGCGAGTGGAGGCTCTCGGAATGGATAGCTTTGCGTTCTACAATATGGGTGGCTTCAATGTCGATTACAAGCAACATTGCGAAGATGCAAAGGCTATCCGTGAGGGGCTTGATGCAAAACTCGATGTACCTGTATTTCCTTGCGTTTCGGTTGCTTGGGATGATACCCCTCGCTTCCCGAAGAAGGGCGAAGCGGATGTTACCCGCACAAACGGAACTCCCGAGAATTTTGCTGCCGCACTACGCCTTGCGAAGCAGTATGCCGACGCTCACCCCGAGCAGTTCCCGCTCATAACCATAAATGCGTGGAACGAGTGGGTCGAGGGTAGCTATCTCCTACCCGACAAGGTCAATGGCTTTGGTTACTTGGAGGCTGTGCGAGAGGTTATGAACGAGTAGCCGGGAGAGGTTGCCCCAAAATCTTGAAGGCAGGGCGATTATGAAGTGACCCCAAAAGTTTGAACAAAAAACTTTTGGGGTCACTTCATATTTTCGCTGACCTTCTCTTGTTATCTCAATCCTTATTATCGTACAACAATCTCGTATTTACCTGCCGAGAGAGTCAATACTCTCCCCGACATTTTGCCACACTCCAACGAGGAGTACCCCTGTGGCAATCGCACCTCAGCCTCGGTGTTTTGTGGAACGACGAGGTTGATATTCAGCTCTCCACTACCCTTTTTGGCATACATCTCGATATTTCCAAAGCGGGTCGGTACAACACTCTTTACATATCTCAATGTTGCTAAATTCGGCTCCACCGAGAACTTGCTAAACGCAGGCTCGATAGGGGCAATGCCGGCGATATATTGCGACAAAATAGTCAAGCCGCCACCACTCCACGAATGGTTGTAGGTGCCGTGTCCGGACTTGTACTTCATACCACGCCCTCCGGTGTACTCCCAGCCCTCCCAAAGGGTCGAATAAGGGGCTGCGACCATCTCGCCAAAGCGTTTTTCCATGCGCTTTAAGGCATCTTCGTAGTAGCCCATCTTACACAATGCCTCCAAGACATATTTCTCCATATAAGGGCTTGATTGGTGGTGTTTTGCGAAGAATTTGCGCATATCCTCATAGCGTGTCTGGGGAACCATACCTGCCAAGACAGCCATAGCCTGAACACGATCATCGGGCATCTCCTTATAGTCGGGTGTGCGATATTGTCGCAACTCCTCGTTCCAATATTTTTGATTGAAGGCGTAGTTTAAGATATCACACTTATGCTCTGCATATATGGCATCGCTCTCGTGTCCCGTAAGTCGAGCCTGCTCGGCAAAACCCTGCATGGCAAGGGCATACCAGCATTGTTGCAGTGCACTTTGGTCGATGTTTGAGCCCCAATCACCCCAAAACCAACCGCCTTTACGAAGCTCGACCAACTCGTGATTTGAACGATTCCAAACCTCAAACAGATAGCGCTTTACACCATCGTAGACATCGTTCAATACGGTTGCGTCTCCTGTTTGCAAATAGTAGGTATAGAACCCATAATACCCCACCGCAGCCAACATCTGACAAGGGAGCTCTCGACCATACCAGCCAGGGATTGGCGAGTAGATTGTACCATCCTCGCGCTGATGCATCATCAACTCGTATATTGCCTTGCGTGTGAGCAGATGCGCCCTCTCATCAAAGACATAGCCCGCCTGTCCGAGCTCTACCACAACATCACCCCACCACTGCGCACGCTCTCGGTCGGGGCAATCCATATAGGTGTCACGCATATTTACATAGAGGGTGCGTTTTGCCTTTTCCCAGAGCTTGTTGCAGAAGTCGTTATCGCACTCGAAAGAGCCTACAAAGTCGGAGTCGTAACCGCTCTCGCGATACTTTACTTCGAGTACTTCAACTCCCTCAGGCACATAGTATAACACCTCGTGACCATTTGTCCATATAGGACTTTCAAACTCCTGTTCTCCCTCACGGGCAATATACTCGGTGTAGAAGGAACGAGCCCTGCCAATCCAATAGTCGTCGGTACACATCTTGATGCGCTCGCCACCCTTTGCACGGATTTTCAGATACGGCGTAGCGTGGAGATTGTAAGGTAGTTTACCCACTATCGCACCATCTTTTGTTGTGATGCTCTCGTAGTCACGCAACTCACTCCAACGCCACTGTGGGATAGGTCTTTCGACGAAATAGCCCCAATCGGATCGCTCTCTCGCTACGACAACGGCTTCTGCCCAAGTGTCGCTATCTATATTCTGCGAAAGGTTGAGTGCTTTGCGTGCATCGTAGCCCACATTGGCGCCCGCCAAACGATATTTGCGATAACCTTGCAGATTATGCTCCATAGGCGGTTGCCACATAGCATCGTAGCGAATGGCTCGCCACGAAGAGTCACTCACGACATGGTCAAGAGTGGTCGAAAGATCAAAATAGAGTCCGGGCGTAGCGGTAACTCTGTGGCTGAATGAACTTCTGCCATAGTATTGCACCAACACGACAACATCGTTCTTTCCGAATTTGAGATTTGGCACCTCTGTCAGGATGTCGCAATAACTATCCGTTGGGGTTGGACCTCGTTTCAGTCCGCCCTCGCGTACAATCAACTCGCCATTCACCCATAGCCAGTACTTCGTATCGGCGGCAATTTTCAGCGAGGCACTCTTGGGCGCTAACACCACAAACTCCTTGTGAAAACATTGCCAATCGCCATCAGCAATCGACTCTGCCGTGGTAATAATTTGTGCTTCACGCTTGGAGCACGCCACACTTAAAAGGGATACTGCAATTAGCAGAAACAGCCATCTTTTCATAATTCTAAATTTGGTCTATTACGCAAAGATACAGATTATTTCGATGTATGAGCCTAAAAATATGAATATTTTTATTAACTTCGCAGCCGAATTGAGAGAATAAAAGACAAATAGATATGTTCGAAAAACTTACCGACCGCCTTGAACGGTCGTTCAAAATCCTCAAAGGTGAGGGCCGCATCACCGAGATAAATGTTGCCGAGACCCTCAAAGAGATTCGTCGTGCGCTGATAGATGCCGATGTAAACTACAAGGTTGCCAAATCCTTCACCGACGATGTTAAGCAGAAGGCGCTCGGTCAGGATGTGCTCAAGTCGGTCAAGCCGGGTCAGATGATGACCAAGATTGTGCGTGACGAGTTGGCAGCGTTGATGGGTGGCGAAGCTACCGAGATAAAGCTCGAAGGCACCCCTGCCGTGATACTTATCGCAGGTTTGCAGGGTTCGGGTAAGACCACCTTCTCGGGTAAGCTTGCATCGTTCATAAAGAGCAAGAAGGGTCGTCAGGTGTTGCTCGTTGCGGGTGATGTCTATCGTCCTGCCGCTATCGACCAGCTCAAGATTTTGGGCGAGCAGATAGGCGTACCTGTCTATACCGAGGAGGGCAACCAAAACCCTGTCGAGATTGCCGAGAATGCTATCAAGTATGCTCGTCAGAACAACTACAATGTCGTTATCGTCGATACCGCAGGTCGTTTGGCTGTCGATGAGGCGATGATGGATGAGATAACTCGCATCAAGGCTACGGTGAAGCCTTGCGAGACACTCTTTGTGGTCGATTCGATGACGGGTCAGGATGCCGTGAACACGGCTCGTGAGTTCAACGACCGCCTCGACTTTGATGGCGTAGTACTCACCAAGCTCGATGGTGATACCCGTGGTGGTGCAGCCATATCTATTCGTGCGGTGGTGAACAAGCCGTTGAAGTTTATCTCGAGTGGCGAGAAGATGGATGCTCTGCAGGTCTTCCACCCCGAGCGTATGGCCGACCGTATCTTGGGTATGGGCGATGTCGTGTCGCTCGTGGAGCGTGCGCAGCAGCAGTACGATGAGGAGGCTGCTCGTCGCCTCACCAAGAAGGTTATGACCAACAAGTTCGACTTCAACGACTTCCTCTCGCAGATTGAGCAGGTCAAGAAACTCGGTAACCTGAAGGATGTAGCCTCGATGATACCGGGCATGGGCAAGATGTTGCGCGATGTCGAGATTGGCGACGATGTCTTCAAGCAGACCGAGGCAATTATCGGCTCGATGACACCACTCGAGCGTGAGAAGCCCGAGATTATCAACGCTCGTCGTCGTGAGCGTATCGCCAAGGGTTCGGGAACGACGATGGCGGATGTAAATCGTCTGATGAAGCAGTTTGAGGATATGCGCAAGATGATGAAGATGGCTACAGGTGGCAAACTCAAGATGCCAAAGATGGGTTTCCGCAGATAGTAACACAAGCGAACTTTAGAGATGAAAAATATACGAAATTTCTGTATCATAGCACATATAGACCACGGTAAATCTACCCTGGCAGACCGTCTGTTGGAGGCGACAAATACGCTCAACCAACGAGAGATGCAGTCGCAGGTGCTTGACGATATGGACCTCGAGCGTGAGAAGGGAATTACCATCAAGTCGCACGCCATACAGATGAACTATGTGGCGCACGATGGCGAGAAATATACGCTCAATTTGATTGACACCCCGGGACATGTCGATTTCTCGTACGAGGTGTCGCGTGCTATCGCATCGTGCGAGGGCGCATTGTTGGTTGTAGATGCTACGCAGGGTATTCAGGCGCAGACAATCTCGAACCTCTATCTTGCATTCGGTAACGACCTCGAGATTATCCCCGTACTCAACAAAATCGATATGCCGTCGGCAATGATTGACGAGGTGAAGGACCAAATCGTCGATCTGCTCGGTTGCGACCACGACGATATCCTCTGCGCTTCGGGTAAGACGGGCGAGGGCGTTGAGGAGGTGTTGGAGGCGATTGTAAGTCGTGTTCCTGCTCCTAAAGGCGACGAGAACGCACCACTGCAGGCTCTGATTTTCGACTCGGTATTCAACCCGTTCCGAGGCATTATCGCCTACTTCCGTATCTTCAACGGCTCAATCAAGAAGGGCGAACATGTCAAGTTCTTCAATACGGGCGAGGAGTACGATGCCGATGAGATTGGCGTCTTGAAGTTGAAGATGCAGCCTTGTGCCGAGTTGAAGGCGGGCAATGTGGGATATATCTGTTCGGGTATTAAGGAGTCGAAGGATGTGAAGGTGGGCGATACGATTACTTCGGTCGCAAAACCTTGCACGGAGGCTATTGCCGGCTTCGAGGATGTTAAGCCGATGGTCTTTGCGGGTGTCTATCCCGTGGAGGCTGACCAGTACGAGGATTTGCGAGCTTCGCTCGAGAAGTTACAGCTCAACGATGCCTCGCTGACCTTCGAGCCGGAGAGTTCGTTGGCGTTGGGTTTTGGTTTCCGTTGCGGCTTCCTCGGCTTGTTGCACATGGAGATTATTCAGGAGCGACTCTATCGAGAGTTCGATATGGATGTTATCACCACCGTGCCGAATGTGTCGTACAAGATTACGACCACCATGGGCGATGTTGTCGAGGTGCATAATCCATCGGGCTTGCCTGAGGTAACCAAGATTGACAAGATCGAGGAGCCATATATCCTTGCGCAGATAATCACCAAGGCCGATTTCTTGGGTCCTGTGATGAAACTCTGCATCGACAAGCGTGGTGTGCTGAAAAATCAGACCTACATCACGCAAGACCGTGTCGAGGTTAATTTCGAGATGCCGTTGTCGGAGATTGTCTTCGACTTCTACGATAAGTTGAAGAGTATTTCGAAGGGCTACGCCTCGTTCGACTACCACCGCACGGGCTATGAGGTGAGCCGTTTGGCGAAGTTGGATATTTTGTTAAATGGCGATCCCGTGGATGCGCTGTCGTCGTTGATTTATGCCGACCACGCCTACGATTTTGGTCGCAAGATGTGCGAGAAGTTGAAGGAGCTCATCCCACGCCAGCAGTTCGATATCGCTATTCAGGCGGCTATCGGTGCGAAGATTATCGCTCGTGAAACCGTGAAGGCGGTGCGTAAGGATGTAACCGCAAAGTGCTATGGTGGCGATATCTCCCGTAAGCGTAAGCTCCTCGAGAAGCAGAAGGCCGGTAAGAAGCGTATGCGCCAGATTGGACAGGTGCAGGTACCACAGACTGCCTTCCTCGCAGTCTTGAAGATGGACTAAAACCCACAAGATCTACAAAGAAAAGACCTCCCGAAAGAGGTCTTTTCTTATGAGCGGTAGGCGAGGTTCGAACTCGTGACCCTTGGCTTGGGAAGCCAATGCTCTACCGACTGAGCTACTACCGCAGAGGATATCTGACTGCAAATATAGTAAAAAGTTATCACTTTATTTGCATCCTCTCAAATTTATCATTTCAACAACTTCTCTATCGAGGCGATGTTCTGCTCGTTCAGCAACTTCTTGCCCTCCTCGGTGTAGCAGTGGTCGAGGCGAGCCTTGAAGTAGCTTTCGACTTTGTTTCTTACGACCTTCATCGTGCTATTTACCAGGCCGTTCTTCTCCGAGAATGGCTCATCCACAATTGCCAATGCCGCAGGCAGCCAACGGTCAGGGAACTCCTCGCCAAACTCTCCGCCCGTGCGATACTTGCGTATCTCGGCATCTATAAGCTCGGCACCCTTCGCAGCATCGTTGCCCACAGCCTTGCGCAGCGCATCTTTGTTCGGTACGACAATAGCGATAGTGTAAGGGCTCTGGTTGTTGTAGAGCATAATCTGGTCGATATATGGCGACTTATCGACCATAGCCTCCTCCATACCCTCGGGGCTATATTTCTCGCCATCACTTGCGATAAGAAGACTCTTGAAACGCCCCAAGACATAGAGGAAGTCATCCTTGCCCATATATCCCATATCGCCCGTATAGAGCCAGCCATCCTTCACGGTCTCGGCCGTAGCCGAAGGGTTTTTCCAGTAGCCCGCCATAACATTCTCGCCCTTGATGACAATCTCGCCCTTCTCACCCACAGGCATCTCACGACCCTCGTCGTCGAGGATGCGTATCTCGAGTGGCTGTATCAACTTGCCCGACGAGCCGAAGCGGTGCTGCTTGTCACCGAGTGTGTTGGTCGAGATTATAGGCGTAGCCTCCGATAGGCCGTAACCCTGATACATCGGCACACCGATAGCGTAGAAGAAGCGTTGCAGCTCCGCATCGAGCAGCGCACCGCCACCCACAAAGAACTTCAACTCGCCACCAAACGCCTCACGCACCTTGCTGTAGAGTATCTTGTCGAAGAGTGCAACCAGCGGCTTTAGCACAAAACGCCACCCCGCGCCCTTGCGGTAACCATCTTGGTTGTACTCGTAGGAGACCTTCAGCGCAAAGCGGAATAACTTTTCGGTCGTTGCGCCCTTGCTGCGAATGGAGTTCTCGATATTCTTGCGGAAGTTCTTGGCAAGCGCAGGTACCGAGAGGAGGAAGTGAGGCTTCACCTCACGGATATTTACAGGTACATTACGCAGAGTCTCCATAGGAGTTCGCCCTACCTGCGTCGTAGCTACCGAGGCTCCGCAAGCAATCATAATATAGAAGCCGCAGACATGTGCGAAGCAGTGGTCGAGAGGCAGGATGATGAGCGTGCGGTACGACGAAGGCACCGAGATACGCGATAACGCCTGCTCGACATTGGCCGTATAGTTGCGGTGTGTGAGTATCACACCCTTTGGGTCTGCGGTAGTGCCCGAGGTGTAGGTTATGGTTGCGTAGTCGTTGTTCTGCACGGTACGACCTATGGCGAGGAACTCCTCCTCGTGGTCGGCAAGGTGCTTGTCACCCAGGGCCTTGAGTGCCTCGAGCGACATCTCGCCCTCCTCCATCTCTACATCATCAAATACGATGATATGCTTAAGCAGAGGCAGCTGCTCCTTGATACGGCGTATCTTCGGAAGCTGATACTTCGACACGAATATCAACGATACATCGGCGTGACGCAAGCGGAACAGGAGGTCGTTTGCCTCCTCCAACTTTATCGACAATGGTACGCTGATAGCTCCCGCATAGAGGAGTCCCAGCTCCGAGATTATCCAGTTGTTGCAACCCTCGGCAAGTATCGATATCGTCTGCTTTGGCTCTACACCGAGAGCCACCAAACCTGCTCCCGTGCGCAAAACCTCACGCTTCACATCTTTGTAGCTCGTAGGCTCGAACGCTGTGGTGCGCTTTTCGAGCAGAAAATCTTTGTCGCCATACTTGGCAACAGCCTCTTCGAAGAGGTCGATAAGTGTTCTTTTCATACTATATCTATTTATATGGTGATAGAGGGCGCAAACCCTCCACCACTACTCTATTCTACCCTATTTATTCAACTTCTTGGCTACGGCTGTGAGCATATCGTCGGTCATCGAGGATATATCCCACTGCGGCTTCCAACCCCACTCCTCACGGGCGCAAGTGTCGTCGAGCATATTCGGCCAGCTGTTGGCTATGGCCTCCTTGACGGGATCGACATTGAAATCCATCGTAAAGTCGGGTATGCGCTTGCGTATCTCGGCTGCGAGGATATCGGGTGTGAAGCTCATCGAGGCGATATTGAAGGAGTTGCGGTGCTTGAGCTTCGCAGGGTCAGCCTCCATAAGCTCCACCACGGCACGCAATGCATCGGGCATATATATCATATCCATATATACATCGTGCGGTACGGCACAGGTGTAGTGTTTCTTGCGCAACGCCTCGTAGTAAATCTCTACGGCATAGTCGGTTGTGCCGCCACCCGGGAGCGTCTTGTTTGAGATAATACCCGGAAAACGGATAGAACGGGTGTCGATACCGTACTTGAGCGTGTAATAGTTCGACAGCAGCTCGCCCGTAACCTTGCAGATACCATACACAGTGGTCGGTTGCATAATGGTATCCTGCGGAGTCATATCCTTTGGCGATGTAGGGCCGAAAGCACCTATCGACGAAGGCGTAAAGACTGCGCAGTGGTGCTGTCGTGCCACCTCTAATGAGTTGAGCAGCGCCCCCATATTTACGCCCCACGCCATCTGCGGGTTCTTCTCGCCTACGGCCGAGAGGAGTGCCACGAGGTTGAATATGGTGTCGATGTTGTGACGAGCAACCACCGATGCCATATTTGTCGGGTTGAGCGCATCGAGTACCTCGAAAGGACCATCGTCGCCCAAACCTTTGCACTCACGCACATCGGTTGCTACAACATTGTTCGAGCCATAAATGCTACGCAGATATGGCACCAACTCCGAGCCAATCTGTCCGCCTGCACCAACGATAAGAATTTTTTTCATCTCTGTTCTGTTTTAGACAAGCAAAGATAGAAAAAAATTGTCAATTCTCAATTATCAGCCCTCAATTTTTAATCTCTAATTTAATGCGCCCTCAAAAAACAAACCCTCCGCAGAAAAACTCTGCGGAGGGTGAAGCTAATGGCCAATGGCTAATGGCTAAAAGCTCAAGAATTTAGAACTCTTTTTCCTCGATATAGTCGGCGTAGCCGCTCCAATACTGCTTTGCTTTATACGCCTCGCCCGAGCCTATTGGTACATAAATCTTACAACCTATAGGCTTATAGCCGTTATCATAATACGAGAACATATAGCTATCTCCTGCCGGTGGCGTTGTCGGCTTGCAATATACACTTTCCAGCGAGGTGCAACCATAGAATGCAGAATATCCAATCGAAGTAACGCTATTGCCAATTGTTACACTTTTCAGCGAGTCGCAACTGCCGAATGCTTCATCTCCAATCGAAGTAACGCTATTAGGAATGGTGATGCTTGTCAGCGAGTAGCAAGCATAGAATGCAGACTCTCCAATCGAAGTAACGCTATTGCCAATTGTAACACTTGTCAGGTTGTCGCAGCAATAAAATGCCACCTCTCCAATCGAAGTAACGCTATCTGGAATTGTAACACTTGTCAGGCTAATGCAACACTCGAATGCATGATCTTCAATAGAAGTAACGCTATTAGGAATGGTGATGCTTGTCAGCGAGTAGCAAGCATCGAATGCAGAATCTCCAATCGAAGTAACATTTCCGTCAAAAGTAATAATACCCTTGCCATTTTCGTAGGTATTCGACACGATATTTGCGCCGAAAACATCTGTTGCATATGGGGTGATGATATTTCCATTATCGGAAGTGTACCAAATCTCGTTGTTTGGAATATTTTCAATCTCTTCTTTCGCAACTTCCTTTGCTACCATAGAAACATAATCACTTACAACCGAATTATTCCCGTCTGATATAGACAATCTTGCACTTGCCGATTGAGTGCCATTGAAGAACTCTGCCGACAAATTCTCACCTGATGCGGTAACAGAAATCACACCATTAGTCGCATCTGCCTCAAACTTCACAATCGGCATATCAATAAATGATATTGCACGAGTTTGTGTGTATATTGCCTTAACTGACACTGCACTTTGCCATACCTTTGCCAACTCTACAACTGCATCTTTTGGCGAAATCTCAAAGTCGAGAGTTACTTGACTTGTCTTTTCATAGAACTTAACAGTTGCCTTGCCATCGTCATAAGTAGGGATATACGACACCGACTGCATACGGGTCAATAGTTTTGAAATATCCTCCTTAATATCATCAATCTCTGCCAACATATTAGCAACCTGCTGTTTGATTGTATTAACTTCATTTTCGAGAGTGGTTACACGAGATTTAAGGGCGTTGATTGCATTATTGATTGTTGCAACCTCGTTGCTAATGCGAGTGTTGATAGTGCTAACCTGTGTGGCAATTTTAGTGTCAATCACACCATTATTCGTGTTGATTGCATCGCTGATCGCCTTCTTGTAAGCCTCGGTAATATCCGACTTGGTGGTTACCAAATCCTGCTGTAATTGTGCTATATCTGTTGCATTCTGCGATATAGCCAACTGATTATTTGCTATGGCGGTTGCGTTCTGCGAAATCAAGGCCGCATTTTTTGCGATATTGCTTGCGTTCTGGGTAATATCGGTTGCATTCTTTGCTATAGCGATAGAGGTCGATGATTTCAAAGCCTCGATAGCCGATTTGTTTTCGGCAATAGCCTTTGTGTTTGCCTCAATAAGAGTCTTATTGTCGGCTATCAACTTCTCATTTGCCTCGATATTCTCTCCATTTTGGGCAATAGCGGTTGCATTATTTATAATGCTTTGTGCGTTGGTTGCAATAGCCGTTGCATTTTCGGCAATCTTCGATGCGTGTTCAGCCGACTCGCTCTGCAAAGTCGTTATATCGTTGCGCAAAGCATCTATCAGCTCCTTATTGTCGGCAATGCTCTTGGTTAGAGTAGCAGAAAGTTCGTTGATAAGACCTTCAAGATATGCCTTTTGTGCTTCGAGTTTGCCATTCATTTCCTGCTCCAATGCTACAAGCAGAGCGTCAATTTGAGCAATAGTGTAGTAGTTCGACAACTGCTCGCCTACCCACGCTTTGAGAGATGCATCAAGCGTGTTGATTGCTGTTTGAATAGCGGTAGTGTAGGCTGCGGTTATCTCCTCTTTGGCATTTTTAACCGCTTCGGTGTAGCCGTCGGTAACCTCTTTGACCTTCTGCTGAATATCTGCGTTGAGGGTTGATACTGCATTTGCAATATCCTCGTTAATTTTGGTTGTCAAACGAGTTTCAAGGTCGGTAATGCTTTGGTTTATCGTCTTGATTTGTTCCTTAATAGTTGCCACCTCCGAAACAAGAGCATTGTATTGCTCCAATGTGGCAAAGGTTGCATTTACCCAATCGGTAGTTTTGCCGAGTTCTGTATCAACATAGGAACGGAGTTCTGCAATCTTGTTGTCGAGTTCGGTGTCTTTTGCTTTGAGAGTGTCAATGGTGGCATTTATCTGCGACAGCTCGTTTTTGAGTTCTATTTCCAATGCCTCCAACTCGGCCAAAACCTCGGTCTTGGCAGCCGAAATCTCGCCCTGCAACTCTACTTTAACTTCGCCAATCTTAGTGTTGGTGGCGTTGATTTGTTCTTGGAGCGATGATGCGGTGGCAGTCAAATTGTTGATGTAACCTTTCAACTCCTTGTCCATAGCATCGAGGTTGCCGAGAGTTGTGTTGATAGCAGAAATTTGCTCATCAATCGATGGGATTGTCTCTTGCTCCAACTTGTCAAGTCGTGCGCCCAGAGCGTCAAGTTCATCGTTAATCTTCTTACAACTTGGCAACAACATTGCCACTGCTGCAACTAAAAGTAATAGTTTTTTCATAGTGTTTATATTTTAAGTGTTTTACATATATGCACAAAAAAGAAAGCGTGGGGTTGAAGACTTATTTTAGGTTTGCAGGTTGTAGGAGACCTTTACAATTAAAATAAGCAACAACACCACGCCACACCTGCTGGTATGACGAAAGATGATGCAGCCTATCCTCATTGTAAAAAACGAACTTCCTACATTCGCAAACCGAGAATAAACTTACACTTTCTGCGTAATTATGTATCGCAAAATTAGAAATTTATTTTCAAAATCACAAAAAATCTCTCGTCTCTCGTCTTTCGTCTTTCGTCTTTTTATTATCTTTGCACGCAAATATATGAACGAAGATGCATAAGAGCGGTTTTGTAAATATTATCGGTAATCCGAATGTCGGCAAATCGACACTGATGAATGCCCTTGTGGGCGAGAAGTTGTCCATCATTACATCGAAGGCGCAGACCACACGCCATCGTATTATGGGTATCGTAAATGGCGATGATTTCCAAATTGTCTATTCCGATACACCCGGAATTTTGAAACCTGCATACAAATTGCAGGAGTCGATGATGAACTTTGTGCGTGGTGCCGTAAGCGATGCCGATGTTATCCTCTATGTTACCGATACGGTCGAGGAGCAGAGCGAGCGCAATGCCGACATCATCGAGAAGATTGCCGTAAGTGCAATACCGACAATCGTGGTTATCAACAAGATAGACCTCACAACGCAGGAGAAGCTCGAAAAAATCGTTGCCGAGTGGCACGAGCGTCTGCCCGAGGCGGTGATTATCCCTGCATCGGCAAAGGAGCAGTTCAATATAGAGGCTATCTTCGGTGCAATTTTGGAGCGACTGCCCGAGGGCGAGCCCTACTATCCGAAGGATACGCTGACCGACAAAACCTTGCGCTTCTTCGCCTCGGAGATTATCCGTGAGAAGATTTTGTTGAATTACGACAAGGAGATACCCTACTGCTGCGAAATTGAGATTGACTCCTACAAGGAGGAGCCGACTATCGACCGCATCTCGGCAACGATATATGTTGCCCGCAACTCGCAGAAAGGTATCGTCATCGGTCACAAAGGCGAGCGACTCAAAAAGGTTGGCCAGCAGGCTCGTGCCGATATCGAAGCCTTCCTCGGCAAGAGGGTATTTTTGCAACTCTTTGTCAAGGTAAATGACGATTGGCGCAATAACGACCGCCAACTTACTCGTTTTGGGTACAACGATAATTAGACGAGAGACGAGAGACGAGAGACGAGAGTATGCGTAAAGCGGTAATTGCGATATTGTTTGTGTTGTTCGCCACGACTTCGGTTGTGGCGCAGTACAATCGTGACTACTTCTTCTATGTCGGGCGTATGCAGATGATGAACAACGAGTTCAGCGAGGCGATACGAACGCTCAACATCTTGCTGCGCTTTGACGAGGAGGCATACGAGGGCTATTTTCTGCGTGGTATCGCCAAATATAACCTCGATGACCTGCTTGGTGCAGAGGCCGACTTCACTACGGCAATAGAGAAGAACCCTGTCTTTACGACCGCCTTTACATATCGAGCCATAACACGCTCTCGTTTAGGTAACTACGACGATGCACTTGCGGATTTCCGTGAGGCAATAGAGCTACGCCCCGACCTTCCAAACCCATACTACTCTCGAGGTGTTACACGCCTTCTGAACCAGCAATTCGAGGAGGCTATCGAGGACTTCGACAACTTTATCCGTTACGAAAAGAAGGTCGCTGATGCCTATATAAATCGAGGTGTCTGCCACCTCTATCTCAAGGATACCGTGCGAGCTTACGCAGACTTCGACCGAGGTATTCGCACCAATCGTGAGAGTCCTACGGGCTACAATCGTCGAGGCGTGCTGCTGATGCAGCAAAACCGCTTCGAGGAGGCGGAACGAGATTTCGATATGGCCGTAAAGTGCGACTCGATGTTGCCGATGTCATACTTCAATCGAGCATTGGTCTATAATGAGACCAACCGCCCGATGCAGTCGCTCTCGGACCTCGATCGAGTGATAAAGCTCGATTCTACGAGTATGATTTCATACTTTAATCGTGCCATAATTCGCAGTCGCATAGGCGATTATAATCGTGCTCTTGACGACTACAATAAGGTTGCCCACCACTCGCCCGACAATGTCCTGGTCTATTACAACCGAGCCCTGCTCTATCAGCAGCTGGGCGAGATTGAGCGCGCAAAGGATGACTACACCAAGGCCATCGAGCTCTATCCCGACTTTGCAAATGCCTACCTTGGTCGTAGCTATCTGCGCCACCTTCTGCGTGACTACAAGGGCTCTCGCAACGATAAGGAGATTGCCGAGCGCAAGATTGCCGAGTATAAATCTCGCTTGAACGACACGACCTACTCTATCTATGCCGATACGACACGCCGCTTCAATAAACTGTTGTCGTTTGAGAGTAAGTTGGCCGGCTCGTCGTTTGAGCGTATCACATCACGCAGAGCGAGAAACGAGAAGATGGCTCTGTTGCCGATGTTTAAGTTTACATTTACGGCAGACAGCGTAGCGCAAACGGCTACAGCCAAGCGTTTTCATTCGCAACGAGCCGAAGACTTTATCGAGAGTATCAACAACCCGTTGCTGGCAATATCGTGCGGAGAGAGTACGCTTGCTCCCGACTCGCTCGTAGCCATAAATCGTCGCCTCAAGGAGAGTGTCAAGAGTGGTAAGCGGAGCTTTGCGGAGCTGTTCCAGCTGGCTATTTCGGAGTCGTTGGTTAAGCAATATACCAATGCCGTAAATACCTATACCGCAGCAATTAAAGCCTCGCCAACTAATCCGTTTGTTTATCTCAACCGAGCAACCACGCAGGCGGATATGATTGACTTTATATCCTCGATAGATAACGCCTACCAGCGTATCTCTATCGAGAGCGACCCTGCACGACAGCTCCATAATCGCACCACTCGCACCTACAACTACGACGAGGCTATAGCCGACCTTACGAAAGCTATTTCGCTCCATTCGGGCTTTGCCTACGCCTACTACAATCGTGCAAATCTGCAAGCCCTCTCGGGCCGACTTCCCGAGGCGTTTGACGACTACACGAAGGCTATAAAGCTGAACCCGAACTTTGCCGAGGCGTACTATAATCGAGGTTTGATACAAATCTATATGAAGGATACCCGCAAGGGCTGCCTCGATATCTCGAAGGCGGGTGAGTTGGGTATCGAGGAGGCTTACGAGGTGCTGCGAGAGTACTCGCAACAATAGACGAACACACATTAAAAAATATTAAATATTATGACAGAAACCATTAAAAAACATTTGAACGACTATGCGTGGGCCCGTTGGGGAGCGATGGTGCTTATTGCGCTGATGATGCTCTTTGCGCATATGTTCGTTGATGCAATCTCTCCGTTGCAGGAGGTTATTCAGAAGACACACGGCTGGACTCCCGATGTATTCGGCACATTTATGGGCTCGGAGTATCTGCTCAATGTGCTTGGTTTCCTGATTGTCGCAGGTATCATCCTCGACAAGATGGGTATCCGCTTTACGGGTGAGTTGTCGGCAACGGTGATGTTCCTCGGTGCCTGCATCAAGTTCTACGCTGTGAGCGACCTCTTCGCAGGTTCGGCATTTGAGGCGTGGTTAAACTCGTGGTGGGTAGCGATGCCGGGTAGCGCAAAACTCGCTTCGCTCGGTTTTATGATTTTCGGCTGCGGCTGCGAGATGGCAGGTATCACCGCATCGAAGGCGTTGGCAAAGTGGTTCGAGGGCAAGGAGATGGCATTGGCTATGGGCTTGGAGATGGCTCTGGCACGAGTTGGTGTATTCTTTATCTTCACCATTTCGCCTCGCTTGGCCGGAGAGTTCGAGCCTACCGTTGTTAGACCTGTGGCATTCTGCACAGCACTTCTGCTTATTGGTCTTATCTGCTTCTCGATCTTCTGCTTGATGGATAAGAAACTCGACAAGCAGTTGGGCGCAGATGCAGTGCAGGGCGAGAGCGAAGAGGAGTTCAAGTTGGCCGATGTGGTAAATATCTTCAGAAGTAAACTGTTCTGGATTGTGGCAATGCTTTGCGTATTGTACTACTCGGCAATATTCCCATTCCAGAAGTTTGCAGCCAATATGTTGCAGAGCAACCTCGGTGTGTCGGCTACTACGGCTGCAGATATCTTCCGTTGGTTCCCTATAGGTGCAGCCTGCATCACCCCACTCCTCGGTTGGTTCCTCGACAAGAAGGGCAAGGGTGCAACGATGCTTATTCTTGGCTCGTTGCTGATGATTGTCTGCCACTTGACATTTGCCTTGGTGTTGCCGGCCTATCCGAGCAAGGTGATTGCGTTTGCCGCAATTATTCTCTTGGGCATCTCGTTCTCGTTGGTACCTGCATCGCTTTGGCCTTCAATTCCGAAGATTATGGACAAACGCTTCTTGGGTAGTGCCTATTCGTTGATTTTCTGGGTGCAGAACTTCGGTTTGAGTGGGACACCGATACTTATCGGTTGGGCATTGGAGAAGAGCAACCCGGGCGTAGCCGAGCAGATTGCTGCGGGCGCAGATGTGGCCTACAACTACACTATACCGATGTTGATTTTTGCATCGTTGGGTGGCTTGGCACTCCTGTTCAGCCTCTGGCTGAAGGCGATGGACAAGCGCAACGGCTACGGCTTGGAGCTTCCGAATGTGAGGGAGTAATCGAACTTACATAGAGAGAATAAGCAACCTTTTCGATGGTTGCCATTTTTCGGCGGTGAATCTGTTTTCACCGCCGAATTTGTGTAATATATCAAGTCGTTATATTGTGACTTTTGTATCTGCGAGAGCCGATTTTTCTATTTTATCCGAACAAGGCCCTGCAAGAGTGTTGTCATTTGCGAAATTTTTACTAATTTTGTGGAGCCGCAGGGTGTTATGCCCTCGGCGCAACATATTAGATGAAAGTGTTTTCGCTTTTATCCTTGAAAAGAAATCTGGAAAATTTCACAACTGAAAGGATAACGACAGCACTCATTTCTTGTATAGTTATGTGGCTATACGCTCTCTGCGTATCTACCCATACTATCCAGGTGTGGGGTCTTGTAATCGTTTATTTTCAGTTGGGCATTCCAGAGCCTCTTTTCAGATAAACGGAAGTCAGCTCCACACTTTCTTGTTTTTTTACTAACCCACCGCAAAGGAGTTGTTACGGTAAATAAATGTGTATTTTGTTATGGTACAAACCTACATTATTCGTGTTAGACGAAGCATTAGAGAGGTCGGGCTTGTAGAGGGTATGTCAATAGAGGTGCCTATTCGTTGCGGCTTGACACCACGCCATGGTGAGGGCTTTGAGTTGGTGCGCCGTATGTTTATGAATAAGTATGGTATTGATATAAACGCAAAGTATGCTTGGTCGCCAATTTGGCCGGGCTGTTTCGATATTGAGGAGGTGAGATAAATAGCAATTTTGATATGAGCGAAATAACTAATAACACTACGGCACAGCTAACCAAAGTACAAAATCTACAAGATGTAGAGGTAGCATTGCAGCAAATTGCAGAGACGGCGAATGAGTCTTTGGCCGCTGCACTCAACGCACAAATTCAGGTGTTGAAGTATGTACAATCACCAAAACTCTATGATAGTTCGTTTGACCTGCTTTTTGCCAATGTGCGCAAGGCAATCAAGATGACCGACTCCTCCAAAGAGCGAGAGATGATTAGGGAGAAATCGGTTGTTATGATAAATAACTACATCTTTTTTATGCAGGCTAAAATCGACTACGATACAGCCGTTCAACGCTCCGAATATGAAGGTTTGATGAAAGATGCTGTTTTGACCTTGGGCGAGAGTGTTACGGATATAGCTATTGCAGCCTCGACAGCCGGAACCGGCGCAGCCGCAAAGGCTGCTATGAAAAAAGCTGTTGTAGATTCTGTATTAAAACAGAAAGAAAAGGGGGATGATGGTGTGTTTAATAAGTTTATGCGTTGGTGGGCGCACGACAGCATCTTACAGCAGAAACAGGGGGAGTTCTTTGAAACGCTCTATTCTCTTATCGTCAAACTCTCTAAATCGAAGAAACTTATCGGTAAATCTAATATAATCTCTGGACTTATCGAGCGCTATGCCAAGGATATAGCAAACCACTATACCTTTGACAAGGCGTTAGAAATAGATGCTGCCACTGAACAGAATAAAGATAAAATTAAAAGAGTCTTTTGGGGGTCTATTTCGATGTGTGCATTGGTGTCTGGTTCTGTGTGGATGTGGCGTGAAATGTCAAATGCAGGAACATCTTTCGCAAATCTTTTCCGCAAAGCCGAAAATGAGGTCGCTCTAACCGAGTACAGCTCTCTTACATATCTCTATATATTGGGTGCTTTTGGCGTCTTTATTCTGGTCCATACAATCCTATATTTTAGAAGAAAGAAGGCTATTGAGAAGCAGACGGAACAATACATATCAAACTATTCTCGGATATACAATGATCTTTTGGCAACAGCCAAAGCATTCGAAGAGGGGGATGAAGATTATGAATAGACAAATCGAATTACTGATTGAGCGTGCCGAGAAAGGAGAGGCTTGGGCGCAGAATGACTTGGGTTGCCTATATAACGAAGGCAAAGAGGTAGAGTTGGACTATAACAAATCTTTTCGCTGGTTTCTGGCTTCGGCAGAGCAAGGGTTGGCAGAGGCGCAATATAATGTGGCAGGGGCCTATGAAATGGGAGAGGGTGTAGCTCGAGATTATGACAAGGCTATCTATTGGTACACTCTTGCTGCAAACCAAAACTATGTAGATGCTCAACATAATTTAGGGTGCCTCTACTTTGACAGGAAGAGTTATAATGAAGCTGCAAAGTGGTTTAGGCGAGCCGGCGAACAGGGAAATAACAAATCTCTATACGCTTTGGGATATATATTTCACCATGGATTAGGAAGAGAGAAAGATTACAAGGAGGCGGCAAAATGGTATCGCATGGCCGCTGAAAAAGAGAATGTAAATGCTCAACACCAATTAGCCATTTTTTATTTTGAAGGAAAAGGCGTTGAAGAAAACAAATCCGAGGCATTTAAGTGGGCTTTGATGGCGGCAAACAAAGGACATGATGACGCTCAATATAAAACAGCTGTTCACTATCTTTATGGTGTCGGAACAGAACAAAATGATCAGCAAGCTTTTATCCACTTTCGTGTTGCCGCAGAACAGGGACATAAGTATGCCCAATGTGAATTGGCGTTATGTTATGAAGGTGGAATAGGAGTTGAGCAAAGCGATGAAGAGTGCATTAAATGGTTGCGATTATCCGCAGAGAATGGACATGCAAAAGCACAATATATGCTTGGAAAGTTCTACTACCAAGGTTATATTGTGGAAAAAAATGTAGAAGAAACTATTAAATGGTTTCGATGTGCAGCCGAACAAGGACATTGCGAAGCAGAATATTATTTATGGTGCTTCTATGACACAGGAAACGGTGTTGAGCAAAATACAGAAGAGGCTTTAAGGTGGCTGTCGCTTGCAGCAGAGAATGGACACATAGAGGCGCAATATATACTTGGAACGTTTTACTACAACGGTCGTATTATGGAGGGAAATGCAGAAGAAACGATTAAATGGTTTCGTCGTGCGGCCGAACAAGGACATTGCGAAGCACAATATTATTTATGGGCTTTCTATGATGAAGGAAAAGGCGTTGAGCAAAATACAGAAGAGGGCATTAAATGGTTGCGATTATCCGCAGAGAACGGAAATGCAGAAGCACAATATATGCTTGGAAGGGTCTACTACCAAGGTCGTATTGTGGAAAAAAATGTAGAAGAAACGATTAAATGGTTTCGTCGTGCGGCCGAACAAGGACATTGCGAAGCACAATTTTATTTATGGGCTTTTTATGACGCAGGAGAAGGCGTTGAACAAAATATAGAAGAGGCCCAAAAGTGGCTGTCGCTTGCAGCAAAGCAGGGACATAAAAAGGCAAAAGAGTTGCTTGAAGAGGAGTCGGATAAGAAATAAATCAGGCGTATGCGGGGCTTTTACACCCCATAGCATACGCCTCTTTCTTTATTCGCAGTGCATCTTCGAAAGATTTATCCGCTTGGGGCTTATTCTCTATAACAGCGATAGTATCATAGTCTGCGCTATCAAAACTCGCAGGAACATTGCCAGCGGATAGACCGTGGCGTAGCTGATTGCCGGCATATCGCTACCGGCCAACGAATTGGCGTAGTTTAGAGCAATAGGGTTTGTCATACTGCCCGACAACATACCCATAATGGTGAAGATATCCATCTTGCAATATAGACGAGCAAAAAGGCCAATAACGAGGAGTGGCACGATAGCGATAACGAGAGCGTAGAGCAACCAAATATATCCCCCACCAACAACAGCCTCGACAAAGCCATTACCCGAAGCCAAGCCCACCGAGGCGAGGAACATTGCCAGACCTACCTCTCGCAACATCAGATTTGCGCTCAATGTCGTGTAAGTAATTAAGTGCCAATGTGTTCCGAAACGACCTATCAAAATCGCCATCAACATAGGCCCTGCCGCCAAGCCAAGCTTTACGGGTTGCGGAGCCTCGATAAAAGGTATTGAGCCGACCAATACGCCCAACGCAATACCTAAAAAGAGGGTGAAGATATGTGGCTCGTGCAACTTTTTGAGCGAGTTACCGAGCAACTTCGACACCTCGTTTATCGCCTCCTCCGAGCCTACAACCATCACTTTATCACCGAGTTGCAGCTCCATACCTTGATGCGGAATGATATCGACACCGGCACGATTTACACGGGTTATGTTGATGCCGTACTTGGTGCGCAGGCGCAAATCGACAAAACGCTTGCCGTTTATCTCCGAGCGTGTTACGACGATACGGCGTGATACGAGTTGTCCCTCGAACTCGCCCCACTCCTCCTCGAGCATTTCGACCTCACGACCAAGGAAGGCCAAGATTGCCTCCTTGTCCTCGGCAGAGCTGACCACAAAGATTTTGTCGCCACAATAGACCTTGCTCGATGCATCGGCTATGAAGGCTTTGTTGCCGTCGTGCGAGATGCGGGATATGACAAACTGACGAGCGATGATTTGGCGTATCTCGCCTACGCTCTTGCCGTTCATTTGGCCATTCTCGACTTCGATGGAGTACTTCGCTGCGAGGCGGTTTTCGCCATAGCGTCGAGCTACCTCCTCTCGCTCCTTCTTAATATCCACACGCAAGACCCCTCGCAACACCATAAAGGCAAGGATAACCGCCACAACACCAATCGGATAGGCCACGGCAAAACTCAACGGGATAGACTTGTCGTCAATACCTGTAAGGTCGAGATATGCCTGCTGCGCTGCGCCCATTGCAGGGGTGTTGGCTACGGCTCCGTCCATCACACCGACCATTGTTTGGAGTGGCGTGTCCGTGGCGAGGAAGAGAAGATAGGCCACTACCCCACCGAGCAACATTGTTGCTATGGCGAGCCCCATCTGCTTCAAGCCACCTTGGCGCAACGACGAGAAGAACGACGGTCCAATCTGCAGACCTATCGAAAAGACAAAGAGTGTCAGGCCGAAGTCACGCACAAAGTTGAGCGTGTCGGCGTGGAGAGTCATTCCGAAGTGGCTCGCCACAATACCAGCAAAGAGTATCCAGGTGGCACCGAGCGATATACCGCCCACCTTCACCTTGGCAAGCAGCGTACCTACGGCAACAACCATCGCCAGCACAAAAATCGAGTGGGCAATACCCTCTCCGAATATAAATTGGTTGAGAAATTCCATAATCAGCGACAAATATAATAAAAAGACGAGAGAAATTTTATAATTACCTAAAAAAAGACGAGAGACGAACCGACGCACGAAGCAAGAGGAGAGGCTGCTTGCAGACTATCCCTTGCAAGAAGGAGGAAAAGCCCACGAAGTGGGATTAAAGACGAGAGACGAGAGAAATTTTGCTTAATCAAAAATAAATTTCTAAATTTGCGTTGCAGTCCTCGGATTGCAGACATATAGAAAGTGTTTTTCGAAGTCCTGAATAGAAAATGTGGAAGTTTTCATAAGAGAGGGCGAACGAACAGCACTCATTTCTTGTATATATGCTATTGGTATGCTCTATGCCAATGTATTGCTATATACAGGTGTGGGGCATGCAGCGTTTATTCTCTTAAAGGTCATTCCACAACCTTCTATTCAATAAACGAAATCAACCTCACACTTTCTTTTTGTCATAATAGTGCAAATACTTTTGTTTAACATTTTAATACAAACTATTATGAAAAAGATTTTTCTTTTATTGGCAGCGGTCGGAATGATTTTCACCGCCTGCGAGCCGGCAAACGGACTCGATGAAGACAACAACGGAAACCAAACCGAGCAACCCGGTAGTGGCGACCAAGGTGGTGAGGATAACTCTGACGACAAGACGCAGGCTATCGAGTTCCAAGATGAAAACACCAAACTCCTCTGTACGCTCCATTGGGACGAGAACGAAGATGGCGAGTTGTCATACGAGGAGGCAGCAGCCGTTACCGACCTTGGCACAGCATTCAAGGGCTCGTCAATCTTCTCATTTACCGAGTTGAAGTACTTTACCTCTCTCGAAAAGATTGCCGACAGCGCATTCGAGGGTTGTGTCAGCCTTGTAGAAATCACTCTGCCAGAGCAACTTACAATTATCGGTACATCGGCATTTAATGGCTGTAGTAATCTCAAAAAGATTGCTATTCCAAATGCTGTTACTTCGATTGGAGATGATGCATTCCGTTATTGCAAATCGCTGACAAGTGCTACAATCGGCAATAGCGTTACTTCAATTGGAGATGATGCATTCTATTATTGCAAATCGCTGACAAGTATTACAATTCCCAATAGCGTTACTTCGATTGGAAGTTGGACATTCTATAGATGCTCCTCGCTGACAAGTGTTACAATTCCTAATAGCGTTACTTCGATTGGAGAAGGTGCATTTTATTATTGTACCTCGCTGACAAGTGTTACAATTCCAAATAGCGTTACTTCGATTGGAGGTAGTGCATTCTATGGTTGCACCTCGCTGACAAGTGTTACAATTCCCGATAGCATTACTTCAATTGGAGAGAGGGTATTCTATAATTGCACCTCGCTGACAAGTATTACAATTCCTGATAGCGTTACTTGGATTGGAGATTATGCATTCTATGGTTGCAAATCGCTGACAAGTGTAACAATTCCAGATAGCGTTACTTCGATTGGAAGTGAGGCATTCGCTTTTTGCAGTAGCCTGACAAGTATTACAATTCCTGATAGCGTTACTTCGATTGGAAATTCTGTATTCTATAATTGCACCTCGCTGACAAGTGTTACAATTCCTGATAGCGTTACCGAGATTAAATATCATGCATTCGATAATTGCACCTCGTTGACAAGTGTTACAATTCCAGATAGCGTTACTTCGATTGGAGAAGGTGCATTTTATTATTGTACCTCGCTGACAAGTGTATATTGCAAGCCAACAACTCCGCCGACGGGAGGTCAGGATATGTTCTACGACAACGCTTCGGGCAGAAAAATATATGTGCCACGCAATTCGGTAAACGCATATAAAGCCAAATCGTATTGGAGTTACTATGCCGATTATATCGAGGGCTACGACTTCTAATGCAGAGCTGGCGTAACAATAATGGCATTCGGGCTACGCCCTGAATAACATTTAATGACATGCGCACTCTTGTAGAGTGCTGAATGGCAGGCGCTGAAAGTTTTTTTGCCATTCGTTGCCATTAAGTGAGCCTTGGCGAACCGACGCTGCGGAGCGAGAGCAGAGGGCAAACAAGTTTGCGCTTTGCCGAGCCGTAAGGAGGAAAAGACTGCAAAGCAGGCTTAACGAATGCCATTCAATGCCATTGATTGTCATTGGTTTTCAAACCGACCACAAAATTTTTCTGCGTGGTCGGTTTCTTTTAACTTTTTGTTGAAAAGTCTTTTGTCACGCCTCTTCTCGGCATTCTCTTTTTCTCTATTTTTGCGCCAAGAAAGAGCAAAATTTTATAGGTTTATGAGCAAGGTTACTATCGAGCGTGCGCATCGCATGGATGGAACGGGCGAGTACTACTTCTCTCGTCGTCTTCGTGAGATTGCAGAGATTGAGGCGGCTACAGGTCGTCAGATTATTAAGTTGGCTATGGGAAGCCCCGACCTTCCGCCACACCCATCGGTTGTTGAGCGTCTGTCGAAGGAGGCTCTTCGCCCCGATGTTCACAAGTATATGTCGTTTAAGGGCGAGCCTATTCTTCGTAAGGCGTTTGCCGATTGGTACGGCAAGTGGTATGGCGTAGAGGTTGATTACAACACCGAGGTATTGCCTCTTATCGGCTCGAAAGAGGGCATTATGCATATCTGTCAGACCTTTATCAACCCTGGAGACAAGGTGCTCGTACCAAACCCCGGATATGCTGCATACAAGGCTGCTGTGTCGATGACAGGTGGCGAGATGGTGCCATATTCGCTCAATAAGGCCAACGGCTTTATGCCTGACTTTGAGGCTATTGAGGCTGCGGGCGTAGAGGGCGTGAAGATTATGTTCGCCAACTTCCCCGGTATGCCGACAGGTCAGACTCCAACCCGTGAGTTGTTCGAGAAGATTGTGGCATTCGGTCGCAAGCACAATATCCTCGTTATCCACGACAACCCATACTCGTTTATCCGCAATGCCGACAAGCCTATGAGTATTCTCTCAATCGAGGGTGCAAAGGATGTGGCTATGGAGATGAACTCGCTCTCGAAAGGTCACTCGATGGCAGGTTGGCGTGTGGGTGTTATCATCGGTAAGGAGGAGTGGATAAATTCGATTTTGACCTTCAAGTCGAATATGGACTCGGGTATGTTCTACCCTATTCAGGCAGCTGCAGAGACTGCTCTCTCGTTGGGCGAGGATTGGTTCACCGAGTTGAACGCCATCTATCGTGAGCGTGAGAAGCAGGGCATGGCGTTGCTCGATGCTCTTGGTTGTACCTACCAGCCAAATCAAGCGGGTCTGTTTATCTGGGCAGAGATACCTGAAGATTTCGAGGGTGACTGCTACGACTTCTCCGATATGGTTATGGAGAAGTGTGATGTATTCCTCACTCCAGGCGGTATCTTCGGAACAGAGGGTAAACGATATGTTCGTATCACACTCTGCTGCCCTGCCGAGTTGCTCAAAAAGGCAACCGACAATGTGAAGGCGAAGTTTTAACGGAGTGAACAAATAGCGAAGAAAAGGTGCCGAAAATCTCGGCACCTTTTCTGCTTTATAACTTTGCAAGTATTCGTTTTATTGCGGGAATTTTCAGTACGGGCAGCAAGGCATGTGCCGGCAATATGCTACACACCGCCACGACAATCTTCGTAAATAAACCAGGCGTAGCAGTTCTGCAACCTCGCTCCAAGGCTCGGATGCCAGCTTTCGCCAACTTTTCTGCCGACATCATCACGCCAAAGGCACGAAGCCACTTGCGATGCTTCTCCTCGAGCGTGTAGAGAGGAGTATCCACCGCACCCGGATAGACCGTAGTAACCGTTACACCATGGGGGCGAAACTCGTACCACAACGACTGCGCAAAACTTTTAAGATATGCCTTTGTGGCGGCATAGTACGACACTGTAATATATGGCGTCCAAGCCGTCATTGATGACATTATCAAAATGCGACCCTCTCCCCTACTGCACATATCTTCGCCAAAGAGTCGGCACAATTTCGAAGGGGTTACGCAGTGTAGATTTGTGATAAACTCCGCCATCGAGGGCTTGGTATGCAGAAACATTCCGAACTGCAAAATCCCCGCATTGCTCACGAGAGTTGCGACCTCGTAGTTGCGCTCCTTGCACCACTCGTAAATCTGCTCGGCAGAGTCCGCCTTCGAGAGGTCGGCATATAGTGCAACCGCCTCTACGCCAAAGCGTTGTTTAAGGTCGGCTGCAACCTCCTCGTTGCGCTCCCGCTGGTTGCTTACAACGATAATATTTTCGCCTTTTGCGGCAAATTGCTCGGCATAGCAGAGTCCTATTCCCGATGATGCTCCTGTGATTAAAGTAAATTTCATAGTGCGAAGGTATCTATTTTTTGGCAATTTTGGTCGCAATTCGCCAAATTTTTAATACTTTTGCGACGAAAAACAGCCAATGGCTAATGGCTAATGGCTAAAAGCAAAGAAAATTATGATTGGAAGAGGTTTGTCCGCAGTAGGACTTTTGATATGCTCAAACCTGTTTATGACCTTGGCGTGGTACGGTCAGGTGATGTTTAAGAGCAAATTCGAGCGCATTGGCTTGGTTGCCGTGATTTTTATCAGTTGGTTGGTAGCATTTTTCGAGTACTGCTTTATGGTGCCCGCAAACCGTTTGGGCAGTATGGAGTATGGCGGTCCATTTTCGATTTGGGAGTTGAAGGTTATTCAGGAGGTCGTGTCGCTTACGGTCTTTGCGGTTATCGTACAACTGATAATGAAAAACGAAGCCCTCCGCTGGAACCATATCGCAGGTTTCGCCTGCCTTGTCCTGGCGGTGTTCTTTATATTTAAGAAATAGGTTTTTTGGCAAAAAATCGTTATCTTTGCGCACAAAAGAAAAATAGAGCAAAAACTATGAATATCGAACAACACATTTCAAGCGTAGTTAAGGCTGCCGTGGAGGCACTCTATGGTGAGGTTGCCGACTCGCAGATACAGATACAAAAGACTCGAAAAGAGTTCGAGGGCGACTATACTCTCGTAGTATTCCCACTTGTCAAGATGGCTCGCAAAGCACCCGAGGCGGTGGCTACCGAGATTGGCGAGAAGGTTGTCGCTTCGGCTGCCGAGTTCAGCTCGTTCAATGTTATCAAGGGCTTTCTTAACCTCTCGCTCGACCAGAAGTTCTGGGTAGAGCGTTTCGAGGAGGTTGCAGCCAACGAAAACTATGGCGTGGCAGAGCCAACAGGTCGTACAATTATGATTGAGTACTCCTCGCCAAACACCAACAAGCCACTTCACCTCGGACATATCCGCAATAACCTTTTAGGTTACTCGGTGGCGCAGATTTTGGCGGCTAACGGTCACAATGTCATCAAGGCAAACCTTGTGAATGACCGAGGTATTCACATCTGCAAGTCGATGGTTGCGTGGTTGCGATATGGCAATGGTGCTACACCTGAATCGACAGGCAAAAAGGGCGACCACCTCGTAGGCGACTACTATGTGGAGTTCGACAAGCACTACAAGGCGGAGATTAAAGAGCTCGTCGCTGGCGGAATGAGTGAGGAGGAGGCAAAGAAGCAGGCTCCGATACTCCTCGAAGCGCAGGAGATGTTGCGCAAGTGGGAGGCAAAAGATGCCGAAGTTCGTGCGCTTTGGGAGAAGATGAACGGCTGGGTTTATGACGGTTTCGATGTAACCTACAAGACTCTCGGCGTTGATTTCGATAAGGTTTACTACGAGTCGCAGACCTATATTCTCGGCAAGGGGCTTGTCGAGGAGGGTTTGGCGAAGGGTATCTTCTTCCGCAAGGAGGATGGCTCGGTGTGGATTGACCTTGAAAGCGATGGACTCGACCAGAAGTTGTTGCTTCGTGGCGATGGCACATCGGTATATATGACCCAAGACCTCGGAACTGCGTTGCAGCGTTTCGAGCAGAACTCGCTCAACGGCATTATCTATGTCGTAGGTAACGAGCAGAACTACCACTTCCAGGTATTAAAGTTGATACTCAAAAAGTTGGGCTACGAGTGGAGCGATGATATCTTCCACCTTTCGTACGGAATGGTTGAGTTGCCAGAGGGTAAGATGAAGTCGCGCGAGGGCACAGTAGTCGATGCTGACGATTTGTGCGAGGCGATGATTTCGACCGCCCGTGAGATGTCGCAGGAGCTGGGCAAGCTCGATGGTTGCAGCGAGGAGGAGGCTTCGGCAATTAGTTCGATGGTTGGTTTAGGTGCTTTGAAATACTTTATCCTCAAAGTCGATCCGAAGAAGACGATGTTGTTTGATCCTCGTGAGTCAATTGACTTCAACGGCAACACAGGTCCGTTTATCCAATATACCCACGCTCGTATCTGCTCCGTATTGCGCAAGGCTGCCGAGCAGAATATCTCGTTCGAGGGCGAGAAAATTGCTTGCGAGTTGTTGTCGGAGGAGGTTGAGTTGGTGAAGATGTTGTGCGACTACCCTGCTACCGTAGCGGCTGCGGGCGAGGCGTTTGCGCCTTCGATGATTGCAGCGTACACCTACGAGTTGTGTAAGGCGTTTAACGGTTACTACCACGACCACTCTATCCTTCGTGAGGAGAACGAGGCTGTGAAGAAGATGCGCCTTGCGTTGGCACAACAGGTGGCACGAGTGATAAATCGCTCGATGCGCTTGCTCGGAATTGATGTACCTGAAAGAATGTAATTCGCTATGGCCGGATCGAATTTCGTAGACTATGTAAAGATCTTTGCCCGTTCCGGACACGGAGGAGCAGGCTCGGCTCACTTTCGTCGTGAGAAGTTTGTCGCTTTCGGTGGCCCCGATGGTGGCGATGGCGGTAAGGGTGGCTCAATAATCTTGCAGGGCGACCAACAATATTGGACACTTATCCACCTCAAATATCAGCGTCACCAATTTGCCGAAGATGGCGAGTGTGGCTCTGGCGCACGCTCACACGGCAAAGATGCAAAGGATATCATCATCCCCGTACCTCTTGGCACGGTAGCCAAGCAGGTATTTACTGACGAGGAGACAGGCGAAACCTATACTGAAGTTGTGGGTGAGGTAACCGAGCATGGCGAGCAGCTCGTTCTTCTGAAAGGTGGCCGTGGCGGTCTTGGCAATTGGCACTTCCGCACCGCTACAAATCAGGCTCCACGCTACTCGCAGCCTGGCGAGGAGGGTGCCGAGGGTGCATTTATCCTCGAATTGAAGGTCTTGGCAGATGTAGGTTTGGTAGGCTTCCCGAATGCTGGTAAGAGTACCCTGCTGTCGGTTGTGTCGGCTGCAAAACCGAAGATTGCAAACTACGCCTTTACCACCTTGGAGCCAAATCTCGGTATCGTAGAGGTGCGTGATGGACACTCATTCGTTATGGCCGATATTCCGGGTATTATCGAGGGTGCGCACGAGGGCAAAGGTTTAGGAACTCGTTTCCTTCGCCATATTGAGCGAAATTCGATACTGCTCTTTATGGTGCCTGCCGATAGTGATGACATCCGCAAGGATTACGAAATTCTGCTTGGCGAACTTACGCAATACAACCCGGAGTTGCTCGACAAAAGTCGCATCTTGGCAATCACAAAGTGCGATATGCTTGACGAGGAGCTTATCGAGGAGATGAAGGCCCATCTTCCAGAGGGCGTGAAGTCGGTGTTTATATCCTCGGTTGCAGGTCTTAATATCGCAAAATTGAAGGATATGTTGTGGCAGGCTCTGCACGAATAAAACGGTATCGCTGCCTACTAATCGCACTACTCACATTGTGTTACGAAGGTCTTTCCGCACAGGAATTTGACCTCTACGACTATCGCTACTACCGTCGCTTCGAGAGCGAGGAGGAGCTTCTGCAACCCGAGGATGACGACTCCGTTGCTGTGGCGAAGTTCCGCCCTAATGCACAATTTTCGACCTTTGCACTCGACTACAATCTCTCGGCCGTTCGCTCCACAAGGCGTGGTGTGGCTCTTTTTGAACGCCAAACGACTCTCGGTGGTGTCTATATACCTTTTCTTGGGCGTGGTACGGCTCGACGACTGCAACTGCATATCGAGCAACACAACTCAACCTCCGACAATGGTGTTATGGGTGAGGTGGCGTTGCACATTGACTCCCTACGCAAGCGTGGTACGGATGTAGGAGTGCGTTTCTTGTCACGCAATATGCCCTACTCTGTGTCGTTCTCGACAGCGCAACTTCTTGGGGCGGGTTGGTCGCTTACGGCAAATGTTCTGGCACGCACGGGTCGAGATCTCTTTGTCGAAGGGTTGTTTGGTAGCAGCGTGAGCGTAAATGCCGTGGCGGTCAAGGAGTTCAAAGACCGCAGTCGCCTCGCTATGGCCCTCTTTGTCGAGCCTTCGATGCGAAGTAGCCGCCTCTACTCTACTGCCGAGGCCTTTCGCCTTACGGGCGATAACCTCTACAACCCTGCGTGGGGTTATCAAGATGGCAAGGTGCGCAATGCCCATATAAGACGAGAGATCGTTCCGACAGCATTGGCAACCTACGAGGCAGATATCTCCGAGCAGACGAAATTTGCGGTCACAGCTTCGCTGACAGCAGGCGTTGAACGCTACAGCTCGCTCGATTGGTTTGATGCGCAGACGCCTGCGCCCGACAACTATCGCTATATGCCGAGCTACTTTGCCGATGAAGAGGATATATTCTCGGCTGTGGAGTCGGTGTGGCTTGCCGATGATGCTCGTTATACGCAGATAGATTTTGATAGGTTGATTGCCACAAACCATCTTGGTGATGGTGGAGCCATATATGCCCTATCGGACCGTGTAGAGCGTATTGTGCGGAGCGATTTCCGTGGCTTGTTCTCCTCGAAGTTGGAGCGTGGCACACTGCACTATGGCGTGGAGGCTACGATAGACAATCGTCGCAATTACAAGCAGATGCGTGATCTGCTCGGTGCGAGCTATATCGTCGATTTAGACTATTTTCTTATCGACGACGATACCTACGGCAACGCCCTGCAAAACGACCTCAATGCGCCATCTCGCCATGTCGGAGAGGGCGACCGTTTTGGTTACGACTACGCTATGCGTCGTTACGATATAGCAACATTCGCTTCGTATCGCTATACGACCGACAACTTTTGGGTTGGGGCATCGGCAAAAGTGGGTTACACAAATATATCTCGTCGTGGTTTCTATCGCAAAGAGCTGTTCGCTGACAACTCCTTTGGCGTATCTCGCCACGCAAAGTTCTCACCCTATACCCTACGGCTCAATGGCGGCTATATATTGAATGACCGCCATATATTTAGTGCCTCTATTGTGGCTGATGCAAAGGCGTGTGATGCTGAAGACCTATTCTTGCAGAGCCAATACAACAACCGCCTTATTGACTCGCCTGCGATGCGTAGGGGTTATGGTGGAGAGCTGCGCTATATCTATCAACAACCTAATATCTCGCTTTCGGCAACACTTTTTGCGATAGCAACAACCGATGAGCTGCGAGTGCAACACCTCTACGACGATCTCTCGGGTGAGTATGCCGATGTGGTAATCTCGGGCATAGATAACGTTCGTTATGGCGTGGAGGTCGAGGCCGAGTATCGTTTTGCCGACCACTTCCGTACTACGGCTGCAATTTGTGCCGGTCGTTACGCATACGCTGATAACGCCCGTGTCTCGATATACAGCGATGCATCGAACATCTTGCTTGTCGATAATGTCGAGAGCCACACCCGCTATCTTACGCTTGGCAATGCCCCTCAAATTGCCGCTACGGTGGGGCTATCGTACTACAATCGTGGTTGGTGGGCAGCCATAAATGCCAACTATGCGGGTTTGCGTTTTGCCGAGCCTTCGATTGTGATGCGTACCGAGCGTATCTTGGCTACGGCAACATCGCCCGAGCAACACTCGGCTCTGCTTGCGCAGGAGCGACTGCGTGACGCCTTTACAGTTGATGTATCGTTGTCAAAATCGCTCTACTTGGAGCGTTTCGACAAGCGTATATACCGAACGAAGGCGGCACCACGCTTTACCGATAAATATCCTCGTGCAAGGTTGATTTTCAGGGTTTCGGTACGCAACCTTCTCGGCTCACGCAATATGGTCTATAGCGCACGAGAAGCCTCTCGCCTGCAGCGTTATAAACTGGCCGACGAATATATCTACTCCCGCCAAGCAACACGCTATCTATACGCCTACCCTCGCACCTACGAGGCATCGGTTTCGTTCTGCTTTTAGCCACATAAAAAAGCGATATCCCGCAGTGGAATATCGCCTTTGTCATTATATTTCTGAATTTTAATACTGCTCCTTTTCATTAGGGAAGTCGCACGACTTGACATCCTCGACATAGTGCGAGATAGCATCAGTCATAACCGTGTAGAGGTCGGCATAACGACGCAAAAAGCGTGGCGAAAAGCCTTTGTTTATGCCGAGCATATCGTGTACAACCAAAACCTGTCCATCTGTTGCTCCTCCGGCACCGATACCGATAGTAGGAATAGACAACTCCTTCGATACTCGCTCGGCCAAGGCTGCAGGAATCTTCTCCAAAACAATGGCAAAGCAACCCGCCTCTTGCAACAGCTTGGCATCACGCACCAACTTCTCGGCCTCGGCCTCCTCCTTGGCACGGACACTATATGTGCCGAACTTATGGATTGACTGCGGTGTCAGTCCAAGGTGTCCCATAACAGGGATACCTGCGGTCAAAATACGCTTTATGGAGTCTAAAATCTCCTCGCCACCCTCCATCTTTACGGCATCGGCTCCAGTCTCCTTCATAATGCGGATAGCAGAGTCGAGCGCAGCCTGCGAGTCGCCCTGATATGTACCGAATGGCATATCACAAACCACCAAGGCTCGCTCTACGGCACGCACAACCGACGAGGCGTGATATATCATCTGGTCGAGTGTAATTGGCAATGTGGTCTCCCAACCCGCCATAACATTGGCTGCCGAGTCACCGACAAGTATCACATCGACACCTGCCTTATCGACAATCTTTGCCATCGAATAGTCGTACGAGGTGAGCATCGAAATCTTCTCGCCTCTATCCTTCATCTCCTTGAGTCGCAGTGTTGTAACGGCTCTAACCTTACTCTCTACGGACATCGTTCTATCTCTTTGGGTTAAATTGTTTTATAGCTGTTATACATGACGCAAAATCTCGTCCAAGCCGTTGAAGTGGTTTTTGTAGTCCTCTAACGAGCGTTGAATAACCTCGTATGCCTCGTCACGACCAAAGACCTCGGTAATCTCGACCTTCTTCTGTGACTCCGAGTCCGGCATATCCTTGTATGTGAGGAAGTAGTGCTTCAGACGATTTATGATACCCTTTGGCAGCTCCGAAATATCGTTGTAGCCGCTATATGTCACATCGTGGCGCAATACGGCAATAATCTTGTCGTCAGCCTCGTTGCCGTCCAACATACGGAAACCTCCGATTGGGCGAACATTTACGATGATATCACCGTGAGCGATATCACGCTCCGTCAAGACACAGATATCGAGTGGGTCACCATCACCAACGATGTCGGTGCGACCACTCTGCTGCATACAATACTCTGCTACGCTCTCACCGCAGAAGCTCTGTGGAACGAAGCCGTAGAGCGCAGGTATAACATTTGAATATTTCTGTGGGCGATCAATCTTCAGATATCCACTCACCTTGTCCAATTCATACTTCACTGTGTCGGTAGGAACAATCTCAATAAACGCAGTGATAACCTCGGGGGCTTTATCGCCCACCTCTATGCCGTGCCAAGGGTGCGATTTGTAGCGCAAGCCCATAAGTCTGGCAATAGGGTCGTTAATCTTGTTTCCCATAATAAAATAAATATATCTGTTTTATCGGTTTATCTAATCGTCATAACGGAGATACTCCTGCACATCATCCACGGTAAACAACTTCGACGAAGTATAGGTGTTGCCATAGGAGTCTGTAGCACGGATTTCAAACTTCTTTGTACCACTTCTCAATGCGTCGGCATCCTCCTTTGATATATTGCAGCGATACATGTGGTAGCAGGCTCCATTGAGCGTTTGTTTGCCCGGGCTCGACCAGAAGTTTGCTTGTGCGCCCATATACCACCAGTCGTTGGTGTTGCCCGACGAAGATGGACGACGAGGGTCGCTCTTTGTGCCGGTACCATTGCCACTCCAAGTAAATGGTGCTACATCAACATTGCTCCAATCGCCCGAACTGTTAGGTGTCATATACGAGAATGTGCCTGCCGACTTGCCATCGATATAGAGCTTAACATTCCAATTGTGGTGGGCGTTAAAGATATTGACATAGATATATTTCGTATCCGACAAAGCGTAGTAGCTACCATACCAGCCGTATGTCTGCTTTGTGTTTTGTGTCGAAAAGTCCATACCCATCAACATATCGCTCAAGTATGCACGCATCTGGTAGTTTTTGTCATATACTCGAGAGGTACAAGGGCGGAAGTAGTTGTCCTCGATGCTTGCACCCGAGAAGTCATAGACACCAAAGCCGAATGGTGTGCCATCGCCCATACATCTATTGCTCGTATGACCCCAGTTACCGACGAATGTCATCTCATTAACATCCGAATAATTCAAAGGGTGTCCTACCGGAACATTCGAGTTGCGGTGCGAGTGACCCGAGAATACTTGTGCATTAGGGTAAGGCTTCAACATATCCAGTACCTTTGTAATATTCTTCTTGCCATAGGTACTCGATGTTGAACCATAGAGTGCGTGAAGCGGGATGTGTACGCAGAGTATCACCATCTTGCTCTTTGGCACAAACGACAAATCCTGGCGCAACCACTCTACCTGCTCATCGGAGAAGCCTCCGTAACAGTTCAAGCTTGTAGCGTTCTTTATGGAGGATGATGGCCACAAGATATCACGCATGGAGATAATATGTACATCACCTCGGTTGAACGAGTAGCTCGATGGGCCAAAGACATTCTCGTAGGCATCCTGAACATGGTAGTTGAACTCCACGAGGTCGCTGTATGGCGGAGCGTCGAAATAACGACGATCGTGGTCGTGGTTACCCATCACAAAGAATGTCGGTGTCGTTACATTCGATACCGAGAACATATCACGCATCGTGCCCATATATATCGTTTGGTAGTACTCCTCCTCGCTGGTCGAAGTACTTGCACAGACTATATCGCCCAAAATAACGGTGTAGCAAGGTCTATTGCGATACTCGGCCTCCTCCCTTACACCCGGAGCGCACTCTCTGTGCAGACGGTCGATATATTTGTAGCTTGCACCGTGCGTGTCGGCGATAACAAATAGCGAGAATTCATCCTCCTTTGCAGCTCGCTCAAGCGTAAAGTCGTAACGGCTCTGTGATGACTCAATCTCCTTGAAGAAACAACTCTGTCCATACTGATTGAGTGGCACTTTACAATCCTCAGGGATAGAGAAATAGACATACTTGGAACGCTTGTCGTAAGGCAGAGTGTAAAGACCATCCTCGCTGGTCTGAACAACCTTAAAGCCATTCGACACCGAAACACCGCCTATAGGGCTGCCGCTTGTATCCTTCACGAAGCCGTAAATCTCGCTTTCGGCCATCGTAAAGTCATCGAGCACCTCAATCTCGTCGATAAAGATTGGAGCACCCGCCTCGGTGCGGAAGCGAATATAGTTGCTACGGGTCACATTATCGAACTTAACGCTCAACTGCGACCACTTTGGTGCGCCACCGACTACCGAGCAGGAGATACTCTTAATAGCTTCACCATTCGGAGTATCCACAATATCTACATAGAACTTTGTCGGTTGGGCCGACAAACTCTCGGAGTAGGCGCATGCATTAAATGATACGGTGACTTTCGCATTGTTGCCACGCATCTCCAACAATTTTGGGGTTGTGAGCGTACCGGATGAGCTGTTCGTACCAATTCTTAGATAACCCGGATAGAGGTATGCGTTAAGGCTCGAATAGTCGGATAGCCCGAGCAACTCCAAAAGTTTATCGCTACAGCTCTGCAATCGACCACCGGCATCCGCCACAGATGATGTTGCCGACGAATATTTCACTGCATCGTTGATAGAGTTGAAGTCGAAACTTCCGACACTCTTACCATCGAGTTTTACACCGTGTGCTTTGTTTATGTAGTCAAAACCCCAAGGCGAAGCATCGAAGTTTGAGGCTACGGCAGCGTTATTGTCAAACTCTCGAGGTTTTACATTTGTCGTCATCTGTGCATACGACGACTCCCTACCCTTCGAGTCCTTGACCTTTACATAGTATGTTGCACCCCTTCTGATGTATGGTATCGTAAAGCGTGGGCCTGCAACAGCGGTCGATACGATATACTCTTGTATCGGCTCAGCACCCATCCTGTCGAACAGCGATATGGTGTAGTGCTTACCGGCATCTGCGCTCTCCTTCCACTCTATCGTTATAGAGTTCGGGGATGTTGCAACCATCTTTGATGCGCAGAATGAAGAGTCTCCTCCATCATCGGGAATACCCCCTTCGGCACAGCTGCCAAAAATGAATAAAATTGGTAGTAATAGTAGTGTTTTTAGGTGTTTCATTGTTCTACAATGCAAATAAAGTTAGCTTTCTATCTGCAAAGTTACAATTTTAGACTATCTTTGCAAAAAATTTAAGATTTTATTTACAATAAAATTATGAATACAAGAGCTTACATCTTCCCGGGACAGGGTGCGCAGTTTAGCGGTATGGGAAGAGATTTGTACGAAAAGAGCGAAGAGGCACGCTCGATGTTTGAGCGAGCAAACGAGATACTCGGCTTCCGCATCACGGACATAATGTTCGAGGGTACGGCCGAGGAGCTAAAGCAGACGAAGGTTACTCAACCGGCAGTCTTTCTTCACTCGGTGATATTGGCTAAAGTGCTTGGTGTAGAGCCTATTGCGGTCGCAGGACACTCCCTCGGCGAGTTCTCGGCTTTGGTTGTGGCAGGGGCTCTCTCTTTCGAGGAGGGTTTGCGCCTTGTGTCAAAGCGAGCTATGGCTATGCAGAGGGCTTGCGAGCTTTCGCAGGGGGCTATGGCGGCAGTGCTTGGTGCCTCCGACGAGGTTATCGAGAGGGTCTGCGATGAGGTCGAGGGTGTCGTTGTTGCCGCAAACTACAACTGTCCGGGGCAGCTCGTCATATCGGGTAGCAGCGATGCTGTTGCCGAGGCGTGCGCAAAGCTTAAGGAGGCGGGGGCACGACGAGCCTTACCACTCCCTGTGGGTGGAGCGTTCCACTCGCCACTTATGGAGCCTGCCCGCAAAGAGCTCGAGGAGGCTATCGAAGCCGCAGAGTTTCACACTCCCCTATGTCCGATTTATCAGAATGTCGATGCGAAGCCACACACCTCGCCCGAGGAGATAAAGTGCAACCTCATAGCACAACTCACCGCCCCCGTACGCTGGACACAGATTGTCCGAGAGATGTGTGCCGACGGCATCTCGGCCTTCACGGAGCTTGGCCCGGGCTCGGTTTTGCAGGGCTTGGTGCGCAAAATTTCTCCCGAAGTAGAGGTTGAGAGCAGAGCCTCTTTGGAGTAGTTTTTGGATAATTTTCGAAAAATTTGAATTATTTTTTGAAAAAACTTAACAAAAGGCGGATGATTTCCGCTTTTTTTATTATATTTGCGTTAAGGTTAAAGCAAATTTAGGGAAAGATGAGCTCTTTAATAGATTTTTTCAACAACGAAACGACCAACAAAGGTCTATCACACAAGAATAACTTTATAAAGCGAAATATCATCGCCTATATGGCCGTAAATGGTGAAGCAACGCTTGCAGAGCTGACCAAAGAGTTGAAGGTAAGCGTGCCCACAATGACCAAACTTGTGCAGGAGTTGGTAGATGAGAATATCGTTTCGGACTTGGGTAAGGTGGAGACCCCGGGAGGTCGTCGCCCCAATATCTTCGGACTTACATCATCTGCAATATACTTTGCGGGCGTACATGTAGGTCGTAATCGTATGATCTGCGTAATCACCGACCTGCAAAACAATCTCGTGTATGAATACACATACAACGACTTTGAACTCACCGACCGAGAGTCTTGTCTCGAGAAGATTTGCAGCAATATCGAGGAGTTTATCGCAACCTGCGGCTTCGATCGCTCGAAGATACTCGGTGTGGGCGTATGTATCGTAGGTCGTGTAAATACTACCGAGGGCCGTTCGTTCCACTACTTCACCAATACCGAGGAGCCGTTGCACGATATCATCGAGCAGCGTATAGGTATGCGTGTTTTGCTCGAGAATGATACTCGTGCCCGCTGTTATGCCGAGTACAACTTCTCTCGTTCAAAGACCGAGAGCAATGTCATCTATCTGCACCTTGGTTTGGGTGTGGCTATTGGTATCGTGAGCGATGGCAAACTCTACTACGGCAAGAATGGCTTTGCGGGCGAGTTCGGACACATCCCATTCTTCGATAACGAGAAGATATGTTTCTGCGGCAAGAAGGGGTGTCTCGAGACCGAGGTTTCGGGTATCGCCATCGAGGAGAAGATGAACGAATTGGTGCGTGGTGGCGCAAATACCATACTCCGTAAGCGTTACGAAGCGAAGGAGCAGATACATATCGACGATATCGTGGATGCAGCTCGCAACGACGATAATCTCTCTATCGAGCTTATCGAGGAGGCGGGCGAGAAGGTGGGCAAGGCTGTAGCCTTCCTGATTAACACATTCAACCCCGAGAGCGTTATTGTCGGTGGTAACCTTGCAGCTGCGGGCGACTATATAATGTTGCCTCTCAAGTCCGCAACCAACAAATACTCATTGAGTTTGGTCTATAAAGACACCAAGTTCCGAGTATCGAAGATGCAGGCAAATGCCAACGCTTGGGGCGTGGCTATGCTGATGCGCAATATGATTATCGGTTTGTAGTATCCCACCTCAAAAAGAATGGTCCTACTCAAGGGAAAAAATATTATCCTACGGAGTGTCGATTTTTCGGATATCGACACTCTGCTTTTGTGGGAGAACTCGAAGAGAGAGCCAATGTATGGCGTCTTCGAGGAGGAATATACTCGTGATGATATTGCAAAATTTGTGTTGCTGCAGCAGCACTATTCCATTGCCGAAACCGAGCAGTTGCGACTGATGATTTGTTCGCCCAATGGGGAACGATTGGGTGCGATAGACCTCACGGAATACGATGGTCGAAAGGCCTTTGTTTCCATCTTAATCTTTGATGTACATAATCGTCGCAAGGGCTTTGGTTACAGTGCGTTACAAATTGTGGTGGATTATGCCAAGAGCCTTGGTTTGCGCAGCTTGTATGCCTCTATCTTACCCAACAATACAGCAAGTATCCGCCTCTTCGAAAAGGCGGGTTTTGAGGATAAAGGAGCTGGGCTCTATTACAAAAATTTGAAGAGCTATTTTCCGCTATCTTACAACTAATCTTCGAACATATTGGCTGATATGCCCATCGACGAGTAGCCTCCATCGTGGTAGAGGTTCTGCATCGTAACCTTGCGAGTAAGGTCCGAGAAGAGCGTTACCACATAGTCGGCACAATCCTCGGCTGTAGCATTGCCGAGAGGCGATAGTTTGTCCGTATAGTCTAACATTGCACCCATACCGGCTATACCCTGCCCTGCGGTGGTCATCGTAGGTGACTGCGACACGGTATTCACCCTCACATTACGCCTACGACCATATATCGAGCCGAATGAACGAGCAATACTCTCCAGCATAGCCTTTGCATCTGCCATATCCGAGTAGCCCTCTACGGTGCGCTGTGCAGCGATATAGGAGAGAGCTACAATCGAGCCATAATCGGCCATTGCATCCTTTTTATAGAGCGTCTGCAACACCTTGTGGAATGAGAGAGCCGAGATATCTATCGTCTTCAGGTAGTTGCCGTAGTCGATATTCTCGTAGGGGATGTTCTTGCGCACATTTGGCGACATACCTACAGCGTGGAGTACAAAATCTATCTTACCTCCGAGGTGCTCGAGCGATTTATCTATAAGATTTTCAAGGTCTTCAACCGATGTAGCATCGGCAGGTACGACTATCGTACCAAGGCGTTCTGCCAAAGCATTTACTGCACCCAAACGAATAGATACGGGTGTGTTGGTGAGTACGACCTGCGCACCCTCCTCTGCGGCACGCTCGGCCACCTTCCACGCAATCGACTGCTCGTTGAGTGCGCCAAAGATAATGCCTCGCTTACCCTTTAATAAATTATACGACATAATCTGATAATATAATCATTTTCTACCATAGGATACTATCGTTCCGCCTTTTTATAGATATCCTCGAGGCGGTGTGACATAAAGTACTGCAACACAAGGCGCAGAATGATATATAGCGTGAAGGCGAGCCACAAGGCATCGTTGCCGATAACGGGCAATAAGGCGTAGTAGATGGCAAAGAATGCCACCGTAGCCCAAAACATCGAGTTGCGCATAACCCTCGTCAGCGTAGCACCCGCCATAACGCCATCCAGCATAAACGGCATAGCCGCAAAAATAGGAATAGCGATAATCCAGCCTACATAACGCTCGGCAACCTTTAATATCTCGGCTATATCGGCCTCGCTGCCACTCTCCATAAAGGCGACAAAGAGTTCGTCCCACCCCACGACATAGGCTGTAACGGCTATAGCTGCGGTCGTGAAGGTCCAAATCACGCAGTAGCGCAGGCACCTCTTGAGTGAAGGCAAGTCCTTTGCTCCGACAAACCTACCTGTCATAGCCTCGGCAGCGTAAGCAAAGCCGTCGCTCATATACGAGAACAACATCAGACACTGCATCAACACCGTATTTACAGCCAAAACGGCATCGTTACCCATACGGGCCGAAGCTGCGGTAAAGAAGGTATATACACCGACATTGCAGAAGGTGCGCACGATGATATCGCCATTGACCGAGAAGAAACGACGCATAGCGTCGAACTTCAGAACTTCAGCCAACTTAACAGGTCGGAAGGTCTTTCTGAAAAAGAGGAGAATTAGCAATACAGCCAACGCCAAGCCTATCCATTGCGATACGACCGAGGCGTAGGCGATACCCACAATGCCCATATCATACGAAAAGACGAACCAATACCCTACTACGATGTGTAACGAATTGACAATGATGGATATAGTCATCGGTATCGTAGCATTCTGCATACCGACAAACCAGCCATAGATGCCAAATAGAAGAATACCTGCGGGCATGGCCCAGATGCGGGCGTAGAAGTAGTCGGCAACGAGGCCGTCACCATTCATCAACCATAGCGACAATGCGCCTAAAGGCCGCTGAAGAATAACGCATGCCACACCCATGGCCAACGAGATAACCACGGCTCGAACCAACATTGCCGTAGTTTCATGGAAGTTGCCTGCTCCGTATGCCTGTGCGGTCAGTCCGCTTGTACCCATACGGATAAAGGAGCAGTTCCAGTATATAAAGTTGAATATCGATACTCCGAGAGCCAATGCCCCGATAACCGCAGCATCGCCACTCCACCGCCCGACAATGGCTGTCGAAACCAAGCCCATCAACGGCACGGTGATATTCGAGATGATATTCGGTATCGCTATGCGGAAAATCTCTTTGTTCATCCTCGATATTGCGAAGGTTACTTCGTCAATTTGTTGTATATCTCAACGCATACCCAAGCATCCGTAGCGGCATACATCTGCTGTTGTGGAGTGAGTTGCTTGGCCTCCCAATTACTCAGGCGCTGCGCCTTCGAGACCTTCTTACCCAGCACAATGCCCGATATTTTGCGTAGGCTCTTATCCTCGATGCCGTACTTTACGACCTCGTTCTGAAGGTCGATAAAGCCACGAGGGGTGAAGTGTCGCAGCTTCTGCAACCCTGCAATATCATTCTTGACATCGGCACCCACCTTCTTCACCTGCTCGCTCTGCAAAATGGCTACAAGAGGCCGTGCCAACGGCAGACGATTGAGGCGTACGAGATAACAATGGTGCTTTGTCGAGAGCTGCATCAGAGCAATCTTGTTTGTCACTCCTGCCTTAAATGAAGGGCGTGTCTCCGTGTCGAAGCCGATCATAGACTCTGCAGAGAGCACCTTGCAGACTCTCTCGAGCTGCTCGATGCTATCTACAATCTCTATCGCTCCATCGAAATGCACCGCCTCCAATGCGGCTACTTCATCGTTGGATATGGTTGGTATATAACCCATTACTTACGCTTTTTCTGCTCGGCCTTTGCCATAGCCTCCTGCTGCTTCATCAACTCCTCGTAACGCTGCTGAAAACGAGATTTCTTGCCCTTGGTGTTCTTGGCGTGGGCACTCATCTTCGCACGAATTTTATCGTCATCGAGTGTCCAACGGATGACGAGCGTCTGAACGATAGTGATGAGGTTCGAGAGGAGGTAGTAGTAGCACAAACCACTTGCGTAGTCGTTGAACCACAACAACATCATCGCCGGCATCATATAGACGGTCATAAACATCATACCCGCCATCTGTGGTTGCGACGAACCCTGCTGCTTGTAGTTCATATACGAGAATATGAACATCACAACAGCCATCAACAGACAGAACAACGACACATGGTCACCATAGAACGGAATGTTGAATGGTAAATCGAGAATGCTATCATACGACGAGAGATCATCACTCCACAAGAACGACTTTCCACGCAACTCTATCGAGGCAGGGAAGAAGCGGAACATCGCAATCAAGATAGGCATCTGTATCAACATCGGAAGGCAACCGCCCATAGGGCTGATACCCGCTTTGTTGTAGAGTGCCATCATCTCCTGCTGCTTCTTCATCGCATCCTCCTGGCGAGGATACTTGGCGTTCAGAGCGTCAATCTCCGGCTTAATAACTCGCATCTTTGCGGTCGAGAGGTAACTCTTGTAGGTCAATGGGAATATTATAACCTTAACCAAGATAGTCAAAATCAAGATGATAAGACCGAAGTTGGCGATATATCGCTGCAAAAAGTCAAAAACAGGGATAACAAAATAGCGGCTCACATAGGTCGAGAATATCCAACCGAGCGGGATAATACGCTCCATTTCGAGCGACTTGCCTTCGTTGTCGGTCAGCTTCTTCAGCACCGCAAACTTGTTAGGTCCCAAGTAGAACGAGAAGTCATAGCCCGAAGTCGAAGGTGTGTAATCTACCGTTGTTGACATTGCAAAGTCCTTGATATAGCCAGATTTAGGCTCTGCCGTAGCAAACGAGAGCTGTGGTGCTCGCAGCACTGTCGAGCGACCAATCAGAGCCGACGAGAAGAACTGCTGCTTGAACGATACCCAATCTACCGACGAAGCCACATCGTCGCTCTTCGCATCCTCCGAGATACCCAAATCCTCGACATCACCATCACCCGGATAGTGATAAACGAGAGTTGTGTATGTGTTCTCATTCTTGAAACTGCGCTCGTTCTGATACGAACGATTGCGCCACTCGATGCCGATGCTCTTCTGGTTGGCCATAAGTGGCGAGAGGTTGTTGTAGCGCACCTCGAAATCTACGAGATAGTCACGCTCGGGGCGTTGCTCGTTGTAGAGTGTATAGATGTGGTCTATCGATGCTGTACCGAGTGGAAGGCGCATCGTCACAACACGCTTATCCCCTACCTCCTCGATTGGCAACAACTCGAAATTGCGGTTTACGGTCGAGAGTTCCACCGTACGGAGGTTATCCTTCAGGTAGTACGACATATTGAAGTATGCCGACTCGGGAGCGAAGAGGTGAACCAACTCGTTACGCTCCTCCTTTGGTGCATACTTGGTGTAATCCTTCAGTACGACATCTATAATCTGCGCACCGAGGGTCGAGAAACGAACCTGCATAACATCGTTCTCAACAACAACCTCCTTGACATCCTCTGCCGCATACGATGGCGCAAGAGGTGCAACCTCCTTCGGTGCCTCCACCGCCTTCTCCTCGGCAGGTGTTGCAAGTGGTTGCGATGCCTGTTCTACGAGCTGCTCGGCTTGAGCCACTGCCTGCTGCTCGTTATACTTCTTCATCTCGTAGTTCGAGTAGAACATATAACCTACGAACACGAGTGTCATCAGGACAAACCCGATAATGGTGTACTTATTCTCCTTCATAAAAACTATAAAAAATCTTACTCTTGTAAATCTATCAACTTGACACGCTCCACAGCATCCGCCATCTCACGCTTTGCCTTTGCAATCTTCTCCTCGACATCGGCAATCAGAGCCTCGGCTCCCTTCGACTTTGCGAAGAAACCGATATTGTTCTCGAGTGTCAGCACCTCCTGCTCGAGCTGCTTAACACGGTTGTAAAGACGCTCTCGCTCGGAACGCAGGCGCTTATCACCCGCACTCTTCATAGCCGACACCTTCTCCTTGAAGCGGCTCATCTGCTGTGCACGATCTGCGCCACGCACTGCACCGAACAACTTATCCAGCACCGCCTTGTACTCCTTCTGCAAAGCATCCTTGTGCTTGATTGGCACAAAGCCTATCTCGCTCCAGCGACGCTGATACTCCTTAATCTCGTCGAACGAGCCGACCTGTGCTGCCGCCATCTCCTCGAGCAGAGCACGCTTGGCCTCCAAGTTGGTGTTATACTCGCTGTCCTTCTCGGAGAAGTGCTGCGACTTGCGTTCGAAGAACTTGTCGCAGGCGGCACGAAAACGCTTCCATATCGCATCGGCATACTTGCGAGATACTGCGCCCGACTGCTTCCACTCGGCCTGCAGTGCCAACAGCTCCTCTGTAGCCTTTGCCCAATCGTCACGCTCGGCAATAGCCTCGGCACGCTCACACAACAAGGTCTTAACCTCAAGGTTGCTGTCCATATCGCTCTTTACCTCGGCATAGAATTTATGCTTTGCCTCGAAGAACTTGTCGCAGGCGGCACGGAAACGGTCATACACCTTCGTATTCTCTCGCTTTGGAGCAAAACCGATAGTGCGCCACTCCTGCTGTATCTGCTGCAGACGCTCGCTCGCCTTATTCCACGCTTTGAGTGCAGTTGGTGCAGATGCAACCATAGCCTCAATCTCCTCGCAGAGGGCACTCTTACGCTCGAAGTTCTGTACCTGCTCCGCCTTTATAGCCTCGAAATGCTCTTGGTGACGACGGTTTATAATCGACGATGCAGCCTTGAAACGGCTCCACAACGACTCTTTGTGTTCGAGAGCGACCGGACCTACCTCACGCCACTCCTCGTGCAGCTTCTGCAACTTATGGAACGCCTCGACAATAGCAGTCGCAGAGGTCAACGCCTCGGCCTGCTCGCAAAGTGCGCTCTTGGCCTCGAGATTACGCTTCCAATCGAGGTCACGCAACTCCTTGTTTATCTTCACATAGTCGTAGAAACGCTCCACATGGAGATTGTATGTCTCGTAGAGGTCGCTCACTCTCGCCTGTGGCACTTGACCCACAGCTCGCCAACGAGCCTGCAAGTCGTGGAACTTTGCGAATGTTGTATTGAGTGTCTCCTCCGAGTCAAGCAGCTGCTTCAGCTCTTCGATAATAGCGAGTTTTACCTGATAGTTCTCCTCCTTCTCCTTGTCGGATATGGCTGTGGCCTCATCACGCTTTGAGCGATAGATGTTGTAGAGCTCCTTGAAACGCACCTCCGCCTCGTCTATCTCCGGCTTATACTCCGCATCGGCACCATTCTCCTCGAAAAAGGCCCTACGACGAGCCTCCATATCGGCACGATGCAGTTTATAGAATGCTACCTTCAACGCCTCGACCTCCGCTTTGAGTGCTGCCGTAGGCTCCTCGCCGACCCTCTCGGCCAGGGTTGCCAACACCTGCTCTTTGTCAAGTTGCGGAATACGCTCCTCCGCAGCAACCTCTTCGACAACTTCGGGTTGCTCTACAACCTGTTCAACACTCTCTTGTAACACATCTTCAGCCTTGCTGACCTGCTCCTCCAAAGGGGCAACATTAGTTTTCATGGTAGCCATAATTGCATACTTTTAGTTAGAATTCTTACCTATATAGATAATTTTGGGCAAATATAACAAAAAACTTTGTTTTTTAGCTTAAAAGCAGAAAATTAAAAGCTAAAAGTTACTTTTTCATTCTACATTTTTTTACTACCTTTGTCATCGTTATGCGTGTACTTATTGTAGATGATGAACTCGATATTCGTGAGTTTGTGCAGTACAACCTTGCGAAGGAGGGGTACGAGGTGGCGTGTGCCAAGAATGGTGAGGAGGCTATAGAGGTCGCTGTTGCCTTTCGGCCACACCTCATACTTATGGATATGATGATGCCTGTTATGGATGGGCGTGAGGCCTGCCGTAGGCTCCGTTCTATATCCGAGTTCGACAATACACGCATACTCTTTCTCTCGGCCGTATGCGAGGAGGAGAGCCTTGTGGAGTGCTACGAGGCGGGAGCCGACGACTATATCACCAAGCCCGTGAGTATGAGAGTGTTGTGTTCTCGTGTAAATGCTCTGAAGCGTCGTATTGACGAGGAGCAGAAGGAGGTCTCGACCACCCCACTTGTCGAGGAGTTGCACACCTATCGCACTGCCGATGGCGATGTGACACTTACGGCCAAGGAGTATGGCATTTTGCGCCTTCTCGATTCGCAAGCCCGAATATTTACCCGTGAGGAGATTTATAATGCCGTGTGGGGCGAAGGCGTGGTTGTCGGAGCCCGCACACTCGATGTCCATATCCGCCACCTTCGCAGCAAGATTGGCGAAGATAAAATCATCACCTGCAAAGGCTTTGGTTACAAGCTAAACAAATAGTGTAGCTAAATTCCGCAAATAGCATAATATCAACCGCTTGCACCTGCACATAAGTAAAAGAAAATAGCCCTCCGTAGAAGAGCTACGGAGGGCTAAAAAGTTAATGGCTAAAGGCCTATTTTATCTCCTTAATCGAAATCGCTACGCCACCACCGGCAGCCATCTGCAACTTCAACTTCGACTTGGCGGTAACCGTTCTCTTGGTTACGGTGTAGGAGTGCGGATTATTCAGGTAGTGGGCATCTTTGCCATCGGCATAGATTGTAGCCTCGTACTTCTTGCCCTTCTCGAGGAAGTCGAGCGTAATAGCCATTGTGCGGGCATCCTCATTAGTGATACCGCCCACAAACCACTCGCCCGTACCCTTTGCCTTGCGGGCTGCAACGATATACTCGCCCGGCTCGGCTGCGAGGTAATGACTCTCGTCCCAATCGACCGCCACATCCTTGATAAATTGGAATGCAGTCATGTGCTTCTCATAGTGCTCCGGAGTATCGGCAGCCATCTGCAATGGCGAGTAGAGTGTGACATAGAGCGCAAGTTGGTTGGCGATAGTGGCCTTCAAACGGTAATTGGGACTACGCTTGCCACGCGATGCACTAAACTTGCTGACCTCCATATTTACAATACCCGGAGTATAGTCGATAGGACCACCCTTCGAGCGTGTAAATGGCAACACCGTAGGTTGATGAGGGTTGAGTCCATCCTCCGTATTTCCGGCATACTCCTGACCTCGGCACGACTCGTTGCCGATAAGGTTTGGATAGGTGCGGCATAAGCCCGTAGGACGGATAGCCTCGTGTCCATTGACCATAATCTTATGCTTGGCAGCCTCCTTCACGGCATAGAGGTAGTGATTGACCATATACTGACCGAAATGACGCTCTCCGACAGGGATAATATGGCCGACATAACCACTCTTGACGGCATTGTAGCCGTGTTTGTTCATCAACTCGTAGGCCTGGCCCATGTGTCGCTCATAGTTGCGTATCGAGCCCGAGGTCTCGTGGTGCATCATCAAGCGTAAGCCCTTCTGGTGGGCATACTCATTCAGAGCCTTAATATCGAAGTCCGGATATGGGGTTTTGAAGTCGAAAACATACTCCTTGCGCTTGCCAAACCAATCTTCCCAGCCTATGTTCCAGCCCTCGACCAGCACCTGGTCGAAGCCATGCTCGGCTGCAAAGTCGATGTAGCGACGCACACGCTCGGAGGTTGCTCCATGTTTGCCTGTAGGCTTTGATTTCGAGTAGTCGCTCTTGCCGAGCTCCACAGCGGCAAAATCTCTGGTGTAGCCCCAGCTCGACACAGAAGTTATCATCTCCCACCATACGCCCATATACTTCACAGGTTTTATCCACGAAGTATCCTCCAAGGCGCACGGCTCGTTCAAGTTGAGAATGAGGTTCGATGCCAACATATCGCAGGCGTTGTCAGTAACGCTGACAACACGCCAAGGCGTATTGAAAGGTGTCTGTATCCAGCCCTTATAGCCGAGAGCATCGGGTGTAAGGTGCGAGGTAAAGACCATCGACTTGTCGTCGAGATTGAGGTGCATACACGAGTAATCGACCAAAGCCGCCTCGTGGATATTGATATACAGGCCGCTGTCGCTCTTGAGCTGCAACGCTGTCTGCACGCCCGTAGGCGAGAACACCTCTATCGAGGCTGTGCCGACACGCTTTGCTACGCTCGGCAATATCTTGCGTATCTCGCTCAAACGAGATGTGGCGTACTCGTACTCCTGTGTCTCGTAGCAACCAGGTATCCACCACGCACGGTGGTCGCCCGCCATGGCAAACTCGGTGTACTCCTCCTTGATGACAAAGTAGCTATTGCTCTTCTGCTGCTCGGGGAACTCGTAGCGCAGACCAAGACCGTCATCATAGAGGCGGAAACGGATGTTTACAAGCATCTTGGTTGGAGTGTGGCGCATCGTTACGAGCAACTCGTTGTAGTGGTTGCGGATACTCTTATTCTCGCCCCATACAGGCTCCCACACCTCGTCGAATGTGGCGTTCTCACGCTTCAGCTCAACAAAAGCCTCACGGAGTGAGATGGTGGATATTGGGCTTAGGCCGAGAATACCTCCGTGAGTCTTGTGGGCATTGCCGACAAGTTCAAAGCCCAAGCGACTTGGGCGCACAACCTCCTCACCCTTGAACGAGAGCGTGTAGCGAGGTGTACCCTGCTCGTCTATCGAAAATTGCATCTCCAACGCTCCATTTGGCGAGCGCAAAGCCTCTGCCGACACCACACAAGTGGCAAGCAGGGCGATGATAGTCAAAATTTTTCTCATAATTTTATTGTTTTATATAATAATAGGTAGGTCTTGGCCTACCTATTATAAACACTATGTCAGTCTATTAGAAACCAATAATCTGGTACAATTTCCAGTAGTTCACAGCCTTGTAATCTGCAACCAATGCCATTGGAACATAGATTGCAAAGTCCTCGTGAACATTAGTGAACATATCGACAGATGATGTAGCACGCTTTGGTGCGTGAATCTTAAACGACTTGAGCGAGGCAGCGTGGAAAAATGCCTTCTCGTGAAGATATGCAAACGAGGCAGGTACTTCAATTGACTCCAAAGCGTTGCACTCGTCGAAAGCAGCAAATTTGATTTCGTAAAGGCTGTTATTGCGAGTTAAATCGAACTCTACGAGGGCATCGCAGTGAAAGAATGCGCTTGACTCGATAGTTACCAACTTCTCTGAAGCCTCGACACGAGCCAAAGACGAGCAGTGTGCAAAGGCATGGTCGCCGATAATAGCAACACGAGATGGGAGCACAACCTCTGTAAGAGAGGTACAGCCATAGAACGCATAGCTATGTATCTCAGTGAGGTAATCGCCCAAAGATACACCACTCAAAGCTGTACAGCCAGAGAACGCATCTTTACCGATGAAGCGAACATTCGATGGCAGAGTTACGCTACTCAAATTTGTGCAACCGGCGAATGCTGTTTCGCCAACAGTTACGAGTGGACCATTGAACACGATGGTACCAACGCCATTCGAGTAGGTGTTGCTCGACACTTCAACATCAAAGTGCGCATCGTTAATCTCCACCTTTGCTCCGTCAGTGGTAGTGTAGTAGATTGTGTCGCCTTCGCCTTCAACGCCTTTCTCGCAACCTACGAGGGCGAAAATAGCAAAAACAGCAGCTAATAAGGTTAATCTTTTCATAGTAATTTTGTTATATGTGCATTGTTAGTTACACAAAGGTATAAATTTTTATTGAAATACAACTATTTTGCTCAAAAAAAATCTAAATTTTGCTATTTAACTTTTGTGTCGCAGTATAAACAGCGATAAACACCGCTGTCAGTGATGTGGAATTTAGGCTCTACATTCTCGTTGTTGCAGATGCACTTACGGTTTGGACAAGTCAAGCCCTCGACCTCTACGGCTTTGTGGTTCTCGAGAGGTGCTGCACCCTCTTCCGCCCACTTCAACAAGGTGTACATCAGTGCCATACGCACGAACTTACCATTTCCCACCTGACGGAAATATGCGGCACGAGGATCGGCATCCACAGCCTTCGCAATCTCATTTACACGAGGCAGTGGGTGCAATACTGCCATCTTCTCCTTTGCCAGTGCCATCTTCTCGGTATCGAGTATATAGCAATCTTTCACACGCTCGTACTCCGCCTTGTCCGCAAAACGCTCCTGCTGAACACGGGTCATGTAGAGAATATCCAACTCACCGATAACATCCTCGAGCGAAGATACCTCACGATACTCTATGCCGTTCTTCTCGCAGACATCGTGCTTGATATAGTCGGGTAAGCGCAACTCGTCGGGTGCGATAAGCACAAACTTGGTACCCTCGTAGCGTGACATCGCCTTAATCAACGAATGAACGGTACGACCATAGAGCAAATCGCCACAGAAACCAATAGTAAGGTTGTCGAGGTGTCCCAACTCACGGGTAATCGTAAGAAGGTCGGTCAGCGTCTGTGTCGGGTGGGCGTGCGCACCATCACCGGCATTTATAATCGGTACCAGCGAAACAAGCGATGCATCCAACGGAGCGCCCTCGATATGGTGGCGCATGGCGATAATATCCACGAAGTTACCCACTACACGCACTGTATCTTCTACGGTTTCGCCCTTGCTTACCGACGAAGAGTTGGCATCCGAGAAGCCGAGCACATTACCTCCCAGCTCCATCATTGCAGATGTGAAGCTCAAACGGGTACGGGTGCTTGGTTCATAGAAGAGTGTAGCCAACTTTTTGCCTTTGCAAACCTCGCTATATTTCTGGCGGTTTGCTATAATATCGAGTGCCAGAGCGACAATATCATCGGTCTCTTTGCGGGTCAGATCTGTAGGGTCAGTTAAATGTCTCATAGTATTCTTTTTTTTAGGGCCATTAGCTTTTAGCCATTAGCCATTGGCTGTTAAAATTTATTTAATCCAACTCTCATCGCTTGGATTGTTGCGGAATGTGAGGATACGCTCCTTCCACTCCGAAGCGATATAACCCTCCTCGGCTGCCACCTCTACGAGTGCGTCAAGGTTTGAGAGCGAGTAGTTTACGGTGTTTGCCTCAGCGATGCGCTCCACGCCACGCTTCATGCCATAGGTAAAGATGCTCACGATGCCCAAAACATCGGCACCCGCCTCGCGCAAAGCATCGACAACCTCGATGCAAGAGCCACCTGTCGAAATCAAGTCCTCGACAACGACAACCTTCTGTCCCCTCTCCAACTTACCCTCGATGCGGTTTGCACGACCGTGGTCCTTTGCACCACTACGAACATAACCCATTGGCAAATCGAGAATTGTAGCCACAATAGCAGCGTGGGCAATACCAGCAGTCGAAGTACCCATCAGCACCTCGCACTCCGGAAAATGCCTCTTTACCAACTCTGCCAAACCTGCCTCTACCTGCTCTCGAACACGAGGTGCGGTCAAGATAAGGCGATTATCGCAATAAATCGGGCTCTTGATGCCGCTTGCCCAAGTAAAAGGCTGCTCTGGGCGCAAAAATACTGCGTTAATCGAAAGTAACTCTTTTGCAATAGTTTTTTCCATAATAGTATATTTTTTATTCGTTATTACTCATTTAAGAACTCTTTGCAACAACGCTCGTATGCCGCTACCGGGTCTTCGGCTGCGGTGATAGGGCGACCTACAACGATGTAGTCCGAGCCAATCTCACGAGCCTGCGCAGGAGTCATAATGCGCACTTGGTCGTCCTTCGAGCTATCTGCAAAGCGCACACCCGGAGTGATTGTGAAGAACTCCTTGCCACAATGCTCCTTGACGAGCGAGGCTTCGAGTGGTGAGCAGACTACCCCATCAAGACCTGCCTCCTTTGCATTCTCGGCATACTTTGCGATGCAGTCGTTGATGGTTGCGTCGATCAACAACTCCTTCTGCATACGCTCCTCGCTGGTCGAGGTGAGTTGAGTTACGGCAATCAGCAACGGACGAGTACCGTCCTCACGAGTCAAACCCTCCAAGCCTGCACGCATCATATCAACAGTTCCCGCAGCGTGAACATTGCACATATCGACATCGAGGCGTGAGAGTACGCTCATCGCCTTGCGTACGGTGTTCGGAATATCGTGCAACTTCAAATCGAGGAAAATTTTGTGTCCTCGTGCCTTAATCTCACGCACAATAGCAGGACCTTCGGCATAGAACAACTCCATACCAATCTTTACGAAAGGCTTACGACCTGTAAATTTATCCAAGAACGAGAGCGTCTGCTCCTTGCTGCTGAAATCGCACGCAATAATTACATCTTTTGCCATAACTTTTTTACATTAGCTTTTAGCCGTTAGCCATTAGCCATTGGCTTTTATTTTTAATTTTATTCGATTATACCTATTATATCTCTTAATTTCTCGATGCCGAGTCGCTCCATCACGAATGGCAACTCCTCGATAATCTCCTTGCAAGCGTAAGGGTTACGCAGATTTTCTGCACCTACCTGAACAGCGGTAGCTCCCGCCATCATCATCTCGACAACATCTTCTGCCGTAGCCACTCCGCCACAACCTATTACGGGTATTTTCACAGCGTGAGCCACCTGATAGACCATTCGTACCGCTATCGGAAATATCGCTGCACCCGAGAAACCACCCATCTTATTGGCGATTACTGGCTTTCTGCGGGCGATATCTATCCTCATACCGAGCATCGTATTTATTAGCGTAATACCATCAGCACCAGCCTCTTCGCACGCCTTGGCAATAGCAACAATGTCGGTTACATTTGGCGACAACTTGATAAATACGGGCTTTGTAGTAACCGCCTTAACCGCCTTTGTGACAGCCGCAGCCGACTCTGGCGATGTGCCAAATGCCATACCTCCGTTATGCACATTCGGGCAGGAGATATTGACCTCCAAGATAGCCACCTGCTCCTCCTTGTCCAACTTCGAGCAGCACTCCACATACTCCTCAATCGAGAAGCCGCTGATATTGGCGATAATTGGCTTGCGGAAAATCTTGCGGAGTTCGGGCAGTTCGTGTGCAATAACTGCATCTACACCAGGGTTTTGCAGGCCAACAGAGTTTATAAGTCCGCTTGGGCACTCGGCAATACGGGGTGTAGGATTTCCGAAACGGGCATCACGAGTAGTGCCCTTGAACGATATCGAGCCCAAGATATTTATATCGTACACCTCCGCCATCTCCTTGCCGAAGCCGAATGTTCCGCTGGCAGGAATTACGGGGTTGTCGAGTTTTACGCCACACAGCTCAACCGAAAGCTCTCTTACCATATTACCTCCTCCTTCTTAAATACAGGGCCATCTTTGCAGACACGCTTTGCGCCCTTTGTTGTCATTATCGAGCAACCCATACAGATACCGAAACCGCAGCCCATACGCTCCTCGAGCGACACCTCGCCTGAAGTTGTTGCCACCGAGCACAAAGCCTTCAGCATCGGCAGAGGCCCGCACGAGTAGAAGTAGTCGTACTCCACCCCACTCTCTCGTATAGCGTCAGTCACAAAGCCTTTTACGCCCACCGAGCCATCGGCCGTAGCGACGATAACCTTGGCACCCAGAGCCTCGAACTCCTCCTTGTAGAATATCTCGGCCTCGGTGTTGAAACCAAGTACCACCGTGACATCTCTGCCTCGAGCTTTCAAGTCACGAGCCAAACGATACAATGGCGGAACGCCTACTCCACCGCCCACCAAGAGAGGTTTTTGGCACTCGTAGTCGATATCGAAGCCATTGCCCAAACCCGTAAGCACATCAAGTTGTGTACCCTCGGCCATCTGCGACATTAGGTCGGTGCCCTTGCCCACTACCTTATAGATAATAGTCAGGCTCCCCTCCTCGTAGTTGCAGACCGAGATAGGTCGGCGCAGATACAATCCATCGAGTGCAATTTCGACAAACTGCCCTGCACGCCTCACCCCCGAGACATCGCCCGCAAGTTGCATCTCATAGATGAGAGGTGTGAGCGCAATATTCTTGGTTACTGTCAATACAACTCTCTGCATACTCCTCTATTTATTGTTGCCCTCGGAGTCGATAGTCGATACACCGAGCGTAATCTCCTCCAAGACATCGAGCAGAACTCTTACGGTCTCGAGCGAAGTCAAGAGCGAAACATTATTCTCGACTGCAGCATTACGAATACCGTAGCCATCGAGGCGGGTGTTGTGCTGGTTTATATCTATGGTGTTGATTACATAGTTCACATGCCCCTTCGACAACGCCTTGACGATATCATCGCTTCCCTCCGATATCTTACGCAGCAATCGTGTGCGCAGGCCGTGCTGACGCAGGAAGTTTGCTGTACCCGATGTCGCCTCGAGGTTGAAACCGAGGTTGTAGAAGCGACGCAAAAGTGGCAACGCTGCCTCCTTATCTCGGTCGGCAATGGTTACGAAGATTGTTCCGTACTTCTCGACCGCCATACCCGAAGCCTGCAACGATTTATACAAGGCACGAGTGAGCGAGTCGTCGTAACCGATAGCCTCGCCCGTAGATTTCATCTCTGGCGAGAGGTACGAGTCCACACCCTTAATCTTGGCAAATGAGAATGCCGGAGCCTTCACGAAGTGGCGTTTGCTCTCCTTGCCATAGACCTCGGTGATGCCCTGCGAAGGCAACGACTCTCCGAGCATAACTCGTGTAGCAATCTTTGCCATAGGCACCTTCGTAGATTTCGACAAGAATGGTACCGTACGCGATGAACGAGGATTTACCTCGATAACATAGACCATATTGTTGTCATCGACGATGAACTGTATGTTGTAAAGACCGATTATACCAATAGCTCTACCGAGGCGCACGGTATAGTCAATCATCAACTGCTTAACCTTATCGTTGAGCGAGAACGAAGGATAGACACTTATCGAGTCACCCGAGTGGATACCCGTATGCTCGACATGCTCCATAATACCAGGGATAAAGACATTTCCCTCGGCATCGCATATCGCATCGACCTCGGCCTCCTTACCCATAATGTACTTATCGACCAATACAGGCGAGTCTTCCGACACCTCCACTGCGTTGTGCAGATAGTGGCGCAGAGCCTGCTCGTTGCCGACAATCTGCATTGCACGACCGCCCAACACAAAGCTTGGGCGCACCAATACCGGATAGCCAATCTTCGATGCAGCCTCGACACCCTCCTCGATATCGGTCACAGCCTTTGCTTGTGGCTGCGGAATACCGACCTCACGCATAATAGCCTCGAAGAGCTTTCTATCCTCGGCCTTGTCGATAGCGTCGATATCGGTGCCGATAATCTTGACACCCATCTTCGACAACGGCTTTGCAAGGTTTATGGCAGTCTGACCTCCGAGAGTTACGATAACGCCATCAGGTTGCTCCAAGCGGATAACATTCATTACATTCTCGATAGTGAGTGGCTCAAAGTAGAGCTTGTCCGATATCGAGTAGTCGGTAGATACGGTTTCTGGGTTATTGTTTATAATGATAGCCTCATATCCCGCCTCACGGATAGCCCAAATCGAGTGTACGGTCGAATAGTCGAACTCCACACCCTGGCCAATACGGATAGGGCCCGAACCGAGCACCACAATCTTCTTGCGGTTGCTCACCACCGACTCGTTCTCCTGCTCGTAGGTCGAATAGAAGTATGGCACATAACCCGCATACTCACCTGCGCAGGTGTCGATACTCTTATACACCGGCTTAACGCCCAACTCCTGGCGCAACTCGAAGACCTCCGACTCGGTCATACCCCACAACTGTCCGATAAACTTATCGCCAAAGCCCATACGCTTTGCCTCGTAGAGGACCTCACGGTCGCCCTTATTGGCCTTCACAACGCTCTCGAACTCGGTGATATTCTTCAACTTCTTGAGGAAGAACATATCTATCTTCGTGCGGTCGTATATCAACGAACGGTCGATACCCGAAACGCTTGGCGAACGACGCAGCAACTCGGCAATAGCGTAGATGCGGTCGTCGGTAGCACGCTGTATATAGTTCAAAATATCGGCTGTCGCCATATTGTCGAACTTCTTATGGTAGATGTGGCAGACACCCGTCTCGAGCGAACGCACAGCCTTCAAGAAGCTCTCCTCGAAGGTACGACCGATACTCATAACCTCGCCCGTAGCCTTCATCTGCGTGCCAAGTTCATTCGAAGCCTCGCTGAACTTATCGAATGGGAAGCGGGCAATCTTTGTGACGATATAGTCCAATGCAGGCTCGGCACACGCAGGGCCATTTGCCAACATAATCTCGTCGAGAGTCATTCCCACGGCCACCTTTGCTGTAACTCGAGCGATTGGGAAACCACTTGCCTTTGATGCCAGGGCCGAGGAGCGTGATACACGAGGATTAACCTCGATAATGTAGTATTTGAACGAGAGTGGGTCCAAGGCAAACTGAACATTGCAGCCACCCTCAATCTTCAACTCACGAATAATCTTCAATGCACTCGTGCGCAACATTTGTGTCTCCTTGTCGGTCAAGGTCTGGCACGGAGCAACCACGATAGAGTCACCTGTATGCACACCCACAGGATCGACATTCTCCATATTACAGATTGTTATGGCGGTGTCGTTCTTATCACGCATCACCTCATACTCAATCTCCTTGTAGCCCTTGATGCTCTTCTCGACCAATACCTGATGTACAGGTGAAAGTATCAAGGCGTTGCGCATCAACTCTCGCAACTCATCCTCGTTATCCACGAAGCCGCCGCCCGTACCTCCGAGCGTAAATGCAGGGCGAAGCACCAACGGATATCCAATCTTCTTGGCAACCTCGACACCCTCCTCGACGGTATTTACAACCTCCGAAGGCAACACCGGCTCTCCAAGGTCGATACAGAGCTGCTTGAACAACTCTCTATCCTCGGCACGCTCGATACTCTCAAACGAAGTACCCAAAATCTCTACGCCGCACTCCTCCAACACACCCTTCTTGGCAAGTTGCACTGCGAGGTTCAGACCCGTCTGACCTCCCAACCCCGGAACGATAGCGTCTGGTCGCTCGTAGCGGATAATCTTTGCCACATACTCCAGCTTCAAAGGCTCCATATAGACCTTATCGGCAATGAATGTATCGGTCATAATGGTTGCAGGGTTCGAGTTCACGAGGATAACCTCATAACCCTCCTCCTTGAGTGCAAGGCACGCCTGCGTACCTGCGTAGTCGAACTCGGCTGCCTGGCCAATCACGATTGGGCCCGAGCCGATAACCATAACCTTCTTTATATCTGTTCTTTTAGGCATTTTGTCTCTCCTCCATCAGTTTAATGAATTTATCGAAAAGGTATGCGCTATCCTGTGCGCCCGGTGCCGACTCCGGATTGTATTGTACCGAGAATATCTGCTCCGCCTTACACTCTACGCCCTCGACCGTATTGGCGATGACACTGCGATGTGTAACCTCCAGCGGAGTACCCTCGAGCGACTTCTCATTCACGAAGTATAGCGACCCTTGTGCTGTAGTCTCAATCTTGCCACTCTCGAGGTTGCGTACCGAGTGCTCTCCGCCACGATGTACGCCCTCAATCTTTGCGACCTTGGCACCATACGAGAGTGCCACAAGGTGATGTCCAAGCTCGATACCGAAGATAGGTAACTTGCCGTGCAACTCTTTCACCAGCTCCACAACCGTTGGCAGGTCGTTTGGATCTCCCGGGCCGTTCGATATGACAACGCCATCGGGGCTGAATGCCAAGACCTCCTTTGCAGGAGTGTTGAATGGTACGATAATCACATTGCAACCACGCTTGTTGAGCATTCTCACGATATTTAACTTCGCACCACAATCTACCAAAACCACATCGAAACGGTGGTTAGGTGTGCGCGAATACCAACGCTTCTTGCAACTTACTCTCTCCACGGCATCTCGTCTTTCGGGCGTAGCCTTGATAAGAGCCACAGCCTCCTCGGCCGACATCTCTGCCGAGACGATAGCTGCACGGTGACACTTGCCATCACGAATTAGGCGTGTGAGCATTCGTGTGTCGATGCCGCTGATACCTGGTATCGAGTACTCCTCCAAGAGCTCTGCCGTGGTCTTTGTGTAGCGGAAGTTGCTCGGTGTGTCGCACACTTCACGAACTACAAGACCTCCGAGAGTGAGGTTTCGTGCCTCGAAGTCCTCGTCGGTAATGCCATAGTTGCCAATCATTGTGTAGGTCATCACCACAATCTGATCGGTGTAGGATGGGTTTGATAAAATCTCTTGGTAGCCTGACATCGAGGTGTTGAAGACGATTTCGCATACCGAATTTGTGTCGGCACCAAAACCGTAGCCCAAAAACTCTACGCCGCTATCCAAAACCAATTTTTTGTCGGGTTGTTTCATCTTTGTAACTATATGTTTATCTGTTCTTCGTATCTTCGTAAACCTTCTCTCCTGCAAAGAGAGTCAAACGGCATCGACCATACACCTCTTCGCCCTCAAATGGCGTAGCCTTGCCCATCGAGAGGAACTCTGCCGTGTCTATGGTGTAAGGTGTCGTTGTGTCAAATAGTGCAATATCGGCTCTCTCGCCCTCTCGCAATGCTCCACCCAGGCGGAACAGACGACGAGGGTTTTCGCTCATCAGCGCAACGAGCTTTTCAATCGTAATCACACCCTTGCGTACAAGGTGCGTGTAGCAGAGTGCAAACGCTGTTTCGATACCCACGATACCCATTGCACTACCCTTCAAGCCTCGAGACTTCTCCTCGGCCGTATGTGGTGCGTGGTCGGTAGCAATAACCTCTATTGTTCCATCCTTTATGCCCTCAATCAGGGCGGCTCTATCCTCTGCCGAACGCAGCGGTGGGTTCATCTTAAAGCGTCCCTCCTCCTTGAGGTCTGCATCGCACAAAATGAGGTAGTGCGGAGCCGTTTCGCAAGAGATATGGCTACAGCGCTGCTTCGCCTCACGGATAATCTCGACACTCTCCTTGGTCGAGATGTGGCAGACATGGTAGCGACACTTCTCCTCCTCGGCCAACTTCACATCACGCTTTATCGGCCCCCACTCGCTCTCCGAGCAGATGCCTTTGTGGCCGTGCTGGCGAGCATATTCGCCATCGTGAATATATCCTGCGTGCAACAACGCATCGTCTTCGCAGTGTGCAGCGATAATGCCATCTACGGCTGCAATGCGCTGCATAGCCTGGCGCATCAACCCTTCAGTTTGTATGCCGTTGCCATCGTCGGAGTAACCGACCGACAATGGTCGCAGGGCCTCAATCTCGGCCAACTCTCGTCTTTCACGCCCCTTGGAGATTGTAGCAAATGGCAACACCTCTACTACGGCCTGCTCGTCTATCATCCTCTGCTCGATGGAGATAGTCTCGGGTGCATCGGGTGCAGGCTGAAGGTTAGGCATAGCACACACGGTTGTTACACCTCCGTGTGCTGCAGCACGAGTTCCCGTAGTGATAGTCTCCTTGGCCGAATAGCCCGGCTCACGCAGATGTACATGCACATCGGCCAAACCATAGGTTACGATACACCCTTCTGCATCGAAAACTTCGGTCTGTGCATCGGCCGACAACGACTCTCCGATGGCTGCGATTTTGCCATTCGCAACCAAGATGTCGCCCTTGCGACTCGCACCCTCACTTACGAGAGTTCCACCCTTGATTAGTAGTTTTGCCATTCTCTATATCTGCAAAAATAGCGACCACAAAGGTCGCTATTAGCGTTAAACAAAAACAGTTAGAGAGCGAAAGTGACAGAGCTGCAAATCGTTAGGCGATAACGGTTGCAAACCCTGGTTAATCTCTTTTGATATTTGATACAACGGAACCAACATATCAACTATCTCTCCTTTCCTCTCCTCTCCTATTACTTCTCGCAAAGATAAGTAAATTTTCTCAAAAAACTCCTATTTTTATTAAAAAATAGGTACTTATCGTGGTAAAATTGTTATTTCCAGCTTTGCGTACGCTCGTTCAGCCTTTGCCAAAGCCTCCTCGATAGTGGCCCCGGTGGCCAAAATCACACCAAAGCGACGATGTCCCACAACCTCCGGCTTACCGAAGATGCGTATCTGTACACCCTCCTCCTCGAGAACCTTGTCGATATTACCAAACTCCACCTTGTCGCTATCGCCCTCCACGACAATAGCCTTCGAGGCGCTTGGCGAGATGAAGCGCACGGCAGGGATTGGCAAGCCCAAAACGGCTCGGGCATGAAGTGCAAACTCCGACAAATCCTGCGATGCCATAGTGACCATTCCGGTGTCGTGCGGACGAGGCGAAACTTCGCTGAAGATAACATCATCTCCCTTGATGAACATCTCCACACCGAATATGCCGTAACCCCCTAACGCATCGGTTATTGTGCGCGCTACCTCTTGTGCTTTCTTGATGGCTGCTGCGCTCATTGGCTGCGGTTGCCACGACTCACGATAGTCGCCATCTACTTGATGGTGTCCGATAGGTTCAAGGAGTGTTGTGCCGCTGGCGTGGCGCACGGTTAAAAGGGTTATTTCGTAGTCGAAATCGACAAACTTCTCGACGATAACACGACCTGCGCCTGCACGGCCACCCTCCTGCGCAATCTGCCAAGCCTTGTCGATGTCGGCCTCGCATTTTATGGTCGATTGTCCGTGTCCCGAAGAGCTCATAATAGGCTTCACTACACAAGGAATACCAATCTCGGCAACGGCATTGTCAAACTCCTCTCGGGTGTCGGCAAAACAATACTTCGTGGTCTTTAAGCCACACTCCTCGGCTGCTAAACGACGAATACCCTCTCGGTTCATCGTGAGCCACACGGCTTTGGCTGTTGGCACAACACGATAGCCCTCCTTCTCGAGCTCCACGAGTACGGGCGTAGCTATAGCCTCGACCTCTGGGATGATAATGTCGGGCTTCTCTGCCTCGATAATCTCACGCAGACGCTCGCCATCGAGCATCGAGAGCACATAGCTGCGATGTGCGACCTGCATAGCAGGTGCATTTGCATAGCGATCGAGTGCTATAACCTCGACACCAAAGCGCTGCAGCTCCAGTGCAACCTCTTTGCCGAGCTCGCCCGAACCGCACAATAGTGCCTTTTTTGCTACCGTTGTAAGTGGCGTTCCAATCTTTACCATATTATATATACTTTATATTATATTTATTATGCTCTAAACCATATACGATGAGAGGTGCGTGGCGGCACCTCTCAATAACTCTATCGAACAATAGTCTCTGCACGGTCCGGACCTACCGAGATAATCTTCACAGGCACACCTGTTTCGCTCTCGATAAACTCGACATACGCCTTGAATTGAGGCGGGAAGTCGTCGTAGTTACGGACACCGCAGATGTCGCAGTTCCAACCCTCGAACTCCTTGTAGATAGGCACGATGTCGTCGCTGCACTCGTATGGGAAGTAGTCGAGCTGCTTGCCATTCAGTTCGTAGCCTACAGCAACCTTTATAGTTTGAAAATCATTCAGCACATCGCTCTTCATCATGATAAGTTCGGTAACACCATTCATCATAACGGTATATTTCAGAGCCACCAAGTCCAACCAACCGCAACGACGAGGGCGACCTGTTGTGGCACCAAACTCATTACCAATCTGGCGCAAAGTCTCGCCCGTAGTGTCAAACAACTCTGTTGGGAATGGACCGCTACCAACACGGGTGCAGTATGCCTTGAAGATACCATAGACATTACCTATGCGTGACGGAGCAACGCCCAAACCGTTGCAAACGCCCGAGCAGAGGGTGTTCGACGATGTTACATAAGGATATGTTCCGAAGTCGATATCGAGCAACGAGCCCTGTGCGCCCTCGGCCAAGATAGAGGTACCCTCGCCAAGCGACTTGTTCACGAGCTGCTCGCTATCCACAAATTCGAAGCGACGCAAAATCTCGATACCCTTGAACCACTCCTTCTCGTAGGCTGTGATGTCGTAAGAGTAGGCGTATTGGCGCAACATCTCCTCGTGCTTGTGCTTGAGAGTGTTGTAACGCTCCTCGAAGTCGGGCTGCAGAATGTCACCCACACGCAGACCATTACGACCAGTCTTGTCCATATATGCAGGGCCGATACCCTTCAATGTCGAGCCAATCTTGGTCTTACCCTTGGCAGCCTCACTTGCAGCATCGAGAGCACGGTGAGTTGGGAGAATAAGGTGAGCACGCTTCGAGATGACCATACGCTTGGCTACATCTACACCCATAGCCTCTATAGCGGCAATCTCCTCGGCTAAAATCACGGGGTCGATAACGACACCATTGCCGATTATATTCATCGCCTCGTCACGGAAAATACCCGAAGGTACGGTGTGCAATACAAAACTTTTGCCCTCGAATTTGAGCGAGTGACCAGCGTTTGGACCACCCTGAAAACGGGCAATAGCCTGATAGTTAGGAGTCAATACATCGACAACTTTGCCTTTACCCTCGTCACCCCATTGGAGACCGAGAACTACATCTACTTTTTTCATTTTATATAATGTTTTGAGTCTTCACATTTTTACGCCTACAAAATTACAATTTCCTATTATAATAGGAGGTATAGCGACCATTTCACTTATTAACATTTTTTCAACCTCGCAAGTTTTATTGGCTATTAGCCATTAGCCATTGACCTTCGGTCTTCACTGCTCCGCCTCGGCAAAGTCTGCAAGCAGTCTCTGCCCTCGGCTTAATCGCAGCGGTGGCCATTGGCTGATTTTTTTGCACTTTTCAGAAAAAGTTTCTATTTTTGTAACGCAGTCCGTTGGATTGCAGACATATAGAAAGTGTTTTCGCAGTCCTTCAAAGAAAATGTGGAAGTTTTCAGTACAAGAGGGCGAACGAACAGCACTCATTTCTTGTATAGTCATGTGGCGGTGCATACTCTTTGCACCTACCCATACTATCCAAGTGTGGGGATATTGCATCGTTTATTCTTGTACAGGTCATTCCACAACCTTCTTTGATGTAAACGAAATCAACTCCACACTTTCTTTGTTTATATAATCGCCTTATTCGGGGTTGGTGGGCAAACAAAAAAACTTATTTATTATGAAAAAACTATTTTGTGTAGTTGCTGTTGTATGTGCAATATTATTGGCAGGTTGTTCTGCACACCTTTATCAATCTTCAAATGAAAATGTAGCAAAAACCGAGGTTGTGCTATCTGGAAAAAATTTCCGTGTTATAGGTATGGTAGAAGGCATTGCTACTGCTACTCGAATACTCGGTATAGGTGGCTTATCCGAGAAGGCTGTTCGTTCAAACGCCGTTGCCGAAATGTATAAGAATGCACAATTGTATGGTTCTCAAACTATTATTAACATAAATGTTAAGCAGACAGAACTCGGCCTTCCTCCATTCTATTGGAAAACCACTTATAGCGCAACAGGTACAATTGTGGAATTTGTAGAGTAGAATAATTATGAAAAGAGTGTTATCCTTATCGTTATTGTTATTTATTGTAACTTGTACTGCTTATGCCAAGGTTGTTACGGTTGTAACATTGAAGAATGGAGGCGTGTTTGAGGGTACTAAAATTGAAGAAAACGATCAAATAGTTCGTTTAGAATTTGCAAATAGGGATGTGAGGGTATTTTACAAAAGTGATATATCATCAATATCTACATTTGACAAAATGACGCCAGAAGAGCAACTTATTGCCGAGTCCTCTGCTGCTGCCCAAGCGAAAGAGGTCGCCAAAGCGGAAAAGCGGGCAAAAACAGCTGCGCAAAAGGAGAGTGCTAGAATCAAGCGAAAAGAAGATGCTATAAAATATCGCGGATACAGACAATTTATCGACCTATCATACTCATATTGTAGTGTTACAGATTTTTTAGGAGTAAGTTACATTGGAGGCTACCGTTTTAATCCATACATCTTTTTAGGATTAGGCACAGGTATTAATTTCTCTCTTGCCACTCCTGATAAGAACAAATTACATTTTCCATTTTGCAGGCCAACAACTGTGAATGTACCAATTTATATTCACTGCAAAGCTAATTTTACAAAATCTAATTGGTCGCCGTATGCATCTGTGTCGATAGGTGGTAGAGTGTCAAAAAAAGTATATCACTCCGATATAAATTATAACCAAAGTGGCTTTTTCGGTGATATATCATTTGGTGTTGATCGGAGTATAGCAAAGAAACTGTCTCTGTATTGCGGCTTGGGATATAAAATAGAGAGTTTTCTATATGCTAAACACGAGACTAATGATACAACATCGATACTTGTTCAAGGCAATAAATTATTGCACGGATTTAGCCTCCATGTAGGATTGTCCTTTTAATTATTAAGCAATCATCCGCAGAGTTTTTTCTGCGGTGGGCTGTTTTTGTCGATAATCTCAATGGCATTGAATGGCATTCGGGCTTGCGCCCTTAATGGCATAGAATGGCACTCAATGACAGCGCAGTCTGCGACTGCTTAACAAATGGAAATATTTACATCGAATTAAAAAAGAGAAAATTATTGCTAATTCAGAAAAAAGTATTACCTTTGCCACCGCTTACGAGCAACGGATTGAGCTGTGGTGTAATGGTAACACAGCAGATTTTGGTTCTGTCGTTCTGGGTTCGAGTCCCGGCAGCTCAACTCACTTGGAGATAACTTCGGTTATCTCTTTTTTTTTGTGACTGTTTGTCAAACAAACTTTAACGATTGAGAGCTTTTTGTCGGTGCAAGCCCCACAAAACCTCTCTCAATCGTTGATGCTACGCATCTGCCACAAAAAGAGCCAAGCTGTCGGCACCGCTCACGGGGTGGCGGGTTGCGAGGATATTCGGGTTTATTGCTCGCTACGCTGCGCTATATCGTATCCTCGCTTCGGCTTCGCCGGTCGAGTCCCGGCAGCTCAACACAACAAAAGGAGGTATAAAAGCCTCCTTTTGTTGTGTTAAGCCGTGTGTTACCTATCCCCCAAACCCCCTTTGACCTTCGGTCTTCCTCCTTCGCACCTCGGTATAGTGTGCAAGCACCCTCTACTCTCGGTTTGGTGTCGGTCCTGTAAAGGGGGCTTATTTTCATTAACGCACTTGGAGATAACTCCGGTTATCTCTTTTTTTATGATGTTATTTTACGCTTGCCATTCAGCCCTGAAAGGGCGAATGCCATTAAGGGCAAAGCCCGAATGTCATTCTATGTCATCTCTGTTGCGCCTTGACCACCCGCTTAATTCTCAATTCTCAATTATTTTTTCTATCTTTGCGGATAGAATTATGAAACGACGACTTATTATACTTCTGTTGCTTGTTGCGGTGGTTGTGCCACAGGTGGTGGCGCAGCGTCGTAGTCGTGGTTTCTGGCACCAGGAGTGGACGGTCGATAAGGGTGACACCATTCCGTTGGTGCATATCCTTCCGATACGGAAATATGCCCGCAAGCCCGATATGAGGCGTTACGCTCGACTTATCCGCATCGTCAAGAAGGTCTATCCCCTTGCCAAGCAGGCTCGCCTCGAGATGGAGAAGATGGAGCGCGAACTGCTACGCATCAAGGACCCCAAGTTGCAGAAAGCCTACTCTAAGGAGGCGCAAAAACGCCTTATAAAGCAGTACAAACCCGTAATCTTGAAGATGACCATAACCGAGGGTAAGGTGCTGCTAAAACTCATAGACCGTGAGACAGAATTTACAGCCTTCCAAATTATCAAGGACTTCCGTGGCGGCTTCGTGGCGGGTTTCTGGCAGGCTATGGCCAAACTCTTCGGCAACAACCTCAAACTCGACTACCAGCCCGAGACTCGAGATCGCACACTCGAGCAGATAGTTACCTACTACGAAATGGGCTGGTTGTAGCCCCGAGAGTGCTTTTTGATGATAAAGTGTTCTTAACTTTTGGAGCGTTTATTTTGCGGAGGCGCAAAAAAGAGTTACTTTTGCGGACAAATTACTACTACAAGGGTATGAAAACAGGTTTTGACCACGAGAAATATCTGAAAATTCAATCCGAGCGCATCAAGGAGCGTATCGACCAATTCGGCAACAAACTCTACCTCGAGTTTGGAGGCAAACTCTTTGACGACAACCACGCCAGCCGTGTCCTTCCGGGTTTCCAGCCCGACAGCAAATTGCAGATGTTGATGCAGTTGCGAGATTATGCCGAGATACTCTTCGTAATCAGTGCACTCGACATCGAGAAGAACAAGATGCGTGGCGACCTCGGTATCACCTACGATGAAGATATCCTGCGCCTGCGTGCCGAGTTCGAGCGAGTGGGCCTATATGTAAACTGCGTGGTAATAACCCACTACAACGGACAATCGAGTGCCGAAGCCTACCGAGCTCGTTTGGAGCGTCTCGGCATCAAGGTATATTACCACTACACCATCGAGGGCTACCCCAACAATGTCGCCCTCATAGACTCCGACGAGGGTTTTGGTCGCAACGACTATGTCGAGACTACCCGACCATTGGTTATTGTTACCGCCCCGGGCCCCGGAAGTGGCAAAATGGCAGTCTGCTTGAGCCAGCTCTACCACGAACATAAGCGAGGTGTCAAGGCCGGATACGCCAAGTTCGAGACCTTCCCTGTCTGGAACTTGCCATTGAAGCATCCGGTAAATCTCGCATATGAGGCCGCTACGGCCGATCTCAACGATGTCAATATGATTGACCCGTTCCACCTGGAGAACTACGGCAAAATCACGGTAAATTACAACCGAGATATCGAGATATTTCCCGTGTTGAACACACTCTTCGAGAGTATCTACGGCGAGAGTCCATATAAGTCGCCTACCGATATGGGAGTCAATATGATAGGCTTCTGTATGGCTGACGAGGATATCTGCTGCGATGCCTCTCGTGACGAGATTATACGCCGCTACTACTACGCTCTTTGCAAGTTGGCAGACAAGGGCGACAACGAGAACGAAGTGAACAAGATTTCGTTGCTGATGAAGCAGGCCAAGGTCACAACCGCCTATCGTCGTACCACTGTGGCTGCACACGAGCGCAAGGAGCTGTCGGGAGTGGAGGCTGCGGCAATAGAGTTGCACAATGGCTCGATTATAACCTCACGCTCGAGTGCATTGCTGGGCCCTTGTGCTGCGTTGCTGCTCAATGCCACGAAACATTTGGCCGATATTCCGCACGAAGTAAAACTGATACCCGAGGAGTTAATTGCTCCTATACAAAAGACCAAAGTTGAGTATCTTCACGGTCACAACCCACGACTTCATACCGACGAAGTCTTGGTGGCACTCTCGTTGTTGAGCCACAAAGACGAGAATTGTCGTCGTGCGTTGGCGCAGTTGCCAAAGTTGGCGGGTTGTCAGATACACTCGACCGTGATGTTGAGCGAAGTTGATCACAAGATTTTCAAAAAATTAGGTGTTGGGTTGACTTGTGATCCGGTAAAAAAGAGCGAATAAAAAGCGTAAATAGAGAGCGAATTTCTGCGTTATACTGCAGTCGATGAGTGCTCACATACACAAGTATGTTGCGCACTCATCGCTTTGTATGCCTTGAAATTCATCTCTCTATTTGCGCTTTTACGCCATACCGCAGGTCGATGAAAAACTCACATACACCAAGTATGCTGCGCACTCATCGCTTTGTATATAAAATTACCCTACTCAAAGAGTGTCATATTCGAGTTGAATATCGGGCTCTCCACACCGAGGAAGTCGAGTACGCTATGGAAGATGTGGTACTGACCTACATCTTCTATCGCCCGCACCTTCACTGCAGGGTCTGACGACCAGACAATCAGCGGTATCTCGACCTGCTCCTTTGGAGCCATAGACATAGGTAGGCCGTGCATATAGAGATTATTCTCACCGAGCGACTCACCGTGGTCGGAGATAAAGAGCATACAGCTTCTGCGCTCGGGAATGCTCCTCAAAATCTCGATCAGCGAGTGCAGCAGGTAGTCGGTATATAGAATTGTATTGTCGTAGGCATTTATCAGCTCCCCGTGGTCGGCCTTCGACATCTCGACCGTGGTGCATACAGGCGAGAAGAGTTCAAACTCCTTCGGGTACTTCTTGTAGTAGGTCGGGCCGTGGCTGGTACTGGTATGCAGCACGACAAACAACTTGTCGCTCGCAGAGGCCAAAATCTCCTCCTTGAGCCCTGCCAAAAGTATCTCGTCGTATTGGCTATCGACCTCGGGATATAGTTTTTTCAGCTCCTCGCCCGACTTATAGTAACGCTCGATATGCAGCGGAGGCTCGCCCCAATTCGATGTGCGCCACACAACATCTACGCCCGTGCGATAGAGGTAGTTAGGCAGCACCTCATAGAGCTTCGAGGTCGGTTTGTGGTCGAGGATAGCCTTCACGCCCGCAGTGGTATAGGTCGCAGCCGACTTTGCTGCAAGGGCGACAACATCGTCAGCTTCGAGCAGAGGGTTTGTCTGACGCTCGTAGCCGAGGAGCGAGAAGTGGTCGCTGCGTGCCGACTCTCCGATAACCAGAACGCAGAGCTCTTTGCTCTTGGTTGCGATAGTCGCATCGGGCAACAGTATCTCCTTCTCGTTCATCTTCTTCACGGAGTTGTAGTAGCGCACCGAGTTTACCACATAGGACCACGGCATCAGCAGACTGCCTATCTGCGTGGCGTTCTTATCTATCCAGGTGAAGTTCTTGAAGTTGGCAAAGACCATCGTGGCGACCACAAGGAGCGCAACACCGAGGTTTGCACCGGCACGCTTCACGGAGCCATATTCAACCTTGCGCCAAAAGAGATAGATGCAGGGAGCAACACCCAAAAGCAGAAAATAGAGCACCCCCGGCAACGAGAAGTATGCCGAGGCTTCGGAGTACTGCGTATTGAAGACATTGCCCATCATTTTGTCGGTGATAAGCACCTCGTAACTGTTTATGAAATATAGCGTTATGGAGTTACCCACAAACAATATTGCGAGGATGCATCGCCCTACCACACGCCCTGCAAAGAGTATCAGGTAGTATATCAAGAAGTTGAGTGCAAACATCACAATAGCGAGTCCACCCCGTATGAGCACACCATTCAGGCTATTGTCGCTATTTTCGAATACAACCCTAAAGAATGGGGCGTGGTAAGCCACGAGGGTAAATAGGCTCAATACGGCACAAAACAGCGTGAGCGATATCTTGTTCTTCAGCAATTTCATCTCTTGTAAATATAGTATAACAATGCAATGCAACCACCGCATAAAGCAGCAAGCAGCAGATTAAATAGTATCGTGAGTAGTATATCCACCCTATGCTCTCGCACCACAAGAGGCGAGGCGTTGTGCTCGGCATCGTAGCGAGCAAAGGGGTTCGACCATACGACCTCGCCATCGGCAAAGTAGGCCGTAAAGCGGGCGTAGGGGTCTGAAGCCTTGAGGGTATAACCGAGTGAGTCGGTGTTGTAGCCGATGGCAAGGGTGGTGTGGTGCTCGCCCGTAACCTTCACCGAGTCGGCAGGCTGCGATAACGAGATAAAGATATCACCACCCTGCAAGCCTATATTCTTGATATATGGCAACCTACGATTTCTCTCGTACTTCACGCTCCAATCGCCTCGACCATAGTCGGGGATACGCATCGAATAGTAGCAACCACCGAGCAGGCAGGCTCGAATATCCTCGTAGCTCCCCGATGGCATCTGCAGAAAGTTGCAGCGACGGGCTATGCAGTGGCTGCGGTCGGGATAGTGGAGGTCGTCGTTAGCCATGGCGAAGGAGTATTGACCCGCACTCAAGGCCTCGTCCCAATATTCATTCTCGGTGCTATGACCGCTGTCGAGTTCGATGATTTGATAGCCCGTAAGGCTCTGCATCGTCTGCTTCGACATCGTGTGCGTACGCAACGGGTGGTTGAGAACGATAATGTCGCTCTCCTCTCCGAGCATATCTATCTGAAACTGCTTCTGCGATGTGAGGAGTGGCAGGAGGTGGTCGAAATAGAGCACCTTGTCGGCTCCAAATACAAGTTTGTGGAACTTGAAGAGGTTGTAGCCGTGTTCGTAGAGATTGACCTGCAAGGTCTCGTCTGATGGGTGCTTGGTCAATTCGTTGTGGTTCGAGAAGGTGACGATATCGTAGCCGAAACGCTCCAACATCGCCTGTGTCTCGGCAGGGCTATAGTCGCACTCGTTGAAGATGCCATCAACCTTGGTGTGAGTGTGAAAATTAGCCCTTTTCCACCCTTTCGCAGCGTCGAATGAGGCGTAGGGGTTGAAGATATCATCCCCCGAAAATGGCGTAGGCTCGGCAAAACGGTAGATGGGCGTTACGCTCGTTGCGCATACCGCCAAGAGTAGCAGCAACAGCAGTGTTGCCACAACCTTTGCTATGCAGAGCAATATTTTTCGTGTCATCTTCATAATTTTGCACAAATATAACACTTTTTTTGTATTTTTGTCCTAGCTATCGTGCAGTAAGGTGCTGCGCACTATTTTCGGAAGTTGAGATGAGGAGCGTTGTAGATATCTTCGATACTTTGGGTAAGCGATTGGCGGAGTTCGGTCGTGACGAGGCCTCATGCAGGGCTATGGCACAAGCCGTAGCCGAGAACGAGTGGTTCTCCGAGGGGGATATTCGCTATGCCGTGGATGCCATACGACGAGATATGCTCGACGGAGAGCGCATTGCCGAGTGGCTCTCGCACTACCCTGCCCCTACCGACCATAAACCCAAGCGTGTGGCTGTGATTATGGCGGGCAATATCCCGTTGGTGGGTTTCTTCGACCTGATGTGTGTTGTGGCAAGTGGCAATATCCCCTGCGTGAAGCCATCGTCGAAGGATCGTGCGCTCGAGTGTTATATCGAAAATCTACTGCTCGATATCGAGCCGGCGCTACGCATCGAGCGATACGATGAGGGCGGCAACTACGATGCCGTAATCGCTACGGGAGGCGATAGTGCCAACCTCTATTTCCGCAACCGATTTAAGGATATCCCCGCACTTCTGCGTGGCAGTCGTCACTCGGTGGCTGTATTGTCGGGTAACGAGAGCCGTGAGGAGCTGGAGGGGTTGAGCCGAGATATCTTCACATATTCGGGCTTGGGATGCCGCAGCGTGTCGCTCGTATTTGTGCCGAAGGGCTACAAATTGTCGTTGCCCGTGCCGAAGATGTGTCGTGCCTATCACAACAACTACATACAGCACCGAGCTCTGCTCACGATGACACGAAAACCGTTTGAGGATAGCGGAGAGGCGGTATTTGTCTGCGGAGAGGCCGATTTTCCGAGCCGATTGAGCCAGATAAATGTGGCCGAATATGGCTCTTTGGCCGATGTTAAGGCGTGGCTTGTCGAGAATGACGAGAGGTTGCAATGCGTTGTCGCTTCGGAGGTGTTGCATAGCCGCTGTGTCGCTTTCGGGCGGGCACAACACCCCGAATTGACCAATTATGCCGATGAAATGGACACGATGGCATTTTTATATTCGATATAAATTCACTATTTTTGCGATATATAAACCTAAAAATTCGTAGATATGAGAAAGATTATTTTGATGATTGTTGCCGTCTTGGCATTTGTAACCGTATCGGCACAACCTCCGCAGGGCGGACCTATGGGCGGACAGCGTGGTGGCGACCGCAATGCACGCACTATCGAGATGTTGCAGAAGCAGCTCAATATGTCGCCCGAGCAGGCAAAGAAGTTTGCTCCCGTATATCAGGGTTATATGCGTGAGTTGCGCCAGGTGCGCAAGGATACCAAGACTCTGGTTGACTCCTACAAGAACGACGAGATGACTATCAAGGTTGCCAAGAAGATTATGCTTGCGCAGCTCAATGGCGACAAGCAGATTATCCAGGTCAAGAAGGAGTATATTCAGGTCTTTGTGAACTACCTCACACCGGAGCAGTTGTCGAAGGTCTTTACTCTCGGACAAGGCCCTCGTCGCCCTCGTGGCCCACACGGAGCTCCGCAAGGTGGTCCTCAAGGCTATCATCCACAGGGCGGACAGCCACAACAGCGATAGTCGCACCGCAAATAGAAAACAAGAGCCACTTTTACGGTGGCTCTTATTATTTTGTTATATCTCGTGCGAGAGTGGTGGCGGAACGCAGGTGGCGGTGTCGAAGTCGCCCCAGCGCTCCGAAATAGAGTCGATAACCTCCATCAACACCGCAGGGTCGTTCTCCGTAACCAGGCGCATACGGGTATCCTTAAAGTTCGGTAGCCCCTTAAAATAATTCGACAGGTGGCGACGCATCTCCAAGACACCTACCCTCTCGCCCTTGACCTCAATAGATTTTGCCAAGTGCTCCTTGGCGATGGCTACCCTCTCCACAACACTCGGCTGTGGCAGTGCCTCGCCCGTATCGAGGTAGTGGCGCACCTCCCTGAATATCCAGGGGCGACCGTAGGTTGCTCGGCCAATCATCACGGCATCAACGCCATAGCGGTCGAACATCTCGCGAGCCTTCTCGCCCGAATCGACATCGCCATTGCCAATGATAGGTATCTTTATAAGCGGATTATTCTTGACCTTTCCTATCAGTGTCCAATCGGCCTCACCCTTATAGAGTTGGCAACGAGTACGGCCGTGTATGGTCAGCGCAGCAATGCCCACATCCTGCAGACGCAGGGCTATCTCCTCGATATTCTTTGAGTCGTCATCCCAACCGAGGCGTGTTTTGACGGTAACGGGCTTTTTCACGGCTTCGACAATCTGTCGTGTCATCTCGACCATCAACGGCACATCACGCATCATTCCCGAACCTGCACCTCGGCCCGCAATCTTCTTCATCGGGCAGCCAAAGTTTATATCCACGATATCGGGGTTTGCCGACTCGGCAATGCGTGCCGCCTCGACCATAGGCTCTATCTGGTTGCCGTATATCTGTATCGCCACAGGTCGCTCGAAGTCGTTGATATTGAGCTTCGCACGAGATTTCCACGCATCACGAATAAGGCCATCCGAGGAGATAAACTCGGTGGTCACCATATCTGCACCAAAGCGTTTGCAGATGTAGCGAAACGAGGGGTCGGTGACATCCTCCATCGGAGCAAGCAACAACGCCTCCTTGCGGAACTCTATATCGCCAATCTTCATCGTTTCTTATATATCTGGTAGGAGTTTACGATATTCTGCCATACGATATATGCCGTAGGAGCAATACACGCCAATGGATGCAAAAATGCCTGCGAGAGCCATATTGCGAGGAGTGTATTCTTCTGACCGAGTGCCTGACCACCGGCTACGCCATCGCCATAACGCTCGCCAAGACGACGGCCAACCCAGAACTGCACAAGGCAGATTACGAGGGCTGCGCCTGCAAGCAGAAGCTCGGTGACGATATGTTCGGTGCCACTCTCGATGATGAAATAGGTCGTCTTACCCATAATAACCACCAACGAGAGCAACCATATATAGAACGAGAGCATCGAGTGGTTGGCAAACCACCCTGCAACCTTTGGCATAGTCCAACGGCACAACTGCGCCACGAAGAATGGGCCTATAAGCAGCGGTGCTACACGAGCCAAAATCTCGGCTATAGTGCAGGTTCCGCTACCCGCCATCGAGATAATCGGTGGAGCGACAAATGCGGTGATAATGTTGCACAGGAGGCTGTGTGTGGCCATTGTTGCAACATTTGCACCGAGCATTCCGCCTATCACAACGGCACCCATAGCCATAGGTGTCAGGGCACAAATCATACCGCCCTGCGCAACGATATCGCCCAAAGGCAGAAGTGCATAATAGACCACCAAGCTACCCACAATCTGCGCCACCATAAGCCACAGATGCAACCACGAAGGTCGCATATCCTTGATATTCACACCGCAGAAGGTGCAAAAGAGCATCGAGAAGATGAAAATAGGTGTCAATATAGCGCCACTCCACTCGTCTAAAGCCGTTATAGGATAACAAAATAGTGCCCCGACAAGCATACCTACCGGCATGGCGATGGTGCGAAGTGTGTGTGATGAAATTTTCATACGATAGAATTTGCCTAAATTTGCGTCGCAAAGGTACAAAATTATTTCCTTTTTGTCCTTACATTTAGAGCCTTTTTACTATATTTGTGCAACTAATTCGATGAAATATGATACTCAAATTCAGAATGCTCAGCGACGAGAACGACAACTTTGTCCGTGATTTCGAGCTGGATCCAATGATGAAACTCTCGGAGTTTCACGACTTTATACTCCGTTCTATCGGCTACGACGACTGTATGGCCTCGTTCTTTACTGCCGACGAGGAGTGGCAACGATGCCGTGAATTTACCCTTATGGATATGGGCGACACGGGCTACGAAGGTGAGGATGCACCGATGCCTATGAGCCAGGTGACGCTTGCCGAAGTTATCGTTGCGGGCTACTCTCGACTTATCTACCTCTTCGACATCTTTGCCGAGCGAGCCTTCTATATCGAGTTGGTAAATTCGTCGGAGCCAAACCCCGACTTCGAGTACCCTCGTGTAGCCTTCGAGAATGCCCCCGTACCCGACCAATACGACCCCGATGCCGTAGATAGCAACTCCGGCTCGATATTCGACGAGATGATGGGCGACTTTGGTGATTTTGATGGCGACAGCGACGCAGATGACGAGTGGTAGCTAACTTAACTAACTTAATATATAATGACTATGAAAAAATTAGCTTTTCTTTGTTGCTCTCTCCTGCTTGCAGTTTCAGCACAAGCGTCAGAGGTTAAGAATATGCGTGCCCTGCTGGGTCGTCTTCTGCCGGAGCATCAGCACCTCTTCATCGTCAAGCAACTCCCTGACAAGGATGGTGACCACTTTACACTCGCCTCAAAGGGCGACAAAATTATCATTGGAGGCAACACCGCCAATAGCATGGCGGTGGGACTAAACCACTATCTGCGTTACTACTGCAATGTCAGCATAGGCTGGTTTGTCGATGACAAGTACGAAATGCCCGACACACTGCCCGTCATCGAAGGCGAGGTGAAGATTAAGGCTCGTTGTAACGACAGGTTCTTTCTCAACTACTGCACCTTTGGCTATACGATGCCTTGGTGGAAGTGGCGAGAGTGGGAGCATTTCATAGATTGGATGGCACTGCAAGGCGTCAATATGCCCTTGGCTATCACCGGGCAAGAGTCGGTATGGTATCGTGTATGGCGAAAATTGGGACTCTCCGACGAGGAGATTCGCAACTACTTCACGGGACCTGCACACCTGCCTTGGCACCGTATGAACAATATCGACTATTGGCAAGGCGGAGTTCCGATGTCGTGGCTCGAAAGTCAGGAGAGCTTGCAGAAGCAGATTGTGGCTCGTGAGCGAGAACTCAATATGCGCCCCGTACTCCCTGCATTCGCAGGGCATGTTCCGCAGGAGTTGAAGCGCATCTTCCCCGAAGCAAAGATGGATAAGTTGGCGTGTTGGGCAGGTTATAGCGAGCCATATTCGCCCTCTCTGCTCGACACCTCCGACCCATTGTATGCCAAAATTCAAAAGATGTTCATAGAAGAGCAAACCGCTCTCTACGGCACCGACCACATATATGGTCTCGATGTGTTCAACGAGGTGGTGCCGCCTTCGTGGGAGCCCGAATACCTTGCCCGCATCAGCAAACAGGTGTACGAGTCGTTGCGCAAAGCCGACAAAGATGCCGTGTGGTTGCAAATGTCGTGGCTCTTCTATCACAAGAGCAAGCAGTGGACTCCGGAGCGCATCGAAGCATATTTGAAGGGGGCTCCACTCTCCAAACAGATACTTCTCGACTACTACTGCGACCGTGCGGAGGTTTGGCGTTTAACCGACAAGTTCTACGGTGCACCTTACATCTGGTGTTATCTCGGCAACTTCGGAGGTAACACCAACCTTGCTGGCGACCTGCGAGATATCCACAATAAGGTCGAGGCTTCGCTGAAAGATGGCGGAGCCAACCTTATCGGCCTTGGCTCGACACTCGAAGGTTTAGACTGCTCGCCTTTCAAATTCGAGTACCTCTTCGAGAAGGCGTGGGATATGCCACAGCACCAAGATAGTGATAAGTGGATATGCCACCTTGCCGACCGTCACCTCGGACATAGCGACCATCGAGCGCACAAGGCGTGGCTACTATTGCACAACAAGGTTTACAACTTCACCGCACATACAACACACGCCACAGCGGCCAATGCACGCCCTTCGATGAGGAAGCGATTAGTGCGAACAGATAATCGAATACTCAATCGTTACCCCAACTCCGTACTCGTCGAGGCGATAGATCTTCTGCTCGAATGTAACGGCACAAAAGAGCTCTTTGCATACGACCTCGTAAATCTCATCCGCCAACTACTCGGCAACCGATACAACGACCTCTTCGTGGAGTATAAGTCAGCGATGGAGCAATGCGACCGTAGCAAGATGAGCGAGTTGGAGGGGAAGATGATGGCTATACACGCCGACCTCGAAGAGTTGCTATCATCTCGTACCGACCTCCTCGTAGGCAAGTGGATTGCCGATGCCAGAGCCTTTGGCACAAACGATGCCGAGCGGTTGTACTACGAGCAGAATGCCCGTTGTCTGCTTACGACTTGGGGTGAAAGAGATGCCGAGTTGAACGACTACGCCAATCGTATGTGGGCAGGTCTTACGGCTGGTTACTACGGCAAGCGTTGGCAGATGTTCTTCGATGCCGTGAATGATGCATTCGATGCAGGAGAGAAGTTTGATGAGGTACAACAGAAGGCTCTCCATAACCGTATTACTGCCTTTGAGGAGAAGTGGTGGCACGATTGTCTTGGCAACTACACCTCTACACCAAAAGGCGATCCGCTCGAAGTGTCAAAGAGAATATACCTAAAATACAGATAGCAGCATTGAGCAACCCTGAAACAAAGGACAAGCGCCTTATAGTGATCGTAGGCCCCACGGGCTCGGGTAAGACCGATTTGAGTATCGGCATAGCCGAACACTTCGTTGCACCCATAATCTCGACCGACTCACGCCAATTCTATCGAGGTATGGCAATAGGTACGGCACAGCCTACGCCCGAACAGCGTAGTCGTGTCGAACACCACCTTGTCGATTGCCGCGATGTCACCGAGGAACTCAACTGCGGCTCTTACGAGCGTATAGCCTTGGAACGCCTTGAGGAGCTCTTCCGTAGCCACGATACCGTGGTTGCCGTAGGTGGTTCGGGGCTCTATATAAAGGCCCTGTGTGAGGGTATGGACTCCCTGCCCGATGCTTCGCCCGATCTGCGTGCCGAGTTGCTCGAAAGGCTCGAAAATGGTGGTTTAGAGCCTCTTGTGGAGCAACTTCGAGAGCTCGACCCAGACTACTACGAAGAGGTAGATAGATGCAACCCCCAGCGTGTTTTGCGAGCTGTGGAGGTATGTCTTACGACTGGGCAACCCTACTCCTCGCTGCGCAAAGGCGAGGTGCAACAACGCCCGTTCGAGATTGTGAAGGTGGGCATAGATTATCCCCGTGAGGAGCTCTACGACCGCATAAATCGTCGTGTCGATATGATGATGGCCGAGGGGTTGGAGGCCGAGGCGAGAGCGATGCTACCCCACCGCAACCTCAATGCCTTGCGCACTGTGGGATACAGCGAGATGTTCGACTACTTCGATGGCAAGATAACGCTTGACGAGGCTGTGGAGCTCATAAAACGCAACTCACGACGCTACGCCAAGCGACAGATGACTTGGTTCCGCAGAGATAGCTCTATTCGCTGGTTCGAGAAGCCTACCACAGATATTGTAGTGGAGTATCTTGAGGAGATAGTGAAAAATAATTTTTGATTTTAATTTTTAATTCGTACTTTTGCACCGCAAATGGATGCTCGGATGGTGGAATAGGTAGACACGCCGGACTTAAAATCCTGTGGCCAGTAATGGCCGTGCGGGTTCGATTCCCGCTCCGAGTACTCAAAAGGAGTCCGCTGCAAAGCGGACTCCTTCTTATTTTGTAACTCTCTCGCTTACTTGAAGCACTCGTTTAGAATATGCGCCAAGCGATATGCCGAGCGCAGACACTGCGTCTTCGAGAGCTTTTGGTTCTTGAGCAGATAGTCACGGTTGAGCTCCACACCCGGGGTTATCTCATCGTAGATGTAGCGTACATCCTTGGCGTTCTGCAACACCCACTCCTCGATTGTGCCTCGACACATCTTCTCACGCTTCTTGGGCGACATCGTGTCGAGAGCATAACGGAAGAGCTCGAGGTCGGTTCCATACTCGGGCCAAATTTCACGGATAGACATTCCATCCCACACCTTGTGCGAGGTGGTCTTCTTGCCCTCGTAGTAGATCTGCATCTGGTCGTGACGACGGTGGTATTTACCGTTTATGCGTCGTGCGAAGCAATCTTCGAACTCGGTGTAGTAGATGTGCGACGGGCAGTGCATATCGCCAACCATATGGAGAACACACTTGAGATTTATCACGACAGCCGAGTCGGTGAGGTTGCGGTAGTTCTTGAGGTTTTCGACGCACTTGACGAGGTTTGGATAGAGGTCACCATCGCCATTGCGGGCACGCTTGTCGCTCACTTTGTAGCCCTTTTTGCCCACCTTATCCACGGTGCACATGTGCCACCACGAGGTCTGCTCCCAACCCGGGATGCGGTTTTTCTTTCGCCACACGGGCACTTGGTCCATCCATACGGCGTGATCCACGATAGATGAGCCGAGATACTTCTCGGCCGTGGCCTTTGCCTCGGGCGTTAGGTGCGTTTCGGCAATATATGCCACGAGTTTGTGAGCCCAGCCACCCCAAGCCATAGCCTGCTGGGTCGAGAGCACTGTTGCGAGGAGCAAGGCTCCAAAGAGTAGTTTTTTCATAGTGATTATGTGGTTTTATTGGTTGTTTCCACGACAAAAGTACAAAAAAATGTGAAAAATATTTGTGTAGTTTATCCATTTTCGATAAAAATGTACTATATTTGCATCGAAATATCAGAGAGGGTCATTCGACCAGATATATCATCGACAAAATACATACTTATTTATATATTATGGAGGATTTAATTGCTATCAAGAGCAAGACTGTAGCCGAATTGCGTGAAATCGCAAAGGTTTTGGGTGTTACAGAACAAAATCTATCGAAGCAAGAACTTATCGAGCGTATTATCGCTGTCACAAACCCCGATGCTGCGTCGGAGGCCCCTGCCGCACCCGTTGTGGCGGAGTCGGCCGAGGTTGCACCTGCGCCAAAGAGGCGTGGCCGCCCCCGTTTGGGAGCCGTGAAGATTGGCACAAGTGCTTCGGCAATAGAGCTCCCCGAGGAGCCAAAGGCAAAGCTTGCCGTGCCTACAGCAGAGGTTAAAGTCGAGAGCCAGGCGGTTGCAGAGCCCGCAAAGGAGGTCGCTCCCGCAGAGGCCACCCCTGCCGAGGTTGCGCCAACACCAAAGAAGCGTGGTCGCAAGCCGAAGTCGGCAGTCGTAGAGCCTGCAGCCGAGGAGGCACCAGCAGCAGCACAAGAGGCCACAGAGCCTCAAGCAGCGGAGGTCTCACCTATCGAGAATACCGCAAATGCAAAGCCTATAACCAAAGATGACTTCACGGCAGAGGTCTATGGTGAGGGTGTCTTGGAGATTATACCCGATGGTTATGGTTTCCTGCGTTCGGCAGACTACAACTATCTCAACTCGCCAGACGATATCTATGTCTCGCCTTCGCAGATTAAGCTCTTTGGTCTGAAGGCCGGCGACACGGTGTCGGGTGTCATCCGCCCACCAAAGGAGGGTGAGAAGTACTTCCCGCTGGTGCGTGTGGTGAAGGTCAATGGTTTGGAGCCCGAGTTTATTCGTGACCGTGTGCAGTTCGAGTACCTCACGCCACTCTTCCCTAACGAGAAGTTCCGCCTCACGGGTGAGGGTCACAACACCCTCACAAATCGTGTTGTTGACCTCTTCTCGCCTATCGGCAAGGGTCAGCGTGCCCTGATTGTGGCGCAGCCAAAGACCGGTAAAACGATGATTTTGCAGAGCATAGCCAACGCTATCGCCGATAATCATCCCGAGTGTTATATGATTGTGTTGCTTATCGACGAGCGTCCCGAGGAGGTTACCGAGATGGCCCGCCATGTCAAAGCCGAGGTTGTGGCTTCGACCTTCGATGAGCAGGCATCACGCCATGTGAAGGTTGCCGAGATGGTTCTCGAGAAGGCGAAGCGTATGGTCGAGTGCGGTCACGATGTGGTTATCCTGCTCGACTCCATCACTCGCTTGGCTCGTGCCTACAACTCCGTGCAGCCCGCTTCGGGTAAGGTATTGTCGGGAGGTGTCGATGCCAACGCCCTCCACAAGCCAAAGCGTTTCTTCGGTGCAGCACGAAATACCGAGGAGAAGGGCTCACTCACCATCATCGCTACAGCCCTTATCGAGACGGGTTCGAAGATGGACGAGGTTATCTTCGAGGAGTTCAAGGGTACGGGTAATATGGAGTTGCAGCTCGATCGTCGTATCGCCAACAAGCGCATCTACCCTGCCGTAGATGTTGTGGCTTCGAGCACTCGTCGTGAGGACTTGCTGCTCCCTCGTGAGGTGATGAGCCGCACCTGGGTGCTGCGTAAGTACCTCTCGGATATGACCCCTGTCGAGGCTATGGAGTTCCTCGAGAAGCAGATGACCCTCACCCACTCGAACGAGGAGTTCCTCGCTACGATGAATCAATAATTTTGGCTTTTAGCCATTGGCCATTAGCCATTAGCTTAAAAATTAAGAATGAAGAGATTTTTAGTTGCAATTATAACTCTCTGTGCTACCCTGCCATCTTTCGGTTGGGGGCAGAAGGGACACGATGTGGTGGCCTATATTGCCGAGTGCAATCTAAAGCCCGAGGTTTATCAGAAGGTCGTGAAGAAGCTGGGTGGCCACTCGCTGGTCTATTATGCCAATTGGCTCGACAACGCAAGCTACAGCGACCAATATCGCTACACCAAGACCTGGCACTACGCCAATGTCGATGATGGTTTCACCTACGACACTATGGCCAAGCAGCCAAAGGGCGATGTTGTGACCGCCATTGAGGGTATCGTCGAGGAGCTCAAAAGCGACATCCTCTCGCCCGAGCAGGAGGGTGTGCGTCTGCGTATGCTCATCCACCTTGTGGGTGATATTCACTGCCCTATGCACGCAGGTCGCTTGAGCGACAGAGGCGGCAATGGTGTGATTGTCAAGTTCTTCGGCAGAGATACGAAGCTGCACTCGTTGTGGGATACGGCACTTGTCGAGGCGGCCCACAAGTGGAGCTACACCGAGTGGGAGCAGCAGCTAAACCGCCATTGCACGGCAGAGCGTAAGGCCGAGATAGCACGAGGCGAGGCCAAAGATTGGCTCAACGAGAGCCACGCCATAGCCAAGGAGGTCTATTCGGCATCGCCCGAGAAGGGAAGGCTCTCGTATGACTATGTGGCCTACTTCGCACCCGTTATCGAGCAACGACTCTTGGCTGGTGGCATGCGCCTGGCGATGATACTCAACGAACTCTACCAATGAAGTCAATAGCGAAATACTTGGGGCTGGTTAAGTTTGCGCATACGATATTTGCCATGCCCTTTGCGCTTATGGCCTTCTCGTATGCACTATGGAGCACCGAGGCTGCCTTCTCGTGGTGGCTGCTGCTGCAAGTGGTGTTGTGTATGGTCTTTGCCCGCAATGTAGCTATGGGCTTCAACCGCTGGGCAGACCGAGATATTGATGCCGAAAACCCTCGTACGGCACAACGAGAGATACCTTCGGGAGAGATAACTCCGAACAAAGCACTCGCCTTCGTAGTAGTAAATGCTGTGCTGTTCGTAGCTACTGCCGTAACCATAAACACCCTTACGGCACTACTCTCGCCCGTAGCGTTGGCAGTGATTATGCTCTATAGCTACTGCAAACGCTTCACTTGGGCTTCGCACCTTGTGCTTGGCCTCTCGCTTGCGATAGCCCCCGCAGGTGCATATATAGCCGTTACGGGAGGGCTCGATATAGTCACCTGCCTACTCTCGCTTGTAGTGCTGACCTGGTGCGGTGGCTTCGATATCATCTACGCCTTGCAAGATGCAGAGTTCGACCGCAAAAGAGGCTTGCACTCAATACCTTCTGCATTCTCAACTGCAGTGTCGCTTTATATAAGTATTGCGCTCCACTGCGTGAGTGTCGTGGCACTCGTGCTCTTTGCTCTTGCGCAACCGCAGTCGTGGCTGTTGTGGTGCGGTGTAGCACTCTTTACGGCTATACTCGTAGCGGAGCATATTCTTGTGACTCCTACACACCAACGCTCCATAGGCATAGCCTTTGGTACATTGAACGGCTTGGCAAGTTTGACGCTTGCAGCCTTTTTAATCGCAAATATTATAATATTTGGATAGTATGTGGGTATCGTTGGCATTTCTCTCGGCGCTGTTGCTTGGCCTCTACGATGTAGCCAAGAAGCGCTCGTTGAAGGATAATGCCGTACTGCCCGTATTGTGGCTCAATACGCTCTTCTCGACCATTATATTCTCGCCTGCGCTCGTAGCCTCGGCCGTGGGTGCCGAGTGGCTCGAGGGCACGCTCTTCGCTACGACAACGGGCTCGTGGCACGACCACGCAATGGTAATGACGAAGGCCGTAATGGTTCTCTCGTCGTGGATTTTTGGCTACTTCGGCATCAAAAATCTGCCTCTCACTATCGTAGGACCCATAAACGCCACACGCCCCGTGCTGACGCTTGTGGGTGCTATGATTATCTTTGGAGAGCGACTAAACGACTACCAATGGGTAGGCGTAGTGCTTGCCGTGGTGTCGCTCTACCTCTTGAGCCGTTCGAGCAAGAGGGAGGGCGTGGACTTTGTCCATAACCGCTGGATATACTGCGTAGCTGCAGCAGCCTTGATAGGCGTAGGCTGCGGACTCTACGACAGATATATAATGTACTCGCTCAATGCCGTGTTCGTGCAGAGCTGGTACACCTTCTATCAGTTTCTGCTGATGTCGGTTATCGTGGCTGTGCTGTGGCTGCCCAAGCGCAAGGAGCAGCCGTTGCACTGGTCGTGGGCGATACCGATGATATCCATACTGCTCACGGCAGGCGATATGGCCTACCTCCACTCGCTCACCGATGCTACGGCTATGATTGCCGTGGTGGCGATGATACGACGCTCGTCGGTGGTGGTGTCGTTTGGCTGCGGAGCGTTGCTCTTTGGCGAGCGCAACCTCAAGGCCAAGGTCCTCGACCTTATGCTTATCCTTGTGGGAATGATTTTCCTCTACATAGGCTCGAAATAAGAGAGACTCCCCACAAGTTGCAAAAAACAAAGTTTTTTTGTACCTTTGTCCGATTATTAGCCACATAGCAAACAAAATATAAAAAATATACGATATGAATATTTCATTTAATTGGTTAAAAAACTATGTTGATACTACCCTCACAGCCGAGGAGGTATCGAAGGTTTTGACGGATATAGGCCTCGAGGTCGAGGGTTTCGAGAAGATTGAGACCGTGCGTGGTGGCTTGGCCGGCGTTGTTGTTGGCGAGGTCTTGACCTGCGAGGAGCACCCCGACTCGGATCACCTCCACATCACTACGGTCGATATAGGCGCAGAGGCTCCGTTGCAGATTGTCTGCGGTGCAGCGAACTGCCGCAAGGGCTTGAAGGTTATGTGTGCTACGGTTGGCGCAGTGCTCTACCCCAATGGTGGCGACGAGGAGTTCAAGATTAAGCGCTCGAAAATTCGTGGTGTAGAGTCGCTCGGAATGTTGTGTGCCGAGGATGAGCTGGGCATCGGCTCATCGCACGCAGGCATCATCGAGTTGCCTGCCGAGGCTGTTGTCGGCACCCCTGCCAAGGAGTACTACAACATCACCGACGACTACCTTATCGAGATAGGCTTGACACCAAACCGCATCGACGCAGCTTCGCACATAGGTGTAGCTCGCGATTTGGTGGCATACCTCCGTGCTCGTGGCGAGCAGGCGGAGTTGAAGTTGCCGAGTGTCGAGGCTTTCACAGTGGATAACCACAACCTTAATATCGCAGTCGAGGTGGAGGACACCGCTGCTTGCCCTCACTATACGGGCGTTACGGTCAAGGGCTGCAAGATTGCTCCGTCGCCCGACTGGATGCAGAACTCGCTCCGTGCTGCGGGCATCAACCCGAAGAACAACCTGGTGGATATCACAAACTACATCCTCTTCGAGCTCGGTCAGCCACTCCACGCCTTCGATGCAGAGAAGATTGAGGGTGGCAAGATTGTCGTGAAGAGGTGTGCCGAGGGTACTCCGTTTGTTACGCTCGATGGCGTAGAACGCAAGCTCACGGCAGACGATTTGATGATATGCTCGGCCGAGCGACCAATGTGCATCGCAGGTGTCTATGGAGGTTTGGACTCGGGCGTGAGCGACACAACAACCGACATCTTTATCGAGTCGGCATACTTCAACCCTGTGTCGGTGCGTAAGACCGCAAAGCGTTTCGGCTTGAACACCGACTCATCGTTCCGCTTCGAGCGTGGCATAGACCCTAACTTGCAGATTTACGCCCTGAAGCGTGCAGCACTTTTGTTCAAGGAGTTGGCGGGAGGAACTATCTCGAGCGAGATTTTCGACTCGAACCCCGAGGAGGTTGCTCCGTTCCGTTTCGACTTCTCGGTGGCTCGTGCCAAGGCTCTTATCGGCAAGGATATCCCAACCGAGGTGTTCCGCACCATCGTCGAGGCGTTGGAGGTGAAGATTGAGAAGGAGGAGGGCAATGTATGGAGCGTTGCCGTACCGCCATACAGAGTTGATGTTCAGCGTGAGGCCGATTTGATTGAGGATATCTTGCGCATCTACGGCTACAACAATGTAGAGGTTTCGGAGAAGGTAAATTCGACCCTTTCGTATGTACAGAAGCCCGACAAGACCCGTTTGACAAACCTTGTGGCCGATATGCTTACGGCTCGTGGCTACACCGAGATAATGTCGAACTCGCTCACAAAGACCGCCTACTACGAGGGGTTGAAGGCCTACCCTGTGGAGCGTTGCGTGAAGATTATGAACCCGCTGTCGGCAGATTTGGGCGTGATGCGACAAACTCTCCTCTTCAACACAATGGAGGCTGTGCAGCTCAACGCCAACCACCGCAACGGTGACCTCAAAATCTATGAGTTTGGAAATTGCTACTTCTACAACAAGGTAGAGGCAAAGGAGGGCGAGGAGGTTGCTCCGCTTGCATCGTACTCGGAGAACTACCGCTTGGCTATTGCCGTAACGGGCTTGGCAACTCCGCAGTCGTGGAACTCGAAGGCAGAGCCTGCATCGTTCTACACGCTTCGTGCAACGGTTGAGCTGTTGTTGCGTCGCTTCGGCTTGGATATCTACGCTCTGCGTACCGAGTCCTTGGAGAGCGATTTGTTTGGCGATGCCGTAGAGTTGTACTTGAACAACAAGCCATTTGCGCAGCTTGGACAGGTCAATGCCAAGATTTGCAAGGCCTTCGACCTCAAACAGGATGTATTCTTTGCCGAGATTGACTTCGACCTGCTGTTGAAGGCTACACGCAAGCACAAGGTCGCTGCAACCGAGTTGTCGAAATATCCGGAGGTTAAGCGTGACTTGGCATTGCTCGTAGATAAGGGCGTGTCGTTCTCGCAGTTGCGTGCTACGGCATTTGCTACCGAGAAGAAGCTACTCAAGAGCGTTTCGCTGTTCGATGTCTATGAGGGCGACAAACTGCCAGAGGGTAAGAAGTCGTACGCCTTGTCATTCATCCTGGAGGACAAGAACCAGACACTCAACGACAAGACCATCGAGCGCACGATGTCGGCACTGCAGTCTGCATTCGAGCACAAGCACGGAGCGCAGATACGATAAATTTCAAAACTTCATAAGTGATGAAAAAATTAGCTCTTCTTGCAGTTGCAGTCTTGGCTGTGGTATCGTGCTGCAAGGTCGATTACAAGGATCCTAATGCTTCCGTAGAGAAGCGTGTCGAGGCTCTGCTCTCGCAGATGACTCTCGAAGAGAAGGTGGGTCAGATGAATCAGTTCTGCGGTATTGTGCATGTTTCAAACATGGACAAGAAGGCGCAGGCAGACAACCAAGATGCACAGGGCTACTACCCCGGCATAAATGCTGACACTCTTCGCAAGTGGACAAAGCAAGGCCTTATCGGCTCTTACCTTCATGTATTGACAGCAGAGGAGGCTAACGAGTTGCAGGCTTTAGCTATGCAGTCACGCCTTGGTATTCCGTTGATTTTCGGTATCGACGCTATTCACGGAAACTGCCTTGCGCCTGACAACACAGCCTACCCTACAAGCATAGGTCTTGCCTGCTCGTTTGATACCGAAATGGCTTATAAGATTGCTCGTCAGACCGCTCTGGAGATGCGTGCAATGAATATGCACTGGACTTTCAATCCGAATATTGATGTCGCTCGAGATGCTCGTTGGGGCCGTGTAGGCGAAACCTTTGGCGAGGATCCTTATCTTGTTGGCGCAATGGGCTTGGCATCTGTAAATGGCTATCAGGGCGATATGCAGGGCGGAGATGATGTGTTGGCATGTGCAAAGCACCTTATCGCTGGTTCTCAGTCTATAAATGGCGGAAATTCTGTTCCAACCGATGTGTCGGAACGCACACTATATGAGGTATTCCTGCCACCATACGAACTCGCTATTTGCGAGGGAAAAGTTGGCTCGTTGATGATGGCTCACAACGAAATCAACGGTGTGCCTTGCCACAGCAGTAAGTGGCTGATGGAGGATGTAATGCGCAAGGACTACGGCTTCGACGGCTTTGTCGTAAGCGATTGGATGGACATCGAGCGTCTGCACTCTCGCCACGAAACTGCGGAGAGCCGCAAGGAGGCATTCTACCAGTCGATTATGGCGGGTATGGATATGCACATGCACGGAATTTATTGGAACGAGGAGGTTGTAGAATTGGTCAAGGAGGGCCGTATTCCAATGAGCCGCATTGACGAATCGGTACGCCGCATTCTCACTGCCAAATTCCGTCTTGGTTTGTTCGAAAATCCATACTGCGATATCGAGGAGGGTAAGAAAGTTCGTATGTGCGAAGAGCATCGTGCCACCGCTTTGGAGGCTGCCGAGAACTCTATCGTACTGTTGAAGAACGATGGTATTCTGCCACTCGATGTAAAGAAGTATAAGCGAGTACTTGTAACGGGTATCAACGCTGACGATCAGAACATTATGGGCGATTGGTCGGCTCCGCAGCAGCCCGAGAATATCACTACTATTCTCGAAGGTTTGTGCGAGATGGCACCTAACACCAACTTTGTATTTGTAGACCAGGGCGATTCTCCGAAGAAGATGAAGCAGGAGAATGTGGATAAGGCAGCTCGTCTGGCTCGTACCACCGACCTCAATATCGTTGTTGCAGGAGAGACAAGTCTGAGAGTTCGCAAGGGCATCAAGACCTGTGGCGAGAATCAGGATCGTGCAACAATCGACCTCTTCGGTTTGCAGAAAGATTTGGTGCGCAAGGTTGCGGCAAGCGGCAAGCCTACAATTCTTATCATCGTAGCAGGTCGTCCACAGGCAGTAGTTTGGGAGCATGAGAACCTCCCTGCAATAGTTTGCGCATGGGAGCCTGGCATGTATGGCGGTAAGGCGGTAGCAAAGATTCTCTATGGCGAGGTTAACCCTTCGGCAAAGTTGGCTATCACAGTACCACGACATGAGGGCCAAATCCAGATGTACTACAACCACAAGAAGTCTATCAAGCGTTACCGTTTGGTCGATATGTCAACCAAGCCACTCTACCATTTCGGCTATGGTCTTTCGTACACCACATACGAATACTCCGACCTCCAACTCTCGAAGAGCGAAATTTCGACCGACGAGAATATCGAGGCGAGTGTAACCATAAAGAATACAGGCAAGCGTGACGGTGTAGAGATTGCGCAGCTCTATATCAAGGACTGCATCTCCTCTGTTACACGCCCTGTGATGGAGTTGAAGGGTTTTGAGCGTGTAGCATTGAAGGCGGGCGAGAGCAAGCGCATAACATTCACACTCACACCAAAGCACCTCGAATACTACGACCTCGACATGAATCGTATCGTAGAACCAGGAACATTCAAGGTTATGGTGGGTGGATCATCTCGCAAGAAGGATCTCCTTACGGCAGAGTTCGTAGTAAAATAATCTACAAAAAAAATGGCTTAAAAGCGACTCTGATAACAGGGTCGCTTTTTTGTACATACTAAACCCCGTTATTCTGCCAAAAATTGGAGAAAATGGATATAAAAAGGAGATTTCGAAGAGTCTTGAAAGTGCTATATCCTACAACAAGAAAGGAGCGAGAATTTTTCTCGCTCCTTTGCTTTTATTACCGACTCACCGATAATCACCTAAAACTCCACCTTCGGAGCCTCGGCTGCGCCCTCTGTTGCGGCAAAGAGTTGCTTTTTCTCGAAGTCGAACATCTTGGCAATAAGGTTCGATGGGAAGGTCTGTGTCTTGGTGTTATAGACCTTTACAATCTCGTTGTACTTGTTGCGCTCTACAGCGATGCGGTTTTCGGTACCCTCCAACTGCGCCTGCAACTCGAGGAAGTTTTGGTTTGCTTTGAGGTCGGGATAGCTCTCCGAGATAGCAATCAAACGACCGAGAGCCGCAGTAACCTGCTGCTGTGCAGCAGCATACTCCTCCACGGTTGCACCACCCGCCAACGCCTTCGAGCGAGCCTCTACGACCTGGTCGAGAGTCTCCTGCTCGTGCTTTGCATAACCTTTTACGGTCGAAACAAGGTTAGGGATAAGGTCTGCACGACGCTGATACTGCGTCTCAACATTCGCCCACGCAGTCTCTACGCCCTGCCCGAGCTTTACAAACGAGTTGTAAGTTGTCCAACAATAGCCGCATACGATAACCACCAATGCAGCCACAACGATCCAAATTTTCTTTTTCATAGTTCTGTTATTTTTTGCTTTTAGCCATTAGCTGTTTAATTAAAATAAAATACTTTTAATTATCAATTATCAATTATCAATTGTCAATTGTCAATTAGGTTTATTAAAACCTGCTTCCTGCGCCTCCGCCACCAAAGCTGCCTCCACCGAAGCCACCTCCAAAGCCTCCGCCTCCGAAACCGCCTCGGCCACCACTGCCACCGACGATAACGACCGCCTTCTCGTGACGCACCATCTTTACGAATGAGTGTCCGCAGTCGGGGCACACGAAGCTCTGCTCTATAAGTTGGTAAGTACGAGCGTTTTTCACGATTTGGCTATTGGTCTGCTTGATGTGGTATTTTCCGCACTTCGGGCAACGATGCGCAGCACGATAGACCAAGAAGACAAGCAGAACGAGGAGCGCAAACATTGCGAATGCAAAGCCAAAGAGGGCGATAATATCGCCATCGGATAGCTCCTCCTCCGCCACCGCAGGCAGTTCGCCCGAGGAGAGCAATTCGGCCACGGCAGCTACGCCATCGACCATTCCTTTATCGTAGTCGCCACGACCAAGAGGCTCGACCATATAACGCTGCTGAATACGCTTGCAGAGGGCATCGGGCAACACCCCTTCGAGCCCGTAGCCCGTAATGAAGCGGATTTCTCGTTTGTCGAGTACAAGTATGATACCCAAGCCGTTATCGGCTTTATCTACACCAACACCCCAGCTCGAAAAGAGTTTGTGTGCGAATGAGAATACATCGTCAGAGGCGATATCGCGAATAGCCACAACGGCCACCTGCGCCACGCCCTTTGTTCGTAGTGAGTCGCAGGCGAGGTCTATTGCTCGCACAGCCTCTGCCGACAATATGCCGTCGGGGTTTGAGGTGTAGCGATGGCGGTCCGAAAGTTGCACATTAGGAACTTCGCTAATGTTGTAGGGCTTGGCCAAAACCGCAACACAAGCGACCATAGAGAGGAGTAATATTGAAAATAATCTCTTCATTGCACTGCAAATATAGCAAAAAAGTGATATTCGTTATCCTGAAATCGAAGATTTTTATTACCTTTGTAGCAATAACGCTAACATATTATAAAAAAGTATAAACAATGGTTATTTTAGTATTGAATTGCGGTAGCTCGTCAATCAAATATCAAGTACTTGATGTGGAGGCTGCTGCTCACAAACTACTCGCAAAGGGTATTGTAGATCGCATTGGCCTTGCAGAGGGCGACCTTGTACACAAACCTGTAGGCAAGGAGAACTTCAATCTCCACCAGCCAATTCCGAACCACACCGAGGGTATTCGCCTCGTGTTGGAGGCCTTGACAAATGCAGAGCACGGTGTTATCTCGTCGCTCGATGAGGTTAAGGCCGTAGGCCATCGTGTAGCTCACGGTGGCGAGTTCTTCGCAGACAGCTGCGTCGTAACCGAGGATGCAAAGGAGAAGATTCGTTCACTCTTTGCTATCGCCCCACTCCACAACCCTGCAAACCTGGAGGGTATCCTCTCCATCGAGAAGGTGTTGCCATCGGTACCACAGGTTGCGGTGTTCGACACCTCGTTCCACCAGACTATTCCGGCTGTGAACTATCTCTATGCTCTCCCTTACGAGTACTACGAGAAGTATCGTGTGCGTCGCTATGGTTTCCACGGCACAAGCCACAAGTTCGTAGCAAAGCGTGGTGCAGAGTTGTGCGGTCTTGACCTTGCGAACTCGAAGATTATCACCTGCCATGTCGGCAATGGTGGCTCGGTAACGGCCGTATTGAATGGTAAGTCGTACTGCACCTCGATGGGCTTCTCGCCTGTTGATGGTTTGGTTATGGGTACCCGTTGCGGTGATGTCGATCCAAGTGCAGTGCTCTATATTGCCGAGCATGAGGGTATGAACTTTGCCGAAATCAACACCATGATTAACAAGAAGTCGGGTGTAGAGGCTGTATCGGGCGTGTCGAGTGATATGCGTGATATCGATGCTGCATACGAGGCGGGCAATGAGCGTGCTATCCTCGCTCGTGATATGTACTACGACCGTGTTAAGCAGTATGTCGGCAAGTACGCTGCTTTGATGGGTGGTTGCGACCTGATTATCTTCACGGGTGGTGTAGGCGAGAACTCGGCAGATTTGCGTCGTTGGGTGTCGCACAACATGGAGTTTATGGGTGTCGAGATTAACGATGCTGTAAACGATGTAACCCGTGGTACCGACACTATCCTTTCGACCGAGAACTCTCGTGTCAAGGTTGCCGTAATCGCAACGAACGAGGAGTTGGTTATCGCACAAGACACTTACCGACTAATCAACGATTAGTTAATTAAGAATTAAGAATTGAGGGTTGATAATAAAGAAAATACCTTTAATTGTCAATTGTCAATTATCAATTATCAATTTAAGATGAAACATTTATCAGAAATAGTAGATGCAGCTTTGGCGAAGGGTAGAAAACGCTTGGCTGTGGCTTATGGTCAGGATTCGCACACTATTGAGGCGGTCTATGATGCATACAAAGATGGTTTGGTTGATGCAACCCTGTTTGGCGACAAGGAGGTTATTTTGGCAACCTGTGCAGAGTTGGGTATCGACCCTTCAATCTTTACAATCGTTGATGAGAAGAGCGATGTAAAGTGTGTGGAGTTGGCTGTGAAGGCAGTTGTTGCAGGTGATGCTCAGGTGTTGATGAAGGGTATGGTTTCGACCGACAAGTATATGCGTGGTATATTGAATAAGGAGGCGGGCTTATTCCCTCCAAAGGGTACTTTGAGCCATGTTTCGATATTCGAGTGGTCGGGCTATCCAAAGTTGTTGCTTGCATCTGATATCGCAGTATTACCGCAACCAGATTTCAAGCAGAAACTGACACTCGTGAAATATTTGGCGCAGACAGCAAAACTGATTGGTGTAGATTGTCCGAAGATTGCTTGCATAGCGGCTATGGAGTTGGTAAATGCCAATATGCCGGCTATGGCAGAGGGTGCAATTATCTCGAAGATGGCAGACCGTGGTCAGTTGGGCAATGTTATTGTTGATGGTCCGTTGTCGCTTGATGTTGCTCTCTATCCGGAGGTTGCAGAGCATAAGAAGGTTAAGGGCTCGGCTGTTGCGGGCGATGCAGATGCGTTGTTGTTCCCTAACTTGGAGTCGGGAAATGTCTTCTTCAAGAGCGTGTCGCATATCGGTGGTGGCGAGTTGGCTGCTATGGTTGTCGGTACCAACAAACCTTGCGTATTGACCTCGCGTGGTGACTCGGCATTGTCGAAGAAGTATTCGATTGCGTTGGCTTGTTTGGCCGCTAAATAAAGTTGAAAATAAAAAGCTAATGGCTAATGGCCAAAGGCTAATAGCTTTTAGAAAAAAGTGAAACTTTTAATCTTGAACGGTCCTAACCTCAATTTGCAGGGGAGGCGAGATAGAGAGGTATATGGTGCGGAGTCGTTTGAGGTCTTTATCCCACGACTTCGCAACCTCTACCCTACGCACACTATCGATTACGCACAGTCGAATATCGAGGGTGAGTTGATAGATGCACTTCACAAGGCGCAGGAGGAGTACGATGGCGTACTGCTCAATGCCGGAGGTTACACCCACACCTCGGTAGCGTTGCGTGATGCCATTTCCGCAATAACGATACCCGTGGTGGAGATACACATCTCGAATGTGTCGGCTCGTGAGGAGTTCCGCCACACATCGTTTATTGGTGCTACCTGCATGGGTACTATCGCAGGTTTTGGTCTCGACTCGTATCGTTTGGGTGTCGAGGCTCTGTTGAATAGATAAAAGCCTTACTTCGTGGGCGAGAAACTCGTACATAGAGTTGCAACAGGAGTTGCGTGGAGCACAGCCGAAAAGTTGTGCTCTATGTTATTGCAGATGGGCGTAAGCATCATCGTTGCACGACTTCTCGTTCCCGAGGACTTCGGTGTTGTAGCCATACTGACATTCTTCACGGCCGTTTCGTCAACAATTATAGATGGCGGCTTCTCGCAGACACTGCTACGCAAGGAGAGCGTCACCAACGACGACTACAAGTCGGTCTTTGCCTTTAATATGACGGCGGCTGTGGTGTTATACGCCCTATTTGTTGCTATCGCACCACTCTTGGCTCGCTACTACAACCTCCCGATTATCACCTCCGTTGCACCCGTGCTGCTGCTTGTTATGCCGTTGAATGCCATCGGCATAATACAAAACACAAACCTTGCACGAGAGTTTCGCTTCGGGGTGTTGTCACGCATCAACTTCATCGCCTCGATGGTTGCAGGCGTTGTAGCGGTTGCAGTGGCTCTATGCGGAGGTGGCGTGTGGGCTTTGGTGGCACAACGAGTGTGTGTCGTTGCAACGAAGAGCCTTCTGCTGTGGTGGCGAGGCGATTGGCGAGGTGAGGGCCGAGCCGACAAGAGGGCGTGGTGCGAAATGGCACCCTTCTCGTTCCGCTTGATGTCCACGGATATCGTGTCGGCCGTCTATGGCAATATCTCGCAGCTCTTTATCGGCAAGATATACTCGGCAGATACACTCGGATACTTCAACCAGGCGCAGAAGATTAAGGACCTGCCCGTGCAGTCGGCCGTGTTGTCCGTTCAGAGCGTAACATACCCTGCCCTGGCAAAGATTAAGGATGATACGGCAAAATTTGCCGAGAGCTATCGCAAGGTGCTGATGATTAGCGCATTCGTGATGACACCTGCGATGGTCGGTATGTCGGCTGTTGCCGAACCTCTGTTCAAGGTTATGCTTGGCGAGAAGTGGCTGCCTACGGTGCCCTACTTCGAGGTTATAGCTCTCTCGGGTATCTTCTATCCGCTTGCTATGCTTGCCTACAATGTGCTGAAGGTGCATAGCAATGGCTCGATAATCTTCCGATTGGAGCTCGTGAAGAGGGCTATAATGACCGTGGTACTGGCCGTGACAATACCCCACTCCACAATGGCTATTGCGTGGGGTTTGGTGGCGATGACACTTGTGGAGTTTGCGGTAAACTTCGCAGCCACAAGGCGTTATACTGCACTCTCGTGGTGGCAGATGATACGAACGCTGCTCCCTACCCTTCTGTTGAGCACCGCAATCTATCTTGCCGTAAAGGTTGTCGGCCACTATAGCGATACGATTGCTCCGATTTGGCAACTCGTTTCGCAGGTCGCAGTCGGTGTCGTGATTTACACGCTTGGTGCGTGGATATTCCGTGTGGAGGCGCTGCGTGAATTTATAACAACACTAAAAAGCGTTTTGAAGCGATGAGAGAGTACGGAGAGTTCGACTTCATAGAGTCGGTATGCGAGATGTTTCGCTCGATGCCAAGCAACGGCTTCGAGGGTATTGGCGACGATTGTGCCGTTCTGCCTATCGGGGGTGACGAGGCGTTGGTCTTCACCTCGGATATGCTCAACGAGGGCGTACACTTCCTCACCGACAAGAGCACTCCGTTTCAGATTGGCTACAAGTCGTTGATGGTCAATATCAGCGATGTAGCAGCTATGGGCGCAAAGCCTGTGGCTACAATGTTGTCGTTGGCTCTGCCTAACGAGCGATTTGGCGAGTGGTCCGAGGAGTTTATGAGTGGCTACAAAAAGGCATCGAAGAGGTATGGCGTAAAACTCATAGGTGGCGACACGGTAGGCTCGAAAACGGGAGTCTGCATAAGCGTAACAGCGATTGGTCGTGCGCCGATGGCGAACATAAAACGCCGTTCTGCTGCCAAAGTTGGCGATGTTGTGATGGTTACGGGCAGACTCGGAGCTTCGGCTGCGGGCTTGCGTGATGTGCTTGCCGATAAGCTCACGACACGAAATGCCAAGTTCCACCTTATGCCCGAGGCTCGAGTAAAGGAGGGCGTATGGCTTGGTGAACGGGAGTGCGTACACGCCATGGCCGATATATCCGACGGCATAGCCTCCGACCTGCAACACATAATCGAGAAGTCAAAGAGGAGGGCTATCCTCTCCGAAAAAGCTATCCCCGTAGCTTGTGGCGCATCGTTTGACGACGCCCTCTGCGGTGGTGAGGATTACGAGCTGATATTTACGGTTGATAAACGGCAGGCCGACAATCTAATCGAACGCTTCCAAGAGCAGTTCGGTAGGCCTCTATACAAGATAGGTCGCATTGTGCGACCAAACTACGACTGCTACCAAATAGGCTTGGAGAGTGACGAGGGGGTAATATACAGCTCCGCAGGTTGGGGTGGTTTCAGCCACTTCGGCTGGGAGGGTTAATCCTCGACGATAAAGACCTGCTCATTAGCTCGTTGCATAAAGTATCTCTCACGGGCATACTGCTCGAGGAACTCGTCGTTCTTGAGCTTCTCGATAAGCAGGCTATCCTTGCGGATACTCTCCTCGTAGCGCATCTTCTCCTTGTTGAGTCGTCTGATCTCAATATGGGTGCGCACAAGCGAGAAGAGAGGAGGCACAATCAGAATAATAGCAAGCAAAATAACCGCACCTATGGATATACGCCACAGATGCTCCTTGCAGCTATTGAAAAACTTTTGTGCTCTCTTCTTGAGTTTCATCGCCCCGACAATTAAGGTATTCGCATATATTTGTGGCTCTGGATAGATATGCTCCAGCGAGGGTTGCGCTTGGCATACTCGACAAGCAGAGGCATAATCTCCTCGGCAACGCTCCACTCGGGCTGCAGAAAGAGCAGACACCTCTCGCCTACCCTGCTTGCGCACTCCTCGGCCCAAGCGATATCGGACTCACTCTGAATAACCACCTTCAGCTCGTCGGCACGGCCGTATGCCTCGTCAAGTGGCTTCGACTTCTGCTTTGGCGACAGGCAGACCCAATCAAAGGTCCCCGAGAATGGGTGCGAACCCGAAGTCTCGAGAAATATAGCCAGCCCCCTCTCTTTGAGTTGCCGAGTAAGTGGCTCGAGAGGATAGAGCAGTGGCTCTCCGCCCGTGATAACGATAGATTGCGCAGCACACGCTACCGCCCTATCGACAATCTCGTCGATATTTGTCGGTGGATACATTCGAGGGTTCCAGGTGTATTTGGCATCGCACCAGGCGCACCCCACATCACAACCACCAAGGCGAATAAAATAGGCGGGCTTACCTGTATGGAAGCCCTCGCCCTGAATTGTGTAGAAGTCCTCTACGAGTGGGAGTTTCTTGCCTCCCTCCAATACCGACTCGTTACTCATCGGCTAAAACATATATATCTTTGAGGTTGCGACCAATCTGGTCGTAGTCCAAGCCGTAGCCCACGATAAACTCGTTGCCAATCTCCATAGCGCAGTAGTTTATCGGCATATCGTAGAGATACTTCTCAGGCTTGTAGAAGAGAGTGCACACCTCTACCGACTTCGGGTTGAGCGAATTGAGGTAGTCAATCATATACTTGATGCTGTGGCCCGTCTCGACGATATCCTCGACGATAATAAGCTCTCTGCCCTCGACATCAAAGTCTATACCGAGCTTCTGCGTTATTTTACCCGTAGATTGCGTTCCTGCGTATGACGAAATCTGCACGAAAGTAATCTCATGGTTGAATGTAACCTTGCGCACAAGGTCGGCAAGGAACATATACGCACCGCTCAACACACCCACAAAGATTGGGGGCTTCTCGCACGAGGCGTATCTCTTGTTGAGCTTATCGGCAACTTCCGCTACTACCTTGTCGATATCCTCGGCAGGTATCATAACCTCGAAAGTCTTGTCATTCAGTGTAACTCTTGGCTTCATCGCACTTGTTGTTTTGTCTATTTAATTTCACAAAGATAGTACAAAAAAGTTAAAAGTTAAAAGTTTTCAGCCAAAAAGCAAAAAAAGAAGGCAGCACAATCTCTTGCGCTGCCCTACTATTGAGCTTTACTGAATTAGTCAGCAAGTGAAACTCGCTTGAACACGAGAACCTTAGCCTCTGCATCAGCTGCCTTGATAACATCCTTAACAGGAGTCTTGCCATCGCCCATCTGGTAGCCCTGCTCCTCGAGAGTGTTCTCCTTAAGGAACTTCTGAACACGGCCCTTAGCGATGTTCTCAATCATCTGCATATTGAGGTTTGCGGCCTTAGCCTCGCCTACGGTCTTGATAATCTCACGAGCCTGAGCTGCCTGCTCTGCGGTGATCCAACCCTTCGACTGGTTCGACTCGATGTGATCCTCTGTATCAACATGTGCAGGGTTGATACCCGCCTTGTTGAGAGCAGCGTTGATCTCCTTCTGTACGAGCTCGTCCTTAGTCTTCTCAACTGCAGTCTTGAACTCAGCGTCAAGTACGCTCTGCTCAACATTTGCAGCCGATACTGCTACAGGGTTCATCGAAGCAACCTGCATTGCAACACCCTTCGCTACCTGTGCGTCAAGCTCCTTGTTGAAGCCAACAACAGCAGCAAGCTTACCGGTGATAACATGCATATATGCCGAGATGAATGGAGCCTCGATAGCCTCATAACCGGCAACAACATGCTTCTCGCCTGTCTGACCTGTCAACTCGGTAACAGCAGCCTCGACTGTGCGACCATCAGCAAGTGCGCAAGCCATAAGAGCCTCCTTGTCTGCAGGGAAGTTTACGATAGCTGCCTCTGCGATAGCCTCGGCAAGTGCCTGGAAGTCAGCATTCTTTGCAACGAAGTCGGTCTCGCAACCAAGTCCTACCAAGATAGCCTTGCCGTCACGCACCTTTGCGATAACAGCACCCTCGGTAGTCTCACGGTCTGCACGCTTCGCAGCTACGAGCTTACCCTTCTCCTTGATAATCTCCTTAGCTCTCTCGAAATCGCCCTCCGACTCAACAAGAGCCTTCTTGCAATCCATCATACCAGCACCGGTCATCTTACGCAGCTTCATCACCTCAGCTGCCTTAATCTCTATTGCCATAGTTTTTCTCTGGTTTTCTTTTGTTAATAATCTACTCTATTCGAGTTTGATACTCTCCCCCGAATAATTACTCCTCTACTGCAGGAGCCTCCTCTACCGCAGCAACGATCTCGGCTGCAGCAGCCTCCTCGGCATCAACCGAAGCCTTAACGCTCTTCTTGATGCGTGGGCGTGCAGGCTTCTTTGCAGGAGCCTCGGTGTTAGCCTCAGCCTCTACTGCCTCGTTCTCCTTCTCGAGCTTACGCTCCTCTACGCCCTCGGCGATAGCAGCACATACAGTGTCGAGAATTAAAGCGATTGACTTTGTAGCATCGTCATTTGCAGGGATAACATAATCAATGTCGGTTGGATCACAACAAGTATCGACCATTGCAAATACCGGAATATTCAAACGCTTTGCCTCCTTAACGGCATTCTGCTCCTTCTGAACATCTACTACGAACAACGCAGCAGGAAGGCGTGTAAGGTCAGCGATAGAACCGAGGTTCTTCTCGAGCTTCGCACGCTGACGAGAAATCTGCAACTTCTCACGCTTCGAGAAGTTATCATAAAGGCCGTCTGCCATCTGCTTGTCGATGGTAGCCATCTTCTTAACGGCCTTTCGTATGGTTGGGAAGTTTGTCAGCATACCGCCTGCCCAACGCTCTGTAACGTAAGGCATGCCTACTGCTCCAACCTTTTCGGCAACTACATCTTTAGCTTGCTTCTTTGTTGCAACGAACAACACACGACGACCGCTCTTTGCGATCTGCTTGAGTGCAGCCGATGCCTCATCGAGCTTTACAACAGTCTTGTAGAGATCGATGATATGGATACCGTTCTTCTCCATAAAGATATATGGAGCCATTTTAGGATTCCACTTGCGCTTCAAGTGTCCGAAATGTACGCCGGCCTCCAACAATGTATTAAAATCTGTTCTAGACATTTTAGTTTCTGTTTTTGTAATTTTAATTTCTCTTTACTTCAACTCCCACGGTAGCGACCTTGTCGATCCCGGGAGTTTTCCGCGACAGGGCAAGCAGCTAAGTAGCACTTTTTTTTCTGACCATTAGCTATTAGCCATTGGCCATTAGCTCTATATAATAATATATATAAGTATATGTGGTCTTGCTTGCTTTGATAAACCCTTGTCGTGCTTTGCCGAATGTTAGTCCGCTTACGAAATAAAAATTAACGCTTGCTGAACTGGAACTTACGACGAGCACCAGGCTGACCCGGCTTCTTACGCTCAACCTCACGGGCATCACGAGTAAGGAATCCGTTCTTCTTCAGAACCGAACGATACTCTGCGTTGATCTCGCACAATGCACGAGCGATACCCATACGAGCGGCCTCTGCCTGACCCTTGATACCACCACCTACGAGGTTTACCACAACATCGTAAGCCTCTGCAGTCTCGGTTACGAGCAATGGTTGCTTAACCTCGTACTGAAGGATGTTCAATGGGAAATAGACATCGAGAGCCTTGTGGTTGATTGTAATGTTACCAGTTCCTGGCTTCACGAATACGCGAGCTACAGCTGCCTTACGGCGACCAACTG
>SUZW01000022.1 GCA_015059685.1 Rikenellaceae bacterium | reverse complement strand
TGCTCGTAGTTAGTTGGCTTAATTACGACCTTCATGTAGTCTCCTATGTAGAATTTCGTAATTTTCGTAAAAACTAACGCTGAAAATCAGTGAGTTAAAAATAAAGCCTGTCTAACCGTGATGTTAGACACTCTTACTTTGTCTCCATATCTATATTATCAAATCTCTCTTTCGGTGGTATCGACTACGCCGCTTGCCTCGATGACCTCTAAAATCTCGTTGCGCAACGCCTTCGGGGTTACATTCTCACGCACAACCGTAAGGTAGGAGTGGCGCACCTCCTCCTCGACAACCTCTCGTGGCAACGACTCAAAGTAGATGTCGTTCCAGTGGCGTTTGTTGAAGTGGTAGGCGGGGGTGATGATGTCGATATACCTATCTCGCAGAACTACGGCACGCTCGGGGTTACACTTCACGGCAATGCGCTCGGTGTGTTGCAGTATGTAGCAGGCGAACATACGCCCGCCAACCTTATAGACCACCGCATCGTCGCCAAAGGGTTGGCACTCCTCGACAAGGGGGAGCGACACGATATAATCTCGTAGATCAAGTATATCCATCGCTTAAATTATGAGTTTACTTTTGTTTCGCTTTTGAGGTTTTCGAGGCGGTACATCTCGTCACGATAACGCTTTGCTGCCGTGAAGTCAAGAACTTTTGCTGCTGCCTCCATATTCTCCCTTGCCCGCTTGATTAGCAGGTCAAGATTTTCGGCCTCGACATTGTATGATGCAGCGGTGTCGGCTGCCATCAACATCGAGCCACTCTCGATAAAGATACTCTCCTGCGGTATAGCCTCCTCCGTGTTGGCTATCAGCATATTTGGCGAAGGGGTGTTGCGCTTAATCTGCTTTGGCATAACGCCATTTTCGATGTTGTAGCGTATCTGGTGCATACGGTGGCGGTTGCTCTCCTCGATAGCCATACGCATCGAGTCCGAGAAGCGTGTGCCGTAGAGTACCACCTTGCCGTTGGCATGGCGGGCAGCACGACCGGCCATCTGTATCAGTGAGCGAGAGTTTCGCAGTATTCCCTCCTTGTCGGCATCGAAGATGGCGATGTGTGACACCTCGGGAAGGTCGATACCCTCACGCAGAAGGTTTACGCCCACCAAAACATCGAACAGGCCGTTGCGGAGGTCTTCGAGTATCTGCACTCGCTCCAAGGTGTCGAGGTCGGAGTGGATGTATCGGCTGCGGATACCAATCTTTTCGAGGTACTGCGCCATATCTTCTGCCAGACGCTTTGTGATTGTGGTGACAATCATACGCTCGTTACGGGCTACGCACTTGTCGATATCTTCGAGCAGGTCGCTGATGTGGTTACCCGAGATACGCACCGAAAGTGGCGGGTCGATGATGCCTGTAGGGCGTATAAACTGCTCCACGACACTCATCTCACTCCTCGATAGCTCGTAGTTCGAGGGCGTTGCCGACACATATATTGTCGAGCCTTGCAGCTGCTCGAACTCCTCGAAGCGTAGTGGTCGGTTATCTCGTGCTGCGGGCAGGCGGAAGCCATACTCGACCAAGTTCTCCTTGCGAGCAGAGTCACCGCCATACATACCTCGCACTTGTGGTAGTGTAACATGGCTCTCATCGACAATCATAAGGTAGTCGTCGGGGAAGTAGTCGAGCAGACAGAATGGCCTTGCACCCGGCATACGGCCATCGAAGTAACGGGAGTAGTTCTCGATACCCGAGCAGTAGCCCAACTCCTTTATCATCTCGAGGTCGTACTCGACACGCTGTCGTATGCGTTGTGCCTCTACGGGTCTATCCTCACGCTCGAAGAAGGCAATCTGCTTCTCGAGGTCGGTTTCTATGAGCTGTATGGCACTCTCGATACGGGCCTTGTTGGGCACGAAGATGTTGGCGGGGTAGATATTTACCTCGTTGAGCGAGTCGAGGCGTTGTCCTGTTTCGTGGTCGATGCGGTATATCGCCTCAATCTCGTCGTCAAAGAGGAGTATGCGGTAGCAGTTGTCGCCAATCGAGGAGCGAATATCTATCGTGTCGCCCGTGATGCGGAATGTCGATGGCTCCAACTCCCGAGCCGTGCGGGTGTAGAGTATCTCGACCAGGCGGTACATAATATGCTTGGTGGATATCACATCGCCCACCTTGAGCTTCATCATCGTATTGTGGAAGTCGGCAGGGTTGCCGATGCCATAGATGCACGACACGCTCGACACGACAATCACATCTCGTCGCCCCGAGAGCAGTGCCTGCGTGGCACTCAAACGCATACGGTCTATCTCGGCATTTATCGCCAAGTCCTTCTCGATGTAGGTGTCGGTCGAGGGGATATAGGCCTCGGGCTGGTAGTAGTCGTAGTAGGATACGAAGTACTCGACAGCGTTGTTCGGAAAGAAGCTCTTAAACTCGCTATATAGCTGTGCTGCAAGGGTCTTGTTGTGGCTCAAAACGAGTACGGGACGATTGAGCTTGGCGATGACATTTGCCACCGTGAAGGTCTTGCCCGAGCCGGTGACACCATATAGAGTACTATATGGCACACCGGTCTCGACACAACGAACCAACTGCTCAATCGCCTCGGGCTGGTCGCCCATAGGCTTGTAGTCCGATACAAGTTCGAAATCCATTATCGCCTTGCCGTTCTTTCTTACTATTTCAGACCCATCTGGTCAATCAAAGCCTTGGTCTGTGGCTTGTGACCACGGAAATCGACATAGAGCTTCATCGGATGCTCGGTGCCGCCCGACTGCAACAACTTGCGGAACTTCGATGCTGTAGCCTTGTCGAAGATGCCCTTCTCCTGGAACAACGAGTAGCCGTCAGCAGCCAAGACCTCGGCCCACTTGTAGCCGTAGTAACCTGCGGCATAGCCACCCGAGAAGATATGGTTGAACGATGGCGACATCGCTGTGCCCTCAACGAGTGGGAGTAGCTGTGTCGGAGCCATAGCCTTCTTCTCGAACTCGGCAACATCGCCCTCGTAAGGTGCGGTGAGAGTGTGCCAAGCCATATCGGTCATACCGAACGATATCTGGCGCACATTGGCGTAGGCTGCGAGGTAGTTCTTTGCTGCGATAAGCTTCTCGATAAGCTCGGCAGGCATAGTCTCACCTGTCTGGTAGTGCTTTGCCCAGAGGTCGAGGTACTCCTTCTCGTAGGCCCAATTCTCCAAAATCTGCGAAGGCAACTCCACGAAGTCACGATATACATTTGTGCCGTTGAGCGACTCGTACTTACCCTTTGCCAACATACCGTGGCAGGCGTGACCAAACTCGTGGAGGAATGTTGTGAACTCGTCGAAAGTGAGCAACGATGGGGTACTCTCGGTAGGCTTTGTGAAGTTCATCACGAGCGATACGAGTGGGCGAATATCACCCTCGGCACCACGGAACTCTGTCATCCACGCTCCTGCACGCTTCGAATCGCGAGGGAAGAAGTCGAGGTAGAGCATTGCGAGGTGCTCACCCGAAGCCTCGGTAACCTCATAAACGGTTACATCCGGGTGATATACCGCTACGCCCTCGGCAGGCTTGAACTGTAAGCCATAGAGCTTGCCGGCGAGCATAAATACCGCCTGCTTAACATTCTCGAGCTCGAGGTAAGGCTTCACGGCCTCGTCGCTTACGGCATACTTCTCGTTCTTGTACTTCTCGCTGTAGTATGCCCAATCCCACGACTGAAGTTCACCCTCGAAACCGAGCGATGCGGCATAGTCGTTGATAGTCTTGCAATCCTTGTCGGCATACTCCTTGGTTGCTGCGAGCAACTCGGCAAGGAACGAATTTACGGCATCGGTCTTCTCGGCCATACGGTTGTCGAGAACATAGTCCGAGTAACGCTCATAGCCGAGGAGATTTGCAATCTTCAAACGCAAATCGGTAATCTTGCGGATATTTTCCGTATTGTCAAACTTGCCACCCAAAGCGCAAGAGTTGCGGGCACGATAGAGCTTCTCCTTGAGGTCACGCTGCGACGAGTAGGTGACAAAAGGCACATAGCTCGGAGCCTTCAATGTTACGGTCCAGCCCTTCTCACCACGAGCCTTGGCCTCCATAGCCAAACCCTCCTTCACGAAGTCGGGCAACTCCTCGACCTGCTTTGCCGACTTGATGTTGAGCGAAAAGGCGTTGTTGGCAGCCAACGAGTTCTGACCAAACTTGAGAGTCAGCTGCGACAACTCCGACGAGTATTGACGATAGAGCTCCTTCTCCTCGTCAGCGAGGTTTGCACCACTGCGGACAAAGCTCTTGTAGGTATCCTCGAGCAACTTCTTGTCCTCCTTCGAGAGGAAGATGCTCGGGTTCTCATATACGGCCTTCACACGGGCAAAGAGAGCAGGGTTGAGCGAGATGTCGTTCGAGAGCTCGGTGAGTTTAGGCTGCACCTTGATAGCTATATCCTGCATCTCCTTTGATGTGTTGCACTGGTTGAGGTTGAAGAATACGCTTGCGATGCGGTTGAGGAGTGCGCCCTGCTTCTCGAGAGCAACGATGGTGTTACCAAACGATGGCTTGGCAGGGTTGTTTACTATCGCCTCAACCTCGGCACGACTTACGGCAATCGCAGTCTCGAATGCCGGCTCGTAGTGCGAAATCTCGATTTTATCGAATGGAGGTGTTGCATGTGGGGTGTTCCACTCTGCAAGCAGAGGGTTTGTGGTGTCAATCTCGGGAAGCTGTGCTACGGGCATATCGTTGCCGGCACACGCTCCGAGAAGTGCAGATACGGTCATAATCAAAAACAATTTTTTCATAGAATTATACATTTATTTGGTTTCAACATTTGTGCTGTTTTGCATCTCCTCGTCTGTCTGCTCGGGCTCTACCCAAAGACCTCGAGCCTTGAGGAGTGGGGTGCGGCTTGGCTCGGCACCACGGAACTCACGGTAGAGTGTCATACCATCCCTCTTGCCGCCGCTTGCCAACAACTTGCGAAGGGCTTGAGCCTTGCGACGATTGAAGATGTCGCCCGTCTCGGCAAAGGCCTCGAAGGCATCCTTGTCCAACACCTCGGCCCAAGTGTAGAAGTAGTAACCCGAGGAGTAGCCGCCCGCAAAGATGTGGGCGAAGTAGGAGAGATGGTAGCGAGGCTCAATCTCGGTAATCATCTTACGCTTCTCGTACAGAGCCTCGTATTCGAAGGTGTCGATGTCGAGCTCCTTGTACTCGGTGAGCGAGTGTATGTCGAGGTCGCAGAGTGCTGCTGCTACCAGCTCGGTGGTCGCAAAGCCCTGATTAAACTTCGAGCTCTTTCTGATGCGCTCGATGAGGGTGTCGTTTATTATGACATTCGTGCGGTGGTGCAGGGCGTAGGTCTTGAGGAGTTCAGGCTCCAAAGCCCAATTCTCCATAATCTGCGACGGCAGCTCCACGAAATCACCCTCGACATCGAGCAGACCATTGTATGGCACATCCGAGAATAGGAAGTGCAGGGCGTGACCAAACTCGTGGAAGAGTGTGAGTGTCTCGTCGAGGTCGAGTAGTGCCGGGGTGTTACCTGCAGGGCGTGTGAAGTTGCAGACGATGCTCACTACAGGCGATATGCGCTTGCCGCCACGGTCGTAGCTCGGTGTGCGGAAGTAGCCGCACCACGCTCCCTGTGACTTGCTGGCACGAGGGTGGAAGTCGAAGTAGAGTACACCGAGGTGCGAGCCGTCGTTGTCCAGCACTTCGTATGCCGAGGCCTCGTTGTGGTAGAGAGGCACCACGATAGGGCGGAAAGTAAGGCCATAGAGGCGGTTGGCAAGGTTGAAGGCACCCTGTCGTACATTGTCGAGTTTGAAGTATGGGCGAATTTGGTCGTCGTTGAGATTGTAGCTCTTCTTGCGCACCTTCTCGGCATAGTACCACCAATCCCACGACTCGAACTTTGCATCTTCGTCGTGAATATCCTGCTTGAACAACCTCTGCATCTCCTCCAACTCCTCCTTTGCACGCTCGTTGGCAGGTGTGAAGATCTCCTCGAGGAGGGCGTATGCCGCCTTTGGCTCCTTGGCCATCTGCTCCGAGATAACATAGTCGGCGTAGCTCTTGTAGCCCAAGAGATGGGCCTTCTCGATACGGAGACGAATGATGTCGTTTATAATCTCCTTGTTGTCGTAGCTGTTGTCGTTGTTGCCACGATTGAGGTAGGCCTTGTATATCTGCTCACGCAGGTCGCGATGCGAGGAGTTTGTCAAAAATGGCAACATACTCGGCTTGTGGAGCGTGAAGAGGTACTGCCCCTCCTTGCCCGCCTCCTTGGCCTTCTCGGCCGCAGCATTACGCACCGACGATGGAAGGTCGGAGGTCTCGGCTGCAGTGAGGAAGAGTTGATATTCGTTGTTCTCGGCAAGCAGGTTGTTGTCGAACTTGACCGAGAGGAGCGACAACTCCTCGTTTATCTCTTTGAGTCGCTCCTTCTGCTCCTCGTCGAGGAGTGCGCCCTGACGCACGGCTCCGTCGTACATCTTCTCGACAAGACGAATTTGGAACTCGTCGAGGTCTGTGCTGTGACGCTTGTCATAGACAGCCTTGATGCGCTCAAAGAGCTTTTCGTTCATCGATATAGCATCGTAGTGGGCAGCAAGCTTCGGCATGAGTTTCTCCTGTAGAGCCTGCATATCCTTGTCGTTCATTGCGGCACACATCATACCGAAGATATTATTCAAGTCGGCAAGAAGTCGGCCCGAGTGGTCGTACTCGGCAATGGTGTTGGCGAAGGTTGGCTCCTCGGTGTTGGCAATGATAGCCTCAATCTCGGCATTGTGGAGCGACATCGCCTGCTTGAATGCTGGGGCGTAGTGCTTCGCCTCGATAAGGTTGAATGGTGGCACACCGTATGGGGTATCCCACTCCGCAAGCAGCGGATTGTTCGACTTTTGTCCGCTATCCGAACACGATGTTGAGCAAAGTATCATCATAAGTAGTGATAATGTAGATAATAAACGCTTCATTTCCTCAAAAATTACTATATTTGCTACGCAAAGATAATACTTTTTCAATCGTTATGCAACTATTCTATGCCGCAGACTTCACTGCACCCGAATATATCCTCTCCGAGGAGGAGTCGCGCCATGCCGTTAAGGTATTGCGCCTGGTTGAGGGCGACACGCTACATATCACCGATGGCCGTGGCTCGCTCTACCGTTGCGAGGTGGTGTCGGCACACCAGAAACACTGCCTTGTGCGTGTGGTTGAGCAGTTCGAGGAGTTTGAGAGGTTGTCCTATCGCTTGACGATGGCGGTTGCGCCTACTAAGAATATCGACCGCTACGAGTGGTTTTTGGAGAAGGCGACCGAGATTGGCGTTGCGGAGTTTGTGCCTCTCGTGAGCGAACACAGCGAGCGCAAGGTTATCAAGGCGGAGCGCGAGGAGAAGGTTATCACTGCTGCCGTGAAGCAGTCATTGAAGGCGTATCACCCTGTGCTGGCAGAGATTACGCCATTCGCAAAGTTGGTCTGCACGGAGTTTGCAGGGCGTAAATTTATCGCTCATTGTGGCGATGCCGTTAAGGAGAAGAGGTATCTCGCTTCGACTCTGCGCAAGGGCGAAGATGCGCTGATTTTGATAGGCCCCGAAGGTGATTTTTCGCCCGAGGAGGTGCAGTTGGCTGTCGCAAACGGCTTCGAGGAGATAACCCTCGGTACGCAGCGTTTCCGCACCGAGACAGCGGCAGTCGTGGCGGTGGATATGGTTTCGATAGTGAATAATCTGTAAAAATTCGCACCGAGCGATGTTGCTGGAACTCTTTACAACATTCTTCAAGATAGGTCTTTTTACCTTTGGTGGCGGCTTTGCGATGATACCCCTTATCGAGCGTGAGGTCATCGAGCGCAAGAGGTGGATCGAGCGCAAAGACTTTGTCGATATGTTGGTGCTGGCGCAGTCTGTGCCGGGCCCTGTAGCCGTGAATACGGCCGTTTTTGTGGGGTATAAGAGGGCAGGTGTCGCAGGTGCTGTGGCGGCAACGCTCGGCACGGTGTTGCCATCGTTTTTGGCGATACTTCTGCTGGCACTCTTCTTTGCCGAGGTGCGAGATAATCGTTATGTCGATGCCGCCTTCCGAGCTATGCGACCTGCGGTTGTGGCTCTGATTGTAGCTCCGTTGGTGGGTCTTACGAAGGGTATGCGATGGTATCTTATCGCCTTGGCAGGAGTTGTGGCTATGGCGGTGTGGTACTTCGGATTTTCGCCAATCTACCTTATTGCAGGCGGTGTCGCAGTGGGTGTTTTTATGGCTGTTTATAATGGCAGAAAGGGGGCGAGGCGATGATTTACTTGCAGCTGTTTCTCTCCTACCTAAAGATTGGCTTCTTCGGCTTTGGTGGTGGATATGCGATGTTGTCGCTTATCCAAAACGAGATTGTCGAGCAGCGAGGTTGGATTACCGCCACGCAGTTTGCCGATATTGTTGCCGTGTCGCAGATTACACCAGGACCTATTGCGATAAATTCCGCTACTTATATCGGCTACACCGTAGCGGGCTTGGGTGGTTCGGTGGTTGCGACCTTTGCGGTCTGCTTGCCATCGCTGACACTGATGCTGCTCTTGACAAGGTTCTTTCTGCGACATCGTGAAAATCGCTATATTCAGACCGTAGTCAAGGCGGTAACGCCGATTGTTGTCGGTATGATTGCTTCGGCAGCCCTACTGCTGATGTTCCCTCGCACGGGCGAGAACGAGAACTTTACCGATGCGTGGTCGTGGGTACTCTTTGCTGTGTGCTTGTACGGCTCCTATCGCAAAGTAAATCCGATACTTATGATTATCCTCTCGGCCGTTGCGGGTGTAGTTATTTACGCCCTTGTACCCTCTATATTATAGGTAGAAGCAACGCCAAAGCACCTGCAAGAAGTGCTGTGGCGATAAGTACAAGAAAGATTGTTCCAAGGCAACCAAACGAGTAGCCCAAACAACCATATTTGGGCTCCGAGCCTGCGGGTAACTGCGACGATAGCAGTACTGCGATAAGGCCGATAAGCGGTGTGAAGAACACAGATATAATAAATGCCCAGCCAAATCCGATATTACGGCGGCTACCCAAGAGTCCTACCAATACATCGAGCAATATTCCCGATGCCAAACCAAAGATTGCAATTGTCCACATACTATTATTTTTTTGCTTTTAGCCATTGGCCATTGGCCATTAGCTTTTTAGTTAAAAGTTGAAAAAATTATAAAGTTCCTTTAATTGTCACCGCTGCGATTAAGCCGAGCGCAGAGGCTGCTTGCAGACTTTGCCGAGGCGGAGCAGTGAAGACCGAAGGTCAATTATCAATTGTCAATTGTCAATTTCTGAAACATTTTATCGCAGACAGCGATAAAATGTACCAAACGGCAGCTCCTTCCCTGCTCGGTCGGTGAAGTACAACTCGCCAAACTCCTCCTTTGCTGGTGCGCCAAACATCTGATGCACAAGCGTTCTTGCAATGGTCGAAGATAGGCCCATCGAGTAGAGGTTCAGCACCAAGAAACCATCTTCGGCAAGCAACTCGGCACACGCCTCCAACATCTCGGCAATGTTCTGCTCCAACACCCACTTCTCGCCATTCGCACCACGACCGTATGCCGGAGGGTCCAAAATTATGCCATCGTAGCGGTTGCCTCGTCGGACTTCACGCTGTACAAATTTCAGCGCATCTTCGACTATCCAACGCACGCCATCGAGGCTGCTCGACTCCATATTCTCGCGCGACCAGGTGACCACCTGCTTCACCGAGTCCACATGGGTAACCTCTGCCCCTGCCGCAGCTGCTGCAAGGGTTGCACCACCCGTGTAGGCAAAGAGGTTTAACACTTTGGGCTTTCCTTCGTGGGAAGGCTTTTCGATTTTTGTGCGGCAAGTGTCGTATATAAAGTTCCAATTTGCCGCCTGCTCGGGGAAGATGCCGATGTGCTTGAATGCTGTGCAGGCAAGGCGCATCGCAAGGTGCATCGCCTTGTAGTCGTAGCGGATAGTCCAGCGGTCACGCATCTGCGGCTTGTTGCGCCACTCGCCACGCTCCTCGCTGCGGTCGGTGCGGAGGAACGAGGCATCTGCGAGGCGTTGCCACTCACGCTCATCGAGCGACTTGCGCCACACGGCTTGCGGCTCGGGACGACGCAGCGTGTAGCGACCAAATCGCTCCAACTTCTCGCCCTCACCCGAGTCGATAAGCTCGTAATCCTTAAAGTTCGGTGTTAAGTTCATACCTTTTTATTGGCTATTAGCCGTTAGCTGTTAGCTATTAGCTCTTTTCTTTTTGCAAAGATAATAAAAAGACGAGAGAAATTTTACAATTACCTAAAAAAAGACGAGAGACGAGAGCGTACCCCAGATAGCTGACCAGAGGTCAGCGTCCCCAACAAGCGACCATCGGGAGCGTCCCCAAATAGCCAACTTGTTGGCGTCCCCATTTCTCCCTGCGCCCCGACCACCTCAAGAGTTCCGACAACCTAAACCCTCCAGCGCACCCCTAACCGACGCTGCGGAGCGAGAGCAGAGGGCAAACTTGTTTGCACTATGCCGAGCCGCGAGGAGGAAAAGCCTGCGTAGCAGGGTTAACGCCCCTAACGACCCTAACGACCCTAATAAACCTGCGCCCCGACCACGGCCAGAGTCCCCACCACCAAAAAATTGTCAATTATCAATTGTCAATTCTCAATTATATTTGTATCTTTGCCGTTTGAAAGAGCGAAAACAAATATTTACACAAAAATATGGCAATAGCAGACAAATACGCACCACAAGAGATTGAACAGAAGTGGTATGACTATTGGATCGAAAAGAACCTTTTTCACTCGGAGCCCGATGCTCGTGAGCCTTATACTATCGTTATTCCGCCACCAAATGTGACAGGTATGTTGCACATGGGCCACATGCTCAACAACACCCTGCAGGATGTCTTGGTGCGTCGTGCCCGTATGCTCGGCAAGAATGCCTGCTGGGTACCCGGCACCGACCACGCATCTATCGCTACCGAGGCGAAGGTTGTGGCGAAGTTGAAGGCCGAGGGTATCGACAAATCGACGCTCACCCGTGATGAGTTTCTCGCCCACGCCTGGGAGTGGAAGGAGAAACACGGTGGCATCATCTTGAAGCAGCTCCGCAAGTTGGGCGCATCGTGCGACTGGGAACGCACTTGCTTTACGATGGACCCCGAGCGTACCGAGAGCGTGATTTCGGTCTTCTGTGACCTCTACCGCAAGGGCAAAATCTACCGTGGTGTGCGTATGGTCAATTGGGACCCATCGGCAAAAACGGCTCTCTCTGACGAGGAGGTGATATACAAGGAGTCGCAGGGCAAGCTCTACTACTTGCGCTACAAGTTGGAGGGCACCGACCGCAACATTATCGTTGCTACAACTCGCCCCGAGACCATTTTGGGCGATACGGCTGTCTGCCTCAACCCTAACGACCCTCGCTATGCCGATGTTCCGGAGGGCGCAAGGGTTATTGTACCTCTCGTAGGTCGTTCAATTCCGATTATTCGTGATGAGTATGTAGATATCGAGTTCGGAACGGGTGCTTTGAAGGTTACCCCTGCACACGATGTAAACGACTATATGTTGGGCGAGAAGTACTCGCTCGAGACCATCGATATCTTCAACGATGACGGCACAATCAACGACAAGGTCGGTATGTATGTCGGTATGGACCGCTTCGACTGCCGCAAGCAGATTGAGAAGGATTTGGCGGATGCCGACCTGCTCGAAAAGACCGAGGCCTACACCAACAATGTCGGCTACTCGGAGCGTACGGGCGTAGCTATCGAGCCGAAGTTGTCGATGCAGTGGTTTATGGCGATGAAGGAGATTGCCGAGCCTGCAACAAAGGCTGTTTTGGAGGATATTATCCGCTTTGTACCTGAAAAGTACAAGAACACCTATCGTCACTGGATGGAGAATATCAAAGATTGGTGTATCTCTCGTCAGTTGTGGTGGGGACAGCGTATTCCTGCCTACTACCTTCCAAAGGGTGGCTATGTCGTGGCCGAGACCGCAGAGAAGGCGTTGGCTTTGGCTCACGAAAAGACGGGCGACACCTCGCTCACTCTGGCTGATTTGCGCCAAGATGATGATGTACTCGATACTTGGTTCTCGTCGTGGTTGTGGCCTATCTCGGTATTCGACGGTATTCGCAACCCTGACAACGAGCAGATTAACTACTACTACCCAACCAACGACCTCGTAACGGGTCCGGATATTATCTTCTTCTGGGTGGCTCGTATGATTATGGCGGGATATGAGTATCGTGGCGAGAAGCCGTTTGGAAATGTATATTTCACGGGTATCGTGCGTGATAAGATTGGCCGTAAGATGTCGAAGCAGTTGGGTAACTCACCTGACCCACTCGATTTGATTGCCGAGTACGGAGCAGATGGTGTGCGTGTAGCGATGATGCTCTGCTCGTCGGCAGGTAATGACCTTATGTTCGACAATGCTCTCTGCGAGCAGGGTCGTAACTTCGGAAATAAGATTTGGAACGCATATCGCCTTATCAACGGCTGGCAGGTTGATACATCGTTGGCACAGAGCGATTGCTCGAAGCAGGCTGTGGCATGGTTCACAAACCGCTTCAATGCAGCGTTGGCGGAGATTGAGGAGAATTTCAACAACTACCGCATCTCCGAGGCGTTGATGGTGGCCTACAAACTCTTCTGGGATGACTTCAGCGGTTGGTACTTGGAGATGATTAAGCCTGCATACGGCTCGCCTTGCGATGTTGCGACAATGGAGGCTACGAAGAAGATGTTTGAGCAGTTGATGCTTCTTCTCCACCCATTTATGCCATTCGTAACCGAGGAGATTTGGCAGGACTTGGCAGAGCGCAAGGAGGGAGAGTCTATCTGCGTGGCTTCGATGCCGAAGGCGCAAGAGGCTGACGAGGTTGCTTTGGCACGCTTTGCTCTCGCTCAGGAGGTTGTGTCGGCAGTGCGTAATATCCGCAAGCAGAAGAACTTGCCGCAGAAGGAGGCGTTGGAGTTGAAGGTTGTTCGTGACGAGAACTATCCTGCGGAGTATGAGGCCGTTATCGCAAAGATGGCAAACCTCTCGGCTGTAACATTTGTTACCGAGAAGAACCCAATGGATGCAGCCTTTATCGTTAAGACTACGCAGTATTTTGTCCCTATGGGCGACAATATCGACAAGGAGGCCGAAATTGCGAAGTTGGAGAAGGATCTGGCATATCAGCAGGGCTTCCTCGCAACTGTTATGAAGAAGTTGTCCAACGAGCGTTTTGTGTCGTCGGCACCTGCGCAGGTTGTTGCCAACGAGCAGAATAAGAAGCGTGATGCGGAGGCGAAGATTGCAGCGATAGAGGCGCAATTAGCTGCATTGCGATAAAAAATCATTCTGAGCGGTAAATTTTGCACCGCTCTTCAATAAGCGAGCTCCTCACATACGCCTTAGTATGCTGCGGGCTCGCTTTTTCGTTTGGCACAAAATTTCCTCACTCATCTCTGATTTTTTTGTGGTGGCGTTGTGACAACCATCTGCTTAAATTCCATTTTTTAGGAAAATCCTCTGAAATGAAAATCTTAAAAAAAGCTAATGGCTAATGGCCACCGCCGCGATTAAGCGGAGAGCAGAGGCTGCTCGCAGACTATGCCGAAGCGTAGCGGTGAAGACCAAAGGTCAATAGCTAATAGCCATCAAAAAAAAAGGTAATGACCCCCCCAAAAAAAAAAGAGTGAAGAGTATTTCCACTCTCCACTCTCAACTCCCCATATAAATGGTTTACTCCTCGATTTTGGTATCTACGGAGTTGGCGTAAATTTCGAGGAAGACCTTGCGGGCAACCTTGATGTCGATACCAGCCTCGGCAAAGCGTGCATCCGCCATAGCCATACGCATCTTGAAGGCACGAACGCCCTCCTTTGTGTAGCGGTCGGCATAACGCTTCTCACGGTGCAACATATCGTGAGCGATATAGTTCGTATCGTGCAGCTTATAGTTGGCGTAGATACGACGGTCGATAATATCTTTGAGCATCTTGTAGGCCTCCGACTTTGGCAACTTGCCGCACTCCTCGAGCTCCTCTCGTGTGATAGCCTTACATACCGAGATATTGACATCGCCCTTCGGCATACGGATACCATAGAGAATACTGCGTAGATCCTCGCCCTCGGCCTTACGATATGTGCCGCCCAGGCGGTTTACCGTAACCTCGATAGCCTTCTGTATGTCGCACGGCTCGTATTGGTACGATATGGCTATAGGGGCGATATTGAGCTCCAAGAAGCTATCTACGAAGTCGGCAGTACCACTCAGACTCACCATCTTCAACACGCCCTGGTCCGTAGCATCGATGCCATCCTTGGTACGGCCGTTGCGCTGTGCAATCCACATCGACTTGCCCTGGCCGATATACCAACGGATATACTCGGCAAGGTGCTGCGAGTTGAGCAGAAACTCTCGAGGCGAGAGGTCATCGGTCTTGCGAATGACACGCACGGCACGGTTTATACGGCAGATATCCACGATAAATTGGTTACGCAGAAGGTTGTCGCCGAGTGTTGTGGCGGTCGTAGGGATGCCATTCGAGAAGAGGGTATATTGCAACAAGAACGAGTCGAGGGTTATATCTCGGTGGTTCGAGATGTACAGGTGTCCTCGGCTACGGTCAATATTCTCCAAGCCCGAATATGTGAAGTTGTCGATTGTCGAGTCGATGATGCGCCTGATTACGCTGAACATAATACGCTCCTGCATATCGTCGGCAGTTTTGCATGTGCGCATAACCTCGGCAACACGCTCCATATCGGCATCAGGAAAGGCAAAGTTCATTGCAGGCACGAAGAACGGGTCGTTCACAATACGCTCCAACGCTGCCGGTATCTCCTCGTCATTATAAGGACGAATATCATCGTAGTTCTCTTTCATAGACGAAAATATTAGAAACCTACGGCAAAGGTAGGTATTTTTCTGCGAAAAATCAAATCGGCTAAAAAAACGGGCTACCCAAATGCCCTATTGGATAGCCCGACTCTATTACATCATACCGCCCATACCTCCTGCCGGCATCGGAGGCATCGGGGTATCGACCTTCTTCTCGGCCAGGACACACTCTGTGGTGAGGAACATCGAGGCGATAGAGGCTGCATTTTCGAGCGCCACACGCGACACCTTCGTAGGGTCGATGATACCTGCATCGAGCATATCCTCGTAGCGGTCGTCACGGGCGTTGTAGCCGAATGAACCGTTACCCTCGCTAACCTTATTCACAACAACCGAGCCCTCGCCACCTGCATTCTTGACAATCTGACGAAGTGGCTCCTCGATAGCACGCTTCACAATCTGGATACCTGTGGTCTGGTCTTCGTTCTCGCCCTTCAAGCCCTCGAGCGAAGCGATAGCACGGATGTAGGCCACGCCACCGCCCGGAACGATACCCTCCTCGACAGCGGCACGAGTAGCAGCCAAGGCATCATCCACACGGTCCTTCTTCTCCTTCATCTCGACCTCGGTAGCGGCACCTACATAGAGGACAGCCACGCCACCGGCCAACTTCGCCAAACGCTCCTGCAACTTCTCTCTATCGTAGTCCGACTTCGACACCTCAATCGAGGCACGGATCTGATCTACACGGGCCTTGATAGCCTCCTTGTCGCCACAACCATCCACGATGGTGGTATTCTCCTTATTCATCGTAACCTTCTCGGCACAACCGAGTGCCTCGAGTGTTGCATCCTCGAGTCGCATACCCTTGTCGGTCGAAATTACGGTTGCACCTGTCAAAGCAGCGATATCTTCGAGCATCTCCTTGCGACGATCGCCAAAGCCCGGAGCCTTGCAAGCGGCAATCTTCAATGTGCCACGCAACTTATTCACTACGAGAGCCGACAACGCCTCGCCATCGACATCCTCGGCAATGATAAGCAATGCACGACCACTCTGTGCTACAGGCTCCAATACGCTCATAATCTCCTTCATTGTCGAAATCTTCTTGTCGGTAATGAGGATATATGGCTTCTCCAACTCGGTCTGCATCTTCTCGGTGTTGGTGATGAAGTATGCCGAGATATAGCCACGGTCGAACTGCATACCCTCGACAACATCGACATAGGTATCTGTTCCCTTCGCCTCTTCGACAGTGATAACGCCCTCGTTATTCACCTTTGCCATCGCCTCGGCGATAAGCTTACCGATTGTGTTGTCGTTGTTTGCCGAGATGGTCGCCACCTGCTCAATCTTCGAGTTGTCCGAGCCAACCTCCTGCGACTGCGCACGGAGGCTCTCCACTACGGTCGCAACAGCCTTGTCGATACCTCGTTTGAGGTCCATAGGGTTTGCTCCTGCGGTGACATTCTTGATACCCACACCGATAATAGCCTGCGCCAACACGGTTGCGGTGGTTGTACCATCACCAGCATCGTCGTTGGTCTTCGATGCTACCTCACGCACCATCTGCGCACCCATATTTGCGAATGAGTCCTCCAACTCAACCTCTTTTGCTACCGTTACACCATCTTTTGTGATGTGTGGCGCACCAAACTGCTTGCCGATAATCACATTGCGGCCCTTTGGACCAAGTGTCACCTTTACTGCATCTGCCAAAGCATCAACACCCTCTTTCAAGAGGTTGCGAGCCTCTACATTATATTTTATATCCTTTGCCATAACTATTCTTTTTTTGCTATTGGCCATTAGCCATTAGCCATTAGCTTTTTATTAAAAGTCCTTTAATTGTCAATTTTGAGAAATCTATTTCTCGACTACAGCGAGGATGTCACGCTGTGCCATCATAAGGTAGCTCTCGCCATCGATGTTGAGCTCCGTGCCGGCATACTTGCCATACAACACCTCGTCACCGACTTTTACCTCCATCTTTACCTCGGCTGTGCCGGGACCTACTGCGATAACCTTGCCCGCTGCCGGCTTCTCCTTTGCCGAGTCGGGAATAATCAAACCGCTGGCCGTAGTTGTCTCGGCAGGGTTTGGGAGTATAAGTACTCTGTCTGAAAGTGGTTTTACTGTCATAATCGTATGTTTTTTGTTGTTTTCTGTTTGTTCTATTACTATTCAATCTGTGTGCCAAGACGAGAAGTCTGCCATTTTGGCATACTACCGCAGATAATCTTCGAAATAGTCGGTCACCTTCTGCATCAGATGCACACGCCACTTGCCACGCACATTGTGCTGCGAGCGAGGGTAAGGGAAGTAATCTACCGCCACGCCATTGTCGATACAGGTGTCGATAAATGACAAGGAGTGTTGCCACACCACCACATCGTCTATTGCACCCTGACAAATCAGCAACTTGCCTCGGAGGTTTTTGGCTTGGGCGATAAGCGATGTTGCTGCAAAACCCTCGGGGTTTGTAGCCTCGGTCTCCATATATCGCTCGCCATACATCACCTCGTACCACTTCCAATCTATTACGGGACCACCCGCAACACCCACCTTAAACACCTCGGGGTAGTGTGTCATCAGCGAGATAGTCATAAAGCCGCCATACGACCAGCCGTGAACGCCAACTCGCTCTCGGTCTGCCCATTTGTGCGACAAAAGCCACTGCAAGCCCGCCATCTGGTCCTCCATTTCACACTTTCCGCATTGGCGGTGTATCGCTTTCTCGTACTCGGCACCTTGGTTCAGCGTGCCACGATTATCCATCACAAAGACGACATATCCTCGCTGTGCCATATACATCTCCCAGCGACGCAACTGCGCCTGGAACGAGTTTGTCACCATCTGCGAGTGCGGACCGCCATATACATATAGTATTACGGGGTACTTCTTGTTCTCGTCGAAGTCCAAAGGCTTGATAAGGCGGTAGTGGTTGTCGTACTTTCCGTCGGCCGACTTTACCGAGCCAAGCTCTATGGTCGAGTAGTTGTACTCCTTCGATGGGTCGTCGGCACGGAATAACTCTCGGTATAATTTGCCGTCGGTCGAGCCAATAGCTACAACTCGAGGAGTATTGAGCGAGGAGTAGTTGTCCGAGAAGTGCTTGCCATCGGGCGAAATTTCGCAGCTGTGCCAACCCTCGTTGCGAGTAAGTTGTCGCACCTTGCCGTTGCGCAACGATACGCTGAAGAGGTGTCGCTCTACGGGCGAGACCTCGGCCGAGTAGTAGAATACCGTGCGGTCGTTGTGCGATAGATACTCCACATCGGCATCAACCTTTGTCAGTCGCTCGGTCGAGCCCTTCGAGAGGGTGTGCAAGTAGAGATTTTTGTATCCGTGGCGATTATCCGTGGTGTAGATAAATCGGTCGTTGTCGATAAAACGGATAGGGTTTTGCGGCTCCACCCAACGCTCGTTCTGCTCGGTCAGAATAGTTGCCACAAACGCTCCCGAAAGCGCATCGTAGGCGTTCAGGTGCATCTCCTTCTGCGCACGATTTAGTACTTGTGCGTATATCGTTTTCGAGTTGGGCGACCACGCAAGATTTGTTATGTATCGCTCCTCGTCAAAGTCGGTAACGGCCAAATAGACCACTTTTTGTGTCGCAGGGTTATATACGCCCACCAACACACGCTCCGAAGCCATACCGTTCATCGGGTACTTAATCTCGATGAGTGAGCCGGTGCGGGTGGTTATATCCAATAGCGGAAAGGTCGTAACTTTCGACTCATCTTTCTGATAGAAGGCGACGAGCGACTTGTCGGGCGAGTGGAACAGGCCACCGTCGATGCCGAACTCGTGGCGTGAAACAGCCTGACCGCAGACGATATTCTTGTCGGCAAAATCGGTAACTTTATACATTTTACCCTCGTTGTCGTACCAAACAACATTGTTATCCTTTATGCTTGCACGGTTGCGGAAAGGGTTGGGCATACCGATAAGAATAGGTGTGCTATCCACCAATCTTCCCGTGCGGATATCGTACTGCTCGATAGTGCCTCTGCGGGCGTGCTCATATATCTTCGGGTTCTTCTCGCTGAAACGAATTTCGTAGTTTTGTGGCACAAGGTCACGGTTGAGGATGGCATCCTCCATTGTGAGTAACTTTCGCTCCGAGGCCGCAGCTACGAGTGTGGCAAGGAGTGCCACAAAAAGGGTAAATCTTCTCATCGCCTAAAATAGATATTTTGTACTCTTCACTCGTGCAATCAACAGCTCGGCCTCTTGCCAAGCCTCCTCGCTGAGGGTTGTGCCAACAACCTCGATAACCTTGCCTGCGGTGATAGCACCTATGGTGCCACACTGGCGCAACGACAACCCCTCGCATAAGCCGTGCATAAAACCTGCGGCATAGAAGTCGCCTGCACCCGTAGTATCGACACGCTTGGCTGCGGCCATAATACCCACATGTGTAACTTCGCCATTGTATTTTATGAGCGCACCCTTTGTACCTATCTTCACGATAGCCAGGGCACAACGCTCCGAGATATACTGCAGGGCATTTACCGGCTCCTCCTCGCCCGAGAAGACCTTTGCCTCGTCTTCGTTGGCAAAGACTATATCGACATATTTTGTGACGAGGTCACGCAGGAAGTCGAGATTTTCGGCCACGACATTAAACGATGCGAGGTCTATTGCTACAACCATACCACGCTCCTTGGCGGTGCGCACGGCAACCTCGATAAGCGAGTGCTCCTGCACGAGGTAGCCCTCGACATAGAGGCAGTCGTAACCCTCGAAGATGTCGGCCGTGATATCCTCGGCATGCATCTCGGCAGCTGCTCCGAGGTGTGTGAGCATCGTGCGCTCGCCATCGGGCGATACGAGCGACACACACTTACCCGAGCGGCTTTCGCCACGGAATATAATTGGCTCTATGCCGAGGTTTGCCAACGCCTGCTCGAAGAAGTCACCCGTGGTGTCGTTGCCGACCTTGCCGATGAAACCTACCGTCGAGCCAAGACGAGCCATAGCACGGATGGTGTTGTCGGCCGAGCCTCCGAGTGAGAGCGAGTAGGGTAGTCCCGCTACCGATTTCGATATCTGCGACTGCGTTGCGCTATCGACCAGCGACATCGAGCCTTTGGCTATTTGATACTTTGAGAGTACCTCTTCATTTTTTAAGTTTACGAGCATATCGGTCAATGCGTTACCGATGCCCAATACCTTTGTAATCTGCATATTATATTGACAAAATCTTTACGAGGTCTATGTTCTCCTTGCGGATACTCTTTGTTCGGGATAGTGCTTTCGAGAAGGGTACATAGACCATCTCGAGGTCACGAATACCTATCATAACATTGCGCTGCCCATCTTTCAGTGCCGATATTGCCGCTGCACCAAGACGAGAGGCAAGGATGCGGTCCGATGCGGTAGGGGAGCCTCCACGCTGCAGGTGTCCGAGTATCGTCACACGAGCATCATATTGCGGGAACTCACGCTTTACACGCTCTGCCAAACCCATTGCTCCGCCCGTTGCAGGGTTCTCCGCTACGAGTACAATGGCGGAGTTCTTGCTCTTGCGGAAGCCGTTGTCGATAAGGGTCTTGAGTTGGTCGGTCTCGGTCTCCATCTCGGGGATTATGGCAGCTTCGGCACCCGTTGCCAAGGCTCCGCTGAGTGCGAGGTAGCCGGCCGTGTTGCCCATAACCTCCATAAAGAACAATCGCTCGTGCGATGTGGCTGTGTCACGCAATTTATCGACCGCCTCCATAATTGTGTTGAGTGCGGTGTCGAAACCTATCGTGGCGTCGGTACCTGAAAGGTCGTTGTCGATAGTACCGGGGAGGGCAATGATGGGAACATCGAACTCTTGCGCAAATCTCTGCGCACCCGTGATTGTGCCATCGCCACCGATAACGACAAGGGCATCTATTTCGGCAACCCGCATATTCTCGTATGCCCGCTTGCGTCCCTCTGCTTCACGAAATTCGGGGCATCGTGCAGTTTTGAGAATTGTGCCACCTTTTTGTATTATGTTGCTGACGCTCGAAGATGTGAAATCTACAATCTCGCCCGTTATCAAACCTTTGTAGCCACGCATAATGCCCTTGACTCGCAGACCGTTGTATATTGCGGTGCGTGTAACGGCACGAATGGCGGCATTCATTCCGGGAGCATCACCTCCCGAAGTTAAAATTCCTATACAGTTAATTGTTGCCATAGCTTAATTCAATGAAAGTAAATGTCGTAAAGGCTAATAAAGGCCAGTAAGGGCAAACCCTTACCGACCTTTATAATTTTCAGGAACTTATACAAGTCCTGAAAAACCCATAAACGCCATGGCCAATATCGAGGCGGTAATCAAGGCGATAGGTACTCCCTGGAACGCCTTTGGAGCCTCCTCGAACTCGATGCGCTCACGCAAGCCCGCAAATATCACGAGTGCCAACGCAAAGCCGAGTGCGGTCGAGACATTATACACCAAACCCTGCAACAACGAAAACTCCTTCTGTATCATCAAAATTGCCACACCAAGCACTGCGCAGTTGGTGGTGATAAGTGGCAGGAAGATACCGAGTGCCTGATACAACGATGGCGACACCTTCTTCAAGACAATCTCGACCATCTGCACCAACGCAGCAATAACCAGAATAAAGACAATCGTCTGCATATACTCAATGCCGAGTGGCACGAGGATATAGGTCTGAATAAGCCAAGTTACGACAGCCGACAGAGCCATAACGAAGGTTACGGCTGCACCCATACCCATCGAGGTCTCGACCTTTGACGATACACCGAGGAACGGGCAGATGCCGAGGAACTGTGCAAGTACGACATTATTTACGAATATCGAACCGATGATAATTGCAAAATATGTTGTCTCCATACTCCTATTTCTTTAAGAATTTGTTGAACAATACCATCAAAAATCCCAGCACGAGGAACGCTCCGGGAGCCAAGACAAATACCAAAGGCATATATTCGGCACATCCGAGGTCGAAACCAAATATCGCGCCACTACCCAGCACCTCACGCACAGCTCCAATAACGGTGAGCGACAAGGTAAAGCCCAAGCCGATACCTACGCCATCGAGAGCCGAGTCCAAGGCTCCATTCTTCGATGCGAAGGCCTCGGCACGCCCGAGGATGATGCAGTTCACCACAATCAGCGGAATAAACACACCGAGCGATGCGTACAACGAAGGGACAAAAGCCTCCATCAACATCTGAATTACGGTTACGAACGATGCAATCACAACGATAAACGCAGGGATACGCACCTTATCGGGGATAAGGTTTTTGATGAGCGAAATCACGATATTCGACATAATCAATACCGCCATAGTTGCCACACCCATACCAAAACCATTCTCTGCCGAGGTGGTTGTTCCGAGTGTAGGACACATACCGAGAACCAACACAAAAGTAGGGTTCTCCTTCACAACGCCACGCCAAGTGAGGAGCAGCTTATCTTTCAAGAACATTGTTACTTTATTTGCCATAGTTACTCCTCCTTCTTTGTTTGTGATGCACCCGTGGTTGCCTGAACTTCGTTCTGCCAACCCGCTGCAACTTTAAATACTGCGTAGGCGCGCGCAACAGCCTCGGCATAAGCACGAGAAGAGATTGTTGCTGCGGTCAAAGCATCTATGTCGCCACCATCTTTCTTCACCGTTAGCTTTGTCTTCGGAGCCTCCTTGCCCTGAACGCTTGCCAAGAGAGGGTTGCCCTCCTCGGTCATCTTTGCACCCAAGCCCGGAGTTTCGGCCTGCTCCAAGACATTTACATTCAAGATTGTGCCCTTCGTGTCGAAGCCGACCATCAAGCGCACCAAGCCACTAAAACCATTTTTTGTCTGCGACTCGATAGCGTAGCCTACAACCTCGCCACCCTTTGTCGCCTTGTGGGCGATAATAAGCAGCTCGTCAGCCGTATGCTCGCTCTTCTCGGTAGCGTCAAACTCTGGCAGCACCTGCTGCAACGCTGCCTTAACGGCCGCCTCCTTCGCTGCTGCAATAGGTCCCTCGGTAATCATATTTACCACGCCCACGCAAGCGGCCGAGATAAAGGTGATGCAGAAGAGCACCAAGACCATATTTTTTAATGAACTTTTCATCTCCTGCCCTCCTACTTTTTAGAGCCGAAACGGCGTGGTTTAACATACTTGTTGATAAGAGGCACAACGCTATTCATAATAAGAATGGCGAACGACATACCCTCGGGATATGCACCCCACAGACGGATAGTCATAGTCAAAGCACCAATGCCGATACCGTAGATAACCATGCCCCATGGAGTCATTGGCGAGGTAACATAGTCGGTAGCCATAAAGACTGCACCCAACACCGCACCACCTGCGATAAGGTGGAACAGCGTAAAGTTCGACACGAGGTGTGGAGTGTCAAACGACACTGCGCCATAGATAGCAGCAAACACCGCCATAGTACCGAGCACAGCCACCGGAATATGCCAAGTGATAACACGACGCACCAGGAGGTATGCAAAGCCGAGCAGCAACGCCAAAGTCGCCACCTCACCAAACGAGCCTGCCATATTACCTGCGAACATACCCAAAGCATCGTACTCTGCGAAGTTCAACAAGCCGGCTTTGGCCGCTGCGAGTGGGGTAGCACCCGAATAGGCATCGACAAAGCCCTCGGTCGAAGGCATTGCAAACGATGTCATCTGCACCGGATAAGCAATCAAGAGGAATACACGAGCCACGATAGCAGGGTTGAATGGGTTTTTGCCAAGACCACCGAAAGGCATCTTTGCAACACCGATAGCGACGAGTGCGCCCACAGCCACAATCCACAATGGAATGTTAGCCGGCATATTCATCGCCAACAACAAACCCGTAACCACAGCCGAGAGGTTTGTTACGGTCTGCTTGCCACGCACCAAGAATTTCTGAATTAACGCTTCAAAAAGCACACAGCAGCCAATCGAAACCGCTGTGATTGCCAATACGCCCCAGCCATAGACATAGACCGACACCGCCAACGCAGGCATGAGAGCAACGATAACATCGCTCATAAGCCTTGTTGTCGAGAGAGGTCCGTGAACATGCGGAGCCGAGGCTACAATAGTTCTGTTTGCCATATCTTTTTCTCCTTTACTTCTTTGCGTTACGAGCACGGATAATGCCCATTACGGTCTGCTTGCCAAAGCGTACATAGTCGAGCAACGCAATGTTTGCAGGACATGTGAATTGGCAACAACCACACTCAATACAACTTGTAATATCGTTCTTCTCCATCTCGCCCCAAGCCTTCTTCTTCGACTGCTTTGCCAGAAGGTAAGGCTCCAAGCCCATAGGGCAAGCCTCGATACACTTTGCGCACTTGATACAAGCCGAAGGCTCACCACGAAGTGCCTCCTTTCCGCTGATTACGGTGATACCCGAACAACCCT
>SUZW01000004.1 GCA_015059685.1 Rikenellaceae bacterium | reverse complement strand
TTATCACAAGGACTACGACCCTTCGGATATTCGCTCTTCGATTATTGCGGCTATCTCGTTGAAGGTGTCGAAGCCGTTGTTCGAGTCGCAGACCAAGATTAAACTCGGCTCGAAGGATATGTGGAACGGAGGACCGACAATCCGTCAGTTTGTGGGCGAGTTCCTCTCTACGGAGTTGGACAACTACCTCCACAAGAACCCCGATACGGCACAGGCCATACAGCGCAAGATTGTCGAGAACGAGAAGGAGCGCAAGGAGATTGCAGGTGTTCAGAAGAAGGCTCGTGACACGGCAAAGAAGGCACTCTTGAACAATAAGAACTTGCGTGACTGCAAGATACACCGCACGGACAAGCACGAGTTGGCGGAGCAGACGATGATATTCCTCACGGAGGGTAATTCGGCTTCGGGCTCAATCACCAAGAGCCGTAACCCGCAGACGCAGGCGGTATTCTCGCTGAGGGGAAAACCGCTGAACTCCTACGGTATGAAGAAGACCATTGTTTACAAGAACGATGAGTTCAACAATTTGCAGGTGGCGTTGAATATCGAGGAGGATATGGATAACCTCCGCTACAACAAGGTGGTTATCGCAACCGATGCCGATGTCGATGGTATGCACATCCGCTTGCTCTTGCTGACCTTCTTCTTGCAGTTCTTCCCCGACCTGATTAGGCGTGGTCACTTGTTTATTATGCAGACACCACTTTTCCGTGTGCGTAATAAGAAAGAGACCATCTACTGCTACTCGGAGGAGGAGCGTGTGGCAGCGATTGAGAAGTGCGGTGCTACGGCCGAGATTACACGATTTAAGGGTTTGGGAGAGATTTCGCCCGATGAGTTCGAGGGCTTTATCGGCGAGCAGATACGCCTTGACAAGGTGCGCCTTACGAAAGACGACCCGATTATGGATATGCTGACCTTCTATATGGGTAAGAACACCTACGACCGACAGCAGTTTATTGTGGGTAATCTGCGCATCGAGGAGGACAAAATTAGTGAGTAGTGAGTAGAGAGTAGTGAGTAGTTAAAAAAGTAATTCTTAATTCTCAATTCTCAATTCTCAATTCTCAATTTGAACGAAGTGAATATATGAACGAAGAGAAAGATATACAGGAAGAGTTGTTGAACGAGGAGGAGATTGTCGCCTCGGAGCCCGGCAAGTATGACGCCTTGATGGCGGAGCAGAGCACCAAGCGACTGACGGGTATGTACAAGAATTGGTTCTTGGACTACGCCTCGTATGTTATTTTGGAGCGTGCAGTGCCCCATATTGACGATGGTTTGAAGCCTGTGCAGCGCCGTATTCTTCACGCTATGAAGGTGGTGGATGATGGCAAGTTGAACAAGGTGGCAAACCTCGTGGGACAGACCATGCAGTACCACCCACACGGAGATGCTTCTATCAAAGATGCGTTGGTGCAGCTCGGACAGAAGGAGCTCTTGATTGACTGTCAGGGTAACTGGGGTAATATCCTCACGGGCGATGATGCTGCGGCAGCCCGATATATCGAGGCTCGCTTGTCGAAGTTTGCTTTGGAGGTGGTCTATAACAAGAAGACTACCGAGTGGATGTTGGCATACGATGGTCGCAAGGAGGAGCCTGTAACCCTGCCAGTGAAGTTCCCACTGCTCTTGGCGCAGGGAGCCGAGGGTATTGCCGTAGGTCTTGCATCGAAGATTTTACCACACAACTTTAACGAGCTTATTTCGGCCTCTATCGCCCATTTGCGAGGCGAGGAGTTCCAGCTCTATCCCGACTTCCCAACGGGCGGTATGATAGATGTGTCACGCTATAATGATGGCTTGCGTGGCGGTGCAGTGAAGGTGCGAGCAAAGATATCCAAGTTGGATAAGAATACGCTGGCTATCACCGAGATACCGTTCTCGACAACTACCGAGAGCATCAAAGACTCTATCCTCAAAGCCAACCAGAAGGGCAAGATTAAAATTCGTCGTGTTGATGACAACACAGCTCGTAAGGCCGAAATTATCGTGCAGGTAGCAGCGGGAGAGTCGTGCGACAAGACGATTGACGCACTCTACGCCTTCACATTGTGCGAGGTGTCGATTTCGCCAAACGCCTGCGTTATCAAGGATGACAAACCTGCATTTATGGGCGTAAGCGATATTTTGCGCCACTCGGCAGAGCATACCAAGGGACTGTTGAAACAGGAGTTGGAGATAGCCTTGGCGGAGCATAATGAGGCTTGGCACGCTGCATCGTTGGAGCGCATCTTTATCGAAAACAAACTCTATCAGCTTATCGAGGGCTGCAAGAGCCGTGAGGAGGCTTACGCAGCGGTGGATAAGGGTTTGGAGCCATTTAAGTCGTTGTTGCGCAGGGAGGTTACGATTGAAGATGTGCAACGCCTGACAGAGCTGAAGTTTATTCGTATCTCTCGTTTCGACTCGGATAAGGCGGACAATGAGATAAAGCAGATTGAGAAGGATATCAAGCAGGTGAAGCACGACTTGGCGCACTTGACCGACTACGCTATCGCCTACTTCGAGCATATCCGTGAGAAGTACGGCAAAGGCAAGGAGCGTCAGACCGAGATTAGAGAGTTTGACTCGATTGAGGCTACAAAGGTGGCGGTGTCGAACGCAAAACTCTATGTCGATAGAGAGGAGGGCTTCTTCGGTATCGGCAAGTCGATGAAGGATGCCGAGTATGTCTGCGACTGCTCGGATATCGACGATGTGATAATCATCTTGCGTGATGGTCGTTATTTCATCAAGAAGGTGGCAGAGAAGAGCTTTGTCGATAAGAACATATACTATATTGGCGTATTCAAGCGCAACGATGAGCGCACGATATACAACTTGTTGTATCGAGATGGTCGAGGTGGTGCGATAATGATGAAGCGATGCGCCATCAAGGGTATTACACGAGATAAGGAGTACAACCTCACAAAGGGTACTCCAAAGAGCGATATTTTGTACCTCTCGGTAAATCCGAATGGCGAGGCCGAGGTGCTGAAGATATACTTCCGCCCACGCCCACGCCTGAAGAAGATGATTGTCGATTTGGACTTCTCGGAGCTGGCTATCAAGGGTCGCCAGTCGCAGGGTAACCTCTTCTCCCGCTACCCAATTCACAAGATTGTCTTGAAGGAGAAGGGCGTTTCGACCTTGGCGGGTCAGAATATATGGTGGGACGAGGATGTTCGTCGCCTCAATAGCGATGGTCGTGGTAAGTTGCTCGGTGAGTTCAAGGGCAACGATAAGATTGTGGTGTGGACAGCGAAAAATCTCGCCTACATCACGGGCTTCGATACGCAGCAGCACTTCCCTGACGACACGGTGCGTGTCGAGCGTTACGAGGCGGGCAGGGTCTATAACCTCTGCTACTTCGACAGCGTGCAGGGCTACTACTATATGAAACGCTTTGCGTTGGAGCAGACCGACAAGACTCAATACTTCCTCGACGAGGATGGCTCGTGCCGCTTCGAGTGTATCTCGGGCGTGAAGGGTGCCGAGTTGCAGATTACATATAAGGGCGCACACGAAAATCGCCCTGCCGATATGGTCAATGTCGAGGAGTTTGTGGGTGTCAAATCTTGCAAGGCCAAGGGTAAGCGACTCACCACCTTCGATGTGGCTACATTGACCTTTATTGAGCCCGAGGTGGTAGAGCCCGAGGAGCCCGAAAACAACGATGAGCCGATAGATGACGATGTTGAGCCAATGGTCGAGCCTGCCGAGGAGCAGATTGAGGAGGTCGAGGATGTTGCCGCAGAGGAGGTTATAAAGCCGGTAAACAATAGTGGCACTCCGATAGAGATTGTTCGCAATGATATTGACGAGACTAACTCGGAGCAGCTAAACCTTTTTTAGAGAGTAGTGAGTAGAGCGCCAATAAGATGGCATTGAATGGCAAACGGGCTTACGCCCTTAATGACATTTAATGGCAGCGCAGTCAGACGACTGCTTAATGGCAGGCGCATTTGCCATTAAGCGACCAACGGGAGCGCATGTCATTCCTTGCCATTCAGCGAGTGCAACGAGCGTATGCCATTTAGCCCTGCGCCTTGACAAGGGTAAGAGTTCGGAAAACAAAAACAGCCAATGGCTAATAGCTAATGGCTAAAAGCCAAAAAAGTATGCGATTGTACTTAACTGGATATATGGGTGCAGGAAAGAGTACCCTTGGTCGCAAGATCGCCAGGCGCACCGAGCTGCCGTTCCTCGATACCGACAAGATGGTCGAGGAGGCGGAGGGCGCTGCGGTGGCAGATGTGATAAACTTTGCGGGTGAGGAGTATTTCCGTCAGGCGGAGCGCAGAGCCTTGGAGCAGACAGCCGACTACGAGAGTGCCATTATCTCTACGGGTGGAGGTCTGCCCGTGTGGGGTGACAATATGGTGTGGATAGCCGAGCATGGTGTGTCGGTCTATCTGAAGCGTACACCCGAGCAGATTTTATCCCGCCTCTCACCGCACGGAAGGGCCAAACGCCCGAAGTTCCGTGGGTTGAACGATGAGGAGTTGTTGGCATTTATGCAGACACACCTGGCCGAGCGAGAGCCTATCTATGAGCAGGCGCATGTGGTGGTTGATTGCTCGCAGATTGGCGACGATGAGATTGTAGAGCGACTCGCAGAGTTTATAATTAGAAATTAAAAGCCAATAGCTAATGGCTAATGGCTAAAAGCCTTAAGAGTATGATTGGTGTTTTCGATTCGGGATTGGGAGGACTTTCGGTGTTGCGCACACTGCGAGAGGCGTTGCCGTACGAGTCGTTCATCTATCTGGGCGATGGTGCGAGGTGCCCTTATGGGGAGCGTAGCACCGAGGAGGTAAAACGCTTTACCGAGGAGGCGGTCGAAAGACTCTTGGCCGAGGGGTGCAAACTTATCGTTATCGCCTGCAATACCGCCACCGCAGTGGCTATTAGAGCGTTGCGAGAGCGCTATCCCGATGTGCCGTTTGTGGGGCTGGAACCTGCGGTGAAACCTGCGGCACTGACGACGAAGAGTGGTGTTGTGGGAGTCTTGGCGACACGACGCTCACTCGAGGGCGACCACTTCCGCACTACAGCGGCACAGTATGCCGACAAGGTGCAGATTATAGCGGCTGTGGGCGAGGGCTTTGTCGAGGCGGTGGAGTGCAACGAGGAGGAGAGTGAGGCGACCGAGGCGTTGGTGCGCAGGGTCGTGGAGCCTCTCGTCGAGGCGGGAGCCGATAAGATTGTGCTGGGCTGCACGCACTACCCATTTCTGCGCAGCGTCATAGAGCGTGTTGCGGGCGAGGGTGTGGAGATTATCGACTCGGCAGCAGCTATAGCACGCAGAGTGGCATCGTTGCTCGACGAGCGAGGCCTGCGGGCCGAGGAGGGAGCGAAGCAGAGTTGTCGCTACCTCTCATTTGCGGGCGAAGAGTATGTTGAGAAGTTGAAAATGAAAGATAGATAGAGTATGAGTAAGGATAGTAAGAAGACGAGCCGTGCCGAGCAGAAGCGCAAGGAGCGAGAGGCGAAGCGCAACCGAACATTGACCGAGCAGGATGGAACACGCACACCGTGGGAGACATTCTGCTGGGTATTTGGTATTTTGGTTCTGCTCGTGTCGCTCTATGCGTTGTTGGCGGTTGTGGCGCACCTCTTTGTGTGGCGCAACGACCTCGGTGCGTTGAACAATAACCCTATGGGTATGGCCGTAGAGTTCAAGAATATATGCGGTGGCACGGGCGCAGCAATTGCGAATGCCTTGGTGGGCAACGCCTTTGGTCTGTTTGGTCTGCTGATACCCGTTATCGGTGTGCTCTTTGGTGCATTCTTGCTGCTCGAACGCTCGAGGGTGCTGTGGCGTACGGCTCTCTCGACAACGCTGATTACTATCTGCGGCTCACTCACTTTGGCACTTATATCGGGCGCAGATGGCTGCTTCGGCACGGGCTGGGGCGGAGCCTATGGTATCGCTATCGTCGATATGCTGGAGCCGAAGATTGGCACTATGGGTGTGATACTTGTGCTTGTGGCGTGCTGGATTGTTACGGGCGTAATCATAAATCTGCACTTTATCGACTTCCTCAACCGAACGACCAAGCAGGGTGTCGAGCAGAGCAGAGATGCTGTGTCGTCGTTGCGTGCCTACATCGTCCGTAAGAGTGAGGAGCGTAAGGCGAAGCGTGAGGCCGAGGACGATGGTGTGGAGGAGCAGACCTCGGTACATGTTATTGGCGAGGTTGCACCTATGGCGACAGAGCCAGAGCCCGAGCCTGCGGTTGAACCAAAGCCCGAGCCTGCGGTTGAGCCAAAGCCCGAGCCTGTTGCAGAGCCTACCGAGGAGGTATCGGAGCCTCAAGTGGCAGAGACCATCGCAGAGGATGTTGAAGCACCAAAATCGAATATCGACCATATAGATGTGATAACGCATACGGATGGAAAGGTGAGCACGAAGGAGGCAAATCGTCGAGAGTTTAACCCCGACAGCACCCCGAAGTATAACTTCCCGAAGGTGGAACTGCTTGTAAATCACGAAAATGGTGTCGAGGTGTCGAACGAGGAGATCGAGCAGAACAAACAACGCATCGAGGAGACCTTGGGCAACTTCGGTGTGCCTATCGTTTCGATGACGGCAACCATCGGTCCTACAGTAACGCTGTACGAAATTGTGCAGGAGGCGGGCGTTAAGATTGCCCGAGTGCAGGGCTTGGAGAAGGATATTGCGCAGTCGTTGAAGGCGTTGGGTATCCGTATTATCGCCCCAATTCCGGGCAAGGGAACTATCGGTATCGAGGTGCCGAACATAAACAAGGAGACCGTGTCGATGCGCTCGGCTATCCAGTCGGAGCGTTTCCAGAACTATAAGGCGGAGCTGCCGATTGTTATTGGTCGCACAATCCAGAACGAGAACTATGTCTTCGACTTGGCAAAGATGCCTCACTTGCTCGTTGCAGGTGCTACGGGACAGGGTAAGTCGGTCGGCTTGAATGCCATTATTGCATCGTTGCTCTACCGCAAGGACCCTTCGCAGTTGAAGTTTGTGCTGATAGACCCGAAGACCGTCGAGTTTTCGCTATATGCGAAGTTGGAGAAGCACTTCTTGGCGAAGATGGAGTCCGAGGAGGAGGCTATCGTGAAGGATCCGAAGAAGGCGGTATATACCCTTAATTCTCTCTGCATTGAGATGGAAAACCGCTTGGCCAAGTGTGGCAAGGCGGGCGTAAGAAATATTGTCGAGTACAACGACTTTGTACGAGCGCACAAGATAGAAGACGATATTATGCCATATATCGTGGTTATCATCGACGAGTTTGCCGACCTGATTATGACCGCCAAGGAGGTCGAGCAACCTGTGATGCGCTTGGCGCAGAAGGCTCGAGCTATCGGTATCCACCTTATCGTGGCGACACAGCGACCTGATGTGAAGGTTATCACGGGAGGTATCAAGGCGAACTTCCCTGCACGAATTGCCTTCCGTGTGATGCAGATGATTGACTCGCGAACAATTATCGACCAGCCGGGCGCAAACCAGCTTATCGGTCGTGGCGATATGCTCTTCTCGAATGGTGGTGAGCTTACCCGTATCCAGTGCGCCTTTGTCGATACTCCGGAGGTGCGAGATATCGTGGAGCATATAGCAACACAGCCGTTCCCATATCCAAGTGGCACATATCTACTGCCTGACTACGAGGATGCCAACGCCTCAAATGCGGAGGCGGGCTTCGGTAGTGAGAGTGGTGCGCCAATACGCTTCGACGAACACTTTGCCGAGGTGGCTCGAGATGCAGTGGCGAGCGGCCGCTTCTCGACTTCGTCGATACAGAGTTTTTATAATGTCGGCTTCAACCGAGCAAGCCGCATCACTCGACAGCTGGAGCAGGCGGGCATCATTGGCCCTGCCAATGGCTCGAAGTCGAGGGATGTGAAGATCTACGATATGGAGTCGTTGGATGCACTGCTGCACGACCTTGGAGTGGAGTAATTTAGACGAGAGATTTGAAAAAGATACTTGTCATACTATTGTTGTTTGCGACCTTGTCGGCTCGTGCCGATGAGAGGGGTGTGCAACGCTTGGAACGCCTATCTCGCCACTACGCCTCGTTGGGTGACTACAGCCTCTCGTTTGTGCTGAAGATGGGCGATGCGGAGCAGGATGGAGAGCTTGCCGTGCAGGGGAAGAACCTCTATATGCGCCTCGGAGATACGGAGCTCTTCGTTGCCGACTCGGTGCGCTACGAGGTGCGTGGTGCGACAAAGGAGGTGGTCATAGACCGCAGCGAGCTCTATGAGCAGGAGCTACTCTCGACGCTCAATGGCCTGGTCAATGTGGGTGGCAGCTACGATGTTGTCGAATGTGAGGTCGAGGGGCGGCACGCCCTGCGGCTTACCTCGAAGCAGGGAGGCGATACCATATATATAATACTCTCTATAGATGGAGAAAGCATCGAGCGACTGATGTATGGTGCGGGTGAGGGCGCAATGTCTATAACGCTTGCACGGGCACAGAAGAGTGCAAAGCCGATACCGCAATTTGATAAGGGGCGGTACAGTGGTTTTGAAATAGTAGATTTTCGTTAAAAATGCGAAAAAAGACGATAAAATTTTGCGGTTTGCAAAAAAAGCCTTATATTAGTAGTGCGAAAAGTACTTATAACAAGGAATAACACTAAAACTTTAGTTCTATGATTATCACATTTAATGAATTACGCCGTATCAAGGATAGACTTCCAAGCGGCAGCTCACAGCGTATTGCAGACGAGTTGGGTCTCGATGTTGAAACAGTTCGCAACTACTTTGGTGGAAAGCACTTTGATGCTAAAGGTTCTGTAGGTGTTCACTTTGAGCAGGGCCCGGATGGTGGAGTTGTAACACTCGACGATACAGCAATTCTCGACGCTGCAATGCGCATCCTTAACGAGGTTGAGGCGTAGAGTTTGATATTACATTTTGTGGGGTTGTCTATGTCGGGCAACCCCAATTTTGCGAAGATTACTTTAACCAAAACAAAAACAGATTATGAGAAAACTTTTATTGGCACTCGTTTGTGCTGCAATGACACTCTCGGTGTCGGCACAGAAGAAGAAGGCTCCGAAGATCGATTTTGTCGATGCAACCCAGCTCACAATGGTTGGCAAGTTGTGCGAGACAACAAACCCTTACCACCGTGTAGAGGTCGAGAAGTATCCCGATTTCACAAAGCGTGAGGCTCAACTGCTGAAGATGTCGTCGGGCTTGGCTATCGCCTTCTCTACCAACGCTACAGCAATCTATGTTAAGGCACAGTATGGCAATGTAATTCAGTGGTCGCAGTATGCTCCATTGGCAACAACTTGCGGTTTCAACCTCTTCATCAAGAACGATGAAGGTGAGTGGACTTGGGCTTCGTCGAAGGCTCACAAGATTGTTCCTAACGCAAAGAACAAGGAGCGCACTTCGAAGCCTATCACTATGTACACAGGCCTTTCGCGCGATTTGAAGGAGTGCATCATCTACCTCCCTCTCTACTCGGAGCTCGAGGGCTTGGAGATTGGCGTGAATAAGGGTGCTACCATCGAGGCTATCCCTGTACCATTCCGCCATAAGATTGCAGTCTTCGGTTCGTCGTTCACCCACGGCTCGTGCGCCTCGGGTGCGGGCTTGACTTGGCCTGCATTCCTCTCTCGTTCAACAGGTTTGCACCTCTGCTCGTTCGGTATGTCGGGCAATAGTAAGTTGCAGCCAATGATTGGCGAGATACTTGGCGAGACCAAGGCTGATGCCTATATCTGCGACGCATTCTCGAACCCTTCGGTCACCCAGATTGGTGCTCGTATTCGTCCATTTATCGAGGCTGTTCGCAAGTCGAACCCTAACGCTCCAATCATCTTCCTCAACACTATCTATCGTGAGGCCCGCAACTTCAGTGCTCGCTACGAGAAGAAGGAGCAGAGCCGTATCGACTATGTTGAGAATATTATGGCAGCTGTGGTTAAGGAGTACAAGGGCGTTTACTTCGTAAATGTTCCTAACCAGACAGGTACCGACCATATCACTTCGGCTGATGGTGTTCACCCATATTCGTATGGATACCACCGTTGGGCGCAGGCGATTGAGAAGCCTATTCTCAAAATCCTCAAAAAGCACAAGATAAAATAAGGGACAACTGCTTCCCCTAAAAAGAGTTCCGACATCCTCACATACGCCCAAGTATGCTGCGGTGTCGGAACTCTTTGTTATTGTTGCATTTGCCTCCTTATTTTATCTTGTGGTGGAATGTTGCAACCATCTGCTTAAACTCCAATTTTAGGAGTGCGTTCTGTGCTGCTGCGGACTCGCTTTTTTGTTTGGAGCAAAATTCCCTCAATCATCTCTGACTTTTGGGGTGGTTATTGCAACCATCTGCTTAAATTTCAATTGTAGGGCGTGGGAACTCCCAAGCTTGTCATGGCGCAAATAGTAATGGCATGCGCTCGTTACACTCGCTGAATGGCAACAAATGGCATGCGTTCGCTTGCGCTCACTGAATGACATGCGCTTTGTCATTAAGCAGTCTTCAGACTGCGCTGCCATTAAATGCCATTAAGGGCCTTGTGCCCGAATGTCATTCAATGCCATCTTTTAAGCGCAACCTTAATAACCTTTAAGCCCGTTGCGCCGTGACAAGCGTCAGAGTTTTTTTAATTGTCAATTGTCAACTGTCAATTCTCAATAATTTTGTGTCATTTTGTCACACTATATTGCGCCTAAAACCTCCATTTTGGCAGAAAATCGGGAAATTTTCACGAAAAACGGCTTTGGCAAGGGGTTTGCTCTACAAAAATGCGAAAACGAAAATTGACAAAAACAACAAAACAATAAACAAATAAAAAATTACAACTATGGGAAAGATTATTGGTATTGACCTTGGTACAACAAACTCGTGTGTTGCCGTTATGGAGGGCTCGGAGCCCGTTGTTATTCCTAACTCGGAGGGACACCGCACAACCCCTTCTATCGTTGCCTTCACCGATGGTGGCGAGCGCAAGGTAGGCGACCCTGCAAAGCGTCAGGCTATCACAAACCCAAAGCGCACAGTATTCTCTATCAAGCGTTTTATGGGTGAGCAGTACGACAAGGTTTTGGGCGATGTGGAGCGCGCTCCATATAGCATCGTTAAGGGTGCAAACAACACCCCTCGTGTTGAGATTGACGGTCGTCAATACACTCCGCAGGAGATTTCGGCTATCATCCTTCAGAAGATGAAGAAGACCGCTGAGGACTATCTCGGTCAGGAGGTAACAGAGGCTGTTATCACCGTTCCTGCATACTTCTCCGACTCGCAGCGTCAGGCTACAAAGGAGGCCGGTGAGATTGCAGGTTTGAAGGTGCGCCGTATCATCAACGAGCCTACTGCGGCTGCGTTGGCATACGGTATGGACAAGAAGAACAAGGATATGAAGATTGCCGTATATGACCTCGGTGGTGGTACATTCGATATCTCTATCTTGGAGTTGGGCGATGGCGTATTCGAGGTTAAATCGACAAATGGCGACACTCACCTCGGAGGTGATGACTTCGACCATGTGTTGATCGACTATATGGCAGAGGCGTTCAAGGCGGAGCATGGCGTAGATTTGCGTCAGGACCCTATGGCTTTACAGCGTTTGAAGGAGGCTGCCGAGAAGGCAAAGATTGAGCTTTCGGCTTCGCAATCGACCGAGATTAACTTGCCTTACATTATGCCAATCAACGGCATCCCACAGCACCTGGTGATGACCTTGACTCGTGCTAAGTTCGAGCAGTTGTGCGACCACCTCGTGCAGAAGACTATCGAGCCTTGCCGCAACGCTTTGCGTGATGCAGGCTTGTCGGCTTCGCAGATTGACGAGGTTATTTTGGTGGGTGGTTCTACCCGTATCCCTGCAATTCAGAAGGTCGTTGAGGATTTCTTCGGCAAGACCCCTAACAAGGGCGTAAACCCAGACGAGGTTGTAGCCGTAGGTGCTTCAATTCAGGGTGGTGTCCTCACAGGCGAGGTTAAGGATGTGTTGCTCCTCGATGTTACTCCGCTTTCGCTCGGTATCGAGACTTTGGGTGGCGTGATGACCAAGTTGATTGAGGCCAACACCACTATCCCTACCCGCAAGAGCGAGGTATTCTCGACAGCTGCGGACAATCAGCCATCGGTAGAGATCAATGTATGCCAGGGCGAGCGTCCTTTGGCAAAGGATAACAAGAGCATCGGTCGCTTCCACCTCGATGGCATCCCTGCTGCACCTCGTGGCGTGCCACAGATTGAGGTTACCTTCGATATCGATGCAAACGGTATCTTGAATGTTTCGGCAAAGGATAAGGGCACAGGCAAGGAGCAGAAGATCCGCATCGAGGCTTCGAGTGGCTTGACCGAGCAGGAGATTCAGCGTATGCGTGACGAGGCGAAGGCCAACGAGGAGAAGGATAAGCTCGAGAAGGAGCGCATCGAGAAGATTAATGCTGCCGACTCTAACATCTTTGCTACCGAGAAGCAGTTGAAGGAGTATGGCGACAAGATTCCTGCCGATAAGAAGTCGGCTATCGAGGGCGCACTCGCAAAGTTGAAGGAGGCGCACAAGAACCAGGATTTGGCAGCTATCGACACTGCTCTCAATGAGTTGAACGCTGCATGGCAGGCCGCTTCGCAGGAGATCTACCAGGCGCAGCAGGCACAGCAGGGCGCACAGGGTAACCCTAACGCAGGTGCGCAGGGTGGTGCGCAGCAGGGTGGTAACAACGGTGCTGCTCAACCAGAGGATGTTGAGTTCGAAGAGGTAAAATAGTCTATTTTAAGCAGCGACTGCTGCGTTGCACTGCGATAATCCGCTTGCTCATTTACGCTCAAGTAAACTGCGCAAGCGGATTTCTTGTGCGCCTTGCATTCATCTACTTAAAATAGACTATTTGTGGTGATAATTAAGCGACGACTCTTTCGAGATTGCCTTCTTTTTGCTGAAAAACAGCACTTTTTGACAAAATAATTTGTTTATTTATAAATATAGGTGTATATTTGCACAGTGAACGAGATGAGGGGACAGTGAGTCCCCTCATTTTCGTAGAAAATATATAGGCTCAAAAAGGGGCGCAAAGTGAGTGTAAACTATTAGTCAATTGTATGGATATCAAAGAGTTAGTGGCAGTAGCAGAGAGAGCGTTGGAGGGTACGGATATGTTTGTTGTGGAGTGTAAAATCACGCCCGACAACACCATAGACCTTACGATAGATAGCGATACCTCGGTGTCGATAGATGCGTGCGCGATGCTCAATCGTGCCATCTCCGATGCCTTCAATCGTGACGAGGAGGATTACTCGCTTACGGTTGCCTCGGCCGGTATCGGTGAGCCACTCGTGTCGTTGCGCCAATATCGCAAGTTGGAGGGCTCGACCGTAGAGGTGTTGCTCGGCAACGGAACAAAGATTTTGGCTACGCTCGATGAGGTTAGCGACGAAGGTGTTACGCTCTCCTACGACGAAGCGGTAGCTGTCGAGGGCAAGAAACGCAAGCAGATGCAGCGCACAACCAAGAGCTACTCGTTCGCAGAGATTAAGTGGACAAAGGAGTATCTTGACTACAAGTAGAGAGTAGAGAGTAGTGAGTAGTTAGTAGTGAGTAGTGAGGAATAAACAATTCTTAATCCTCTAACACCCTCTAACAACCACTAACACCCTCTAACAACCTCTTAAAAGAGAAAAAACAACAAACAAAAACAATATAAATAAACACAAAAACAATGAATAATCTTAATCTTATCAGCAACTTTGCCGAGTTCAAGGAGTTGAAGAACATCGACAAAGCTACAATGATTGGTGTGTTGGAGGATGTATTCCGTCACGCTTTGCAGAAGCAGTATGGCACAGACGAGAACTTCGACATTATTATCAACGACGACAAGGGTGACCTTGAGATTTGGCGTAACCGTGAGGTTGTAGCCGACGAGGAGTTTACCGACGAGGCTACGCAGATTGCCCTCTCGGAGGTGCTCAAAATCGACGACTCGTATGAGGTGGGCGATGAGTACACCGACGAGATACCATTCTCGGCATTTGGTCGTCGTGCAGTGTTGTCGCTCCGCCAGAACCTCGCATCCCGTATTCTCGACCTCGAGAAGGCCAACCTCTACGAGCAGTACTCGTCGAAGGTGGGCGAGCTTATCACGGGCGAGATCTACCAGGTGTGGAAGCGTGATGTCCTGATTTTGGACGAGGAGGAGAACGAGTTGGTATTGCCAAAGAGCGAGCAAATTCCAAATGACCGCTACCACAAGGGCGATACTATCAAGGTGTTGGTCAAGAGCGTCGAGATGATTAACAATCAGCCTCGTATCATCGTATCTCGTACTGCAAACCAGTTCCTCGAGCGTCTTTTCGAGCAGGAGGTACCGGAGATTTACGATGGTTTGATTACCATCAAGAAGGTTGCCCGCATCCCTGGTGAGCGTGCCAAGGTCGCAGTGGAGTCGTATGATGACCGCATCGACCCTGTAGGAGCTTGCGTAGGTGTCAAGGGTGCCCGTATCTACACTATCGTTAAGGAGTTGAGCAAGGAGAACATCGATGTTATCTCCTACACACAAAACACAAAGTTGCTTATTCAGCGTGCCCTCTCGCCGGCCGAGATTTCGACAATCACTATCGACGAGGAGAACAAGACTGCTGCCGTACACCTCAAGCAGGATCAGGTGTCGGTTGCCATTGGTAAGGGTGGCTTGAACATCAAGTTGGCATCGCAGCTTACGGGTTACAACATCGATGTATTCCGTGAGTTGGAGAGTGGCGAGGAGGATGTGGCTCTTACGGAGTTCGCAGACGAGATCGACGGCTGGATTATCGAGGCACTGCACAAGATTGGTTGCGACACCGCAAAGAGCGTTCTCGATATGGATGCCGAGGTGCTTGCCAAGCGTGCTGACCTCGAGGTTGACCAGGCCGAGAATATCATTGCCATTCTTCGTGCCGAGTTCGAGGAGTAGTAACCCCTCGACAAAAAGCCAATGGCTAATGGCCACCACCGCGATTAAGCGGAGAGCAGAGGCTGCTCGCAGACTATGCCGAAGCGTAGCGGTGAAGACCAAAGGTCAAAGGCTAATGGCTAAATTTTGTTGAATAAGTAAAAGATTAAAGATAATGAGTGAACAGCCAAAGAAGATACGCCTTATACGGGTAGCCAAGGAGTTTAATGTTGGACTCAACTCCATCGTTGACTTCTTGCACCGCAAGGGCATTGAGATAGATTCGTCGCCTAACACGCAGATTGAGCCCGACACCTACGCTATTTTGGAGAAGGAGTATGGCAAAAATCGTCCTAAGGGCAACGAGTTGGACTCTGTCCGTGAGAAGATAAACAAGAAACCTACGGTGAGCATCGAGCCAAAGGTTGAGGAGAAGCGCACCATCGAGGTTAAGGAGGAGGTGCAGCAGCCGAAGATACTTGGTAAGATAGACTTGGCGGGCAAGAGCCAGGCCAAGGCGGAGCCGAAGGTCGAGGAGAAGCCTGTAGCACCGAAGGTGGAGCCAAAGGCCGAGCCAAAGGTAGAGCCAAAGGTTGAAGTGAAGGCCGAGCCAAAGGTCGAGGCACCGAAGGTCGAGGTTGTGCAGCCAAAGGTGGAGCCAAAGGCCGAGCCAAAAGCGGAGCCAAAGGTTGAGGAGCCAAAGAAGGTGGAGGTATTCCGTGCTACGGAGGCTCCGACACTTGCGGGCCCTCAAATTCTCGGAACGATGGATGTTTCGGGTATGGTACCGGGTGGCAAGCATCGTCGCAAGCGCCTTGACAAGGCGAAGGTCGATGTCTCGAAGCAGGGACAGAATGGAGGTAAGGGTGGCAACCAGCCAAACAAGGGCAATGCCCAGCCACAACCTCAAAACGACAAGAAGAACAAGAAGAATAAGCAGAAGCCACAACCAAAGCCTATTGTTCGCCCTGAAGTTAGCGACGAGGAGATTTCGAAGCAGGTTAAGGACACCTTGGCTCGTTTGACAGCCAAGGGTGCCAAGAACAAGGGCGCCAAGTACCGTCGTGAGAAGCGCGAGGAGGTACGCGAGCGTATGAACGAGGCAGTAGAGCAGGAGGCAGCAGAGAGCAAGATACTCAAGGTTACAGAGTTCGTGACCGTGAGTGAGTTGGCGACGATGATGAATGTCTCGCCTATGGAGGTTATCTCGGCTTGTATGAACCTCGGTTTGATGGTTTCGATAAACCAGCGACTCGATGCCGAGGCGTTGGTCGTTGTGGCCGAGGAGTTTGGCTTCACCACAGAGTTTGTGTCGGTGGAGATACAGGAGGCTATCGGTGACGACGAGGTGGACACCGAGGAGGATCTGCTCCCACGCCCACCTATTGTAACGGTTATGGGTCATGTCGATCACGGTAAGACTTCGTTGCTCGACAACATCCGTAAGACCAATGTCACCGCAGGCGAGGCGGGTGGTATCACCCAGCATATCGGTGCCTACTCGGTAAATCTGAATGGTCAGAAGATTACCTTCCTCGATACCCCGGGTCACGAGGCCTTTACAGCGATGCGTGCCCGTGGTGCGAAGATTACCGATGTTGCCGTTATCATCGTTGCGGCCGACGACAAGGTGATGCCGCAGACCGTCGAGGCTATCAACCACGCACAGGCTGCGGGTGTGCCTATGGTCTTTGCGATTAACAAGATAGATAAGCCACAGGCTAACCCCGACCATATCAAGGAGCAGCTCTCGCAGATGAACTTGCTCGTGGAGGATTGGGGTGGTAAGTACCAGAGCCAGGATGTATCGGCAAAGCAGGGTCTTAACCTCGACAAATTGCTCGAGAAGGTGCTCTTGGAGGCCGAGATGCTCGACCTTAAGGCCAACCCTAACAAGAAGGCCAAGGGTACAATCATCGAGTCCACGCTCGACAAGGGCCGTGGCTATGTATCTACGGTGCTCGTGCAGGAGGGAACGCTCCATGTTGGCGATGTCATTCTGTCGGGTATCTATACGGGCCGTGTCAAGGCTATGTTCGACGAGAACGGCAACAAGGTCAAGGAGGCAGGCCCTTCGACACCTGTACAGTTGCTCGGTCTGAATGGTGCGCCACAGGCGGGTGACTCGCTCAATGTTATGGACGACGATCGCTCGGCTCGTGAGGTGGCCAACAAGCGTGAGCAGTTGCAGCGTATGCAGGGCATCATGACACAGAAGCATGTGACACTCGACGAGATTGGTCGTCGTATCGCTATCGGCTCGTTCAAGGAGTTGAACATCATCGTCAAGGGCGATGTGGACGGCTCGGTTGAGGCTATGTCGGGCTCGCTCATCAAGCTGTCGAAGGAGAGCGTGCAGGTCAATGTTATCCACGCTGCCGTAGGTCAGATTTCCGAGAGCGATGTGCTGTTGGCAGCCGCTTCGAATGCCATCATCGTCGGCTTCCAGGTGCGCCCTTCGGCTTCGGCTCGTAAGGTTGCCGAGCAGGAGGAGATTGAGATCCGCCTCTACTCGATTATCTACGACGCCATCAACGATATCAAGGATGCTATCGAGGGTATGTTGGAGCCTGTGATGAAGGAGGAGATTGTCTGCTCTATCGAGGTGCTCGAGACCTTCAAGATTTCGAAGGTCGGTACTATCGCCGGAGGTATCGTGCGTGAGGGTAAGATTACCCGCAACACCCCTATCCGTGTCATTCGTGACGGTATCGTTATCCACACAGGTCGCCTTGGCTCGTTGAAGCGATTTAAGGACGATGTGAAGGAGGTTACTTCGGGTATGGACTGCGGTTTGAATATCGAGTCGTACAACGATATCAAGATTGGCGATATCATCGAGGGATACGAGCAAGTTGAGGTTAAGCGAAAATAGTTTCGCTTAACTCAACCTGCTAATTGACAATTATCAATTAAAAAAGCCAATGGCTAATGGCTAATGGCTAATAGCAAAGATTAGAATTAAATTACAATAAACCCTAAAACTAAAAGGACTATGGCAATTAAATTTGTTACTCCGGAAGAGGCCGTCAAAGCGATTAAATCGGGCGACCATATCCACCTTTCGTCGGTTGCTTCGGCACCGCAGTGTTTGATTAAGGCTATGTGTGAGCGTGGTCGTGCAGGCGAGTTGAAGGATGTGCATATCCACCACCTCCACACCGAGGGTCCTGCACCATACGCAGAGGCTGAGTTCGAGGGCGTATTCCAACTCGACTCGTTCTTCGTGGGTGGCAATGTCCGCAAGACCACACAGGCCGGCTTTGCTGACTATATTCCAATCTTCTTGAGCGAGACTCAGAAGTTGTATCGCTCGGGCGCAGTACCTTGTAATGTGGCTATGATTCAGGTCTCGACTCCTGACCAGCACGGCTATGTGTCGCTCGGTACTTCGGTAGATGCAACTTTGGCAGCTGTTGAGTGCGCTGATACCGTAATCGCTGTTATCAACAAGTTCGTTCCTCGTTCGTTCGGTGATGCGATGATTCACTCGTCGAAGATTGATATCTTCGTGCAGGACGACCAGCCACTCGAGGAGGCTCACTTTGCAGAGCCAAACGAGGTGGAGACCAAGATTGGTAACCTCTGCGCAGGTCTTATCGAGGATGGTGCAACCCTGCAGATGGGTATCGGTGCTATTCCTAACGCTGTACTCGCACAGCTCGGCAACCACAAGAACCTCGGTGTTCATACCGAGATGTTTGCCGATGGCGTTCTCCCACTCGTTGAGAAGGGCGTGATAAATGGCGAGGCAAAGAATATCGACAAGGGTAAGATGGTTTCGACCTTCTTGATGGGTTCGCAGAAGGTTTACGACTTCATTAATGACAACCCTGGCGTGTTGATGATGGATGTGGGCTACACCAACGACCCATTTATCATCGCAAAGAACGACCGTGTAACTGCTATCAACTCGGCCTTGCAGGTTGATTTGACAGGTCAGGTATGTGCTGACTCGCTCGGTCGTAAGTTCTACTCGGGCGTAGGTGGTCAGATCGACTTTATCTATGGTGCTTCGTTGTCGAAGGGCGGTAAGGCAATTATCGCTATGCCTTCGATTACAAATAAGGGCGTTTCGAAGATTTCGGATGTTCTGACCGAGGGTGCTGGCGTAGTTACTACCCGTAACCACATCCACTGGTTTGTAACCGAGAATGGTGCAGTAGATTTGTATGGCAAGAGCTTGCAGGAGCGTGCCCGCCTTATTATCTCGGTGGCTCACCCATCGGCACAGGAGGCACTCGACGAGGCAGCGTTCAACCGCTACGGATCGCACCACCATTATATTAAGAGCTATATGAAGAAGTAAAAAATCGTTCTGAACGGTAAATTTTGCACAAGTCGTCGGTCGCCAAATTCCTCACATAGGCTTACTATGCTGCGGATTTGTCGCCTAGCCTTGCACAAAATTTCCTCGTTCATAAGCGATTTTTTTGGCAGGAAGCTACCCCCCCCCACCAACAAGATAGGTATCGAAAACGATACCTATCTTGTTGGTGGTTAGCTGTTTTTGTTGTGGGAACTCTTGAGATGGTCAAGGCGCAGGTAAATTAAGGGTTAGTAAGGGCTAGTAAGGGCTAGTAAGGGCTAGTAAAGAAGGCGCTATACCCTTACTAGCCCTTACTAGCCCTTACTGGCCTTTACTGGCTGTTACCCGCCCCCATTAAGGGCGAAGCCCGTCCCCATCAAGCGACCATCGGGAGCGCCCCTAAATAGCCAACTTGTTGGTGTCCCCATCTTTCTTGCGCCTTGACCACCTCAAGAGTCCCGACAACCTAAAACCCCTAACGCCTCTAACGCCTCTAACAACCCCTAACAACCCCTAACAACCCAAGACCACAGCACAAAAAAAAGACTACCATTTCTGGTAGTCTTTTTTGTTATATTCACTTCGAATTAGAAGCGGTTCTTTGCCTGCATAACGCTCTTCGAGTTCTTCTTCGATGCGATAATCTTGTCGAGAGTTGCCTTAGCCTTTGCCTTACCCTTTGCGCTAAGAACAGCTGTTGGCTCGGTGCCCTCCTCTGGATCCGCTGGCTTCTCGAGAACAACTACCTCGTCAGAAGTCTTGGTCAAAGTGATAGGACCATAGAAGAAGTAAGTAGGAGCATCCTCCTCAACATAGAAGCTGTACTGTCCGCTCTCCCAGATTGGGAAGAGGTCATATACAACAACCTCGAACGAGCCACCGCCCGAAAGGCTGCCCTTGTAAGGCACACTGGTCGAAACGCCATCTACAGCAGGAGCGAATGTGTGCGCTGCATAGGTGCCATTCACGAGGTTCAAAGATGCAGTGCTACCTGTAATAGCGCAGAACGAAGCCCAAGTTACATTTACATTTTCGCCAGCGTTGTCCTGATACGATGTGTAAACATCACCGTTCATAATCTGCAACTCGCCATCAGCGTTGAACTCGGCAACTGTATAGATGCTATCCCACTGTGCGAGACCACCCTCAACAGTCGAAGCCCAGAAAGAGCTGGTGAGGTTCCAAACAAAAGCATAACCTGCGTACTGAGGATCCTCCAAAAGGGCAGCTGCATCCTGGATATATACAGGCTGGCTCTTAGGGGTGTTTACAACCTCCTGAACGAGATCCTCCAAACCACTGTCAAAATACATGTTGAAGCTAGATGGAGTCGAAGCAGTGAAAGTACCAAACCAACCATCGTAGCCCTTAGCAACACCGGTAGTAAATGCCTTCTTTGAGAGACCTGTTGTAGCCTGACCGTTCTTGTCGACACCGAAAGCAACTACGAAGTAGTCAGTCTCAGGATCCAAACCCTCTGCAGTCCACTCGTCAACCTGATCTGCATCAAGAACAACATCGAGCCAAGTATAACCGAGGCTCTCGAAACGAGCAGTACGCTCCTCGATATAAGCAGCAAGGAAAGCGTTGTCAGTACCACCCAACTCAGCATACTTTGCAGCCGAAACCACATTGTCGTAGTAGTAACCTGTGAAACCTGTCTCTGGAGTAACAACTACATCAGCCTTGCAAGCTGTTGCTGTTACCTCGATAGCGAAAGTGTGGTTAGTTACAACCGGAGTGTTGTCGTCACCGTTGTTATCACCGTTACCCTCGTTGCCACCATTTGGGGTTGGCGTACAAGCTGCAAACAAACCCATTGCAGCAAGTGCAAAAAATAACTTTTTCATAGCATTAAAGTTTTTAGTTAATAAAAGTGTTAATTGTAAAGTGTTTTTTTCTCTAAAAAAAATGTCAATCTATGGGAAATTATCTCTCCTCCCCAATAGCTTTTATTCGGCTATACCTATTATATATAAATAATGCAAAAAGCCCCTAACCTGAAGGCCATATTGCCCATTTCGGAAAAACCTTGTACCGCAAATATAAGTTAAAATTTTTAATAATGCAAAAAAATCGACAAAAAGAGCGAAAAAATGTGTAAAAATGCTATATTTGTACAACTATAGATTTAACCTTTTGCCGAAAAAGGTATCTTATAAGGTGAACTCGGATAGATGATGAACAGAGTGCAGTGCGGGGAGTGGATAACCCGATTGAGAGGGGGCGATGTCGAGGCTTTCGACACCCTGATTGAGCGATATGGCGATAGGCTGTATTGGCATCTGCGACGCATTGTTGTTCGCCACGAGGAGGCCGAGGATCTGCTGCAAGAGACATTTGCGCAGGCCTTCCTCTCGATAGCGAGCTTCCGAGGAGATAGCGAGAGCTCTTTGACAGCGTGGTTATATCGTATTGCGACATCGTTCGGCATAAAGTCATTGCGACGCAGCCGAGCAACCATATTCTCGTCGTTGGACTCGGTGCGAGGCGATCTGCTTGCCTCCTTCAACGACGAGGTCGAGCCCTCGGCAGACGAGATTGTCGTGCGACTGCAACGGGCGATACTTGCGCTACCGACAAAGCAGAGGTTGGTCTTCAATATGCGCTACTACGACGAGTTGTCATTCGAGCAGATTGCCGAGGCTACGGGCGACAGCGTATCGACCCTGAAAACCAACTACCACTACGCTGCAAAAAAGATTAAAGAGAGTGTTAAAAAGATAGAGTTATGATGAAACAGATGCCATACAGAGTAGAAGAGGGGGCTGTGGAGCGTGCAAAGTTCCGTGCCAAGATGGCCGTGCGTGAGGCAAAGGCGGCTCAAGAGGTGCAGCCGAGCCGAAGCATCGTGACCTTGAAACCCGCCCTGCGCTGGGCGTTGTCGGGCGTGGCAGCAACGGTGCTGTTGTTGATTGCGGTTAGCATATTTATGCAAAAACACGAAAATCACGGAATGGAACGCCTCATAAGCGAGATGCGCTCGGCTTCGGAGGAGGTGATATACGAGCAGATGGCGGATGTGGTCTATTATGCAGAGTCGGAAAGTTCTCTATAGAGTAAAAATAAAACCCTTAAAATCTCAAAGCGATGAAAAAGTTTTTAGTTTTGTTTGTAGCTATGGCTACAATGATTGCCCAAGATGTGATGGCGCAAGAGAAGCCGCAGATGACCGAGGAGCAGCGTGCTGCAGCCAAGGCAAAGCGTGAGCAGTTGTTGCAACTGCGTGTGGATATGTTGCGTGAAGAGTTGAAGCTCACACCCGAGCAGATGACCAAGTTTGAGCCTGTATATCGCAAGTATCGTGCGGAGGTACAGCGTGTTACAAACAAGGATGCCCGTGTGAAGAAGGAGAACCTGACCAACGAGAACGCTCTGAAAGTTGTGTCGGCACGACTCGCCAACACCATCAGCACAGCGGTAGTAAAACAGCGCTACTTGTTGATATTTGCCGAGGTTATCGAGCCTCTGCAGGTTGAGCAGCTCTATCGTGTCGATGAGCGCATTGCACGCGAAGCCCGCAAGGTTATGAAGTACCGTGAGCAGGGAAAGTAACCGTAGTGCGAGCCGTTAAAGTTAGTTTTTTTGATGGCGACTCCGTTTGACGGAGTCGCTTTTTTTTGTATATTTGTGTCGGATATTTATTATTTTTACTCTATGGAGTTGCATTTTACGGGTATAATTATCGGAGTAGCAACATTTCTGATTATAGGTCTGTTTCATCCGATTGTGATAAAGAGCGAGTACCACTTTGGTGTGAAGTGCTGGTGGGCTTTCGCTTTGGTGGGCGTCGTGACTTCGGTTGCTGCGCTGTTGGTGGCCGATGTGTTGTGGTCCACGCTCCTGGCGGTGGTGGGAGCCTCGTCGTTTTGGAGCATCAAGGAGCTGTTCGAGCAGCGTGAGCGTGTCCGCAAAGGGTGGTTCCCGAAAAAGGAGAAGAGGTAGCTATGAAGAGGTCGCACAAACTCAATATTCGCAAGCAGGTCATAGGCGAAAATATGCTCTATGCCCTTATCTGGTCGGTGGTCTATCTCGTGCCGTTTATGAATGCGGGACTGATGTCCGAGCAGATGGATATCGGGGCGATACTCGCCTCGTGGCTCAAGATTATACCATTCTTCATTCTCTTCCTCATAAATAACCTCTTGCTCTATCGCTATCTCTTTGCCCGACAGCGATATACGGCCTATGTGCTTGTGTCGTTGTTGCTTATAGTGGTAGCCTTTATGGGTTTGGAGTTATATGAGCAGGCGGAGCATATTGGTATTGCGTGGCCATTTGGTCCTACCGACCTCGGCATAAACCGACAGCATATATCGCTCACGGTATTTCCGTGGTGGGGCAATATCGTTGCGGGCATACTGATGTTTGTGGCAAACGATGTTATACGCCTGATGTACGACTCGATGCAGGCCGACGAGGATAAGGCCCGCCTCGAGAGGCAGCAGATGCAGGCGGAGATGAACTATCTGAAGCACCAGATAAATCCTCACTTTCTGATGAACTCGCTCAACAATATCCACGCCTTGGTGGATATCGACACCGAGAGTGCCAAGCAATCGATAATACAGCTCTCGGATATGATGCGTTATGTGGTCTATGATACGGGTGTCGATGCCATAGCTTTGAAGCAGGATTTGAAGTTTATCGAGGAGTATATCGAGTTGATGCGTATCCGCTATACCGACGATGTCGATATCACCTTCACCTATCCGCAACACCTCAAGGCGGGGGTTATGGTGCCACCGCTGATACTTGTGGTCTTTGTCGAAAACGCCTTCAAGCATGGTGTGAGCTACAACCACAACTCCTACATCCATATCGTCGTGACCTACTCTGATGGTGTAGTTACGGCGCAGTTCGAGAACTCGGTGCATCATAGTAAGAAGTCGCGCAAGCCGGGCATAGGCCTCGAGAATGTGCGCAAGCGTTTGGACCTCATATATGGTAAGAACTATCAGCTCATAGTCGAAGATAAAGACGAGGAGCGTTATTGTATAACCCTGAAAATACCAACTATAAATGATAAGGTGTATAGCAATAGATGATGAACCGTTGGCATTGCGACAGATTGCCACCTACATATCGAAGATACCGTTTTTGGAGCTTGTCGAGACCTTCCGTAGTGCCGTGATTGCGAAGTCGTGGCTGGAGAGCAACGATATAGAGCTTATCTTTGTCGATATAAATATGCCCGATATGACGGGTGTGGAGTTTGTGCAGTCGCTCGAGAAGCAGGCGATGGTAATCTTCACGACCGCCTATGCCGAGTATGCTATCGAGGGCTACAAACTCGAGGCGATAGACTACCTGCTCAAACCTTTCGGGCTAAAGGATATACAGCGAGCCTCGGAGAAGGTGCAGTCACTCTACGAGCTGTGGCAGCTGCGTGACAAGCAGCTTGCCGAGAGCAACACTGTGCAGGGCGACGAGAGTGCCGAGGCCTCGGACGATAAGGAGTATATATCGGTTCATGCCGACCGCAAGACCTCGTTGGTCAAGGTGTCGAATATTGTCTATTTGGAGAGTGCGGGCGAGTATGTGCGTATGCACCTTGCCGACGGCACGAAGCTCGTTACGCTATTTCGTCTGAAGAATATGGAGAGTTCGTTGCCGGCCTCGATGTTTATGCGTGTGCATCGCTCCTACATCATCAACCTCAACTATGTGTCGAGCTACACCAAGGGCAAGGTGTTCCTCGAGGGCGATGACTATGTACCTATCGGAGAGAGCTATAAGGATGTGTTCCTCTCGCACTTTTCGGAACAGTAATCGTTAGCCCACAAGCCACTCGACCTCCTCACGGAGAGCCTTCGATGTGGCATTCTCGGGAGCATTATCGAGAATATATTGTACAATCTCGCCACCCAGCTGCACGGCAAGGGCCGATGCGCCACGCACAATGAGGGCGTTGTCGTCGAAGCGGTGTAGAGCCTCTATGATGGCGTTGCGTGCAACTTCGTTTGTGCGGTTTGCGTTTCGTGCTGCGGCAAGGAGTGCGCAGTAGGCGCACAACGCATCCCCTTCGCTACACCACCGCTGTAGAAGGGTGTCTATGGAGTCTATACGGCTGAATAGAGCGTGCGATGCCTGCTCGGCAACCTCCGAGTTTATAATGCCCGCAGCCCAGAAGTCAAAATCTGTGGGCATTACGGCCGCAGCATCGGCTATCCACAACGCTACGAGTCGCATCTCTCGAATGTTTTGGGTGTAGAGCGCACGAGCAAACTCGTCGTCGGTGCCTATCTCCTCGGCAAGGCGGCGTATGGCGTAGATTTGCACGCCATAGTTGCGCTCGTAGTCGGCACCAAAGTAGCGCATCGTATCGAGTGCCGCACCATTCATCTCCTTGCGAAGACGATAGAGCAACAGCCGCTTTTTCTGCTCCAACATATCGCTATTTGATAGGTTTTGCCACAACGCTCTTTGCAAATGGGAGAAGTACCATTTCGCAACTATCCAGGAGCAACGCCTCGTTTATGAGAATACACTTTGTCGGTGCAACGACCAGATACTCCTCCGATACCTTATCCTTTGGACCGAGAGGCTGCAAGATATCGTACTCCTTCGGTGTTGCAGGCTCGAGGTGCAGTACCACGGGTGCTGCCGAGAGGTCGTCGGTCGCCACAACGCCCACCTTGTCGCTTATGCGACATACGGTGTAGTCGAGCTGTGCGGGGTCGATGGCGATATTGAATGTGTGTTGCTCCTCGGTGCGTAGGGTAGTGCCGTAGAACATATCGAGGTAGGTGCGCTCGAGTCGCTCAATCTCCTCCAATGCCGATTTCAGACCTGCACCAAAGACATTCTCGCCCGCCTCGCCCGTGATAAGGTCAAGACGATGCTTGCGTAACGAGAATATAAGCTCGGCTGTAGCGGCTGCTTGCTCCTCGGTGGTCTGTGCTACCGACGAGGTACGATTTTCGGGGAGTGGAAGAGCCGCTTTGGCCTGCTCGACCTCTGTTGTTACCGTGGCCTCGACTGCACCTTTGCCAATCTTGCCGGCCAAAACCTCTACCGTGGTGTGCTCGGCAAGGGTTGCACGCTGACCGAGATACTTCTGTGCGTAGCGGGCGTAGATGCCCGGTGTGAAGTGGTCTGTGGCTACACGAAGCGTGATATTGACCACGCACGGCTCCGCCTCGACAACGAGGGCTTGCCCCTGCTTGTTATAGACGCCCGCCTTTGAAATATCTTGTGCCATGGCCGTTGTGGCGATGGCTATAAGGGCCAAAATTGCAAAAATCTTCTTCATAATACCTATATTTTATGTTACGAAGGTACGCTTTTTGAGTCGATTATCAAAATTTCAGGTAAAAATCTTTTGTCAGCTCTCGGTAGGCAGGGCTAAATTCGCCACGCTTTTCGACCTCTATGGCGAGGCTTTCGTGCCTTGCTTCGGTCGGCTCGTGCTTTGCAAACTCGCCCATAATGCGCTTTATCGAACCACCCTCTACCGAATATACATCGCAACGACGCACAAGATGCAAATGTGTGATATCCAAATATTTATAAAACTCCGTTTCGGGTAAAATCAGTGCAAATCGACCGTTTTCGTCAAGCAATCGGCAGACCGCCTTATCCAACTCCTCAAAGGTCAAGTCGTGGGTATGGCGAGCCGTAGAACGCTTCGCATCGGGTGGCAGCAACGAGTCGATAAAATATGGCGGGTTGGAGATTATAAGGTCGAACTTTTCGGCTGGGGAGAACTCCTGCACAGCGGTCTGCGCCACCTCGAGACGCTCCGCCCAAGGGGAGTTGTCGAAGTTGGCTCTTGCTCTGCGGGCTGCTGTTTCGTCAATTTCGACCGCTTGCACCTGCGCCACGGGGTTGCGCTGCGCCATTTGCAGAGCGATAACGCCTGTGCCCGTGCCGATATCGAGGATGCTGTTTGCCCCCTCGCACTCCGCCCACGCACCGAGCAATACGCCATCCGTGCCGACCTTCATCGCCACATCGTCTTGCTCGACAGAGAATTGCTTAAATCGAAAACCGCCCATAATCTTAATTTGCTACCGCAAATATAAGAAAAAGACGAGAGACGAAAGACGAGAGACGAGAGTTTTTTGGGGTTTTATGGCATTTATTTGTTGCCGACAAAAATTTAGAGGTTGTTAGAGGTTGTTAGAGGATATTAGGGGTTATTAGTGTGTCAGCAATACCCTAAAAACCTCTAACCACCCCTAACTACCACTAATAACCTCTTATTATTTCCACACCCCTTTGCAGAAAATAAAAATAATTTCTAAATTTGTGGTGCAGTCTTCGGATTGCGTACATATGGAAAGTGTTTTATCGTAATTATTATAAATTTATATATGAAATTATTCAAAGCCATACTTATCTTTTGCAGTGCAACAATTTTAAGTAGTTGTTCTGTACAATTACAACCAGTAACCATTGCTCGTCATTTTCCATTAGAAGATTATACTTATGTATATATTACACCAACATCAGGATTAACATCTAATAGAGGTAGTGTATATAAAGGAACAGGTTCTACTTATAGTGTAAGTGCAAATCCAAGTGAAATCATAGCAGGAAGTATATTTAAACGAGGTCTTATACAAGTACCTGAAATTAAGCCTGAATTAGCCAGCAAAACTCTAATCGTAAATTATGGAGAAAGTGGAAGACGAACAGTCTGGTGTGGATATACAGTTGAAGTCACCCTTCAATTTTTATCAGCAGAAACTCACCAAGTACTCTGCACTGCAACGGCAGAAGGCTTCGGATCAACCGAAGCAGATGACATAAGAATCGCCATAAATAGAGCTTTGTCTGAAATATTTCCAATCAAATAAAATATCACCATATTGGATTTTAGTACAAATAGTCGTTGATAGATAACATTGCCAAGCAGAATAATCTGCTCGGCAATACTCTCGTCTCTCGTCTTTCGTCTCTCGTCTATTTCAAGAATCCTTCTATTCCTGCCCCAAACAGTGCAAAATCATACTTTACAGGGTCTTCCGCATCGTGATTGCGGAGGGCGGAGGTTATCTCCTCGACCGCTTTCCAATCGTTGGAGTTGCGAGTGAGCAAGCCCAAGGCTCGCCCCATATTGCCCGTATGAACATCTAACGGCAGATACAGAGCCGACTGCGGTATGCGCTCCCACGCTCCGAAATCTACACCTCGGTTATCTCGGCGCACAAACCAGCGGAAATACATATTCAGTCGTTTGCACGAAGCACCCTTTGCAATTGAGGAGAGGTGTTTTTCGCAGTGCGGAGAATGCGCCACCTCGAAAAACTCTCGGCGCAACTCGGCAAGCACCCTCTGAATTGAGCCTTCACGCTCGTATAACCCCTGCACAGCCTCGCCAACGCTGCCCCATTTGCTACAAAGGGAGCGCAATGCAACGACAAAATCGGTAAAATCTTGACCATTGAAGGTGCGGTGAACATAGCGCAAAAGCGGTTGTAAATCCTCCTCCGAGGCGTTCATCGTAAAGTCGAACGGAGCATTATCCATCATCTCGACCATACGGCGTGCGCTCTTGACTATCGCCTTGCGGTTACCCCACGCAATAGTCGCTGCGAGAAAGCCCGCAATCTCTCTATCCTCCAATCGCTCAAACGAGTGGGGAATACTTATAGGGTCTGCCTCGATAAATTCGGGGCGATTGTAGCGGTCGTGCAGAGTTTCGAGCAGTTCGTGCAACTCCTCGTGCGAAAGGTTAGAGTATCGCTCCATCGCTCATAACTATTTTACGGTCAGCCATTTCCGCCAATCGCTCATCGTGAGTAACCATAACTATCGTCTGCCCGAACTTCTCACGCACCTCGAACAGCAGTCGCTGAATTTCATCTCGGTTGTGGGTGTCGAGGTTGCCCGTAGGCTCATCGGCAAGCAGCACCGAAGGCCTGTTCATCAACGCCCTAGCAATGGCAACTCGCTGTTGCTCACCGCCCGAGAGTTGTGCAGGCTTATGCTCGGCTCGCTCCGACAAACCGACTGCCGAAAGCAACTCCAATGCCCTCTGCTTCGCCTCCTTGCGCTTTGCTCCGCCAATAAGTGCCGGCATCATCACATTCTCGAGAGCCGAAAATTCGGGCAGGAGGTTGTGGAACTGAAAGACAAAGCCGATATGGCGATTGCGGAACTCTGCCGTGCGCTTCTCGTTCAGCGCAAAGAGCTTTGTGCCGTTAATCTCCACCTCGCCACCATCGGCAGGAAGGAGTGTGCCGATAATCTGGAGTAGGGTAGTCTTGCCTGCGCCACTCGCACCGACAATCGACACTATCTCGCCCTTCTTGACCTCGAGCGAAACACCTCGCAGCACCTTCAAGTCACCAAACGACTTCTCTATATTAGAAACCTTTATCATTTTGGTTGAATTTTTCGTAAAGTTTTATCGTCTGCACTGCCTCGGCAACATCATGTACTCGGAGCAGTGTCGCACCCTGTCGCAACGCCTCCCAATGCACCGCCTGCGTGGCCGACAACGCCTCATCGGGGGTTATGCCGAGAGGCTTGTAAATCATCGACTTGCGAGATACGCCCACCAACAACGGTTGCCCCAACACCTTCAAGCGATGCAACCCTGCAAGGAGTTCGTAGTTCTGCTCCACCGTCTTGGCAAAGCCAAAGCCGGGGTCCAACACCACACGACTGCGCTCCACACCCGCCTTCTCGATAGCCGACAATCGCTCCTGCAACTCCGCTACCACCTCCGAAACGATATCGGTATATTGCGTCTGTCGCTGCATCGTCTGCGGTGTTCCTCGCATGTGCATCGCAATATAGGGCAATTTGCGCTCCGCCACCACATTGAGCATCTCCTTGTCGCCCAGCCCTGCCGTAATATCATTTACGACGACCTCGCCAAAGCGGTCGGTAGCTCGTCGGATAATCTCGGCACGGAAGGTGTCTATCGAAATTGGTGCATCGCCCGACACCTCACGAGCTGCCGACAGTGCCATCTCTACCCTCTGCCACTCCTCCTCGACCGATAGATCTTCGGCATCGGGGCGTGAGGAGTAACCGCCAATATCCACAATCGCAGCACCCTCGTTCAGAGCCCTCTCAACTCGCTCCGCCACAGCCTTGTGCGACTGCGTGCGAGAGGAGGCATAAAACGAGTCGGGCGTGGCGTTCACAATCGCCATAACGCCCCTATGCCACAATATATTATCGATATTGTCCATTGTTCATCATCTTGAAGCGATACGCCAACTCGGCAACATCCTTCTCGACATCTTCGAGGTGGATATTCACTATCGCAAAGTCCGCCCGTGCAACCAACTCGTCATCGCCCATCTGCGCCTTGACACGAGCCTCAATCTGCTCTCTTGTTGCGCCATCACGCTCCATTGCTCGCTCAATTCGCAACGGCAGAGGTGCCAATACCGCCACCGTCTTATCCACGACCGCATCAAAGCCCGACTCGAACAAAATAGCCGACTCCAAAATACAGAAGTCGCCCTCCTGCTCCTCCGCCCAACGCAGAAAATCCGCCTTTACAGCGGGGTGAACGATGGAGTTGAGCCGAGCCAACTGCTCCTCCGAGCCGAAAACTCGGCTTGCGAGATACGAGCGATTGAGTTCGCCACCCTTATAGCACTCCTCGCCAAATTCGGCAACGAGAGCCTTGCGCAACTCATCGGACTCGTTCATCAACGCCTTGGCACGAGAGTCCGAGTCGTAGAGCGCAACGCCACGCTCTGCAAACATTCGGCAAACGGTACTCTTGCCGCTGCCGATACCTCCACAAATGGCTACCCGTATCACTTATTCGGTATGTCTATATCGTTAAAGTCACCCACCGACACAATCTTGATATTGCTAAATCGTATCGACAGCGCATCCTGCATAGATATCGGGGATATGCGAACCTTCATCTCGTGGTTTATGGTGTTTGTGCCTTCATCCTCGACCTCGACCTCTACGATATCGTAGTTTAACTCCGAGAGCGGAATACTTACACGGCGTGAGGAGTAGAAACCATAACCAATGAGGTTTGAACCCTTGCCCTCGACAACACACGGCACAATAATACGCTCGCCATTAACCTTGACCTTGATATTGAAATCGGTGGTGTAGGTGTAGTTGAGCTTCGAGATATACCACAACGAGAACGATATCACGAGCAGTGCCACAAATACGGGCGATATGTAGTTGCGCAACTTCTGCAACCCGACCTTCAATAGTGCAAACAATCGTTTCATACAGCTCTGTTGTTATTTTACTCGCCAAATCTCTCCGCTGCGGAAGAGGTCGTTGGCACACTTGTTCGGCCCCTTTGCCCTCTGCTCCTCAATCTGACGAGCCACCTCTGCATCGTATGTAGCACGCTCGACATCACGAATGATACCTACGGCAACAGGATACTCGGGATAACGCATCGAAGCAAGCATCGAGTGGAGAACGGTGCTCTCCTCGTGGGCATCGTGTGTGAGGATATCGTCTATGGTATATCCATCCTCGCCTACGGTTACAACCTTCAGCTTCAACCCCTCGAGCACCAAACCCTTGTTGCGCTCGGCACCAAAGAGCATCTTCTCACCGTGGCGCAGATGTATGGTGCGCTCCTCACGCAGAGCCTTTGTCTCGGCAAAGTCGGCGTGTGTGCCCTTGTTGAAAATCACGCAGTTTACCAACGCCTCGGTTACCGACATACCCTTGTGACAAGCCGCCTCGACAAGAATATTCTTGGTCATCTCGACCTCCATATCTATCGTGCGGGCAACAAACGAGGCGTTTGCTCCGAGTGCCAACACCGCAGGCGAGAATGGCTCCTCGACCGTGCCGAAAGGCGAGGTCTTGGTCACCTTACCCAACTTTGAAGTAGGGGAGTACTGACCCTTTGTCAAGCCGTATATCTCGTTGTTGAAGAGTATCAGGTTGAGGTCTATATTTCTGCGGCAGGCGTGTATAAAGTGGTTGCCACCAATAGCCAGCGAGTCGCCATCACCCGAACATACCCACACCGAGAGATCGGGGCGGGCGGTCTTCAAACCCGTAGCGATAGCTGCGGCACGACCATGTATGGTGTGGAAGCCGTAGGTGTTCATATAATAGACAAAGCGTGACGAACAGCCAATACCCGATATGAAGGCAAACTGCTCTCGTGGGATATCAAGTCGCTCGGCCACCTCGGCCAACGCCTTCAGTACGGCATTGAATATTGCGTGGTCGCCACAACCGGCACACCACTTCACGGCATTGCCGTTACGAAAGTCATTAGGAGAGTAACTTATCTTTTCCATGCTCCATATCGTTTATTGGTTCAAAACTCTTTTTAATCATCTCTATCTCGTTGATAGCCTCGGCAAACTCCTCCTTCAACTCATCTACACGGAAAGGCTGTGCATCGTCGGCCAAGAAGGCGTCGGCATTGCAACCTGCAATCAGCGAGTTGAGGTGCAGCGTGAGCTGACCTGCGCTATTCTGCTCGCAGACGAGAACACGGTCGTAGTTGCCGATTATGTCGTCTAACGCTATAGGCAGAGGGTTTATCATATCGAGGTGGCAGTGAGCAATGTTCTCTCCCGCCTCGTAGAGCTCCTCCACGGCCTCGGCAACCTGACCATAGACACTTCCCCAGCTTATGACGAGCAGGCCACTGCTTGCTCCAACGGCTACGGGTGCCGGCACGATGCTCTGCGCCAACTCAACCCTCTCTCTACGCACCGAGTTCATAAAGGCATGGTCCTCGGGCTCGTAGGATATTGTACCCGTTACGGCACGCTTCTCAAGACCACCTATGCGGTGCTCCAAACCCTTCTCGCCGATGATAGCCCAAGGGCGTACCAGCTGCTTATTGAAGGTGTATGGATTGAATAGCCCCTTCTCGTTGAAGCACTCCTTCCACTTTGTCTGGTGCTCCAACATCTCTCGAGATACCACAGGTGGTTTTATCGCAGGGAGCGACTTCGTATCGACAATGCGCCACGGCTCTGTGCCGTTTGCGAGGTTACCATCGGTCAGTAGCACCACGGGCATCATTCGCTCCAACGCTATCTTTGCCGCCATGTAGGCCTTGTCGAAGCAGTCGGCAGGTGACTTTGCAGCCAGCACCACCACGGGCGAATCGCCATTGCGACCATAGAGAGCCTGCATCAGGTCGGCCTGCTCGCTCTTGGTCGGAAGACCTGTCGAAGGGCCTCCACGCTGCACATCTACTACGACGAGTGGCAACTGCGCCATCACGGCCAAGCCGAGTGCCTCGCTCTTGAGTGCCAAGCCGGGACCCGAGGTCGTCGTTACGGCCAACGCTCCACCAAAGGCAGCTCCTATGGCGGTGCAGATGCCTGCAATCTCATCCTCGGCCTGCACGGTACGCACACCGAGAGCCTTGTGCTTTGCCAGCTCCTCCAAGATGCCCGTTGCAGGAGTTATAGGGTAGGAACCACAAAACAGAGGTCGTCCACTGCGCTCTGCCGCAGCGATAAGACCCCACGCTGTTGCCGTGTTGCCATTTATGGAGCGGTAGTCGCCCTTTGGCAAGTTGCAGCGTTGTGTTATATCTCTTTCGCCAATGAGGTGGCTATTCTCGGCGTAGTTTTCACCTGCGGTCAAGGCTGCGATGTTGGCCTTGTAGATATCCTCACCCTTCGGGCGCAAGCGTTTTTCGAGGACCTTGCCGGCATATTCAGTCGAAACACCATACATACCGAGCACCACACCCAGTGTGAAGATGTTGCGACACTTCACCGCTGCCTTGCGGTCCAAACCGAACTCGGCAACCGCTGCGAGTGTCATCTGCGTTATCGGTACCTCGATAATGTGTTCAGGTTTGATATCGTAGTGCGCTACGATATCCGTATCGCCAAGCCCCAATTTCGCTATCGCCTCGGCAGTGAAGCTATCACTGTCGATAAGGAAGAAGGCCTCCTTACGGGCATATCCACGATGTGCCGCCAATGCCGCAGGGTTCATCGCAACCAAGAGGTCGCAGTCGCTACCTGCGTGGCGTACCAAAGTATCGCCAAAGTGTACTTGAAAACCCGAAACTCCGGCTATAGTGCCTTGCGGAGCTCGTACCTCGGCAGGGTAGTCGGGGAAGGTTGATATGCTCTGTCCTGCCTGCGCCACGCTCTCGGCAAAGAGTGTTCCGGCGAGCTGCATACCATCACCCGAGTCACCCGAAAATCGAATTACTACATTCATCTTTTTGTTATTTTAGTTATCTTCACAATTTCCTTTAATGGTTAAAATCTCGGTGCCCGTTGCGGAGTTGGACTTTATCTGCACCACACGGTGAAATATACCCTTCTCCATCTTGCGTACCTCGATAAGTAGCTTTACTGCGCCCTTCTCACCTGGTGCTATGGGTTTGCGTGAGAAATCGACCTTCAGACACGAACACGAGGTCTGTGCCGAGAGTATCACCAACGGCTCCGAGCCGCTGTTCTCGAAGCGAAACTCACATACCATATCCTCACCTTTGCGGGATATGGTTCCAAAGTCGTAGCTCTCCTGCTCGAAGTGCAATTTTGCACCCTCGTTGCCCCTCTTATCTCGTGCTTGTGTCGGCACGACCGCAGCCACAAGCAACAAAAACCACAATAGAACTCTTCTCATACTACTTCATTCTAAATAGATAGGTTATTCGTCCGCCCTCTACAATGGTTTTGCTCTCGGTAAAACGGGCCTTGCGTGCCGCAGCAAGTGCAGCATCGACCAACGCCTTATCGTTGGTTGTCGAGCCTTTCTGTATGTAAGATGCCTCTATAACCTGACCTGCTTGATTAACCTTTACATACACCACAACCTTTCCACTTTTGTTCCCTGGCGGATAGTTAGGTTGTGGCAACGAGCCAATCAGACCTCGACCCTGCAAGCCCTCGTCGAGAGCGTCATTGCCAATAGGGTTAAGTCCTCCGCCCGTACCCGATGCTGTAGCTATGGTATCCCTCTTGGCGTATGGGTTACCTGCATTGGCAGGCTTATCCACACCGCTCTTCGACATCTTGAACAGTGCCCTCTGATTTACGGTGCGAGTCTCCTCGGCCTTGCCCGAAGCCTGCTGCGTATTGTCACGAGGCGCAAGACGCTCGTGGCGTGGTGCCTCCTTGACCTTTGGTCGAGGCTTCGGCTTTGGCTTTGGTGGTGGTTCTGACTTGACCATATCGATATATATGATGTCGCTCTGCGGCTCCTCCTTTGGTCGAATTTCTATATCGACAAAGTAAAATGCCGCTGCTAACGCCACCACATATAGTACCGAAAATATATATGCAAAATGTGTTGATTTCATAAATTCCTATAATTGTCAATTGTCAATTCGTCAATTGTCAATTATTTAGCTTGCGTAGCAAGTATCAATCTATAACCGTTATCCTTGGCGATATTCATCACCTTCACGACCTCATCTACAGCCACTCGCTTGTCGCAGTGCAACGACACGGTAGGCTCGGTTTGGCCCTTGAGTCGCTCCTCCAAGGCGCGCTCCACGCCACCGATACCTGCCACCTTGTCGAGCTCGACATAGTAGATGTACTCCGAGCCCTTCTGCTCAATCGAAACGGTCGTTATAGCCTTATCCTTCAGCTGATTTGAACTCTTTGGCAACTCCAACTTCAACGCATTTGGGTTGATGAGGGTGGTCGCTATGAGCATAAATATCAACAGCAGGAACATCAAGTCGGTCATTGCCGATTGTGAGAACGACTTATCGACTTTTGAACCTCTTTTAATTGCCATAATCTACTATTTTTGAGCTGGTTGATTGAGGATGTCCATAAATGCGATAGAGTTTGCCTCCATACGGAACACGAGCTTCTCGATGCGAGCCACAAGGTAGTTGTAACCGAAGTATGCAGGGATACCTACGATAAGACCACCTACGGTTGTAACCATAGCTACATACATACCGCCCGAAAGCAGAGCCATATCTACGGTGCCGCCTGCTGCCGACATATCCATAAATGTCTTGACCATACCTACTACCGTACCCAAGAAACCAATCATCGGTGCACCTCCTGCGATTGTAGCGAGTGTCGGAAGGCCATTCTCCAGCTTCGACACCTCCAAGTTGGCAACATTCTCGATTGCGCTCTGCACATCGCTCATCGGGCGACCAAGACGCTCGATACCCTTGTCAATCATACGGGCAATAGGGGTACCCTCCTTACGGCAAAGGCCCACAGCCTCCTTCATCTTACCCTCGAGGATGTAGTCACGGATGCGCTCCATAAAGTGTGGCGAGAGGCGTTGCGCACGCTGAATAGCTACGAAACGCTCCACGAAGATGAAGATTGTTACACCACCCAACAAGAGCAGTACCCACATCAAAAATCCTCCCTTGTTGAACAACTCCCAAAGACTCATCTGGGATGCAACATTTTCGACAGCCTGTGCAGCCTGGTCGACTGCCTCTGTTGCAGCATTTGCTGCCTGCAAAAGTCTAATCATAATCTCTTTGTTTTTAATTTATTTAGTTTGTTGTTTTGTTTGCTTTGCTTCTGGTGTCAAGGTGTCGGCACTCTGTTTTGCCTGCTCCCCAACTTTACCCTTTTCGTTGTTCTTCTCCTCTTTTTGTTTGTTGCGTTTTTCACGCTTGAAGCGGTGCTTCAGACGATGAATAAGGTCACGATTATTGTTGAAATCCTCCTTGAAATATATTCCTATACCCGTCTCCTGCAGACCTTGGTTCTCGTCGAAGCGATCTATGGTGTGGGTGAAGCCCTTGAGTCGCAGCACACCCGCACGGTCGATAAGCCAAGTCACATAGGCCTCGCCCGTGAAGTTTGAGGAGGCATTCACAACCTGCGACTTATCGACGATGTAGTTGCCCTCGACCTCGATGATAAGGCGGTTGTTTATCAACCCCTTCGAGAAGCCGAAGTCCACCTCGTCACTCATCTGGTCGGTGCGAGGTCGGTAGCGCAACACAATCTTGTAGTCATCATTCGAGAGCCAGTTGCTCAACTGGTTCGACAACATCTCGAAGCCCGTTGTTGCAGCTGCCGAGGTTGCACTCTCGCCTGCAGAGTTGCTCGATGCCTCCGCCATAAAGCTGTTGGCGATAAGGAGGTAGAGGAACTGCTGCGACTTGCTCTCCGGTGTCGAGAGGGTACTGCTTATTATATTTTGTACATCCGCATCCACGCTAGGCACCACGATGTCGAAGGTTACGGTAGGCTGTGTGAGCCTATCTGTGAGGTGGATGAAACACTCGACAGGCACGGCACGCGACGACGACTTATTGCTCTCCGACAGCGAGCCCTGCAACAGTGGTTGCAGCGAGGCTTTGAGACGATATACTGCATCTATGTTGAGCATAGCGTTGAGCGGCTCACCGGTCCACTGTATCGTCGAGCCCGGCTCGATATCGAACCACTTGTTTATCACATTCTGGAGCGTGAAGAGGTAGCTACCCTTTTCGATGGTATAGTCGCCATACATCTCGAAGATATTGGCCTTCGGGTTGATACGCAGGTTGAGCAAGCCCTCGCCTCGGCCCTTGATGATATCACCTACGGTAGGGTCAATAACGAGTTGCACCTCGGCATTCGGTTGCACATCGAGGGCCATCGTAATATCCATCGAGCTACTACCCGTAGTGCGACGCTTCTGCCTATTCTCGAAGAGGATCTTCTTGCGCATGAGGTACGATGTCGTGTCCACACTCTTCGTTGCGAAGGTTACAAAGTCGGCACTCTTGATGTCGCTCTTGTCGGTCAGCGGCATAAAGAACTTCGAGTTGTCGTCACTGCGTGCCACAAAGTCCATCTGTACACCCGCCTTGTCACCTCGTATCGAGCCTGTGCCCGTGGCAAATACGGTACCGTAGAACATAGGGTTGTCGTGCTCGGTGGTGTTGAGCACCTGCATATTATTCACCCTCAAGCCTACATTATACTCGATGTTCGACAGGTGTTCGAGCGAGAGGTCTATCGAGAATGAACCCTCCTTGCCATTCTTGTCAAAGATGCTTGCATTCTCGACCGTAAAGTGGTTATTAGTAACCTTCACGGTCGCCTGTGGTGCCGTGTAGCGACATGCTGTGTAATCTATCGTTGTGGCGAGGTCACGAACATCTATGTTGCCCTTTAGCTCTGCCGAGCGTTGCTCGCCCGTGAGCGATACATCTATGTTGGCGACACCCTCCGTATCCGATATTACACCTTTGAGCAGCGGGTCAAGTATCCCCAAATCCACCCCCGAAGTCTGCATACGGGCGTAGTAACGGGCCTGAGAAGGGGAGTAGTATCCCTGCATTATGCTCTTGTTGTCATCTCGTGTTGCGATATTGAGCGAGGCACGACTGCGACCAAAGTCCCAGCGTGAGGTGAGCAGCAGGTCGGGTACCGATATGCCGTTTACATCTATGCTGTCGATGTCGATATGGGCCTCGATACGGCTGTCACTTAATGCCGAGTGCACCGAGGCATAACCATTGGTGCGACCCTCCAACTCGTAACCCAGGCGGTTCGTAAACTGCGTGAGTGGCGAGAGCGAGAAGTTGTGAAGACGAACATACACCGAGTCTTTGCTGTCGGGTGATGCCGTACCATTTATGAAGAGCTCCTGCGTATCACTGCGCATAGCGAAATTTCGAATATCCACCCTTGTCGAGTCGATGTCGATGCCGTCGGCCGTTATGCGCCACGAGTTTTCTCCGCTGCGGATATATGTAGGGTTGAACGATATGGCGTAGTGTCGCATTTTATCCTTGCGGGATATCTTTGCCGAGGCCGATAGCTCTCCACTTACATCACGCACCGAGTCGGCAAATATGGCGTTGATGTTGAGAGTGTTATCCTTGGCTCCACCATGCAGACCCACGCCCGAGAAGTGAGCCATGCCGGCATAGAGGTCCTCGGCATCCAGCGATATGGCGAGCGAGTCACCCGCATTTCCTGCCTTGACATCTATATTTGTTGCAAGATAGTTCTTGTGGGCAAGATACTGCGATGACGCCCTCATCAGGAAGCGGTTTTCCGAAGGGCTCACGAGCATCTCCACCTTCGACCCCTCGGCCATCTCCAAGCCATCGGTTATGCAGTCGAGCAGAGGGTCTATATCTTTAGTCGTGAAGGAGAGTATCGCCACCTCGTTGCCAATCTCGGCAACATGGGTGTCGATATTCTTTCGGGCAGCCTCGTCGTAGAGCAGTGGGGCGTACTGCACAGCGAGGTCTTTCAGGTAGTATAGCACATCCTTATAAGCCGTGCGGCTCTCAAATATAGCATCTGCAAAGTCCGACGACAGCGTTACGGTACGGGCATCCTCATCGCTCTGTATCGAGAGCTCGACGAGGTCGGCCTCGCAGTTGCCGTTAGTGGAGTCGTACTCGGCATCGGCAATACGCAATACGCCGTTGAGCTTATCTAAGGTCGAGCCGTGTGCCGAAAGACCGATATCGCCCTTGAGTACAGCTATCGAGTCACGACGATTTATATTCATGGCGTGGAGGTCGGCATGGGCTATCGAAACCACGGCATCGTATATCGGCTCACCCTCTTTCGGAAACTCCAAAATGGCTTGCGCCTCCATCTCGAGTGACTTATCCATAGAGTGTAGTGAACCCACGATACGCTCACCATCTATATCTGCCATCAGGGAGATGTTTTGGTAGCCGTACTTGTTGAGGTCTATGTTCTCGACCACACCATTACCTTTGAGTTGCAGAGGCTCCTTGTTGCCGAAAGAGGCATCTATGGTGGCGTTGAAAGTTGCGTTGCCAAACAACTCCTTGCCCAATATCGCTGCAATGTCGGCATTGTCCGCCTTGATACTTGCCTGCAGCCCCTTGCGCTTATTTTTCGGGTTTTGCATCGAGCACTCCAACGCTATCTCGCCACCACTCGCCATCGAGGCATCGGCCTTTGCCGAGAAGTTGTGTATCGTGCCGTGGAACTCGCCCGAGGCGGTGATGTGCTTTGTGTTGCCGACATAGGCTGCGGCCTTCTCCGAGAGGGATATGTGGGCAATGTTGTTGAGCAGGTAGAGTATCTCCTCGGTCGAGGCATCGAGCTTCGAGATGTCGATATCGAACTTCGTGCGGGCAACATCTATAAGACCACGCACCCGAGCCGAGCCTGCGAGTGTTCCGCCATCCTCCAATGTTGCGTGTGCGACCTCTCCCTTGAAGTCGGCCACAGGGCCATCCATCGAGATTGTAGCGTCGTGTATTGTGGTTTGCCACCCCCACATCGAAGGGGCAAAGTATCCCACATCGTCTGTCGAGACACGGCTATCTTCGACTTGACACACGATGGCAACCTTGTTAATGAAATCTTTGTATTCGGGCCATCCGTCACCATCGAGCAGAAGGTGTTTGAGGTTTATATCGCTCGATGCTGACAGTAGGCGGGCATCTCGAACTTCGATTTGGCCTCTATCGACACTGAAGTGTCCCGACATATTCTCCAAGATGAAGCCGCTACGCTCCACAAACGATATCTTCTCCACATCTCCCATTACGGCTCCTCCCTGAACTGCGAAGTCGTTGATGTGGGTGTCGATACCGAGCAGCTGCATGTTGGCGTAATCTACACCTTCGTCGTTGTGCTTATCGACCGTGCGATGGAGGCGGAAGTCGATATCCACGCCATCTATGGCTCGGATATCAAGGCGAAACTTGTGTTTGCCTTTACCTCGAGGTATGCGGTCCGTGACCTCCTTGACATTCATCTGGCCTCGCTCTGTTTCACGAAGGATAAACTTGCCGTTCTCGACAATACCGTGGTTTATGGTGAGCGACTTTGGCAGGGTTGCAAGTGAGCCGAGGAAGGCATTGACCTTGCCGGCATAGATGAGGGTGTCGCCATCGAGGTCCTCGACATAGAAGTCTCGCACGGCAACACGATTGAGCAATCCGTAGGTTATGTGGCCTATCGAGACCTTTGTACCGAGCTTCTCGCTTACCCACGACGAGGCTTTGCTTGCAGCGATGTTCTGCACCGACGGCATAGCAAGCAGCAGCGATACCGCAAGCGAGAAAAATATCAGCAATAAAATTGTTGCGGATACTACTCTTAACAATATTTTTGTAACTTTGCGCACTGCTTTCGTTCTAATTTTCGGGGAGTTAGCCCTGTGTCTGCCCCTCGTAAGTTATAAATAACTTACAAAGATAATGAAAATCTACGAAAGCAGCAACATAAACCGACAAAAATATGAGTGAAAATATAATTATTCTTGGAATAGAGTCCTCGTGTGACGATACTTCGGCAGCCGTGTTGCGTGGAACGACGCTTCTGTCGAGCGTCATCGCCTCGCAGGCGGTGCATGAGCGTTATGGTGGTGTGATACCCGAATTGGCCTCACGAGCGCATCAGCAAAATATTGTGCCTGTGGTAGATGCAGCGTTGCGTGATGCAGGGGTTACGGCAGATAAGGTTGATGCTATTGCCTTTACTCGTGGCCCGGGGTTGCTCGGCTCGTTGATGGTGGGCACATCGTTTGCCAAGGGTTTGGCTATAGCGAACAATATACCTCTTGTCGAGGTCAATCACCTCTATGGTCATATCCTCTCGCCTTTTGTCGTAACCTCGGAGGAGCATCGTGAGCCCGAGTTTCCGTTTTTGTGCCTGCTCGTGAGTGGCGGACATACCCAGATTGTGAAGGTCAATTCACCATTCGATATGGAGATTGTCGGCTCGACCATCGACGATGCTGCGGGCGAGGCACTCGACAAGTGCGCCAAGGTTATGGGCTTGCCCTACCCCGGAGGCCCCGTTATTGACGCTTTGGCCAAGGAGGGTGATGCTGCGGCATTCAAGTTCGCAAAACCCCGCATCGGAGAGTTTGACTTTTCGTTCTCGGGCTTGAAGACCTCGTTCCTCTATACGCTGCGTGATGCTGTGGCCGAAAATCCAAACTTTGTGGAGGAGCGCAAAGCCGATTTGTGCGCCTCTATACTCCATACCGTTGTCGATATCTTGGTTGAGCGACTCGTGAAGGCGGCCAAGCACTATAAGATTAAGGATATAACCATCGGTGGTGGTGTGGCTGCCAACTCGCTGCTGCGTGAGCGCATTGCCGCAGAGGGTGAGAAGCGAGGATGGCGCACCTTTATCCCCGAAAGACGCTTTACGACCGACAATGCCGCTATGATAGCTGTTGCGGGCTACTACAAATATCTTGCAGGCGAGTTCTCGGAGCTCGATGCTGCGCCTGTAGCGAGATTTTAGGATACGGCTTGCTGCTCGCTAACTTCTAAACGCAATTTTTGCCTTAAACTCCTGTTTTCCTGTCTCACGCTCGACGATGCCCGTGAGGACATCGGCCGCATCGTGCCAACGATTTGAACGGAAGGTGCGACGATAGGTTGTGAGGTGCGAATAGAGCTCAAACCATCGCTGTCGCCACCCTCGAGGAAAGCGCAGCAGGTGTTGCACGGTTGCCGAGTGCGAGAGTATTCGGGCCTCCTTGTTTGCCCCTTGGTGAAACCACTCAACCTTGGTCGTGGGGGCGTAGCGTTGCACGGCTCGGGCGAAGCCTCGACCACCGTTGTTGCTCTCGACGAAGGCTATGCGGGTGCGGTTGCGACACAGCATCTCGGCCACCTCACGCTCGGTAACCTCCATAGGCTCACGAGAATAGACCACATCGACGATATATATCACCCCGTCAGTATCCACAGCATAACATATCGAACAGAGGTAGTCATCTCCCGTGTCGGCCGTGTCGGTGTAGTTGGCGTAGCGCACAATATCCCGTGGCAGGGCGTCGTACTCGGTGAAGGAGTCACCATAGAGCAGCCCCTCACGAGAGGAGGGGTGACCCTGATACATACACTCGAAGCGCAGGGTGTCGAGTTGTCGCTTCTGTTGCAGCAGGAGTGCCGAGTGTCGCTCCTCCCAGAGCGCCTCGCCAAGCTGTCGTGGGTCTATTTCGGTGGGTGGCGAGGCCTTCAAGGCCTCGAAGTTGAGGTACAGCCACTCGTTCTCGGAGAGGTTATCGAGGTCGTTGAAACTCTGAAACTTGCGACACGGCTCCTTGCTCGTTATCGTGCCGATAAGATCCTCTTCGTGCCAGCGTGTGAAGACTATGAGCTCTCGCGAGGCGTTGTGCATTCGTGTTCGCACTACAGAGGTGTACCACTCCCAGCAGTTTTCACGGATTATCGGGGAGTTGGCCTCCATGGCATCCTTGTAGAGGTCATCGAGGATGAAGCAATCTACACGGTTGCCCGTGAGAGAGCCTTCACGACCTACCGAGAGCAACACGCCATCGTGCCCTATAATCTCCACCTCGTCGGCTGTGCGAACATAGTTTGCGGGCTTTGTACCTCGCTTTATCGTCGTCTCGGGGAAGAGCGTGGCGTACTCTTCGCTATCCAAAATGCGTTGCACTCGTCGGTTGAATTTCGAGGCGAGAGAGCCCGAGTAGGAGGCTATGGCTATGCGCATATCGGGCTCAAGACCAAGCATATAGGCGGGTAGCAGGGTGGCGGCTCCGACCGACTTGCCGTGTTGTGGGGGCATGGTCACGATAAGTCGGCGTATCTCGCCTCGGGCAAAGGCCTCGAGCAGACGATAGTATGTAGCGTGGAAATTTGCTATTTCGAGAAACGGATATACTGTGGTTGCAAACTCTGTAAATGTCATGTCTAAAATTAAATTTTTGAACTTAATGTAGTAAAAATCGACTATTCTTGTTGAACAGGTGTTAAATCTCTCGCATCGCCTCTTCGAAGCGCTCGAAATCGAAGTCATCTTCACGCAGACCCTCGTCATCTTCGCAGATAAAGTCCCACCATACGGCTACAATATGCTCGATTGTGTCGCCCTCGTCTTGCGGGTCGAAATGGGATGGTTTGCGGCGATATATTATCAGTGAGGCAGTTAGCCGTAGGGTCTCCTCTCCTGTCGGACTTGTTATAGTCGCTGTTCCGCTAAAGTAACTTGGCGAGATAAGCTTTGCGCATACCTCCTTCGCAAGGGCTGCATACTCCTCGCTCGAAATCTTGTAAATGGCTCTTTTTTTCATCTATCTGTTTGCTTTTTAAGTAATTTGTTTGGAATAATCGAATAAAATTGTTAACTTTGCGAGTGCAAATATAATTCAATAACTGAATATTTGTTCTTGAAAAGTCCAAAATTTGTATAAAAAGAAATGAATAGAATATATGGGAGATAGAGTAAAACTTATACGCAAGGCTCTTGGTTTGACGCAAGAGCAATTAGCACAGCGACTTGGCGTGGGTAAGACTGCGTTGTCAATGATTGAAACGGGCAAGGCTCGACTATCGACTCGTAACCGCAACATATTGGTTCAGGAGTTGAATGTAAATCCCGATTGGTTGGAGACAAACAAGGGCGAGATGTTCAATGCCGAGCCGAACTTGTCGTCGTTCCGTCTGCGTACCGATGGTGCGGTGCCGTTGCAGTCGGTGCCTCTCTACTCGATAGAGGCTACAGCGGGTCTTGTACCGCTATTTGAGCAGAAGACATCGTTCACACCTATAAATTATATACACATACCGAACCTTCCGAAGTGCGATGGTGCCATATATGTTACGGGCGACTCGATGTATCCGCTTCTGAAGAGTGGTGACATCGTGCTTTACAAGCAGTTGCACGACCTCGAAAATATCTTCTGGGGCGATATGTATCTCCTCTCGATAGAGGTCGAGGGCGAGGAGTTTGTCACGGTGAAGTATATCCAGCGCTCGGAGCGTGAGGGCTACATCCGACTTGTGTCGCAGAACCCGCACCATGCCGACAAGGAGATAGAGTTGAGTCGTGTGAGGGCTATAGCCTTGGTCAAGGCGAGCATCCGAATGAACTCTATGAGGTAAGACAACAAATAATAAGAACCAAACAAATATTAAAAGTAACCGAAAAATGAAAAGAGTACTATTGTTTGCTGCAGCTCTCGTTGTAGGGTATGCTGCAACGGCCGCTTCGGACCCGAAGTGGCAAGATCCAAACTTCTTTGAGGAGAACCGTGCTCCAATGCGCTCGACATTTATCGTGACACCCGAGGGTGAGGCGGTAGTTGATGAGCACGACTTTGCGGCTTCGTCGCTCTATCGCTCGATAGGCGGTGTGTGGAAGTTCTATTGGACACCAAATGCTACGGACCCTCAACCCGAAGATTTCTATTCACCAAAGTTTAACGACTCGGATTGGGGAACAATTCCAGTGCCGGGCTTGTGGGAGTTGAATGGTTATGGCGATCCGGTCTATACCAATTCGAGATATCCGTGGCACAAGTTCTTCGCCAACAACCCTCCGTATGTCCCTACCGAGCAGAACTCGGTGGGCTCGTATCGTCGCAACATTGAGATACCTGCCGAGTGGCGTGGTAAGCAGATTTTTGTGCATATCGGCTCGGCAACATCGAACCTCTCGTTGTGGGTGAATGGCAAGTATGTAGGCTATAGCGAGGATAGCAAGCTCGAGGCGGAGTTCGAGATTACGAAGTTCGTCAAGGTGGGCTCGGAGAACCTCTTTGCTATGCAGATGCACCGCTGGTGCGATGGCTCGTACCTCGAGGATCAGGACTTCTTCCGCCTCTCGGGTATCGGTCGTGACTGCTACATCTATGCTCGTGACAAGCATCACCTCGAGGATGTGAAGTTTGTGGCCGGCTTGACCGACAACTACAAGACCGGAACTCTCGACCTCAATATCACCGCCACAAAGGGCGTTAAGAGTGTGCGTGTGTCGTTGCTCGACAATGGAGCGAACGAGCTGATGAAGGAGGAACTTACCACGGCCAAGGGTGAGGTTATTCGAAGCTACACCTTTGCGAATGTTAAGCCGTGGAGTGCCGAGATACCAATGCTCTATCGCCTTGTTGTTGAGGTGCTTGATGGGGCGAAGGTCGTTGAGGCTACGGCCTTCAAGGTCGGCTTCCGTAAGGTCGAGATTAAGGATGCGCAGCTCCTTGTAAATGGCAAACCTCTACTTATCAAGGGCGTAAATCGTCACGAGATGAACCCTAATAATGGCTACTATGTGACTCGTGAGGATATGATAGAGGATATCAAGGTTATGAAGGAGTTGAATGTCAATGCTGTGCGTACCTGCCACTATCCTAACTCGCCACTCTGGTACGACCTCTGTGATGAGTATGGCATCTATGTTTGCGACGAGGCAAATATCGAGTCGCACGGTATGGGCTACAAGGAGAAGACCTTGGCAAAGCGTGGTGATTACGAGGCTGCACACCTTGTTCGCAACCAGCGAATGGTGTTGCGTGACCACAATCACCCTTCGATTATCTATTGGTCGCTCGGCAACGAGGCGGGTAATGGCCCTAACTTCCACAAGTGCTACGACTGGATTAAGGCCTACGATAAGTCACGCCCTGTGGCTTACGAGCAGGCAAATGTTATCAAGTACGGCAAGAATAAGGGTATCCACAACACAGATATCGATGCTCCGATGTACGCAGGCTATGAGGCTTGTATTCAGCACTCCGAGGGCAAAAATCCATACAACCGCCCACTGATACAGTGTGAGTATGCACACGCTATGGGTAACTCGCTCGGTGGCTTCAAGGAGTATTGGGATTTGGTGCGTAAGTATCCTACATATCAGGGTGGCTTTATCTGGGACTTTGTGGACCAGGCACTTGCTTGGCGTGACGAGAATGGTAAGCTCACCTATCGCTATGGTGGCTGCTGGAACGACCGTGATGCATCGGACGAAACATTCTGCTGCAACGGCATCATCGCTCCAAACCGTGTTCCACATCCGGGTGCTTGGGAGGTTAAACACCAATACCAGGATGTATGGGCCGAGGCTGTAGATGTTGCCGATGGCCGAGTTGCAGTTCGCAACGAGTTCTTCTTCAAGTCGTTGCAGAATGTGCGCCTTGTATGGGAGCTTGTCGCTGATGGTGAGGCTGTCTTGTCGGGCGTGATTGAGAATTTGGAGATTGCTCCGCAGTGTAAGAGCGAGTATCAACTCGACTACACCAAGGGCGATGTCGAGGCGCTGAAAGGCGAGGTTATGCTCAATGTATCCTTCTTGCTGAAACGCTCGGAGTCGCTTCTTGCTGCGGGACACAAGGTTGCCCACAACCAATTTGTCGTGCGTAACTACGACTCTGCAAAGGTCTTTGCTGCGGTGCAGCCAAAGGCTACGGAGAAGGGCGATAAGGTCAATGCGTTGAAGGTTGATGGCCGCAAGGTCTCGGGCAACAACTTCTCGTTGGAGTTTAACGAGGAGGGAAGCCTCTCGAGCTACATATACAACGGCACGCAGCTGCTGTCGCACCCGTTGAAGCCGGAGTTCTCGCGTGGTATGACCGAGAATGACTACGGTGTACGCAAGGCCAAGCGTGGTATGGCTGCCAAGCTCTACGCTTCGTGGCTTGTGTGGAGAACCGATGCTCCGCAGCCAAAGAGCTTTAAGATTTCGGCCGAGAAAGATGGTCGTGTCGAGGCTGTGGCAACCTACACCTACGCCAAGACCGGTGCCGAGGTCACTATGACCTACCTTATCGGCATAGATGGAGCTGTGGCTGTGAACGAGAAGCTGAAGGCAAAGCAGGGCACCGAGCCCGTTATCGGAATGTTGCGCTATGGTGTGGCATTGGCTATGCCGGAGGCGTTTGACACCATCGAATTCTATGGCGCAGGCCCTCACGAGACCTATATCGACCGTGTTTCGGGCGCACCTGTAGGCGTGTATAAGCAGAGCGTTGATGACCAGTTCTGGCCGTTGTATGCTCGTCCGCAGGAGTGTGGCGCACACTGTTCGTTGCGTTGGTGGCGTGTCACCGACTCGGCAGGCCGTGGCTTTGAGGTCGTGAGCGACAACTTGTTCCAGGCGAATGCTCTGCCGTACGAGCAGTCGCAGTTCGATATCTTGTCGAAGAATAACCGCAAGTTTGCCCAGGACCTCACCACCGATGGCAATACCTATATAAATATAGACCTTGCGCAGCAGGGCTTGGGTTGCGTGAACAGCTGGAAGGCGGTTCCTCGTGCCGAGTACCTTGTGTTGTATAGGGATGTGGAGTTTAGTTTTATACTTCGCCCCCTGAAATAAAATCGTTCTGGTGAGTTCTTTTTGCACGAGTCTGCGGTCGCCAAAATCCTCACATAGGCTTACTATGCTGTGGTTTTGTCGCCTGGCCTCGCACAAAAATAATCTCACCATAAGCGATTTTAGGCAGGAATGGTTCTGATTGGCTACCCCTAACAAGATGGGTATCGTTTTCGATACCCATCTTGTTAGTTTTTAGCTGTTTTTGTTGGTGGGAACTCTGAGGGTTGTCGGGGCGCAGGGGAATTAGGGTCGTTAGAGGCGTTAGGGTCGTTAGGGGTGCGCTTGAGGGTTTAGGTTGGTGGGGACTCTGAGGGTTGTCGGGGCGCAGGTAAATTAAGGGTTAGTAAGGGCTAGTAACGGCTAGTAAAGAAGGCGCTATACCCTTACTTGCCCTTAATAGCCCTTACTGGCCTTTACTAGCCGTTATCAGATTGCGCCAGTTCTCCACTCTCATCTCATCGCTCTTCTCGTTTAGGTTTTGCAAAAAAAACAAAAAAAAGACAAAAAATTATTTGTCATTTGCAGAATAAATTATATCTTTGCAAAAGGAAAGTGTAAGATTGTATGCAAAATCATAAAACTGTTAATCAGTTGGCGATTGCGTTGAATGGCAAAATCGTTGATGCGGTGTCTCGTGTCAGCGGTTTCGTTGTGTCTGCACTTTTCGCCCTCGCCCCAATCTCTGTAACAGAGGTTGAAAATATCTACGGGGGGGGGTATAACACACTGTATATCAGCAAGTTACATACTTGTGAATTCTGCTGTTTTTGGCATCGAGAGGCCGAAGATAGCAGTTTTTTGTTTTCATAGTTGTCGGGAGAATTTGTCGTTGCATGGCGGAGGCTCTCGACATTGTTGTATATGTGGCGCATTGTCGTCGGGATTATTTGACCAATAGACCCAACAGATTGAGAATTTTTACAAACATATAAACCAATTACATTTTTACACTTTTCTACATTTTTCTATTAACTAACTAAATTTATTAACTATGTTCAAAACAAATCTTTTTGAGGAGCGCAACGCATATCAGGCACCGTCTGTATATGTTGTTGATGTTCAGTGCGAGGCGGGCTTTGCGGAGTCGCTTACGTGGGCAGAAGAGGAGGAGTTTTAGCAAAAAACACTGACAAAACTATGAAAAAGATTTTTGGATTGGGATTGGCAGCGTTGATGCTGGCTCTTCCGGGTTGTGTTCAAGACCCAACAAATGACGAGGGTATCGCTGGTGGCGGTACCGAGAGTATTACAGTCAATGTGACTGTGGAGTCGCCTGTTAATGCAGACGGTACTCGTATTACCCTTGGTGGTGAGAGTGGTAACGCCTTTGTTTGGGAGGCAGGTGACAAGATTGTTGCCGTAGGTTCGGCTGACAGCAATGTGACCTATACCCTTACCGAGGGTGTCGATGATGCAATTATTGGTCAGCGACTCGATGCCGGTGCAACTTTGACCTTTACAGGTTTCGCTGAGGGTGAGACTTTGGTTTATGCTTATCTGATGGGTGAAGGTCGTGTAAATAGTGCCGAAGCTAATGAATTCCGTTTGGGTTCGGGTACAGCCAATAATACTGACGGCTATAATATTCAGGCGTGGACCGCAGCTTCGCTTGAGGAGTTGGTAGGTAAGTTGATCTATGTTGGTAAGCCGGATGCTAATGGCAGCCTTGTGTTGCGCAATACAATGGGTATTGCCGAGATTAAGTTGAAGGGCGATGGTGGTGCATTGTGGGCATTGTCGCTTGCAAGCCGTGACTATACGCTCCGTTCAAATTATGGATTTATTGATTTTAATGCCGACGAGCCAAAGTTTGGTGTATATAGCAAATATTGGGATGCTAAATCCAATGCTCAACATGGCTATGCTATGTTCCAGGGTCCTAATCCTTATATATATTTGACTGAGGGTGAGGTTGTTAAGTTCTATATCGCTATGCCTTTGCGCTATGGACCAGATTTGAAAGGCCAAGCAGATATGGCTCACGAGGCTGGCGACCTTTCGATTATCGTTCGTTACGACTCTAATGCAGCAGGTGGCGATATTACGCCTCGTATAGTTTCGAAGAAGGCTCATACCTTTAAGCGTAATGTTGTTCAGCCATTTGCTACTATCGACTTGACAACACTTCCTGTATCATTCGAGAATGCTACAGATCTTACAGCAACTCAGGGCTTGTCAAACTGCTATATGATTGCCCCTTCGGAGAGTGATCGTAACTTCTGCATCGACTGTCAGATGTTGAAGGACGCAGCAGCCTCCGGTGGCTCTTATATTGCATTCCCAGTATGGGAGACCCAGTCGGATATGATTAAGAATATTTGCTTCAACAAGGTTGATAAGAAGATCTACTTTACAGTTGCCGGTGGCAAGGGTAATGGTAGTGCAGTTCTTGGTTGGGGTATCAACAATAAAAAATACAACAATGTTGCTAAATTCTGGCATATTTGGGTTACAGATGCACAGGATGTAACATACGGTACTCCTGCCGTGACAATGCTCGACCGTAACTTGGGTGCTATGTGGGCTCCAAAGTCGGAGAGTGAGGTTATTGCAATGACTGGCGAGCAGGCTGCAAGTAGCTGCGGTTTCTACTACCAGTGGGGTGGCCTTAAGCCATTCCCAGGTCCAAAGAGCTTGGATGGCTCGTATCAAAACGAAAATGGTTGTGAGATTACCAACTCGTTCGAGGGTAATACTCAGGATGTTGTTATCTACAAGTATATCTACAACACACAGTTCTTCAATAACCGTGGAGTTGTCACTTTGGCTGATTCGTACTCTTGCGTGATGGCTATGACCCATGGTACAACGGAGACTACCTACTATAGCTGGGCTTCGGATTTGAATGACCCTCGTGGTGGTAGCGATGCTACTTGGGCTTATGACAAGAAGGGTGCAAATGACCCTTGTCCTGCGGGTTACCGTGTAGCAACTCACGACGAGTTGATTAAGCAGTTCCGCTATCCTGTATCGGGTAATGATACCCACCTAATTTATCGTCACTACGATGTCGATAATGGCAGGTGGATTAGTGCTGCTAAATATGTTGATGACCAGAGCGATGTAAACTTTGCAAAGGAGTTTGGTGGCTATGTAGAGAGCGAGGAGCAGTTTGTATGGGTTCCTAATGCAGGCTACCGTTTGGGTAATGCAGGTGCTCCAACAGCAAATGTAAGTAGAGGCTCAAGTGGCGGTTATGCAGGTCGTTTGGTTCTTGCCGGTTATAGCACTGGTGGTCAGAATAAGGCCAACTACGCTCTGCTTTGGGGTGTACCAAAGGCCGGTTACGAGTATAAGAATGCCGCAAATCATGGTGCTGCTAATGCACAACGCAATGTGGTTTCATTTATGTCTGAACAGACCGTAGATTTTGGTGAGGGTCGCTACCCAATTGCTCCGGTTGTAATGATGAACCATTGTGGCAATATGTATGAGCCTGCACACACGCTGTCGCTTGACTCGGCACTTCCTGTTCGCTGCGTGAAGATTACAAGCGGTGTTTCGGTTGCTCCAATCGAGGGCACAACCACCGATACAAATGTGTGGAACTAATAAACAACAGATGCTATGAAAAAGATATCAATGATTATTGCGGCATCTGCTATGATGCTTGCTGTTGGTTGTACAAAGGATTTGACCAACGACTATGTAGATGGCGGAGTTGTAGAGAACACAGGCGAGACTGTTCGTCTTGGTGTTACTACTTCTCGTGCTACACTTGATGGCGTAAATATTTCGCTCGAGGAGGGTGATGTTATCAGTATTAACGGAACTCACTGCGCTGTGCAGAGCGATGGTGTAGGTCTTTATGTTGATGCACCTGCAGCAGCAGATAAGATTTACCACGCTACTTTCCCTGCTGATGCAACCGATCCTTATTGGGTAGGTAATGAGGCACAGTATATCCACTCGACTTCGCAGGTATATCAGGAGAACTCGTTTGGTAAGAACGCTATGCCACTCTTCTCGTACCTCGATGCTTCGGAGGGTGCTACAGATTTGACCTTCAAGGCGATGATGGGTGTGTTGAAGCTTACCGTTAAGGGTACAGCCGAGGTGCGTAGCATTATGATCTACGACAATAGATGTACAGATGTTAATTTGGGTGCAAGTCGTAGTTACGCTATGTCGGGCTACTGCAATGTATGTACCTCAACAGGTAGTGAGGTGAAGCCATTTAACGCTGATGTTTCGTACATCAAGACAGGTTCAGGAACAGCATTGCACAAGTACTTGACTTTGTTGTGCAACGATACAACTGGTAAGGGTGTGCAGTTGAGCGAGGATGGTACAGATTTCTACTTGGTTCTCTCGCCTCGTGAGTATGCTAACGGCTTTACTGTTTCGATTTCGGATAACGACAACCTCAATGCTGTCTATAAGACAACCGGCTCGACTACCGTATCTGTAAACAAGATTACCGAGATGCAGCCTATCACTTACGCTCCAGCCGAGGACTTGGTATTTGCCGAGAACTTCGATGTTTGCGTATATGGTAGCGATATCGTGACATATCGTAAGAGTGGTACCACTGGTATGAGCCGTGGTCGTACTCCTACTGCAAAGAGTAATAAAAGAACCAGTGGTAAGGTCTGCGACCATAGCGATTTGGGCTTGAGCTTAGCTCTTTTCTATACAGACGCTAATACTTCGCAAACCGACTATGCAGGAAATTCTGTTGTGGTAACTACTCCAGGTATCCAGTATTCAAAATGGTCTAGCGAGCCAGGCAATACTGCTGCCTTTAGCATGGAAAATGTGAAGAATAAAGAGGCACTTGTTGCTACCGAGGAGCTTATCAAGACTCGTGGTTTGTGGGATTGGTGGATCTCTCGTAGCATTGAGCACCTCGGATATATATCTGTAGGTTGCGAAAAGGCTGTGCGTAGCGCTTATTATTCTGCTGCAGAGCAAGTTGTGGGTATTGTGCTTACTCCACGATTTACAAATCTTGGCGATGAGACATCCGACTTGGTTCTAACATACGATATCGTTGGTGGTGATGTATGTGTGAAGTTGGCATCGGGCAAGACCGATTGCAATAATATCTATGTTCAGCTTAATGGTGGTGGTGACGGTAGTATTGTCGGCATGGAGTTTATTGACGAGGCCGGCAATGTTGTAGCAAAGACCGACGCTGAGGACAATCCTATCGAGTGGACAGCTGCGTCGACAACACGCTATCACCTCCCTGTTACCAAGTTCTCGACAACAGAGTGGTCGCGTGTGCGTGTCTACATCAAGGATGCAACAAAGGCAAACTACTTGCGCTTCTCTGCTGATAAGACAAGTGGTACAAACACAACAACATTCTATATTGACAACATCGAGGTCCGCAAGACAACTCTTGCGGACACCGAGAACGCTTCGGCTACCGTTGCAGGCAAAGTTGCCTGCAACGGCAAAGCCGTTTCCGGCGTTGTGGTGACCGATGGCGTAAATATTACAAAGACCGATATCCTCGGACGATATGCCCTCCCAACCGATATCGCAACGGCTTCGCATATCTCGATTTCTATCCCTTCGGGCTACGAAATGGCTTCGAAAATAAACCATTCGCAAGCTTTCTTCTCAAAGGTCGATGCTTCGGCCTCTACGCAACAAATTCACAACTTTGAACTGACCGAGGTCAATCAAACGGGTTATACATTGATGGTTATGGCCGATTCGCATGTCTTGGGTGCTACCGCCACGGCAGCTCGTAACGGCAGCACCGAAGATAGAGCGACCTATACAGGCACGGTTATGCCAAAGTGGGACTCGTATGCCGCCTCGTGCAGTGGCAGAGTTTATGGCGTGCATCTCGGCGATATGACACAAGCAGGTAGCTGGGGGCGTTACTCGCTCGCAAACTATGTGGCCGACACACCGTCGCCAAACTGCACAATATTCAATGTTATAGGTAACCACGACCACGACCACTGCAACAATACAAACGGTGGCGTGGACTATACCGACGACACACAGCACCTCGCACGAAAGAGCTTCTGCGAGCATGTCGGACCGGCATACTACTCGTTCAACATCGGCACGGAGCACTATATTGCCCTCGATGATGTCTTCACTTTCAGAACAGAGGGTAACTACACCTATGCGCTCGACTCGAAGCAGCTTGCGTGGCTCCGCAAGGATGTTGCCGCCATCGACAAGAGCAAGATTAAGGGCATTGTGTTGCTCGTGCATGTCCCTATATTCGGCCACGGAGGATCTTATACCATATTTAGCAATAGCGCAACTCCCGAGCAGAATATTATCTCGACACAGGAGTTTATCGACATCTTCCAGGAGTATCCGCTTACGATTATGGCGGGACACTCGCATGTGGATCGTACATTCGAGTGGACTAACAAGATGTCGTCGGGCAAGAAGCTTATCGAGTACCTCCACCCATCGTTGGCAGGTGCAGCCTGGTTTACGGATAGCTGCTGCGAGGGTACACCTGGCTCGTTCGTGGCATACAACTTCAGCAACGGCAGCCCGACAAATCGTGAGTATGTGCCTTATGGCGCAAACGAGGGTTTGACTTGCCGCATCTACGACGCTACACACAATGGCGGACCATTCACTGCAAGTAGTGCTACGAAACAGCTCCCATCGAATGAGGTGGCAGACACAACACCGGCTGTGATGGTAACTGTTTGGAACGGATATAAATGCACCTTCACCGAGAGTACTGGTGGCACAGGTACAACTTATGGCGCATTACACTCGGGAGAGCCGTATGTCTATGATTTGGACTACCGTAACTGGTATTTCGAGTCGTTGAATTTGGATGATGATGCATATCGAAACAGTATCCAGAAGGGTAGCTCAACAAATGGCTTGGGTGATGCAGAGTGGCAGTACCCATCACGAGCTGGTCGCCATAATTGGCGATATATCCCGGCAGACCCCGATGCAACAATAACCTTTACGGCAAAGAACAACCTCGGACAGGTTGTCGCTACAGGAACGCTCAAGGCGAGGTAGATGAGTGAGGCTCACGGTGAGATTATCGGAGTCTCGGATGATGATTTTTTCAAGTTGTTCATTATTTACAAAGGTAAATATATGAAGTTGAAGTTTTTTTTGTTAGTGATGTTAGTCGCCGTTGGTTGTACCTCCATTGACGGAGGTACAGCCGACAACGGTGCCCTCTACGAAAAGGAGGATTGTAACATTATGGGAACAGTGACCTGCGATGGCAAAGGCGTTGCAGGTGTTGCTGTATCTGATGGTGTCTCGGTCACCAAGACCGACAGCAATGGCCGCTATTGGCTCTGCACACCACACCTAAATCGCACTCCCGAGGTGTTTATTTCGGTGCCTTCGGGCTACGAAACGACAGAGCGAAATGGCCTCGGCCCCGATTTTTACCGCCATACGGAGAATATTGACGGGGTGCAAATCTTCAACTTTACCCTCAAAGAGGTCGATCAAACAGATTATACGCTGTTGGCAATAGCCGACTCGCATGTCCTTGCAGCAAATGAGGCGGGACCCGTTGCGGCATCAACAAACGACCGCGAGTACTACAATAATCTGTTTTTGCCGAAGTTCCAAAGCTATGCAGATAGCTGCCCCGGACCGGTCTATGGCATTGCGCTCGGTGATATGACACAGGCAGGCTCGTGGAGCCGCTACACCTTGGCCAACTATCGTGACGATACGGCTGCGGGCATAGATTTTATGATGTATAGCGCAATTGGTAACCACGACCACGACAACTGCTCGGGCGTGGGGCTGTCGTCATACGACGAGTATAATCAACACCTTTCACGCCGTTCGTTCCGTGCGGCTTTGGGCCCGGCATACTACTCGTTCAACATCGGAACAGAACACTATGTCGTGCTTGATAACATCTTTGTCAATAAGCACGAAACATCCTATACGAGCAATAAGATAGACCCTTATCAGTTGGCCTGGCTGCGCCGTGATATCGAGGCGGTGGACCGCACCAAAATCAAGGGTGTGGTGATTGCAATGCACGCTGCGATATTTAATTCAAGCCTCAAGATAGCTTCGGAGACAGCAAACGAGGTTGTCGATATATTGAAAGACTACGATTTGACAATTCTTATCGGACACTCTCACCTCGATAGAACTGCGACTTCGACAACACCAAAGGGCAAGCGTATCGTGGAGTTTATACACCCATCGTTGGCGGGTGTCGCTTGGTTTAATCTGCGAAATATCGAGGGTACGCCTGCGGCATTTTGCGCCTACCGCTTCAAGGATGGATACAGCACCATGCGAGAGTATGTGCCTTTTGGCGAGAACGAAAACGAGAAGTATTCGCTCTACGACAATGGCGAACACAGCTACACCTATCCTATAACCGAGGGTACGGGCGTAGCCAAAAAGTACGAAAGCGATAAATTAGATATGAACCTCCCTGCCGTGATGATAAATGCGTGGGGAAAGGTGCGATGCGATGTTGTGAGTGGAGGCGTGGTGTCGAAGGGCTACTACGATTTGAAGTACCGTGATTGGTTCTGGCGTTCGTTGGAGTCCGACGATCGTAACTCCATAATATGTAACAGCAAATACCCTAATGGCCCCGATTGGCAACAACCGGGCAAGTCGAGCTACCATATATGGAAGGTTGTAGCCTCGTCACCTACGGTTGTAGTGGACCTCTATGACCACTATGGAAACAAGGAGCGTTTGACGCTTCAGGCACAGTAGCGAAGAGATAATATACGAATAAAACCATAAAATTATTAAACAGAGATGAAAAACAGATTTTTTTCGAGAATGTCGGTATTGACACTTGTTGCAGTAGTGTTGGTTTCGTTCTCGGCTTCGGCAAAGCGTGCGACCATCACGGGTCGTGTCTTGTGCGATGGCAAGGGCGTGGCCGGTGTTACGGTGACAGATGGCAATGTCTTCACGAAGACAAATGAGGCAGGCGAATATAGCCTCTCTTCGAACTTGGACTACTCGCACTTTGTGCAGATTACGGTACCTTCGGGCTACGAGGTGCCTTGCGAGGGTGCTGTGCCACAATTTTTCCATCGTCTTGATCGTAGCGGCTCAAACAAACAAAGCTTCGACTTCACACTATCGAAGGTGGATCAGTCGAACTATGTGGTCTTGACCTTTGCTGACTCGCATGTTCTGGGAGGTGGTACTCGAAGCAGTCATCGTGATGTGGAGCGCTTCAATACGCAGCTTATACCTGTCGTGAAGAGCTACATCGACGAGCAAAAGGCCAAGGGTAAACCTTGCTATATTGTGCATCTGGGCGATATGACACAGCCGGGCGGTTGGCCGGAGCGTCGTCGTGATGGCCGCAGAGGATATGGACTCGATGACTATATCCGTGATATGAATATCGGTACTCCCGTATTCAGCGCACTCGGTAACCACGACCACAACCCATCACCAAAGGGAACGGTCTTCGATGAGAGTACCGTATATCAGTCGCGTGCCAACTTTATGAAGATGGTGGGCCCGGCATACTACTCGTTCGATATTGGCCGTGAGCACTATATCGTTATAGATAACACCTTCGTATTGACCAAGGACTCGGGCTGCAATAGCTATGAGGGTGCAACGAGTGGTTATCAGTATCGTGTTTGCGAGCAGCAGATGTCGTGGATGGAGAAGGATATAGACCTGCTCGATGCCAAAAAGTACGACCGCATAGTGTTGTGTGTTCATAATCCACTCCACAAGGGCAATGGCGGTAGCCGAATGTTGCGTGCCGACCGCTTGATAAAAGCCTTCAAGGGCTTTGAGATGCTCGTATTGTCGGGCCACTCGCACGGAGATACAACTATTCGTGTCGAGCATAATGGCAAGGAGTGTATCGAGATTGTACACCCTTCGACAGCAGGTACGGCATGGTACACCTCGTGGTGTGTTGAGGGCTCTCCGGGTTGTGTCGAGGCGTTCCACTTTGGAGGGGAGCGTATTAAGCGTGATTTTGTGCCTTGGGGTGAAGCTCACGAGAAGGGTCTGACCTACCGAGTATATGACAATGTTCACAATAAGTGGCATTATCCTATAAAATCTTCTACAGGTAAGAAGTGGAGCCACGCTCGAGATATCGAGGAGAGCCACTATCGTGACAAACCTGCTATAATCGTGAATATCTGGGGTGCCTATACCTGTACCTTCACCGAGAGTACGGGAGGTACGGGTAATGTGGATAACCGTTGCTATGACCTTGCCTATCGTGATTGGTACTGGGACTACTACGAGCGTTCGCTCAACGAGGAGTTCGAGTATGGCGATCGTTTGCGTAAGGCAAATTGGCAGACCCCGACAAATGGCCGTACCCACTGCTGGCGTTATACACCTGCAGACCCTACCGCTGTTGTGACAGTTGAGGCTAAAGATGTGTGGGGCAATGTTATAGCCAAATTTACGGCACAAGCGGCAGAGTAGATTGTCGAGTGCATGGATTAGAAGAGTATAACAACAAAAACATATATAAATGGGACAATTTCTACAACAAGTAGCCTCTGTTGCTCGCCTTGCAAGGCGCACAGTGTTGCTGGCGTTGCTGATAATGAGTGTCGGTGTCGCCTCTGCACAGCGTGTGACTGTCAAAGGTAGGGTCATGGATGCACAAGGAGCACCGCTGATTGGTGCTACGGTAGTGGTGTCGGGAACCTCAAATGGAGTATCAACCGATATGAATGGTGCCTACTCTATAACCGTTCCTTCACCAGAGAGTATTCTCGAATTTGAGTATCTCGGTTTTGCGACACAAAAGATTAAGGTCGGAGTAAAGACCACGATCGATGTTCGCCTGCAAACCGATACACAGAAGGTGGATGAGGTCGTGGTTATCGGCTTTGGCGAGACCAAGAAGTCGGACCTGACGGGTTCGGTGACAAATGTCAAGATGACGGATGTGCAGGAGTCATCGGTATCCTCCGTTGACCAGGCATTGCAGGGCCGTATTGCGGGTGCGGATATTATGTCCACCTCGGGAGACCCTACGGCTACAACCTCAATCCGTATTCGTGGTACCCGATCTATTACAGCGTCGAATGAGCCTCTTATTGTGGTTGATGGCGTGATGGATGCGGTGTCGGATATGGGTGATGTCAACCCTGCGGATATCGAGTCGATATCGGTATTGAAGGATGCCTCTTCGACCGCAATTTATGGTGCGCAGGGTGCAAATGGTGTTATCATTATCACCACGAAGAAGGGCGAGCCGAATATTACCAACACCAAACCAAGTATAACCTTTGGTGCGAAGGCCGGTTTTTCGCAGTTGCCTCGCAACCTCGATACGATGAATGGTGTCGAGTTCTCGCAGTATCGTAACGAATATACCGAGTATGCCAATGGCTACGACCCATCGGTGATACCATCGGGCCGCTATAAGGACCCTAAGTCAAATGGCGAGGGAACAAACTGGATTGACGCTATCACCCGTACGGCTGCATATCAGAACTATTGGTTGTCGATGTCGGGCCGTACCAAGAAGACAAACTACCTGGGCTCACTCTCCTACACAGATGTCGGTGGTATCGTGAAGGATACGGGCAAGCAACAGCTCTATGGGCGTTTTAATATCGGTCACAAATTCACAAAGTGGTTTAGTCTCTCGTTCAATACCAACTCAACATATCGAAAAGATATGTACGCCAAGGCTGGTATTGGTGGTACTAGCTACTCGTCAGCGGCCGTATATTTGAACCCATTGTTGAAGATTGATGACTACGAGAATGATATCTACGAGACGGGCTATCGCTTCAATAACCCATACCTCAAGATTAAACTCAACGAGGATTTTCGCGAGTCTTTCTCCTCACGCAACACTTTGACCTTCGAGTTCAAGCCGGTGAAGGGATTGACAATTAAGAGCCAGAACTCCTACTACTTGTGGCACTCACATCGTTATCGCTACTATCCATCGGTGCTCCCTACAAAGAACGAGGGCGATGGCGGTGAGGCGTATCGTGTGGAGAACAACAACCGACAGCTCACATCGGATAATACCATCTCCTATAAGAAGAACTTTAAGGGTGGTCACAACTTTGATGCAATGGCGGGTTTCTCGAGCTACTATCGTCTGACAAACGAGATGTCCGTAACGGCAAAGGGTCTGTTGGTCGATGAGGTTAAGTGGAACGATTTGAGTGGTGTGGCATCGAAGGAGAACTATACTGTATCGTCGTGGCGCACGAAGATATCTCGAATGTCAGCATTCGGCCGTGTGAACTACAACTACAAGAAACGCTACTACTTTACATTTACGGCACGAGGTGATGCGGCATCGAACTTCGCCAAGAATAAGAAGTGGGGCTTCTTCCCTTCGGGAGCCTTCAAGTGGGTACTCTCGAACGAGAGTTGGCTCAAGTCGGCACGCCGTGTTGATGAGTTGGCACTCCGTTTGAGTGCTGGTCGCACGGGTAACAATGCGATTTCGCCATATCGTTCGTTGGCCAAGTTCGACTCTTCGACAGGTGGCTACATCTTCGATGGCGAGCAGTCTACATTCTACTATCCATCCCGAATAGCCTCGAACAACCTTACTTGGGAGACTACAGACCTCTATAATGTGGCTCTCGATATGGCATTCTGCAAGAATAGACTCAGATTTACTCTGGAGGGATATTTGTCCTACACCTCCGACCTGTTGCTCTATGTACAGAAGGCCTACCAGACAGGTTTTACAAGCTACTTGGAGAATGTCGGTAAAACCTCAAATAGGGGTGTCGAGCTGACAATCAACAGCCGCAATATCACCAAGCGTAACTTCACCTGGACAACAGACTTTACCATATCGCACAATGTGCAGATGGTTGAGGATATAGGCTCAGGTGATAGAGTAGAGGTCTCTAAGTCACCGGGTAATGATGGAGCAATGATGTATGGCTATGTCAAGGGTCGCCCGCTGAATGCTTTGTGGGGCTATGAGTACGCCGGTGTATGGCACAACCAGGGCGAGATTGACCGTAATAAGATTACGGGAGCCTATGTCTCGACCGTGGCTCCGACACTCGGTTATCCTCGCTATGTCGATCAGAACCACGATGGTATCCTCGACGATAATGACCTTATATACCTCGGTAATGCCGACCCTCACTTCTATGGAGGTTTGCAGAATACCTTTAATATCTACGGTTTGAGAATAGGAGTCTATTTCACCTACTCGTATGGCGGTAAGATTTACAACTTCTCGGAGTTCTATATGGCGGGTTCACGCTACACGAACCAGTATCGCTATATGATGGATGCTTGGCATCCGGTACGCAATCCGGAGTCAAATCTTCCGGCTGCGGGTTCGGTTATGGCCCATGTGCCAAGTACGCTACAGATACACGATGCTTCGTATATCCGTCTTAAGACTGTGAGTATCTCGTACCGCTTTGACCTCCGCAAGAAGACCAAGGCTTTGCGTGATATAACAATTGGAGTGAATGGTGAAAACCTCTTCTTGTGGTCGAAATATAACGGTTTTGACCCAGATGTATCGACCGAGAGTGGGGAATCTACATTGCGTCGTGTGGATTTGGGTGCATACCCAAAACCTCGTACCATAACATTCAATGTTCAAATCAGATATTAGGAGGGGTACAACTATGAAAAATATGAAGAGATATATACTTATGTTCGTTGTGGCACTTCTTGGCCTCTCGTTTAGCGCATGTTCGTTGCAGGAGGACCCAGAAGACTTCATCAACGATACCGACTTTTACAAAGACGATGCACAGTGCGAGAAGGCCGTAAATTCGGTTTACTACCGACTCAACGGACTCTTCAGCTACCAGATGCAGATTATGACCGATGCTCATACCGACCTTCTCTACTATGGTTCGAGCTCGACCGTCGATTTTGCGCATTTGATGATCTCGCCTGCAATGCCGGGATTTAGTGCTACGATATGGCAATACTCATACCAGATGGTGATGTATGCCAACGGCGTTCTCAAAAATCTGGAAAAGGCACCTATCAAAGAGGTGTCACGCCTTCGCTTTATGTCCGAGACGGCCATAATGCGTGCTTTCTACTACTATTTGCTGACCTCGACCTTCGGAGATGTTCCGTTCTATACCGAGGCAGTAGATACTGATGAGGCGATGAACCGTATAGCCAAGTTGCCTCGTATGTCGGCCGTGGATACTCGTAGCTACCTTATCAACGAGTTGAACGACTATTTGGTGAAGATGAAGGAGACCGACGATGAGTTTGTCGGTCAGAGTGGCTACGAGACCTTCTATCGTCGCACCTCCGAGATTAAGGGTAATCGTGCAGGAGCCCCTATGGCGATGATGCTCGTAGCAAAGATGGCAATGTGGCAGGCGGTGCAGGATACCGAGCACGAGCCAACCTACTGGTATGATGTTGCACTTACGGCTTGTAATGAGTTGGAGGCGATATATGGCGATTTGGGACAATATTCGTATGACGATGTGATGTTCCGTTATAAGAATACTCCGGAGTCGATCTTCGAGATACAGCACACATACGAGTCGGGCGGCTTGCAGTACTACTCGAACTTGGCAGCAGCTTGCAATCCTGGTAAGAAGAAACTGACGACCGATGAGAATGGTGTCAAGCACGCTACTTGGGATGGTGTGGAGATAGATATCTTCGACCCAGAGATGACGACATGGGCTCACATGCACCCGACATTGGCTCTCTGCGTAGGTCTTCAGACCGATGGCAGTGACGACTATCGTGCCGAAGTTAATATGGCTTGGCGTTATCCTGCACGCACGGGCAAGGAGTTTAATAGTGTTAGCACCCGTCCTTGGATGGGCGAGAAGTTCTGGTGTCCAAATATGTTCTCGACACGAGATCACAACAACTACAAGGTCTTCCGCTATGCCGATGCTGTGCTTATCATGGCCGAGTGCTACTACTTCAAGCAGGACTACACCAACTCGGTGAAGTATCTCAATATGGTGCGTAATCGTGCAAAGATGAACAACTACACCTTCAAAAATGACCGTAAGTTGTTCGAGGAGATTAGAAACGAGCGCGCAAGAGAGTTGGTTGGAGAGTTCCAGCGTAAGTACGACTTGGTGCGTTGGGGTATATGGTACGAGGAGACTGTAGCCAAGAACGATAACACCAAGTTGCAGCAGTATATTCGTCCTTGCCACGAATATATGCCGATACCTGACAGGCAGGTTATATACTCGGGTGGAGCACTCGATAATAAGGCTTACAATCAGTACGGAATGTAAACTCTAAAACGATCAGAATATGAATACAAAGATATATAAGATGCTTCGCACGATGCTCCTTGCCATCTGCTGTGTGGCTGCATTTGGTTGTCAGAAACCATTTGAGATGACCACATCGCTTGCTGTGAGCCGTGACGAATTTCATCTGTCAAAAAAAGCGGGTAAATTATACTTTATGATCTATTCGACATCGAGTTGGACCATCGAGCTCTCGCATGAGGCGAGCTGGTTGCATCTCTCGCAGATGAGTGGTGAGGGACAGACTCAGATAGATATTGAGTATGATGCCAATACCGACCTCTCCCGTATGGTCGAGATTATCGTGCGTTCGGGAGCCGAGAGTAAGAGAGTGCTTGTGGCGCAGGCCAAGGGCGTAGGAAACGACATCTATTACAACCTTGATTTGATGGTGTTGAAGATGCTCTCACCTTCCAAGTCTATAACCGTTGCTGCCGATACGAATGTTCCGGAGGCAAACCTGACAACAGGCTTTGCCGAGGTGTTGTATGGCGACGAGGAGGCTGCAGGCTGGATTAACAATGTTGCGGTAGCGGCAGATAATGTGAGCTTTGATGTTGCCGAGAATGCTACAACGGTGGAGCGTACTGCAGTCGTTAAGATTGTCTTTCCGGTTGCTACGGTGCTGGGCGATGTTGATGTAACGGCAACTTTGACCGTGCAGCAGAGTGCGCAGTCGGCAGCATTTGGTGTTGTTCCTACCGAGTATGAGGCTGACCCGAATGGAGAGATATTGGTGACGATACCTCTGAATGTAAACTTTGTACCTACGATGTATCCCGACTACAAGGTTGTTTACACCTTGACCGATGAGGCGGGAGCAGAGGTGACCTGGTTGCGTAACTGTCGTATCTCGGAGGGTATGGAGAGCTTTATTGCATCACCAAAGGTGAATAAGGACCCACAGCGTACAGCTATATTGCGACTCACTCTTGTAGATGCTTCGGAGCAGGAGTTGGATACCCGTAGCGTGACTATTACGCAGGGACAGAGTGATATGAATGCCAGCGATACAGATATTGACCAACCTGAAATTAAGGATCCGGAGGAGGATTTCTAATCGTTATAAGGAGGATAAGATATGAAAAATATAGTTCTTTTACTTTTGATGTTTGCTATGACCTCGTGTGTGACTGATGCTACAATCGGGGATAGTGGCAACGAGGTTGTCGGTGGCGAACTTGTATCGGTATCGACACAGATAGATAACTCCGTGGAGTCCCGTACATCGTTGGTTGATAGCGATGAGGATCGCTACATTCGTTGGAGCGCAGATGATGTTATCGGAATAAACAGCGAACTTGGTACGGCCAATGTGCAGGGCGTTGTTGATGACGATGGCATAGGCAAGACCTCGGCCGCATTTTGGTATTCGAGAGAGGGCGTTGTAGGGGATATCACTTGCGCCTACTATCCATACTCGGCGGATGCGAAGATGAGTGGCACGGTGGTTACAACCGTGTTGCCTACAGTGCAGAAATATGTTTCGGAGAGCGTCTTTGCAACCAATACGGCCATTATGGTCGGCAAGCCGAATGACGAAGGCTGTCTGAAGTTCGTGAACACTTGTGGTGTATTGGAGTTCAAACTCAAAGGCACACAGCTTCTCACCTCGTTGGCGCTCGATAGCGAGAGCCTCTATCTTGCAGGAACGGGCCGCGTTGATGCTTCGGCCGAGACTCCGATATTTGCACTTGATGCATCGTTGGGCGAGTGCTCACACTCGGTAACGCTCGACTTGGGTGAGGGCGTGCAGCTCTCCGAGAGCGAGGCTACATCGTTCTACTTCGTGTTGCCTGCGGCAACCTACTACGACTTGCGACTCACGGCAACCACAGCCGATGCAAGTTTCACACACGATATGACAAATCACCGCAACCTGCAGGTGCGCCACATTGCACCAATGACGGCTTGTGTGCTTGGTCAGCCAATCACATCGGGACATATCGACTTGGCGGCAGAGGCGGCTTCGAACTGCTACATGGTATCGGCTGCGAAGGGTGGCAAGTACTCGTTCCCTATGAAGCGTGTTGATGGAACAACGGTTGAGGGTATAGCAAAGGTCGATGTGTTGTGGACAACGAGCAAGAGCCGTATTATCTCGAACTACTACTACGATGCCGAGGCGGGCAAGTTCTGCTTTACGACACACGGTGGTAACGACAATGGAAGTGCTATCATTGCTGCATTCGACGAGAATACGAATGTGCTTTGGAGCTGGCATATATGGGTTAGTGATGCCGAGGTGCAGATTTTGGGCGAGAATAAGGATATCCATATTTTGGACCGTAACCTTGGAGCCAAGTGGGCCCCTTCGACTGTGGCAGAAGTGGCAGCTATGACGGGCGAGATGTCGGCTTCAACATGCGGCTTCTACTACCAGTGGGGACGCAGTAATCCTCTGCCTGGACCACTCAACCTCGATGCTTACAATGTACCATCGAAAGGGTACTATATGAACAACTGGAACTACGAGAAGACAGGCTTTAAGACAAATACCGAGAAGGTTCATATCAACGCCAATCTCGGTAAGGAGTTCAAGTTCGATAATGGCTTCTTTACAGCCGCTACTCCGCACAATAAGGCGCAGAGTGCAGCTTCGCCTATGACGATGTGGCACGGAGATGTCGTGGACTACTACCACACTTGGGCTATAGACCTCTTGTCGATACCTGTGGGTGGCTCGGCCGATTTGTGGAGTGCCACCACAAAGGGACTCAACGACCCTTGTCCTGTCGGTTATCGTGTAGCTACATACGAGGAGATGTTTGACGCTTATTCGTATTCGAACTATTCGCACTATGCCGGATATGTAAATACGCCGTTTGCAACCTACACGGGTACTAATGCTACGGCAGCACATTCCGACTCGTTTGGCGGTTACTATCAGGGTGATGAGAGCAACAACAACCTCGTGTGGTTGCCATATGCAGGTATGCGTATGTCGTATGCCAAGAATGCTAGCACTCTCCCATCAACACGAGCCGAGAACGGAAAGGTCTATCGTACAGGTTTTTGTCAATATAATAGCGGCTATATCTGGGATGATGCAGGTAGTGCGGGTATAACCTATATGACAGGTGTGCCAAGTGAGAGTTGGTCGGTGAATAAGACTATGGCAGGTCCAAATTCAACACACTATGGTCCTGATGGCGTATATATACCTACAATATATATGCAGTACTGTGGATATCCTGCAAAGTATGAGACTTCGGCAGGTTTGAGCTACTGCTTGGGCATTTCGTGCGCCACACCACAGCGTTGTGTGAAAATTCAGTAATCGTAAAACACAAGAGATATGAAGATTAAAAATATAATGAAGAGATATGTAGCCTATGGCATTGCTGCGACAGCGATGTTGGCTACCGCTTGTACGGTCGATGGTGTGGATGTTGCCGTGTCGTGCGAGTTGGGCCTTGTGCAGAAGGAGTACGAGGTCTCGAGGGTCTCGGATAGGATAGATGTCGAGGTGTTGTCGAATATGACCTACGATATTCGTCTGCTCAATGATGCCGACTGGGTGGAGTTCCCGGCAACATCGCAGAACGATGATGGCTTCCGTGTGAACTACACCGAAAACCTCGGTATCCCCCGTATGGCGGTGTTGCGACTCTCGATAGATAAGCACAACCAGGCCGATACGCTCTATATCAAGCAGCAAGGAGCCGAAGTGCCTCACCTCCGCATGGAGAATACGGGCGTTATCGTGAAGGGTAGCGAGGGTGCAACTACCAAGGTTGCTATCGACACAAATATCGGTGCCGAGGATATAACCATTACTCGAGATTATTCGGAAGAGGCTATGGCGTGGATAGGTGACTTCGAACTGAAGAAGGAGGGCGATGCCACATACCTCTATTTTACGACACAGGCCAATAGTAGTGCCGATTATATTCGTAAGACACAGTGCGTCTTGTCGTATGTCGATGGCTGGAACAACCTGTTGAGCCTGACAATTTCAATTACGCAACAGACCGCCAATGACGAGACAGGTAAGACAACTTCGTTTGCCGAGCTCCGCACCAAGGCTACAACCGAGGGCGTTGTGATTGACGAGGATGTCATTATCGAGGGTTATGTCGTAAGCAATCGAGCTTCGGGTAATACCGGTGAAAACGACCAGATGACCACCTCGGCCATAGATTACAGCATTTGCGAGAAGAGCCTCTACTTCGAGTCGCTGGATGGAGAGTACGGCTTTATGATTGAGATGCAAAAGGCCGACGATAACATCTTCAAGCAGTGGGAGCGACTCTCGATATGCCTGCGTGGTGCAACCCTCGTGAAGGGCTTGATTGTCGATGCAGCGAAAGAGCCGGAGCACTATATGATTACGGGTGTAAAGTCGTCGATGGTGGTATCTCGCCAGCAGTGCAGCAAGAGCGATGTGCCGGTTAAGAAGATGACCATCTCCGAACTTACGGATGAAGACATCTACACCTATGTGACACTACAGGATTGTGCCTTCCCAATGCGTAAGGGTCCATTGACACCTATTAACGAGGGATATTCAAACGCTTGTGGCGCACACCGTATTGCCAAGGCGGCTATCGTGGTGGGCGATAAAGATGGAAAATCGCTATACCTCTACACCAACACGACTTGTCCGTATCGTCGTGATGGTAAGCGTCTGCCTTACGGTTCGGGCGAGTTGTCGGGAGTTATCGTTCACGAGAAATTTACCCGCTTTGATTGGGAGGATAACGCTTCGGGCGACGAGGATACATACGGCTATATCGGTCGCTACCAAATCCGCCATACATGCTACGAAGATATAGCGATGAAGAGCGATGCGAAGGATAGCTTTGCCGAGGTTTTGTGCGAGTGGGCATATATCACGGCAGCCGACCAGAAGCAGCACTACGCTACAGCCGGAGTGAAGAAGGAGAGCTCCATTATGTCGCATTCGTCGGCCGTGAGAACGGCTATCAAACTCGTTGATGATATGTCGTATCTCGGCCCTGTGGGTAATAATGCCGAGTATCCGTTTGGTAAGAATACAACCAATAAGAGTGGCTTGGGCGTAATCTTGGACGATGGTACAGATTGGATGTCGCCATCATATGAGGGTGTAAATAGCGAGTATGCAGCCGATATCAACAAGGAGGAGGCCGGCAAGGGCAAGGTGCCAAAGGGCTGCGGTTCGGCCTGGGAGACTTGGTACAACTACAATCTCAACGAGACAGGAACACCTCCTCGTGGATTTGTCTTTGCCTTTTCGACCAAGGGTATCGTCGAGGGTAAGCATATATCGACTATATTCTCTATGAGCAACCGCCTCTCGTCGAACAGCTATGGTCCTCGTGATTGGCATATCGACTACTCGTTGACCGATGCCACGGGTAAAGTTGATGAGGAGTGGGTGCAGTTTGGTGAATTTACTGTGCCTGATATGATAAATTGGTCGCCTACGCAGTATTGGCAGCATGCCGGCTACAAACCTATGATGTTTGAGTTGCCTGACGAGGTTGCGAACAAGGATAATGTCTATGTGCGCATACACCCATGCGGTAATACTATGGGTACAACGGTGAAATATCGTGAGAGCTATTCGACACTCAAGGACTCCTATGTCTGCATACCATGGACAGCAATGAATTACTTTGCTATACGATACAATAAATAGAGATGAGAAACTTTGCAACTATAACAATACCGAGGGGTGTGGTGCTATTTGTGGCACTCACACTCTCTTGGTGCGTTGAGGCACAGACGATAACCTCGTTTGAGAGGGTGCGCTCGATGTTCTCGAAGCGAGAGAGTGTCGATCAGGATCTCTATATCGAGGGTTATGTCATCAGCGATTATACCACGAAAAATCAGGAGCTTAACACGCAGCGTTATGTCAATTCGGTGAATAAGATGAGCGATATGACCGCCTACTTCGAGTCGCTTGACGGAAAGTATGGTTTTCGCCTCTACTTTACCAATGCCAAGGGTGCCGAGGTTATGCCTCGTTATGCTCGTGCCGTGTTGTCGCTGAGGGGCACAACGATACAGCGTCAGAGTGGCCCCGTAAGATATACGATACACAAACTTACGCCACAAAATATAGTCCGTTTCGAGAGGTGTGACGCTTCGGTGTTACCTCGCAAGGAGCGCACAATCAAGGAGCTGAAGAGCGAGGATATATACACTTATGTGACACTCAAAGATTGTGAGATAGTCTTCAAGGATGGTGCCTTCTCGAATGTCTATGAGGGGTATGCCCAGCGCACGGAGCTCAATAAAGTGGCAAAACCGAATGGCTCACAGGATTGTTGGCCTATATTGCTGTGCGACGGCTGTGGCTCGACTATGTATGCCTTTGTGAATACGAAGTGCGAGTGGCGCCGAGATGGTATGGGTGTTCCCCAGGGCTCGGGCGATATGAATGGTATTGTGGTCTATACCCACCTTCCTCGTTATGGCGGTGATGTCTTTGGCGGTATGGTTCTTCGTCCTGTGGACAAGAACGACTTTGCGATGGACTGGAGCGCAGCGAGCTCGAAGTATAAGAGTATAGCCGAGTGGAATTGGAACGACAATGGTGAGAGCTTCAATACCGAGAATGGTGCCCGCAAGAGTGTTGTGGGTGAGCGTATCTTGGCCGATGTCGGCAATGGTGCTGTTCGCTCGGAGGTTGGCGGTACGGTCTATCGAGGTGTCGATATGAACAATGTGGCTATCCAAAATGGTAAGGAGTTCAACCTTAAGGGCACAAAGGGCCGAGTCAATCACGGCTCGATGACCATCTGCACCGAGGCTCACAATTGGTGGGACTGGGAACGCCACCGTGGTAAGGGTATCGAGTTGGAGTTCTCGACCGAGGGCATTGAGGGTGAAAACCTGGTTGTCGCCTTCTCGTTTGCTGCGGGAGAGATTACCCCTATCAGCTCGTATGGCCACCCATTCTACTGGGGTGTGGAATATACGCTCGATGGCGTGAATTTCTATCGTGTGTCGTCGAGAAATATACAGTTGCGCACGCTGCCTTGGTGGTATGGTCACAACTCTATGGTACATGGTACGCAGTACCTCTCGATTGAGGCGGGTATGGGCTTTACCGAGCATTTGGTGCATTTGCCGAAGGAGCTCTTTGGTCAGAAGAGTGTGCGTGTGCGTATTGTGCCTGTGGCGAAGAATGCCGCAACGCTCTCTTACGAGAAGTCGGACATGGGAGCCTTGCGACCAAACTCGACAACAAAGACTTATGTTAATTTTGGCTCTATTGTAGTACGATATAATTAGTGTTATGGTGCGTTTAGTAAGATATGTGGTGTTGTCTGTAGCAACACTAATTGGTGCGATGAATATGGCATTGGCCGCCGGACCATTGTCGGTAGTGCCTAATAAGACACCAAACTCGTCGTATGCGCTCAAGGCGCTCGATTATACGAAGATTACGGGCTTGGAGGTGTCACAGTCGGGCCGATTGTGGGCATCGGTGTTGGCGGGTGGCGAGAATGCCAAAGGCTTCACTCTCCTCTTTTATAGCGACAATGAGGGTAAGTCGTGGAGTGCGCCACGACTCGCACTCGATGGCCGCATTGCAGGATATTCGGTGCGTAATGGTGTGTTGTGGTTGGCTCCAAATGGCCACTTGCATCTATTCTATACGGTCTTTGATGGCTACTATGATGGTCGAGGCTCGATGTGGTTTATGGTGTGCGAGAACCCCGATGCGGAGGCTCCACAATGGGGAGAACCGCAGTATATCGGTGCCGGAGTATGCTCGTCACAACCCGTTGTGTCGAACAATGGGGATTGGGTTATGCCGGTTGCTCGTTGGGGGCGTAGCGTGATGAGCTATAGCGGCTATAGCTACATTATGTCGGCATGGCAACATCCGGAGGTTGAGTCGCCTTATGCTCGTAGCTATCGCAAACTCGATAAATCACGAGGCTATGGCGCCTACTACTCGTCGGATGAGGGTGCCTCGTGGCGAGGTATCTCGGGAAAGATTAAGACCCCCGAGGCTGTGAAGGCTCGCTACAATAACCCTTCGATATTCAAACATGCCGATGGCTCGCTGAATTTGGTAGCCCGCACATCGGGTACAGCGTGGGCATATATCGCACGCTCGAATAACCACGGTCGTTCGTGGTCGAAGTCGGCACAGAAGTTCATACACAACCCCGACCACAACTTCGTTGTTCGCAACTTGGAGGGAGGCCCTATTTTGATGGTCAAGAACAACCGTTTTGACCTCTATCGTTTCTGGCAGCCACACGGACTTTACGCCTACCTATCTGACGACTACGGCAAGACCTGGTATGGCGGTTTGAGGGTCGATACACGCTCTACGGCCTACGACCCTGTTGTGGCGCTTGGCAAGGATGGCAAGATATATATCGCCTACAATGTCGAGCCGTATGGAAAGAACGAGATACAGCTCATCACAACCTCCTATGGCGAGATAGATGCAGCTACGGCGGACCTCGAGAACAATCCGAAGATGCGTCGTCAGATACTTGCGGGAGGACAGATTTCCAAGCGTGTTGCAGCGGAGCATAAGGCGACCTATGGTGCAAAGAAGAAGTGGGGTAGTAAGCCATTGCGAGTGGCTACCTACAATATCAAGGGTACAGACAAGCGTTGGAAGAGCGGCAGTCGCCAGCCGGCAGTCTATGAAATCCTCGACAAGTACAAGTTCGATATCTTCGGCTCGCAGGAGCCTCATATCGGTCAGATCGAGGAGATGATCGAGCAGATTGGTGGCGAATATTCTGTTGTGGGTGAGGCCGTGGGCGATAACGCTAATCCTCGCCTCTCGCACTACAACCCAATCTTCTATCGTACCTCCCGTTTCGAGGTGCTCGATACGAGTACAATATGGTTTGCCGAGAAACGCTCGGGCAAGGGTTATGGTGCATATCAGCCACGCTCGATGACTTGGGCAAAGTTCCGTGATAAGGAGAACAACAAGGAGTTCTTTGTTTTCAATTCCCACTACGACCATATCGGAGCCGAGGCTCGTGTCGCAGCCTCGTATGTTGTGCTCGAGGCGGTGCGTCGTGTGGCAAAGGGTATGCCTGCAATACTTACGGGCGATATGAACCTTGCCGAGGGTACCGAGGGCTATAATGTGCTGCTCGATTCGCCGATATTGAACGATGCGCTGTTGGCTGTGTCGGAGCCGATAAATGCACAATATCGTTCGTGTGTGGGTTACAGACCTGTGACGAAGGCTACGGCCGATGGTATGCATATCGACCACATCTTCTTCACGCCTCATGCTGTGCGTGTGCAGCATTGGCAACTTGTGACAGAGACCCACAATGGCAATCCTGGCTCGGATCACCAACCTATATTTATCGACTGCAAGATAGCAAATTAAGGCTATTCTATAATTCGAAAAAAATCACTACCTTTGTGCCCGCATATAAGGTGGTGATTTTTTTATGAAGAGAGGTTTGTTGGCTTTGTCGCCAATTGTGGTGCTTATCTTGGTCTATCTCTCGATGTCGTTGGCATCGGGCGACTTCTACCGCATATCCATCTCTGTCGCCTTTGTGGTGGCTGCCGTATATGCCGTGACGCTGTTGCGAGGCGTGAGTCGCTCGTTGCAGGAGCGTGTGGCAATATTTTCGGATGGGGCTTCCGATAAGAACATCATGTATATGATATGGATATTCGTCTTGGCGGGTATCTTTGCTGCGACGGCCAAGGCTATGGGAGCCGTGGATGCCACGGTACATTTTACGCTGCGCTTTGTGCCTGTGGAGTTTCTGCCTGCGGGCATCTTTGTTGCCGCCTGCTTCGTGTCGCTTTCGATAGGTACTTCGGTGGGCACTATTGTAGCCCTTACACCCGTTGTTACGGGGTTGGCATCGCAGATGGGTGCCGACACAGCGCAGATGGTTGCCATTGTCGTTGGTGGCGCATTCTTTGGCGATAACCTATCCTTTATCTCCGATACAACCATTGCTGCTACGATGACGCAGGGGTGCAAGATGAAGGATAAGTTCCGCACAAACCTGCTTATCGTGTTGCCTGCGGCACTGCTTTCACTCGGGCTATACATCTTCATCGGCCTTACAGGCGAAGGCGATGTCGAGGTGGCGAGCCTTGCCGAGTGGTATAAGACGATACCTTACTTGCTTGTCCTGGTGTGCGCCATTGCAGGTATGAATGTGCTGGTTGTGTTGGTGCTTGGCATCCTCACTACGGCCATTATAGGCTTGGCGTGTGGCTCATTGTCGGGCGTGTCGTTCTGCGAGGCGGCAGACGAAGGGGTGATGTCGATGTGCGAGCTTATCGTCATCACGCTCTTGGCCGGAGGCTTGATGAATGTCGTGAAGCAGGGTGGAGGCTTCGAGTATCTTACCAAGGTCATCACCAACCGCATCTCGGGTAAGCGTGGTGCCGAGGCTGCTATCGCAGGACTTACGGTGCTGACCGATATATGTACGGCAAACAATACTATCGCCATAATCACCATGGGCCCTATAGCTCGCGATTTGAGCGAGAAGTACAGCGTTTCACCACGCAAGAGTGCAAGTTTGATGGATACCGCCTCGTGCTTTGCGCAGGGCGTGCTGCCGTATGGTGCGCAGCTCCTTATGGCAAGTGGCTTGGCAGCTATTTCGCCACTCGAGATAATACCGCACCTCTACTATCCTATGGCTATAGGGGTGATGGTGGTGCTGTCGATAATATTTCAATTTCCAAAGATTTTAGAAAATAAAAGATAGAGAATGAAAAGAGCATTAATCCTTCTCTTGGTTGCAGTTGCAACACTATTTTTGGCTTGTGAGCCAAATGATTGGTTAGCAGGTCTTACTCCGCCTGAAGGTGAAGACGATACGGAAATGCCAACTCCTACACCGACACCTGACCCCGAGCCCGAGCCCGAGCCAACACCTGACCCGGAGCCAGAGCCCGAGCCTGTGGAGGTTACGGCAACTTTGACCTACGACGAGTGTAAGAGCCTGGTTAGTGGCTATGGCAAGCCAAAGAGTTATACCAACTCGTATGGCACTTGGACAATCTGCGCCTATGACAACTCTAATGCGATGCAGATTAACAAGGGAAAGGTTGCCTATATAGGTACTCCAATATTCGAGGGAGATATTAAGCGTATTACCTTGAACTTCTCCGAAAACTATTCGGAGGATATACTCCTTTGTTCGGAGTGCGGAACAACGGCTGTTGAGGGAGAGTTTGAGTCGTTTAGCTGTGGCGGTAGGGCACAGGAATATACACTCACTACTACGGGCCATAAATCGTTCTATATCCGTTCTACGGCTTGCGCTCGTATTACAAGTGTTACGATTGTTGCAGGTGGGGGTAGTGTAACACCGACACCCGACCCCGACCCAACGCCCGACCCCGACCCAACGCCCGACCCTACGCCCGACCCAACACCAGACCCAGAGCCAACTCCTGACCCCGACCCAACGCCTGGTACAAATCCAAGCACCTACACTTACAATTGGGCGGAGTTGCCTGTGATAGTCGATGCGAATAACGACAAGCGTCTTGATGCGCTCACCTCGGCATACTATGCTCACCACCTCTGTGCGGGTGGCGAGAGGAACGCCCAGCGTAATGGCACGGCACGAAACTATACGGTATGTTACTCTGCCGACCATCACTGTCCGCTGTGGGTGGCGGCACCTATGCACTCGTGTTATCACGGTAGTTCGGGGCGTAACGACTCCTACAAGAAAGACCCGAGCATTCCAAGCTCGATACAATACAGTAGCACGAGCACGGGTGGCGGTTGCAACAAAGGACACATGCTCTCGTCGCACGACCGCACCTCGTCGGTAGCGACCAACAAGCAGGTGTTCTACTACACCAATATCGCACCGCAGTACTCCTCGACCTTCAACACGGGAGGTGGTGCGTGGAATAACTTTGAGGAGCACCTCGAAACGCTGATATGCTCCGATACGCTCTACATCGTTCTCGGCTGCTACTTCGATAGTTTTTCGAGGAACGGAGCCTCCGCATCGCCTACGAAGATATCTTTCGGAGGTCGTAGCGATGTGTCGTGTCCTACGATGTTCTACTGTGCGATGTTGCGCACCAAGCGTGGAAATACGGGCAAGCGTGTGCAGGACTGCTCGGCAAGCGAGTTGCAGTGTGCTGCCTTCACGCTTTGCCACAAGATGGCAAAAGGCCACGAGCCCGAGGCGGCAGACTTTATGTCTATCGAGGATTTGGAGAAGCTCACGGGTTTCACCTACTTCCCGAATGTGCCGAATGCACCGAAGACGACCTATTCCGCCAACGACTGGCTGTAAAAATCGTTCTGATTAACCCTGCTTCGCAGGCTTTTCCTCCTTCTTGCAAGGCATAGTCTGTGAACAGCCTCTGCTCTTGCTTCGTGCGTCGGTTGGTGAATTTTGCACGAATGCGTCGAACGCTGAAATGCTCACATAGGTTTACTATGCTCCGCTTTCATCGCCTAGCATCGCACAAAATTCCCTCAATCATTTACAATTTTTTCTTGGAGCGAAATGCCCTATTGTCACAATAAAATGAAAACAAAAACCGAGTCGATTAAGACTCGGTTTTTTGTTTAGTGGTTGTGACCTGCGTGGTTGTGACCTGCGTGGCTGTGGTCGTGCCCTGCGTGGTCGTGGTGAAGCTCACCGTGCTTACCCTCGCTCTCCCACTTGAAAACCTTGACCTTGATGCTCTTGAAGGCGTTAACAAGAGCCTCGACATTGTTCTTCGCAGCGTCGAACTTCACGGTTACGCTCTTTGTTGGAACATCAACCTTCACATCCTTGATACCCTTCTCGTAGGGGATAGTGTTGTAGATTTTCTGTGCGCAGTGGTCACAGTCGAGGTCGGTAACAAATACTGCCTCTACAATCTTCTTCTCAGCCTTCTGCTTTGGAGCTGCTGTCGCTACACCTGCAACTACGGCAAGCGCAGCCAAAATCATCATAATCTTTTTCATAGTTAATCTAGCTTTTAGCCGTTAGCCATTGGCCATTGGCTTTTTCTTTTTATAGTTTGTATTTTTTAGCTAATAGCCAATGGCTAAAAGCTAATGGCTTATTAGTATAGGTTAAACCTCACACCTACATAGACTTTTGCGCCCATCAACGGTCCCCAAATCAACGACGAGTTGAAAGCAGGGGAGTATGGGTCATCGGCAGCGATAATAGGCTCCTTCTGCTTGTAGTTGAGGATATTCTCGCAACCGAGATATATCTCCCACTTCTTGATGCGTCGTGACACCTGCGCAAACAACATCGGATAGATTGGCGACATCTTCGCATCATTCAAATCGCCCGTCTGCGTAGGTATGCGGGCAGGGCCATTGAGCTGTGCCGTAAGGTCGAAGGTCCACTTGCGCATATTTGTTGCATACTGCAAGTTTATCAACGCCTTGTAGCGGCTTACAAGCGGTCTTTCGACCATTACAGGCGTGCCGTTGTTGTTGATTGTGTAGCGACTATCCGTATAGCGGAAGGTCGCAAAGATGTCGAAACGCTTTATCGGTGTCCAGGTGATGTCGATCTGCGCAGTGTGTGTGCGTGACATACCGTTGCTGTTGTAGATGTTGATGGTTGTCGGTGTCATCTCCTGATCGACTACAACCGTGTTGAATATGCGGGTGTAGAAGTAATCGACACTGATAGTGAGGTCATTTGGCGCAAATGTAGAGATGCTCTGCGAGAGGGAACCACCTGCGGTCAGGGCATGCTCCATACGGTTGAGGTCGCTTGCGATATTCAGAGTGCGCCCCGTAGCCATAATACCTATATTATCTGTTACAATATCCGTTGGACGGTGTCCCAAACCTGCCGAGCCACGAAGTATGGTGTTCGGGGTGATGTTCCACTTGATATGCGCACGAGGTGTGACGAGGTGCTTCTTGAAGAAGAAGGCGTAGTCGTAACGCAAGCCGGCCACTACCGACAACTTATCCTTCAGATTGAAGGTATATTCGGTGTAGGCTCCCACCTCACTCTCGTTGCGGGCAGGGCGGAGCAGGTTGTCGCCATTGCCATTTGTCCAATCCTGCAAATCCTCCTTTACCCAGCGTGATGATGCACTCACACCGCTATTGAGCGACGAGCGAGGGGTGAAGTAGTGGACATACATAGCGTTGGCGGTAGTCATGTGCTGACGACCGAAGTAGCTCTTATCGGCACCAAAGTAGGCATCCTCACGGAAGAAGTCGTAATCGACCACCACAGCGATATTCGAGCGCAGCTCCTCGTTGTTCTCCTTGTCAAACACCGCCTCGCCTACGGGCATACCGAGCTTGAAGTAGGCATTAGCCTCTTGATTGTTGACCTCCGAGCCGTAGAGCTTGTTGTCGTGCCAATTCTCACGCCACGACTTGCCGTTGTCGAAGTAGGAGTCCTTGTGCATCTTCGGCTTGTAGCCCATCTGACCACCCACACGGTAGTCGTTGATGTACTTGGCTCCCCAACGCACCTGCATACCATTCTCGGCTTGATAGAGCCAGCGGTTTGCGATGTCGAACTGACGCATCATCGGCATATCACGATAGCCATCGTCGTTTTGGTCATGCTCCATTGTATCCATCGAGGCGTGCGCCAATATCACGGTCGAAAGACGCTTATCCTTCGTCACGGGCATTGCCGACGAGAGGTTTACCTCGGGCTTGAGGTGCGAGTCGAAGTAGAGGTTTAGGAAAAATCGCTCCTCGTCGGTCGGCTTGCGGTGCTCGAGGTTTATTTGTCCCGTGATAGCCTCGTGGCCCGCTGTGACCGAAGATATACCCTTCGATACCTGAATTGACGAGAGCCACATACCCGGTGTGTAGGACAAGCCGTAAGGTGCCGAGAGACCTCGCATTATGGCACGGTTCTCGTCGAGAATTTGGGTGTATGTACCCGCCAAGCCGAGCATCTTGATTTGTCGTGCTCCCGAGATAGCATCGCTGAAGCCTACGGTCACCGATGCCGAATTTTCAAAACTCTCGGCCAAGTTGCAACACGCCATTTTGCACAGACCGGCAAAGGATATGTTCTCGCTTTTTAACAGACCATCCTGACGAATGTAGTTGCCGAGGCTGCTCTCCACGACTACGGCATCTACCGCCACTCCTTCGGCCAGGCGGAACTCCACCTCTCGCATCTTTGGCTCGATGCGGAGCGTGTCGTTTGTGTAGCCGAGGAATGTCGCTACGAGGGCGTTGTTGTCCTTGACACGGTAGAGCGAGAATTTGCCCTCCAAGTCGGTGGCTACACCTACCGAGGTGTCAGCCCAATAGACCGAGGCACCGGGGAGTGGGTTGCCTTGTGCATCCACCACACGACCGGCAATATTTTGTGCCGACACGAACACCGTGCCACACAATAAAAGTACTAAAAGTATTGTGATTTTCTTCATATTGTTTCTCGTTGTTGTTAGACCCATAATTAACTTACAACCAAGCCTTCTGCTCGGTCGTAGCGATAACTACGCAACAACGGGAGGGGCACGCATACCGTGCCACGATAGGGTAGGCGATTGCGGCAGAGACTCACTTCGTTCGTAATAGTGAGGAGTGAGGAGTGAGTAGTGAGTAGTGAGTAGAGAGTAGTGAGGAGTTAGAAGATGTAAATCCACACTATTTGTAACAGGTTTAATATCAATCTCTTGCTCCTTCGATATGTCGTAGAGGGCGATGCGGTTCGAGTGGTCGTGGTGACAGCCGTGGGGCGACTCGAAGTGAGCCTTCTCCCAATCGTCGTGGTGACAGCTGCACGACTTGGCACAGCAGTGGATGTGCTTGTCGTGGTTGGCGTAGCACGATAGCGCAATAACGGAGTTGCTGCATACCCACACGAGGTACACGGCCAACATCAGGGTTATTTTCGCTATCTTTTTCATATCAGTACTCCGACGGTTGTTACGGCGCAACTATTTTAGAGTCGTTAGAGTCGTTAGGGTCGTTAGGGGCGTTATAGGTACTCTTCAACTACTCACTACTCACTACTCACTACTAACTACTCACTACTAACTACTCACTGATTAAGCTGCACTCTTGCAATTTCTCTACCCAAGCCTTTGCATCAGACTCGGCTGTTGCGGTGTCGATACCGTAGTTTTCGACCAAAATGGCCGCTATATCTGCGACCTCGAACTCCTTGCCCTGCAACTCGTTCCACAAAAGCAACGACGAGTCGTTGAGCGAGATTATACGGGTCATATCGCTGCCCGCAGAGCCCTGCATTATTACCACATTTTCGCCCGCAATAGAGCGTACCTTATACTCTTTCTTGAACTTCATAATACCACTTTTACGCCACAAAGGTAAGAATTTTTTTTCAGTTTTTAATTAAAAATTAAAAATTGAGACTAAAACCCCTCACTTTTTTTGACTTTGGATGTTGGCACAGCCTTTGCACAACCTGCGGTGTAACCAAAAAATATTACTCGTATGAAAAGAATTTTACTACTTTTCGGTGCAGTAGCAGTATCGCTTACTGCCACAGCACAACAACATCGCATCCAGCGATATCAACACGGGGCCGAGCCTACGGTCTATATTATCTCGGTGCGGGAGACCGACACACTCCGAGGTGCGCCTGCAGCCTGCACACCACAACAGGATATGATGCTCAAAAATGCTGTCGTGCAGAGCGTTATCGAGGACCACAAGAAATACACCCGCAAGGGCGTGCAGCAGGTATCTTCGCCTTCGGCAATATTTGCCGACAAGCGTAATACCTTCTCCTTCTCGATTGGTGGCGATGTGGCATTGCGTGCCGCCTACTCGTTTGACCGCACGGTCAATAATATCGATATGGTGCCGTTCAATGTGCCGATGACTGCTACACCTGCCGATCGCCAGGAGCTGCGCTTCGATGCTACGACATCCCGTGTATTTATCCGAGGTATCGCCAACACCAAGAAACTCGGGCAGGTGCACATCTTCTTTGATGTCGATTTCCGTGGTGGCGCACAGGGCAGCTATACCCCTCGTATTCGCTCGGGTTATGTGCAGATGCTCGGCTTGACCGTAGGTCGTGATGTCTCGACCTTCTGCGACCTCACGGCTGCACCTACCACCATAGACTTTGCAGGCCCTAATGCCTACAACTTCCGCTTTGCGACGATGATACGCTACGAGTATGCCTTCCTCAAAGAGCACCTTAAACTCGGTGTGGCTGCCGAGATGCCGTCGGTGTCGGGAACATACGGCACAACGCTGTCGCCAATTCCGCAGCGAGTGCCCGACTTTCCGTTGTACTTCCAATATTCGTGGGGCAAAAATCGCGAGAGCCACATCCGAGCCTCGGCCGTGTTGCGAGATATGTACCTCTATAATGAGGCTCGAGGTCGAGAAAACGACCTTCTCGGCTGGGGCGTTCAGTTTAGCGGTAATATTCATATAACCAAGTATTTGCAACTCTTTATGAATGGTACCTACGGAGAGGGCATATCGAGATATATCCAGGACCTTGTGGGCTCGGGCTACGACTTTACTCCTAATCCGCAGAACGCCTCGGTGGTGCAGACGATGCCGATGTATGGATGGCAGGCGGCAGCACAGATAAACATCTTGCCGAACCTCTTTGTGTCGGGTGGATACTCTGCCGTTACGGTATGTCGCAAAAACGGCTACCTCTCGCCCGACCAGTATAAGCAGGGACAATATATCTTCGGAAATGTATTTTGGAACCTTACACCACGCTTTGTGCTTGCAGCCGAGTATCTCTATGGCTCACGCAAAAATATGAGTGGCGATAAAGCACACTCCAATAGGGTGAATGTGCTTGCCAAATACTCCTTCTAAAAGAGCGAAGAAAAAGCGAATTTCTGCGTTATGCTCAACAGATAAGGCGGTATATTCACCGCCTTATCTATTGCTATTAGCTATTAGCTATTGGCCATTAGCTTTTTTGTTGTCTGAACTCTTGAGGTTGTCAAGGCGCAAGAGAATTAGGGGTTGTTAGAGGTTGTTAGAGGTTGTTAGAGGTGCGCTAAAAATAATTCTCAATTCTCAATTCGTCAATTGTCAATTTGAAAACTAAGTTTTCACTTTCAAAGCTCCTGATATGTTCCCTCTTTGGTTAGGGTGTATAGTTTTGTGTCGATACCATTCGTCAAAATGATGTAGCGTGCGCCAACGACCGAGTTGTAGCGCACCGCTTGGGCGAGTACGGCATCCGTTAGTTCGATGTCGGGCGCCTTGCACTCGACCAATATCTCGGCCTTTGCATCGTTGCCAAAGACCACAATATCTGCTCTCTGCGCCATCCCATTGAGATTTACGGGGTGCTCGAGCGATATCTGTTGCGGCTGGCGGTGCAGATGGTTGATGAGGTACCCAAGAATATGCTGGCGCACCCACTCCTCGGGAGTCAGTACCAGAAACATCTTGCGCACCGAGTCCCAGATATATGTGCGATCTCCCTCCTTTTTTCCACGAAGATGTATGGGTGGAAGGTTAAGTTTCGGCAAATTCGGCATACTCTTTTCGAAAATAGTTGTATCTTTGCCACAAAGATAGCAAAATTATGAGAATAAGATTAACCATTCTTGCGATATTTATCTCGATGACCGCCATAGCGCAGGGTCTTGATGATCTTGAGCCTCGCTCTGTGGAGCCGTCACGCACCATTCTAACCCCATATCACAACCTCGCCTCGGCCTTGGCAAATGATGCCGCTGCATCACGCTTCAGGGCACCTCTTGCGGAGTTTGTGCGCAGCACGGAGGGGGCAACGGTGCGATATACCTCCCACTTTGTGAAGCCTGTGTCGTGGCTCAATCGTCAGCAACTTGTGCGTGTCGATTTTTGCGATACGGCATACCGCCTCTATGTAAATGGCCGTGAGGTGGGCTACTCACCATCGGGCGTGCTGCCTTGCGAGTTCAATATCACGAAGGCTACGGTCGAGGGGCGCAACGAGATAGCCATCGTTGCCGATGGGGCTTCACGCTCGAACAGATTGTACTGCTCTGCAGCGAAGGGCTTGGGTACTGTTGAGGTGCTCTGTCCGCCAACAATTCGTCTGCGAGATATATCGGCACAGGTGCGTATGAACGAGGTTGGCGATGCCGTGGCGGAGTTTGCTATGCCCGTGAAGTGCGACGCTCTGAACCGCAAGAGTGCCGTGTTCCACTATACGCTGCGCCTTAACGATACAATACTCCTTGCCGAGGGCTATCGTGATATGGCGTTGGCGATGCGTGGCGAGGACTCGGTGCGCTTTGCCTGCGTGGTGCCAAAGAGTGCGTTGTGGAGTACCGCTGCGCCTACGATGGTGCGCCTCGATGTCGAGAGCCGTATCGACAATCGTATCGCAGAGTGCGTGAGCCGCAAGATTGCCTTGCGAGAGTTGTCGCAGCGTAAGGGTGCGCTCTATGTTAATGGCGAGAGGGTAAAACTCAATATGGTCGAGTATTCGGCACTCTCGTCGCTCGACGAGGTTGCCAAGTATGGCTACAATACCGTGATATTGACCTATGATAAGGGTGCCGATGCTGTTATTGCCGAGTGCGAGAGGCGAGGAATATATGTTGTGGTGCGCACGCCTATCGACACCACGGCTCTGGGCGACAATATCCGCAGAGGAGGTAACCCGAGCAATGATCCATTGTGGGGTGGGTTATATATTGCATTGAACGACCGTACTTTACACTTGACAAAGGGCTATGGTGCTGTCGTGGGTTATGCCATAGCGAAGGGTAAGACTACGGGTGTAAATATCTACGACACATACCTCTATATGAAGCAGAATGGAGATGCACGACTTGTGATATATGAGGGTGCCGGAGGGGAGTGGTGTAGTGATAAGATTGAGAAATAGGGATATTTTTTCTCGAATTATTTTGCAAGTATCTAAAAAAGCGTTATCTTTGCACACCTTTTAAGGGTTACAGCACTACGGAGAGTTGGGTGAGTGGCTGAAACCAGCAGTTTGCTAAACTGCCGATATCGTAAGGTATCCACTGGTTCGAATCCAGTACTCTCCGCAAAAGAGCGAAGGCAAGAGATGTTGGAAACAACATCTCTTTTTATTTTATACACTTGGCGCAAATTTATTTGCAGACAAGTGTATAAAATAAAAAGGAAGGTGCTTGCACCACTTGCCGCAGCTCTTTTGCAAGGGCCCCCACGGCGAGTGGCCTGGAAAGGCGTTAAGCGGAGCAGACCTCTGGTCTGCGCAGTAGCCAATCCAGTACTCTCCGCCCCTTACTTGGCGCAAATTTATTTGCATACAAGTGTATAAAATAAAAAGGAAGGTGCTTGCACCACGCCCCTAACACCCCTAACACCCCTAACGCCCCTAACGCCCCTACTCAATTTATTTGCAACTTTTGCGACAGTATTGTATATTTGCGGACAGTATTGTATATTTGCGGTATGAATATGTAATTATTGTATAGTTATGAGAATAGTGATGACAAATATCGCCTATCGACTTTTGGCGATTATGGTGATGGCTTTTGCTTTGGTTGCTTGTGAGCAGGGAGGCAATGGCGGTGACAATGGTGGTAATGATGGCTCGTTCGACGAGAAGGAGCCGGTGATAATAAACTTTACCAATATTGAGGTTATCTACAATGGCGATGATGTTGGCGAGGAGCTATCCGATGGCTGGCTTATAAAGTTGTACACGGATATGGAGATAGACGACCTCGGCAATCCAATCGGTCCCGGCTCTATAATGCAGTTGCTGCTAAATGTGAAGTACGAGGAGGGCCAAACACCGAATGTTGAGAACCTGCTTGGAACCTATACCTCGCAGAGCAATAGTGGCAATTTCGACCCAAACACCTTTGTCTGGGGCTATATGAACCGCATAGACCTTCCTACGGGCTTTGTGGAGCGCCCCGATGCAACATTCTATGCTTCAATTGCCAATGGCTCTACAGAGATGGATGTAGATTTGCTAAACGATGGCAAGGTGGATATTGCGGCTAATGGCGATGGCACCTACACAATAAGTGGCTCTTTGGTAGGTAGGCAGCACTACAAGCGTAATTTTGAGTGGCGAGGCACTATAGATCCGAAGTCGGAGGTAAAGCCAAAAACACCGAATTCGTTGCTTACATCCAATCTTCAGCTTACAACCCTGACCAAAGCCCTTGTGGAGGATCGTGGCGACTACTTCTATCTCGGAAATGAGAGCTACCGAGAGTTGCTTATCTTCCTTGTGGAGGAGAATATGGAGTTTAGTTGGGGTAAGCCACAGGGTAGTGGCGAGGTGCTGCGCATAGAGTTGCTTGTGCCGTGGGATACCGATGTTGAGGCAAACGGCGTGCCTGCGGGAGTGTATCCGATGTTGCAGCGCAATGCCGACACTTCGTTTGATAAGTCGAGCATCGTACCTTTCCACTCGGTGTCGGGTCTGCCAGACTGTTTCTCCTACCCATATTGGGCGGGCTCGTGGTATGTGCGCTTTGCCGATACAGCGTGGGGCGACAACTATGCCCGCATCGACAGCGGTACGATAACCGTGGAGCGAGGCGCAGATGGCTCGCACCGCTTTATCTGCGACTTGTCGGATTGCTCGCAACCGAGCTTTAAGGTCGCAACCGACACGACAATTTCGAGTGATAGATTAACAATTTACTAAAACGATAAAACGATGAGAAAGTTTGCAAATTTTTTGATGGTGATAACTGCGCTCGCACTCTTTGTAGCGTGTAATCCCGAAGGCAATGGTAACGGAGATGGTGAAAAGGAGCTGCCTGTAAACAGCTACTCGCTCTCCGGTACACAGACACAATTGAAGAGTGTGGCGGTGGATATGTCGGGCGAAAATATCTACATTGTAGCCACTCCGAAAGCCAACCTCACAACCGCAGCGGATATCCTTCAAAGCGGAGAGTATCTCTTTGTGGCGGTTAGTCCGACCTTGGTGGGCAAGGAGTTTGACTTGAAGACGGAGTTGTCGCTCTATACCGTTATGTCAACACTTGCGGGCGCACCTCTCAAAGAGGTTACACCCGAGAGTAATAGCGAGGTTAAGGCTGGAACTGTGAAATTCACCTACGAGAGTGGTGTAGCGGTAGTGAAAGCCTCGATAACCCTCACAAGTGGCAGGGAGTTAAAGTTCCACATCTCGTCAGAGAAGGAGGTGGTGGTGAATGAAAACACCATAGCTCGTGGCAGCGAGGAGAAACCTCTGCGTGCAGCATTCTATCACGAGGAGGATGGCTTCACCTACCTCTACTTCACACATAGCCAGGTCTATTACTTTGAGGAGTTGGTCGATATGGCTCCCTGGTATTTCTATATTGCCGTGCCAAGTTCGTGTGTGAATGGTCAGCAGCAGACTATAGGTCGCGAGAGCTTGGCGAGATTTACCGTTGTTGATGCTCTCAACTCGGACAAGGGTGTCGATATCTTTGGCGATGAACTTAAAGGCGGTAGCGGCAACTATACCATTACTCGCAATGGCGAGGGTAACTACACGGTAGATATCGACATTACGGTAAATGGCGTTAGCTATAAGGTGTCGTTTGATGGAGAGTGCGTGTCGGTGTTGGATAAGCCGGAGATTAAGACCAACTACTTTAACTATAAGGGTACAGAGTACAAGATTAGTAACGCTGCTCTTGCCAATGGTAGCAGCGTATGGTTCGTATATCTCGACAATTCAAGCAATGAGCCGATTGTGTTGTGTGCGCCCGAGTCGTTCTTTACAAGTGGTGGTATTTTCGGCTTCTCGCAGAGTGCCGACTTTACGGTAAGCTATGGCGATAGGACCTACAGCAAGGCAAATGGCGATAACGGAACCCTCGAGGTGAGCTTCGACAGCTCGAACAACGAGATGTCGCTTCATTTCTTCAACAATGCCGATATCGAGTTTCGCTTTGATGGAGTTGCAAAATTGATAAAATAGTTATGGTGAATAGGTTGAAGAGATATCAATATAGCCTGATTGCGCTCCTGGCTGTGTTGTTTACAGCGACAGGATGTGTGGAAAATGGTGGCGATGGCACCTCACCGAGTGGCAATAGCAGTTATGGCTCGTGGCAGTTTGGCGATGAGAGTGTGCCTGTAAATATGGTTCGCACCTACGATGCTGCGCAGTTTGTGGTGTTGCTTTCACCTTTGACCGACGAGACGAATGTTACAACGAGTGTAATCATTGGGTTGAAGCACGAGTTGCTTGGTATGGATGTAGATGTGGAGTATAAATTTCATAATGACGACTATCTCTTTGTCTATGAGGATCCACAATACTACTATTCACAACATACACCTCTTGAGTCGGGCACGATATACATCCAACAGATTGGCGATAGCCGTGTGAGCGTGGATGTCGATGTGGTGCTTCAGGGCGGAAAACCATTTCGCTACTCAAACCAGAACCTTCCGATGCAGTAGAACGATGTGCTAAAACAATTTGGGCTGATTAGTTGTGTCTAATCAGCCCAAATTTTGTGTCAGTAACTCATTTCTCCTTTACAATCGTTACCGAGAATATCAGGTCGCCCGGGCGGATATCGTCAATCACATCCTCGCCCTCCACGACCTTGCCAAAGCAGGTGTGAACGCCATCGAGGTGCTGTGTGTTGCGACGGTTGTGACAGATGAAGAACTGCGAGCCACCCGTATCCTTGCCACGATGCGCCATCGAGAGAACGCCTCGATCGTGGTACTGACGCTCGGCATCGGTCTCGCACGGAATGGTCCAACCCGGACCTCCTGCACCATTGCCGATAGGGCAGCCGCCCTGAATTACGAACTCGGGAATAACTCGGTGGAAAGTCAAGCCATCGTAGAAGCGTGACTCGGCGAGTTTAATGAAATTTGCTACGGTGATAGGTGTCTCCTTCTCGTAGAGCTCCACCTTCATATCACCCTTCTCGGTCGAAATAATTGCGTAAGTCATACTATTCTTTTTTGGGGCTAAAAGCCCTTTTTCTCAATCTCTGCAAACTCCTTGAGTTGTGCGACAAGTTTTGGCAAGCCAATCGCTGCTCGTTCCTTCGTGTGGAAGATGCGGTTGCGGAGGAACGGAATTTTTGGCACGGCAGGGTCAACCACATAAATCGGTACATCGTTATTCTTTACCCAGCCGACCAACGAAGCGGCAGGATAGACCGCCAACGAGGTACCCACGACGATTAAAATATCCGCCTCTTTGACAATATCTCTCGCCTTGTCGAACATCGGCACCGCCTCGCCAAAAAATACGATATGCGGGCGCATCAACTCACCGTTTGGAGCGGTTTCGTCAAGCGTCTGGTCACGCAAGCCAATCTCGGTGATGTACTGCTCGCCACTCTCCTCACGCAACTTGGTGAGTTCGCCGTGAAGGTGGGTGATTTTGGTTGAGCCTGCCTGCTCGTGAAGATTGTCTATATTCTGCGTAATAATCTCTACATCAAAGTATTGCTCTAACTCCGCCAACGCCTTATGCCCTGCATTTGGCTGTTTGCCTGCCATCTCACGACGACGCATATTGTAGAAGTTTATCACCTTGGCTCTATCACGCTCCAACGCCTCGGGTGTGCAGACCTCCTCAATCTTGTAGTTTGCCCACAAGCCATCGCTACTGCGATAGGTCGGAATACCGCTATCTGCCGAAATACCTGCACCTGTCAGTACTACTATCTTCATAATAAAATAAATACCTTTAATTGTCAATTGTCAATTCGTCAATTGTCAATTTGGATATCTATTTCGCCTTGTCGAAATAGATGTCCAGCAGTTCTTTCGCTGCAATAAACGAACTCAACTTTGCATCGAGAACACGCTGCTCTACATCGGCAATGCGGCTCTCGATTTCGGGGTTGAGATAGAAGTGGCTCTTCAACGCCTCGTTTATGCTCTCGTACATCCAATACTTGTTCTGCTCGTTGCGGTGGTGCTGGAAGTAACCGTTGCCCTTGGTGTGTTCGAGGTACTCCTCTACGCCTTTCCAAATCTCCTCCAAACCGACACCTTCGAGCGAGGAGCAGGTATAGACCTTCGCCCTCCAATCACTTTCAGGGGTAGGGAAGAGCTGTAGCGCATTTTGGAACTGACGACGAGCAAGCTCGGCCTTTAGCTTGTTTTCGCCATCGGCCTTGGTGATAACCATCAGGTCTGCCATCTCCATAATACCACGCTTGATGCCCTGCAACTCGTCGCCTGCGCCCGAAATCTGCAACAACAAGAACATATCCACCATCGAGTGAACGGCTGTTTCGGACTGACCAACACCTACCGTTTCGATGAAAATTACATCAAAACCTGCCGCCTCGCACAACACAACCGTTTCACGAGTCTTGCGTGCTACGCCACCGAGTGAGCCGGCCGAAGGCGAAGGGCGGATAAAGATATCGGGGTTGTGACAGATGGTCTCCATGCGGGTTTTGTCACCGAGGATAGAACCACCACTGCGCTCCGACGATGGGTCTATAGCCAACACCGCCAACTTGTGATGCAGCGATGTGACCATATTTCCGACCGCCTCAATCCAGGTCGATTTTCCCGCCCCCGGAACACCTGTGATACCGATACGCACCGAATTTCCTGCATACGGCAAGCAACGCTCGATAATCTCCTGCGCTTGTGCGTAGTTGTCGGGGTTGTTGCTCTCGATAAGGGTTATCGCCTGCGAGAGAATGGTGATATTGCCCGCCAAGATACCCTCTACAAACTCGTCGGTCGTGAGGCGACGACGACGCTTCTTTACGAAATAGGGGTTTACAATCGGCTGGTCGGCAACGCCATCTGTAACCGAGAGGGCACTGTCGTGGTGGGTATCACGATACTCGCCACGCTCGAAATGGTCTATCTTTGTGAATGACATATCTTGTTAGTTTAATTATCGTCTTAAGGTTGTTGTGACACTCTCTCGGCCATCGTAGAAATAGCGTGCCGATACAACCTTTACATCGTCGGATATCTCGATTGGCTCGCTCCACAATGTAGATTGCGCTGTCGGAGTCTCCTCTCCGAGTGTATATCGTATCTCACCACCCTTATATGGTGCATTTGCCACCAACTTGCCATCCTCGAACTTCAGTCCTGGCTGTGGGATGTGATACTCTACACCCTGACGCTCCAAATATGGAAGCTCGTAGTTTACAAGAGTCGAGTAGAATGTGTCGTAGCTACACTGCGGTGCAGCGTTCCACATACGGTCGAAGTTACCCAGACCCTTCGGGAAGACGAAGTGGTCGAGCTGCTTGCTCCACAATTGCGACTGCACACCTAAGATGAGATCTTTGTTCTTTACCGGATATGCAGGGTTGAATGGGTCGAGCGAGAATGCCTTATGTATATCTATGGCTCCTGCCCAACCACCACCTATCTCCTGTCGGTTGAGGGTGTACATCTCCTCGAGGTATGTCGTCTCGCAGTTCGAAAGTACAATCTTTACGCCATTCGCGATACTCTCCTGCACGATTGGCAACATACGGTCAAATCCCCAGAAGTTGATCCAACCGCAGTGCTGCGCCATACGCTTCCAAGTTGGCTTGTCGAGGTGCTCGATAAGCTCGTGCCAGCCACAAATCTTGATGTTGCGAGCCTCGGCAATATCGAGGACCCTGTTTACAAAGTAGGAGTAGAGTACCTCTTTGAAATCTGCGCCCTTTGGAGCCTTGGCTATGAGAGCCTGACATGCAGGGGAACCCTCCCAAGCACCCTCGGGCACCTCGTCACCACCGATATGTATCTCCGTTAGAGGCAGACCGGCCTCCTTGTATAACTCGATAAGCTGGTCGAATGTAAATGCGATAAAGTTGTAGGTCGATTCGAGTGCAACATCAAAGGTGTTGTCGCTCATACCTTGTGGCGACATAAACTCCGAGGTGTCGTCCTTGTGTGTCGGGGTGTAGCGGGTGTCGCCCGTGCGCTCCTCGTATGCACGCAACGCTAGAATTGCAGCACGGCTATGGCCAGGGAAGTCGATCTCTGGCAAAACTCGTATTTTGCGCTCGTCGGCATACTTCAACAGTGCTATATACTCCTCACGAGTGTATTGGCCATTTGTTGAAAAGCTATCGTCGTTTTTGTCGAGTGTAGTGCTCGAAGGTGTAACCTCCTCCTTGTACCAACCTTTGCCGTCGGGTTGAGGTACCATTGCACGAGAGCCAACGGTTGTAAGCTCCGGTATCTCCGGCATCTCGATACGCCAACCATAGTCGTCGGTGAGGTGCATGTGCAAGAGGTTGAGCTTGTAGTGAGCCATCAAATCGACCAGACGAAGTACCTCGTTCAAAGACTTGTGATAAGTAGCCATGTGGAGCATAAAACCACGAATGCCGAAGTCAGGGTAGTCCTCGATAACCATATTGCGTACGGAGTTGCTGTTGCCCTTGATGTTTTCGAGGGTTGTGGCAGCGTAGTATGCACCCAACTCGTCGGCTGCCTCAATATTGATGGAGCCATCGAGAGTTATGCGATACCAACCCTCGGGATGCTTCTCGTTGAGCATTGTAACGGCCTCGCCACGCTTCCACTCCGAAAGGTTGGTTGTGCCCTCATCACCATATACGATACTCTTTGGATAAGGTATAATATGCTCGGGTGCGCTTTCCGAGATTGTTACAGCCTCGTTCTTGGTATAAACCTCCTCGCCATCGCTTCTCAGTGGCAATGTACTGTACTTAACCTCAATTCTTACAGGTTTATCTGTACCATTCTGGAATGTAAAACCGCTTGGGAAGTAACCTATATTCCACAATTTCGAGATGGTGCGGTAGCGTAGGCGATAGACCCCCGCAACTTTAGGAGTACCTTCGGGACGAAGCAAATTTACACGGCCACGAAAGAGGTCGAGGCGTATGCCGTCGCTCTCGATAATCTCCAATGTGCGGTGTCGTGGAGCGCTGAACCATATAACCCAATCCTCGGCATCTTCAGGTACGCCACGCACGATGAGTTCGTGCTCATAGAGTTTGGTCTCGGGGTCTCTTGCGCCCTCTACCCACTCTACGGTAGGAAGCTCTGCGGTACAACCAATCAAGGTTGCTGCGGCAATAAGCATCAAAATACCTCTTTTCATAATTTTAATAGTTTGTTTTTATTGGTTTTGCGATATTAGTGTCTCTATTATCTGCTTGTTGAGGTGTCGAGGGTTGCCGAACCACAATGCTCGTCGTTTATGGTCTATGATAACGGCAAAGGGTGCATAGCTGACACCAAAAGCACGACGCAGGTGGTCGCCATCGACGACGATGCCCGAGCGAGGAGATATATAGTTCATCACCCACTTTTTGATGTCGGTGGTACTCTCACGGGATATAAGTATAAAGGAGATATTTTCCACATCTGCAATGGCACTGTATATCCGTTCTGCCCATACTTTGCAGGGTTCGCTCGCAGAGTGTATAAAACCTATATAGGTATAGCTGTTTTTGGCAGGAATGTTGCCGTTGAGCCACTTGGCATCTTTGAGAGGCGGAGTCTTCTCACCAAGTGCTATGGTTTGCGCTTCAGCGGTAACGAGGGTTAAAAGTGCGATAATAACAACTGCAAATCGTTTCATACGACAAAGATAAGAAAAAACTTTGTTTTTTAATAGAGAATTGAGAATTAAAAAGTGAAAATAATTCTCAATTACAGAGTCTTTTGCTCTCGCACTACACCTCTACTACCTTCTCGGCTGCGACATACCACAGATAACCACGAACATCGGTGTAGCCCATGGCGCAAAGCTCCTCTTTGTATGTTTTGATTTGGTTGAGATGCTCATCCTTTATCGCTCCAAACTTAAAATCGACAACTACGGCTTGCTTGCCCTTCAACATCACTCTGTCGGGGCGTTTGTTGCTCTCTTTGGGGCGTATGATGCTGCGCTCGTGCAGTATCTGCTCCCACGAGCCGTCAAACCACTCGCCCGCCACGGTGTTGTCGAGAGCGTTGTTTATCTGCTGCTCCAACGAGGCAATCTCCGATGCAGCAATCTCGCCATCGGAGGCCATATTGCGCAACTTTACGAAGATATCCTCTCTGGTCGTTGTCCCCTCGAACAGACGATGCAACTTTATACCTACGCTCCTCGGCGTGAGCGATGTCGCCTCGTCGCCAAAGTAGCGGGATGTCGTTGTGCGCATCTTTATGGTTACGGGAGATGCGCTATAGTCGGTAAGCCACGCCATCTCGACACGCTCCTTGTCGTTATCTCTCTGCTCCTCGGGCTCGGGAGCGTGCAGGGAGCCGATTGTGTAGCGTTGAGGAGTACTCTCCTCGTCATCCCCTTCGCTGTTGCTCTTTACGACATTACTTGGCAACGACTCGAGCAGGAGTGATCCGATGTTGTGGCTCTTGTTCTGTGGAACGAAGATGTAGAGTTGCTCCTTGGCACGGGTGAGAGCCACATACAGCAGATTTATATTGTCGATATGCGAATAGACCATCTCTTGATAGTAGCCATCGGCAAAGAGCGAATTTCGCACCTGATTGCTAAATCGCAGAGGGAAGGCACCGAGCTCCGACAGAGGGTCGGTGTGTTGAGGCTCTGCCCAAACGATATTTGTGGTGTAACCTCCCGAGAGCTTTGGGTCTATCCTCCAATTGCAGGCGGGTATTATAACAACCTTGTTTTCAAGACCTTTGGCCTTGTGAATGGTCATAATCTCGATAGCTCGTTCACTGCGCTCGACATGCACCGACAGCTTGTCGCTCTTCTCTCGCCACCACTTGTCGAAGAGTGCTATATCCGACACCTTGCCCGACGAGAAATGCACGATATGTTCGTGCAGGGCCTGAATGTATGCCGTTTCGCCCTTGATGAACGCCCCGTAGCCTATTACGATGTGTTCGAAGGCCTCCTCGAGAGGCATATTGCGTATCTTGTCGAGGAACTTCATCTCCTCGTCGTCGAGTCGAGCATCAAAGCGGTTCTCTTTGCATATACCATTATACACCGTTAGCGAGGCGGTGTCGTTGCGGTTTATTGCGAGGCGCAGCAGTGCTATTACGAGCCGTGTTGCAGGTGAGGCGGATATGGTTAGCGCCTCCTCGGTGGTTATCTCGAATTGCTGCTCGGCAGGGAACGAACTGCGTGCCGCAAGTAGCTCATCGGCAATGCGTGAAGCTTCGTTGTTCACACGCACGAGTATGGTTATATCGCTTGGCTTGTAGCCCATGTCGAGTACATCCCGTATGCGTTGGATGTAGCTCTTTGATGCCTCGGTATCGCTTGCATCGTAGCTCTCGATAGAGATGAAACCCTTGTTCTTGTGCTTGCGCCTTGGCTCCTGTTCGTGACCGCAGTAGGCATCACTCAACATATCATAGAGTACGCTGTGGCACTCCTTGGTGATTTTGCCGCCCTGCTTGGCCTCGTCGAGTAGGGTGTTGAGATTGTCGTTGTCTATGGCTACGATATTGTCGAATAGGTCGTTGTTGAACTCTACGATAGCAGGCAGACTTCGCCAGTTATATTCGAGTGGCACCTCGGCAACATCTTTGAGGTCGGCAGCCACACGGGAGCCGAGAATTCTCCAGTCGCCTCCACGCCAACGATATATCGACTGCTTGACATCACCTACGATGAGTACCGAGTTGTCGTCGGACTGTGCCATGGCGTTGCGGAGAAGGGGCAGGAAGTTGTGCCACTCCTTTGCCGAGGTATCCTGGAACTCGTCAATCATAAATTTGTCGTAGTAGCTGCCCACCTTTTCGTAGATGAACGGGGCATCAGCCTCGGAGATGAAGCGAGCTATGGTGTGTCGTGTTTCGGAGAGGAGCATCGTGTTCTCCTCGTTACACAACTCGTGAACCTTCTTCTGCAGGTCGTGCAGAAGTGCCAACGAACGATAGTTCTGCATCAACAACGCCTGCGTGTTGTTGAGTGTTTCGTAGTCGAGAAAGTCGTTGTATATGTCGGACAATACGCCTCGCAGATGGGCTGCAACCTCGAGTAGCTGTGGCGTAGCATGGCCCTTCTTGAACCACGCAGTGAAGCTGTCGGATATGTGACCTATTATACTCTTTGTCGGAGCCTTGATATTGCCCGAGGCGAGCGTGTCGAAGTACGAGGTAAAGCTGCGGATAAAGTCGCTGTGGGAGTAGCCGTGCGAGGTTATGTACTTGCTGGCTTCACCGGCCTTGCGGCTTATCTCGTCGGCTTTGTGTCGTGCTCGACTGCGGAACGAAAAGACCTTGTTGTGCAACAACTCCTTGTCCGAGAGGTTCGATATGATATCGTGCGTAGCCTCGTTGAATAGCGACTTTTCGAGTGAGAGTATCGCCTCACGGATGTCCCACCTTGCACCATCATCTATACGCTCGGCTGTGAGCTCTTCGAGCCAATGGCGCAGCTCCTTATCCTTGGTGATATCTTCGATTAGCGCATCGACACTTCGAGTCACTATGGGGGCTGTATCGAGCTCGGTCGAGAAGTTGAGATCTATGCCTAACTCTCGCACGAAGGCGCGCAGTATGCGTTGAAAGAATGTGTCGTTTGTGAGTATCGTGAAGTGGGAGTAGTCGTGCAGTATTGCCGAGCGCACAATTTTTGCTCGGGAACGCAGAGTACTCTCCGATAGTCCTGTTTCGCTGATAAGCTCTTTGAGGTGTGCGCACTCCTGACCCGAAGCCAACTCGTGTATGGTGGCGAGTATGCGGGACTTCATCTCTTCGGTAGCCTTATTTGTGAAGGTTACGGCAAGGATGCGCTTGTAGATTGTGGGGTCGAAGTAGGCGGCATAGCAGTCGTCATCATAGTAGCGGTTACGCAGAGTGTCGTAGATATATTCGTGAACAAGACGATAGGTCTTACCTGAACCGGCACTTGCCGGTACTATGGTGGCTCTATTTGTCGGCTTCGAGGGTAGCATTAGCACTAAATTTTGTGTAAAGTTACTAATTAAAGATTAAAAAATTGGCAATTCGCAAAAAAAGTTGTAACTTGCTCCGTAAATTTAGATGTTTGGAAGATGAGAAGGTTATTTTCGATAATAATATGCGTGTCGCTGTTCTCGCTTTTCGAGGTGTCGGCACAAGAGCAAAATAGTGTGCAGCAGAGTGCTCCCGTAGCGGACTCGACGACGACTTCGGCTGCAACCTCTTCGACAACTGCGCCTGCGGCTGCAGCTCCTGTTGTCGTGGCGTCGGTGCCCAAGACTGACTGGTTGGTGAACTTCTCGAGATTGAAGATAGATGGCCCGATGAATGTTGTGATGAAGAGGGTGGCTACAGCCGACGAGATGCGCATCACCTACGACACGAAGGGGTGCATAACCTCGAAATTCAAGGCCGAAATAGACAAGACGGGAACCCTTGTTGTCGAGGAGAAGTCCGACCCGAAGAGAACAACCGTGACAGATGTCATCATCTACTATACGACACTCCGAGAGGTGAAGATTGCCCACGCCAAGGTCGATTTCGAGAATACGATAGATAGCCAGATATTCGACATCACGGTGTCGGGTGGAGCCATCGTGATACTCGATATAGACTGCCTCGATATTGCGGTTGGTTGTACGGGTCGTACGCTGCTTACACTCTCGGGTAAGACACGCTACCTCACGATGCGTGCTTCGTCGGCCAAGGTGAACTGCTCGAAGCTCTCGACAACATCCTCTACGGTCGATTTGTCGCATGGTGCGGAGGTGCGCCTCAATGTCACCGAGCGACTCGAGGCTACGACCTCGACCTCGGCAAAACTTATCTACAAGGGGCGTCCTACAATCTTGCGTGACCACACCTCAATCTTTGGTGGCGATATCATAAATATAGACGACTAACAGCCGATACGGAGAGTATGCGAAGCTTTGTCGAGGAGGTAGCACTACGACTCTACGAGAAGTATGGCGACGAGGTGTCATCGCTCACCATCGCTATGCCCTCGTTGCGTGCAAGGCTCTTCTTTGCCGAGGCTCTATCTGCCATTGCCATACGCCCTATATGGGAGCCGCAATATATCTCGATGGACGACATTATGGGCGAGTTGTCGGGACTGCATACGGCCGACCGACTGCGCCTTGTGGCCGAGCTCTACAAAATTTTCACCGAGGAGAGTTCCAAACGGGGTATGCCTGTAGAGAAGTTCGACTCCTTCTACCATTGGGGCGAGATGTTGGTGTCGGATTTCGATATGGTCGATAAGTATCGAGTAAATGCCTCGCAACTCTTTGCCAACATAACCGATATAAAGGAGATAGAGGCCGATTTGAGCTACCTCTCCCCCGAGCATATCGAGATTATCGAGCGTTTTTGGCGCACCCTCTACTCCAATAAGGATGCACAGTCGGCCGCCAAGCGTAAATTCACGGAGATATGGGGTATGCTTGCACCAATGTACGAGGCGTTCAAGAGCAGGTTGCGAGAGCTCGGTATCGGGTACTCGGGTATGATATATCGTGATGCCGTGGAGCGTTTGGAGCGTGGTGAGGCTGTGCTGCCGAACCGACGCTATGCGTTTGTCGGTTTCAATGCCCTCTCCAAGTGCGAGAGCGCACTGCTCGACCACCTCAAGACCTCGGGCATGGCGGAGTTCTATTGGGATGAAGACGACTACTATGCTCGGGATAAGCAGCAGGAAGCGGGAATGTTTATCCGTGCCAACAGACAACTTCTGTCGGGCGAGGAGGGTATCTCTCATGACAACTTCCGTAAGGCGAAACATGTCGAGGTGTTGTCCACATCGACCAGTATTGCACAGTGCCAATATGTCGTAAAGATTTTGGAGGATATAGCCTCTCGCAATGGAGGCAAGATAGACAAAGATACGGCGGTTGTACTTACCGACGAGAATTTGTTGCTGCCACTTCTATACGCCCTTCCGACCCACCTCAAAGAGAGGGTCGAGGTGAAAAATGGGGTGGAGCGAATACGCCCGGCCATAAATGTCACAATGGGTTATCCGTTGCGCAACACTCTTGCCTACTCGTTTGTGGAGCGACTGCTCGAGTTGCAGAAACACTTGCGCCACAGCGAGGAGCGAGGCACGACATTCTACTATGTCGATGTCGATGGCCTGCTCATACACCCATATATAGCCGAGGAGAAGACCTCGCAGTATAGCGACCTGCGTGCCGAGATTGTGAAACATCGCCTGTTCCAGGTGCCACAAAGTATGCTCTCTTCGACACCTCTTTTGCAGTCTGTTTTTAGGCGTGCAACGGGGTGGCGAGAGATGTTCGAATACCTCAAAGATGTTGTTGAGCAGGTGGCGGCACACGGTGGCGATGACGAAGATGGTGCCTATCGCTCGGAGTTCCTGAATATGATATACGAGGGTATTACGAAGTTGGGAAATATCCTCGAGGCGTGCGAGATAGATATATCCGACAGTGTAGCTCGCTCACTGCTACGCAAATACCTGCAGGGTGAGCGCATCCCATTTACGGGCGAACCTCTCGAAGGGTTGCAGATTATGGGCATCTTGGAGACCCGAAATATCGACTTCCGCAATGTTATCATACTCTCGATGACCGATAGCAACTTCCCGGGCAGCCGTGCTTCCGACTTCTCGTTCCTGCCTTATGGTCTTCGTTATGGCTTCAACCTGCCTACAGCGGAGCACCACGAGGGTGTCTATGCCTACTACTTCTATCGCCTCATATCTCGTGCCGAGAGTATCTATATGCTCTATTCGTCGCAGACAGACGATAAGAGCGCAGGTGAGCCAAGCCGATATATACGACAATTGGAGTACGAAACAGACTTCAAGATAGCCCACACGAAGGTCGGTGTCCGCATCTCGACGGGTGACGATGTGGTGTGCGAGGTGGCAAAGAGCGATAGCGTGTTCGAGAAGTTATTGCGCTTTACTCGGGATAAGAAGATTTCGCCTACGGCATTTTCGACCTATGTGCAGTGCCCATTGCGCTTCTACTTCCAGAGCGTGGAGAGGCTGTATGTTGAGGATGAGTTATCGGAGGAGGTCGATGGCGCAACCTTCGGAAATATCCTCCACGAGGCAGCCGATATCTTGTATGGTAAAATCATTGGGCTGACAAATCCTGCCGAGCACCTTGAACGCTATGTCAAAAGCGGCGAGATAGAGAAGATTGTCGATGAGGCCATCTCACGCAGCTACTTCAAGCGGGATGACGGAGAGCTCGATGTGTTGAGTGGAGAACTACTGATAATCAGAGATATAGTCTGCTCATACCTCGGCCGTAATGTTGCTGGCTATGATATTCGCCACGGTGATTTTGTGGTATTCTCGACAGAGAAACCTGTGGATGAGGATGTTGCAATAGATGTGGGTGATGAGCAGTATGTGGTGCATCTTGGTGGTCGCCCCGACCGCATCGACTCGCTCGATAACGGGATGATGCGTGTCATAGACTACAAGACAGGTACATTCAACACCTCGTATGGCGGTATCGAGAAGTTGTTTGGCGGAACGGCTGACGACCGTAACTCGAAGATTATAAACACCTTGCTCTATGCGATGATGATATCGCATCGGGAGCATCGTTCGGTGCGTCCCGAACTCTACTTTGTGGGAGCGATGGTAAAGGAAGATTACTCTCCTCGCTTCAGGGATACCTCACGCAAGATGGATTTGGATAGCTTTGACCTCTGCCGTGAGGAGTTCGAGGAGGCTGTGCAGAGGACACTTCGTGAGATGTTCGACCGCAATACACCATTCAGACAGTGCGAGGATGTGAAGAGTTGCACCTATTGCCCTTTCAAAGAGGTCTGCCACCGCAAATAATGCGTAATATTAACCTTTGAGAGTAACCTTGAAGTAGGCTGCTCCGCTCGCCTTGGCCGCAGCAATGCCGACCACCGAGTCCTCGAAGATAAGCGTTTCGGCAGGCGTTACACCCTCTCTTTCCATAGCCTTGAGAAAGGCCTCGGGCGAAGGTTTTGGCTCGAGAGCATCGCTCGATGTGAGAACACCATCAACCTTGCCCTCGATGCCGAGGTGGCGCATAGCATTCGTGATATTCTCCTTCTGACTTGTCGATACAATCCACACCTTGCCTCCCTGCGCACGAAAATCCTGCACGAAGTTCCACAGCGGCTCATTGAGATGCACCGAGTCGAAGAGGGTGGGGTAGAGTTCGATTTTGCGACGACGCACACGGTCACTTTGCACCTCGTCGGTGATACCTATGGTGCGTAGAAACTCCGGACAACGCATACCGAAATATTCGCTCTTGTACTTCTCGATGGAGAGCTCGATACCCTCCTCACGCAGAGCCATAAGATAGGCCCTCATGTTGGCCTCTTCGGTTGTGGCGAGTGTGCCGTCAAAGTCGAGAATTATAAGTTTTATCTGCATAGGGTTGTAGGGTTAATCGAAGGACTGCATACCCGACTGTGCGATACGCATAATACGCTGATACTCATCGGGCGTAAGCTCCATGAAGAAGTAGTGTATAGGATCTACACGCACACCGTTGTAGCGCACCTCGTAGTGTAGGTGTGGCGCAAGCGATAGACCCGAGTTGCCCGACAGGGCGATGATGTCGCCTCGTTGCACACGACGACCACGCTTGACCTGCACCTTTTGAAGGTGGCTGTAGGATGTTGTGTAGCCGTTGCGGTGGTCTATTACGACCGTGATGCCCGAGGTGGAGTTCTTGCCCTTCACCTCCTTGACAACACCATCTGCCGTGGCGAAAATTCGAGTACCCTCGGCTATGGCGTAGTCTATGCCCTGATGCGATTGCAGGGTGCGGTAGAATGGGTGCATCAGCGTTCCGTAGGCGGCAGTCAGCAGCGTAAGGTCGTGGTTTGTCACGGGCTGTATCGACGGAATGTTATTGCGCTTGGAGCCAAGTTGTTGCAGGCTCTCGTCGAGCGTGGCGTAGCTGCGCTCGAGTTGCGATAGTTTGCCCTCCAACTCGTCGAGCGAGAGTTCCAAAGACTCCGACATCTCTCGGTTGGACTTCGCAAGGAGTGTTTCGTGGAGTTCGATGCGCTCGTTGTTGTACTCCGAGTCGAAGTCGTAAGGCTCCGAGTCGAACATTATGGCGAAGATGTTGCGGTCACGCTCGACAACATTTTCGACCACCACGGCAAGCGAGTCGTAACGCTCCGAGAGCACTTCGTACTCGGCCTTGAGGCGGTCGGTCGAGTGGCGCAGAGCATACTCGGCAGGCGTGTCGAAGAGCAGCGAGAAGATGATGTAGTAGAGGATGGCACCCCCTAACCACGCCAACGCCTGCAAACCGTGTCGTCTGTTGCGACCTCTCCGTATGTTGTTCTGCCTCTCCAATGCTCTAATTTTCAACAATTTCCAAGTCGGTGTTGTACTTCGTGTTCTCCATAAGCTGACGATATTCGTCGCTTGTCATATTGCGGTTGAAGTAGTTTACCGGATTTACATTGCGTCCGAGATATATCACCTCGTAGTGGAGATGTGGTCCCGTAGAGCCGCCCGTAGAGCCGACTTCACCGATAAGTTGTCCTCGTTTTACGATATCGCCCTCCTTGACAAACATCTTCAGCAGGTGTGCGTAGCGAGTTTTGTAACCAAAGGAGTGGTTGATGAGGATTTGGCGACCATAGCCACGACGACGCTTGCCTTGCTCGGTCTTCTCGACTACGCCATCGCCCGTGGCATATACGGGTACGCCATAGTTGGTGGACATATCGACACCTTTGTGCATACGACGAGTCTTATATATAGGGTGCTTCTTGCGCACGCCAAAGGCGTAGAATGCCTTTAGCTTCGTACGGTCTATAGGCCATATTGCAGGTATGGCACTCGCCATACTCTCCTTGTTCTTGGCCAACACCTGCAACTCGTCCATCGACACCGAGGCGGCATAGGTCTGTCGTGTCAGGGCGTCGAGTGAGAGCCAGGTCGAGGTCATCAATGCCGAGTATTCGTCGTTTTGCAGCTCGGCATATTTCGACTTCGGATATGGGGTATATACACCTGCGATATTGAGAGTATCGACCGAGAAGAGGGAGCGATAGACATGACGGTCACGGTGTTGTATCTCGGCAACTTTGCTCTGCATCGAGCGAATACGCTCCTCGAGGAGTTCGTATTTGAGTACGAGTTCTCGGTTCTCGGCAGCTATATGGTGCATCTTCGGGGTGTAGAAGAGGTAGGATATCGCCATGTTGAGTATCGACAAGACGATGAAGCCCAACAATATCTCTCTCAAAATATTGTAGTTCCGAACTCGTTGAGGGCTCCTCGATGGGCTCTTTATGTTGCGAATATCCTCGTTCAAAGTGAAAAACTTTCCTATAATGGTGCAAATTTAATGTAAATTTTGTATTTTTGCAACCAATTTGGCTCGTGCGTGTACGCAAGCGTGCGCAGGTTGTCATTATAACGGATTGAAATTAAAATTATTATACAGATGATGCATTCCAAGCAAATACGCCAAGCGTTTCTCGATTTCTTTGCAGAGAAACAACACCTTATCGTGCCATCGGCACCTATGGTAGTGAAGAATGACCCGACACTGATGTTTACCAATGCGGGTATGAACCAATTTAAGGATATCTTCCTCGGCAATGCCGAGCGTAAGTCACCACGAGTAGCCGACTCACAGAAGTGTCTGCGTGTGTCGGGTAAGCACAACGACTTGGAGGAGGTAGGCCACGACACCTACCACCACACCATGTTCGAGATGCTCGGCAACTGGTCGTTTGGTGACTACTTCAAGAAGGAGGCTATCGCTTGGGCGTGGGAGCTTTTGACCGAGGTCTATAAGTTGCCAAAGGAGCGTATGTATGCCACCGTATTCGAGGGCTCGGAGGAGGATGGCGTACCATTCGACCAGGAGGCCTACGACTATTGGAAGGAGTGCCTGCCCGAGGATCATATCATCCGTGGCAACAAGCACGACAACTTCTGGGAGATGGGCGAGACAGGCCCTTGCGGTCCTTGTAGCGAGATACACTTCGACTTGCGTGACGAAAAGGAGATTGCCGAGAAGCCGGGTCGTGATATGGTAAATATGGGTCACCCACAGGTTATCGAGATTTGGAACCTTGTCTTTATGCAGTTCAACCGCAAGGCTAACGGCTCACTCGAGCCACTGCCTGCAAAGAGCGTAGATACAGGTATGGGCTTTGAGCGTCTGTGTATGGTTATGCAGGGCGTGAAGTCGAACTACGACACCGATGTCTTCCAATCGACCATCAAGGTTTTGGCCGAGATGTCGGGCAAGGAGTATGGCAAGGAGGAGGCTACCGATGTGGCGATGCGTGTTATTGCCGACCACCTTCGTGCTATCGCCTTTTCGATTGCCGACGGACAGCTTCCATCGAATGTTAAGGCGGGATATGTTATCCGTCGTATCTTGCGTCGTGCCGTGCGTTACGGATACACCTACCTCGGCTTCAACGAGCCGTTTATCTGCCGCTTGGTGCCAACTTTGGTTGCGCAGATGGGCGAGCAGTATCCCGAGTTGAAGGCACAGCAATCGCTCGTGGAGCGTGTTATCGAAGAGGAGGAGGCATCGTTCCTCCGTACCCTCGCAACGGGTATAAACCTCTTGGAGGGCGTTATCAAGGAGTGCAACGGTAAGATTTCGGGTAAGAATGCCTTTTTGCTCTACGACACCTACGGCTTTCCAATCGACTTGACCGAGTTGATTGCCAAGGAGCAGGGTGTTGAGGTCGATTTGGAGGAGTTCGAGAAGGAGTTGCAGGCGCAGAAGGCTCGTTCTCGTAATGCTGCAGCACAGGATATCGACGATTGGCAGGAGCTTGTTGCCGATGCCAAGAACGAGGAGTTCGTGGGCTACGATATGCTGGAGTGCGATGTGAAGATTACTCGTGTCCGCAAGGTGCAGAGCAAGAATAAGGTGTCGTACCAGTTGGTCTTCGACAAGACTCCGTTCTACGGAAATTCGGGCGGTCAGGTCGGTGATACAGGCTATATCGAGTCGGCAAACGAGAAGATCGAGATTGTCGCTACCGAGAAGGAGAATGGTCTGATTATCCATATTGCAACGCAGTTGCCCGAGAACTTGGAGGCAGATTTCCACGCAGTGGTAAATCCTGCAAAGCGTCAGTCGTCGGCAAACAACCACACCGCAACTCACCTCCTTCACGCAGCGTTGCGTAAGGTTTTGGGCTCGCATGTGGAGCAGAAGGGCTCGATGGTGTCGCCTGATGTGTTGCGTTTCGACTTCTCGCACTTCCAGAAGATGACCGACGAGGAGATTCGTGCTGTGGAGCGTGAGGTAAATGCGAAGATTCGCTTGAACTCTCCACTCGACGAGAACCGTGAGGCTACGCAGGAGGAGGCGCAGAAGGCAGGCGCAATGATGCTCTTTGGCGAGAAGTATGGCGACAAGGTGCGTATGGTGCGCTTTGGTGAGTCGGTTGAGTTGTGCGGTGGTACCCACACCTCGGCTACCGGAAATATCGGAATGTTCAAGATTGTGTCGGAGTCGGCTATCTCGGCAGGTGTTCGTCGTATCGAGGCTGTTACGGGAGAGAAGGCGGAGGCCCTTATCTATACCGCACAAGATTTAATCTCGTCGCTCGGCACCATGCTCGGCAACTCGCAACTCGTTCCTGCTATCAAGCGATTGGTCGAGAATAACGATGCGCTTGCCAAGGAGGTAGAGACTATGCAGAAGGAGCAGTTGAATACCCTTACCGAGAGTATCTTGGCAAATACGCCTGAAACCGATGGCTACTTCGTTGTTGCTCGCTCGATGCCACGCCAGGCGGAGTTCGTGAAGAATTTGGCTTACAATTTGCGCACTCGTAAGCCTAACCTCGTGATGGTTGTAGGCTCGAATATGGGAGGTAAGGCCACTTTGACCATTATGCTCGGCGATGATGTTGTTGCCAAGGGCGTAGATGCAGGTGCAGTAGTTCGTGAGGCTGCCAAGGCTATCCAAGGTGGTGGCGGTGGCCAGAAGTTCTTTGCTACCGCAGGTGGTAAGAACCCTGACGGCTTGGCAGAGGCTATCGAGAAGGCTAAAAGCCTTATTCTCGCTGCGCTCAAATAATAAGCTATTAGCTATTGGCCATTAGCCATTAGCTATAAATACGAAGAGATATAGAATTTATAAATTGTAAAAAAAAGCCAATGGCTAACAGCTAATGGCTAAAAGCAAAAAAAAGATATGGCTAATAAAGTTTTGTTAATGATTTTGGACGGTTGGGGAATAGGTAACCACACCAAGTCCGATGCAATTTATTCGACAAATCCGGAGTTTATCAACGCATTGACTGCGGCAAATCCACACGCAGAGTTGCGTACCGATGGTGAGAATGTAGGTCTGCCCGAGGGACAGATGGGTAACTCGGAGGTAGGTCACCTCAATATTGGCGCAGGTCGTGTCGTATATCAGGACCTCGTAAAGATTAACCGTGCTTGCAAGAGCGGCTCGATTTTGGAGAACAAGGAGATTGTTGCGGCATTCGAGTACGCAAAGCAGAATGGTGTGAATGTCCACTTTATGGGCTTGTTGTCCGATGGTGGTGTACACTCGTCGATAGACCACTTGTTCAAGTTGTGCGACATCTCGAAGCACTACGGCATCGAGAATACCTTTGTACACTGCTTTATGGATGGTCGTGATACCGACCCAAAGAGCGGTAAGGGCTTTGTCGAGGCGTTGGAGAACCACATGGCACAATCGACCGGCAAGATTGCCTCGATTATCGGTCGCTACTACGCTATGGACCGTGACAAGCGTTGGGAGCGTGTGAAGATTGCTTACGACTGCTTGGTTGATGGCGTTGGCGAGAAGGCTACCGATATGGTCGCAGCCGTCGAGAAGTCGTACGACGAGGGTGTAACCGATGAGTTTATCAAGCCTATCGTTGCGGTTGATAGCGAGGGTAACGCTATCGGCACAATCAAGCCAAACGATATGGTTATCTTCTTCAACTATCGTAACGACCGTGCCCGTGAGATTACCGTGGCCTTGACACAGCAGGATATGCCGGAGCAGGGTATGCACACTATGCCGCTTTACTACTGCTGTATGACTCCATACGACGCATCGTTCGAGGGCTTGCACATCCTCTTCGACAAGGAGAATGTTCAGAACACCATTGGCGAGTATGTGTCGTCGCTTGGTTTGAAGCAGCTGCGTATTGCCGAGACCGAGAAGTATGCCCATGTGACATTCTTTTTGAACGGTGGTCGCGAGGAGAAGTTCGATAACGAGGATCGTATCTTGGTTGCTTCGCCAAAGGTTGCTACCTACGACTTGCAGCCGGAGATGAGCGCATACGAGGTTGCCGACAAGTTGGTTGGCGCACTCGACGAGCAGAAGTATGACTTCATCTGCTTGAACTTCGCAAATGGCGATATGGTGGGACATACAGGTATCTACGAGGCTATCGAGAAGGCTGTAAAGGCGGTTGATGCTTGCGTGGAGAAGGTTGTGACCTCGGCAAAGGCTAATGGCTACGAGGTTGTCCTGATTGCCGACCACGGCAACGCCGACAACGCAATCAACGAGGATGGCACACCAAATACGGCTCACTCGCTCAATCCGGTGCCTATCGTTGTCGTATCGGATCGTGTAGCAAAGGTCGAGAACGGTATCTTGGCAGATGTCGCTCCAACAGTCTTGTCGTTGATGGGCGTTCCACAGCCAGAGGAGATGGATGGCCACTCACTCGTAACTTTGAAGTAGTATATTATATATAAGTATAATCAAAAAAAGCTAATGGCTAAGAGCCAATGGCTAATGGCTAAATTATTATGTTAAGCAGACAAGTTGCTGCAAAGTTGGCAACATACGAAACCCCATTCTACCTCTACGATATAGACCTCCTCAATCAGACTCTCGATAGTCTGATGTCGGTGGCTCGTCGTTACGACTACAAGATACACTACGCCATCAAGGCCAACTACGACAAGCGTTTGTTGGAGATTATCCGCAAACATGGCCTCGGTATCGACTGCGCAAGTGGCAACGAGGTGAAGTGCGCCATCGAGGCGGGCTTCGACCCCAAGACGATAGTCTATGCAGGTGTTGGTAAGCGTGACAAGGAGATACGCTACGCCATCGAGCAGGGCATCTACGCCATAAATTGCGAGTCTATCGAGGAGCTGGGCGTGGTGAATGATATCGCAGGTGATATGGGCAAGGTCGTAAGTGTTGCTCTGCGTGTAAATCCCGATATTGACCCTCGTACCAACCACTGCATCGACACGGGTCAGGCCGACTCGAAGTTCGGTATATCATACGAGGAGATACTCTCGTCGGTGGAGTATATTCGCTCGTTGAAGAACCTCGATGTTATCGGTATGCATATCCATATCGGCTCGCAAATTCGAGAGTTGCATGTTTTCGAGAATATGTGCAACAAGGTAAATGTCATCGTCGAGAACCTCACTTCGCTTGGCTTCGAGTTGGAGTTCGTGGATGTTGGTGGAGGCCTCGGTATCAACTACGATATGCCCGAAAATGAGCCTATTCCAAACTTTGCATCGGTCTTTGCTATCATTAAGCAACACCTGCAGGTGGGCAAGCGTGAGGTGCATTTCGAGTTTGGTCGTGCCATTGTGGGCGAGTGTGGCGAGTTGATTACCAAAGTGCTGTTTAACAAGACTACCGCTACGGGTCGTCGCTTGGTTATCGTCGATGCAAGTATGACCGAGCTGATACGCCCTGCGCTCTATGGCTCGTACCACAATATCGAGAATATCACCTCGAAGGAGGAGCAGCGCACCAAATATACTATCGTGGGTACAGCGTGTGAGAGTACCGATGTGTTCGACGAGAATGTGTCGTTGCCTATCACCAAGCGAGGCGACTTGCTGACACTCAAGTCTGCGGGTGCCTACGGTATGTCTATGGCATCACGCTATAATCAGCACGATTTGCCGGCAGCGGTCTATTCCGACGAGTTGTAAAATTAACCCTCAACCACTATGAAACGATTTATCCTTACTATTTGTGCTGCTGTTTTGTGTGTAGCATCTATGGCGGCAACGAAGAGTTACACATTGCTTTCGCCCGATGGTCGTCTGTCGGTCGATGTGCAGGCGGGCGAACAGCTGACCTATGCTCTGCATTACGATGGAGAACAGGTGTTGCAACCCTCTGCTTTGGCATTGCACCTTACAGATGGTACAGTGCTTGGCGAGCAGTGCCGAGTGTTGAAGGTGCACCGACGCAGCGTGAATGAGAAGATTGCCTCGCCACTATACTTCAAGAGCGAGGTTTGCGACCACTATAACGCTCTGTCGCTCGATTTGCGTGGTGGCGTAACGGTCGAATTTCGTGCTTATGATGAGGGTGCTGCCTACCGCTTTATTACCCAGCGTAAGGAGCCGTTTAAGGTTGAGCGTGAGGTCGTGGAGTACAACTTTGGTGCGCCTCACAAGACCTGGATTGCCTATGCAAACCTCGTCAATTATGCTAAAATTTCGGACAAACACGATCCGTTTGTTACCTCTTTCGAGAATATGTACCATCATGTTACTCTGCCGGAGGTTAAGTCCGACTCTTATGCCTTTACCCCTGTTGTTGTCGATACGGGTAGCGTGAAGGTTTGCATCGCAGAGAGTAATGTGCAACACTATCCCGGTACATTCGTCTATAATCCCGATGGCTCAAACTCGTTGAAGGGTATAGCTGCGCCACTGCCGAAGGTTGTCAAACAGGGCGGATATAACAAGTTGCAAGGTATTGTGCATGAGCGTCATCCATATATTGCCGAGTGCGAGGGCGTGAGCAAGCTCCCTTGGCGTATAGCCATTGTGGCACAGAACGACTACGAACTGCTCAACAACGATATGGTCTATCGTCTTGCCGAGCCGTCACGCCTATCCGATATATCGTGGATACGCCCCGGTAAGGTCGCCTGGGAGTGGTGGAACCATTGGGGACTTCGAGGTGTGGACTTCGAGGCCGGAATAAATACGGCTACCTACAAGGAGTATATCAACTTCGCCGCCGATAATGGTATTGAGTATATTATCCTCGACGAGGGCTGGGCCACACGCTATAAGAACGATTTGATGGATATTGTGCCCAATATAGACCTGGCTGCTATTGTGGAGCATGGCCGCAGCAAGGGCGTGGGTGTTATTCTCTGGGCGGGCTATAATGCGCTGTGCAACGATGCAGAGCGTATCTGTGAGCATTACAGCAAGATGGGTATCAAGGGCTTCAAGATTGACTTTCTCGATCGTGACGATGCCGATATGATTGACTATATGTACAAGACTGCCGAGATTGCTGCGCGCCATAAGTTGGTTATAGATTACCACGGCTGTACCAAACCCGCAGGCTTGAACCGTACATATCCCAATGTCTTGAATTTCGAAGGCGTTATGGGATTGGAAACTATGAAGTTTGGCCGTTATGGCGAGAGTACGGACATGCCACGCAACGATGTGATATTGCCATATCTGCGTATGGTTGCCGGTCCTATAGACTACACGCAGGGTGCAATGCGCAACGCTAACAAAAAGAATTTCCGTGCAATCAGTGCTGCGCCTATGAGCCAAGGCACACGAGTGCATCAGATGGCACTCTATACCATTTTTGTATCGCCGTTGTCGATGATGTGCGACTCGCCATCGAACTACCGTGATGAGCAGGAGTGTACCGACTTTATCGCTTCGTTCCCTGTAGTATGGGAGCAGACGGTGCCTCTCGATGGCAAGATTGGCGAGTATGTTGCTATGGCTCGTCGTAAGGGCGAGAGTTGGTATGTTGGTGCTGTTACCTCGTGGGAGCCTCGCACCTTGACGCTCGATTTATCGAAGGTGTTGGGCGAGGGCGACTATAGGGCCGAGGTGTTCCGTGATGGCGCTAATGCACATCAACAGGCCGAGGACTATGTGCATGAGCATATCGATATACCAGCCAATCGCCATATCTCCATATCGCTTGCACCGGGTGGCGGTTATGTTATGAAGATAACGAAGCGATAAAAGACCTTTTGGCTAAATAGAATAGGGGGATGGTGTTTTGAGATACCATCCCCCTGCGCTATATTACAGAGTGCGAACTTACTTGTTGTCAAGATACTCCTTGATATTCTCGGCAATGCGCTCGATTAGGACTTTGCGGGCAACATCGGCTGCCCATGCTGTGTGTGGCGATGCGACGAGTGAATATTTGTCTGTGAGGCCGTAGAGTGGCGAAGCGTGGAGAGGCTCGCGCGAGAATACATCGAGTCCTGCACCCGCTATCACTTTGTCGTTCAACGCCTTGGCAAGTGCCGCCTCGTCGATTATGCCACCTCGGGCAACATTTATGATTATGGCGTTCGACTTCATCTTTTGCAACTCCTTCTCGCCAATCAACCCCTTTGTTGCGGGGGTAAGCGGGCAGTGAATTGAGACGACATCGGCCCAGCCGAGCAACTCTTCGAGTGCCATCTGCGGATACTCCTCCTTGCGTACTGCGCCCGAGGTGGAGGTGTAGGCCACCTCACAACCAAAGGCTGTTGCAAGTCGAGCAACCTCACGACCTATCGCACCCATTCCGATAACGCCCCATTTCGAGCCACGGAGTTGGCGCACGGGGCGACCAAAGTGGAAGATATCATCGGTTGCAGCGTATGCCCCATTTTTGAAATAGTCGTCGAAATATTTTGTGTTTTTGAAGAGCGAAAGGGCGAAGTTCATGGTCGCCTCCGCCACCGAGTGAGTTGAGTAACCTGCAACATTTTTGACACCTATGCCCAATTCGGCTGCCGTGTCCAAATCTACATTGTTCATACCCGTTGCGGCAATGGCGACAAAGCGCAGGTCGGGTAGCGCACGAAGCGTCTCGGCACGCAGTACCGTTTTGTTGCATATCACAACTTCGGCACCCTTGCAATGCTCCAAAACCTGCTCCTTGGAGGTGCGGTCGTAACCAACATACTCACCCAACTCCTTAATGGGCGTTAAGTCCATATCACCGAGTGAATACTCGTCAAGAAATGCTATTTTTACCATATAATTGTCAATTATCAACTGTCAATTGTCAATTGTGGTTGTGAGTTCTCTCACAACCACCGAGGCGCACGCAATACCAAAAGTTGCCGGCATATACGACACCGTGCCGACCTGCGACTTGTGGTTTTGCTCCTCGCACAGCACCATCGCCCCCTCAACGGGTGGCTCGGCAGAGAATACCGCCTTAAAACCTTTGCGGATACCTATCTTGTGGAGTCGCTTACGCAACATGTGCGCCAAAGGGCAGTGGTGCGTCTTCGAGATGTCGGCAACCTCGACCTTTGTGGGGTCCAATTTTGCCCCTGCTCCCATCGAACTCACTACGGGGTAGCCACGGTCGATACAGCCCTTTATCAGTGCGAGCTTTGGCGATAAGGTGTCTATCGCATCTACCACATAATCAAAGCGTTCACTATCGAGCAGAAGATCGGTTTTTTCGTCTTTTATGTAGTCGTTCACAACCCTCAAATCGAGTGCAGGGTTGATGTCGAGCAGACGCTCGGCCAGCACCTCGCTCTTTGGGCGACCAATGGTGGAGTGGAGGGCAATGAGTTGGCGGTTGATGTTGCTCTCGCCAACCACATCCGAGTCGGCAATGGTCATCTTGCCGATGCCGCTGCGCACCAACATCTCGGCAGCGTAAGCACCTACGCCACCAAGGCCCACGACCAGCACATTTGCTCTCTGCAAATGCCCTAATCGCTCCTCGCCAAAGAGTAATTTACTTCTCTCTAACCACATAAATTTACCACCTTTGACACAAAGGTAGCGAATTTAGTTAAAAGTTAAAAGTTAAAAGTTGAAAATTGAGTAAAAATTATCCTTCACACGCTCGATGAGTTGCTCGCTCGGGACACCTTGCAGAGTGGCGATATCTTCGTATATTTTCTCGATTGGGGTTGTGCTCTCGTCACTCTCGACAAAGAGGTGCGATAGCGGGGTGGAGCGCAGGGCTTCGATGGTTTTCGGGGAGCGAAATGTGCGCTCTCCGAATGAGAGGTAATGCCCTTGTGCCACAGCTCGCTGCGCCTGCTCCTTTGAGCCGATGAAGCCGTGAAAAATCACCGCCTTCAAACTATAATTTCGCAAGATACGCATCACCTCCTCGAAGGCCTTGACGCAGTGTAGAACAACGGGCTTTTCGAGCCTCTCGGCAATGGCTAACTGCGCCCGAAAAATTGCTATCTGCACCTCGTGCGGAGCATCGCACGCAAAGTCCAAACCAATCTCTCCGATGGCATCGGCTGCGACGGCTGCAAACTCGATAGCAGAGATGTCGCTATCGGTTGCGTGCCATGGGTGAATACCCACAGTGTCAATGGTTTGCGCCCGAGTCTGCGTGTTGTGCGTATGTATATCTACAATCATTGCAAGTGTAAAGGTAGTGATTTTTTGCAAGAATTGTGAAAAATTTATAACTTCGCAACGGAAATAGATGAAAATAATTATGAACATTATTGGTAGACAAAATTTTATGCTTGCTATTGCTTGGCTGGCGTTGTTGCTGTGTGGATGTAGCCAAGATAATCAAGGCGAGAAGTTGTACGACCCATATAACGCAGTATCTGCGATAGAGCGTCTGCCGTTCTATTTCGAGAATCCCGAATCGCGTGCAGCTGATGTGAGTGTAGCTTCGGAGACACATCGCCTCTCGTTTTTCGGTTGGGGAGAGTCTACAGATATGTGTTTTACGATGCAGCTTCCCGACGATGTGGCTTCGTATGACAGAGTCCTGCTCGAGTATAGAATGGGTGCTTGGGGTAATCGCCCTGGCGAATGGGATAATACGACGATGCTTTTTGTCGAGGATAAGAGTGGCGAGCGTTACGAAATTGCTCGTGCTATAACGCCTTATGGAAACTCTTTTAATAGTTCGTGGAGCAAGACTTTCTGGCTCGATGTTACCGAGTATCTACCAATGTTGCAGGGCGAAACAAACTTTTACCTCTACTACGGTGGTTGGGACGCTACGGATAAGCGTGCGCATACGCTTACTGTAACCCTTCACTATTATAGCGGAAAACCCTCCCGCAACACGGTCTTCGTGCATAAATTGTACGATTCGAGTCGTGACGGCAATTCGGGCTATCGAGGTTGGTCTTATGGTGTTGCTGGTCACGATATTGAGGACGATGCACGCCTCGGCTTGCGTACTATCGAGGTGCCCGAGAGTGTAAAATCGCTCGAAATGCGTGTGGCAATAACTGGTCACGGACACGATAGGGGTACATTTGTTGAGAGGGATAACTACATAACCAAAAATGCTGCCGAATTTGATGAAAATTTCTATAAATTTGTCATAAACGGCAATTTGCAAGAGAGTGTAGGACACATTTTCTACTCCAATGCAGACAACTACTATCAGGCGGGAACATATCGTTACGACCGAGCAAATTGGGCGCCCGGAAACCCTATAAATGTTCAATATTGGTCGATCGATGCTCCAAAGGAGGGCTATGGCACGATGACTATTGACCTCGACTTGGAGAAGTTCGAGTCGAAGATGTCGCAAACAAATGCCGAGGGTGTGGCGCAGTATATCGTCGAGGTCTTCCTATTCGGTTTCGATAAGTAGAAAACAAACGACTAAAATAGTGGGGTAGGCAGACTGTAGAAGCGGTCTGCCTATCTGTTTTTGTGAAGAATAATGGAAATTTGCCTATATTGTGAAAATAATAACAGAAAAAGGGTATAATCTCACGAAAAATTTGTATCTTCGCAGGCAATTTTTAGGGACTTTTATTCCCAAAGGGAATTAACGATTTTTCCGAAACACAAAAACAAATAATTTATTCACTTAACAAAACTCAAAAAAAACATGTCGAAAATCATTAAACTTTGCAAAGGTTTGGATATTCGCTTGCAGGGAGAGGCGGCAAAAACAATCGTTGATGCCCCAATGGCTGCGGAGTACGCAGTTTCGCCACTCGATTTCGAGGGCATTACCCCAAAGATGCTTGTTAAGGTTGGTGACACGGTAGAGGCAGGTTCGCCACTCTTCTTCGATAAGAAGCGACCTGAAATTCTCTTCACATCACCTGTCAGCGGTACTGTTGCAGCTGTCAATCGTGGTGAGAAGCGTAAGATCCTCTCTGTTGTTGTCGCTGCCGACAAGGAGATTGCTTATAAGCCATTCTCTTCGCTCGACCTCTCGAAGGCATCTCGTGAGCAGATTATCGAACTCTTGCTCGAAACCGGTTTGTGGACGATGTTTACCCAGCGTCCTTATGGCATTGTTGCTTCGCCAAGCGATAAGCCAAAGGCTATCTTCGTGTCGGCATTCGATAGCGCACCTCTTGCTATCGACTACGGCTTTGCTCTTGCCGACCAGCAGCAGCCATTGCAGAAGGGTTTTGACCTGTTGCGTCGTTTGACCGATGGCAAGGTACACCTTTCGTATGATGCTTGTGGCCAGAAACCACAGATTGATGGCGTAGAGCTCCACGCATTCAAGGGTAAACACCCTGCGGGCAATGTAGGTGTTCAGATCCACCACATCGACCCAATCAACAAGGGCGAGAAGGTCTGGACTCTGAACATTCAGGATGTTGCAATTCTCGGTCGCTTCTTCCTCACAGGAAAGGTCGATATGAGTCGTGTTGTTGCAGTTGCAGGTTCGTGCGTGGCAGAGCCAAAGTACTACCGTGTAGTTGCAGGTGCTTCGATTGAGTCTATCCTCGGTGGTAAGCTCTCGAATGAGCACGCTCGTGTTATCTCGGGCAATGTTTTGACAGGCCGCAATGTTGGCAAAGAGGGCTTCCTTGGTGTCAATGCAAACCAGATTACCGCAATTCCTGAGGGCGACAACTACGAGTTGCTTGGTTGGGCTATGCCACGATTTAAGAAGTTCTCGGTATCGCGTGCATACCTTTCGTGGTTACTCCCTTGCCGTAAGTACAACCTCGATACCAACCTCAATGGTGGTGAGCGTGCATTCGTGATGAATGACCTCTACGAGAAGTACTTGCCAATGGATATCTATCCGGTACACCTCGTGAAGGCTTGTATCGCAAACGACTTGGATAAGATGGAAAATCTCGGTATCTACGAGGTTGTCGAGGAGGATTTGGCACTCTGCGAGTTTGTCTGCCCTTCGAAGATCGAGATGCAGCAGATTTTGCGTAATGGTATTAACTTAATTATGAAGGAGGAGGAGTAATGAAGGCGCTTCGTAATTTGGTAGATAAAGTAAAGCCAACCTTCTCGAAGGGTGGTAAGCTTGGTTTCCTGCACTCGACTTTCGATGCATTCGAGACCTTCTTGTTCGTTCCTAACACCACGACACAGCATGGCGCACATATTCGTGACTGCAACGATATGAAGCGCACGATGATTACCGTGGTTATCGCACTTATCCCTTGCCTCTTGTTCGGCTGCTACAACACAGGTTTGCAGGTAGGCTTGGAGGGGTGGTTGGCATTCGCCTACGGTTTGGTGCGTATCCTTCCGATGATTGCCGTATCGTATATCGTTGGTTTGGGCATCGAGTTTACCGTGGCGCAGTGGCGTGGCCACGAGGTTAATGAGGGTTTCCTCGTTTCGGGACTCCTTATTCCTTTGGTAATGCCTGTAAGCACTCCGCTTTGGATGGTTGGTCTTGGTACCGCATTTGCCGTAATCTTCGGTAAGGAGATTTTCGGTGGAACGGGTATGAATGTATTTAACCCTGCTGTTTTGGCTCGTGCATTCGTCTTCTTCGCCTACACTCCGCAGATGTCGGGTGAGACCGTTTGGTACTCGACTTGGAAGATGTTTGGCGCAACCGATGCACAGACCGGTGCTACCGCTTTGGAGCAGTTGGCTTCGAATGGCGAGATGCAGTGGTCGGCTCTCGATGCGTTCCTCGGCTTTATCCCTGGCTCGTTCGGTGAGACCTCGACATTGGCTATCCTGATTGGTGCCGCTATCCTGCTCGTTTCGGGTGTAGCGTCGTGGAAGACTATGGTGTCGGTATTTGTCGGTGGTTTGGCTATGGCTTATACCTTCAACCTCTGTGGCGTTGGCGCAATGGGTTCGCAGGGTGTTGAGCCTTATATGCACTTGCTCGTTGGTGGTTTCGCCTTCGGTGCTGTCTTTATGGCAACCGACCCTGTAACTTCGGCACAGACTTCGACCGGTAAGTACATCGTAGGCTTTATGACGGGTGCTATCGCAATTATGATTAGAGAGATTAACCCTGCATATCCGGAGGGTATGATGCTCTCAATCCTCTTTATGAATGCGTTGGCTCCGCTTGTTGACTACTTCGTGGTTGAGGCTAATATCCGCCGCCGTAAGAATCGTGTGAAAACTGTTAAATAAGGAGGGTAAGGCTATGAAATTCAATACAAATAGTAATGTATATATCATCATCTACTCGGTAGTGATGGTAGTTATCGTGGCTGTATTGCTGTCGTTGGCAGCCCTCGGTTTGAAGCCTCGTCAGGA
>SUZW01000021.1 GCA_015059685.1 Rikenellaceae bacterium | reverse complement strand
CTCGGTACCCTTGAAGAAGCCGTGCTCGGTGAAGTGGGCGATACCCTCCTCGCCCTTGCGCTCGTCACGAGTACCTGCATTTATCATTATGGCACATCGTGCTACCCCACTCTTTGTCTGGCGGTGTATGCAACGAATGCCGTTGGAAAGGTCGTATATGTAAAATTCGTTATTCAAACTTTTAACTTTTAACTTTTAACTTTTAACTTTTAACTCCAAGAACTTGGCAGTGTGGCTTTGTTTGCACTTTGCAAGTTCCTTCGGTGTGCCCTCGAAGACGATATTTCCGCCATCTGCGCCAGCTTCGGGACCGAGGTCGATGATGTGGTCGGCACACTTGATAACCTCCATATTATGCTCCACAATCACTATCGTATGCCCTGCCTCAATCAGTGCGTTGAACGCCCTCAAAAGGCGGTTTATATCGTGTATATGCAGTCCCGTAGTCGGCTCATCGAAGATAAACATCATGTGCTTGTCCGAGAACTCCTTTGCCAAGTACGAAGCCAACTTAACTCGCTGACTCTCACCGCCCGAAAGGGTTGATGAGGGTTGTCCGAGTTTGATATATCCCAAACCCACATCGCTCAGCGTTTGCAGTCGCTCGATAATACGGCGGCACTCCTTCGCATCTTCGCTGAAAAAGGCTATCGCCTCATCGACACTCATATCGAGAATATCGCTGCACGACTTATCGCGATACTTCACTTCGAGGACCTCGTCTTTGAAGCGTTTGCCGTTACAAGCCTCGCAGGTGAGCGTGATATCCGCCATAAACTGCATCGGCACCTTGATTGAGCCCTCGCCCTGACACACCTCGCAACGCCCTCCCGCAGAGTTGAACGAGAAGTGCGATGCGGAGATATTGTTGTGCTTGGCGTATGGCTGCTCGGCAAAGAGTTTTCGTATCTCGTCCCACGCCTTGATATAGATGGCAGGGCTTGAGCGTGAGGACTTGCCGATAGGGTTTTGGTCCACCATCTCAACCACCTTCAAGAGCGAGGTGTCGCCCGACAATCCATCGAAGTCGCCCGGGTGGTCGCCTGTATCTGCCAACTCACGATGCAAGGCAGGATAGAGAATATCCCTCGCCAACGAGGATTTACCCGAGCCACTAACGCCCGTGATGCAGGTCATAACGCCCAACGGAATTTTGACCGTGATATTTTTGAGGTTGTTGTGTCGGCAACCGTTCAGCTTTATAAAGTTGCTCCAACCACGCACCGACTGCGGTACAGCAATCTCTCTGCGCCCCGAAAGGTAGTCGGCAGTGTAGCTCTTCTCGGCGGTCGGGAGATGCTCCAAATCGCCACTATAGACCACTCTACCGCCATTCTTGCCCGCTTCGGGACCTATATCCACGATAAAGTCGGCACTGCGGATAACCTCCTCCTCGTGCTCCACGACAATCACCGTATTGCCCATATCTCGGAGTTGTTTCAGCACCTCGATAAGGCGGTGCGTATCTCGTGGGTGCAGACCAATCGAAGGCTCATCGAGGATATAGAGCGAGCCTGTAAGGTTGCTGCCGAGCGAGGTTGCGAGGTTTATGCGCTGGCTCTCGCCACCCGACAGCGTGTTCGAGGCTCGGTCCAATGTGAGATAGCCCAAGCCCACATCACTCAAATATTGCAGGCGGTTGCGCACCTCGGTCAAGAGGCGTTCGGCACTCTTTTTTTCGTGGTCGTTGAGTTGTACGCCCCCAAAAAACTCAATCGCCTCATCGACGGTCATTCGCACAACATCAGCGATATTCTTACCCCCGAACTGCACATACAACGCTTCGGGGCGTAGGCGTTTGCCCTCACACTCGGGGCATACGGTCTTGCCCGTAAAACGAGCCTTCATCACTCGGTATTGTATCTTGTGGCGTTGGCTATCGAGCATTTCAAAGAAGGAGTTTAACCCCTCGAAATACTCATTTCCAAGCCATAAGAGTCGCTTCTGCTCCTCGGTAAGCGAGTGGTATGGAGTGTGCACGGGGAAGTCGAACTTGTGCGAATTCATCACAAGTTGATCCCTGAACCAACGCATCGTGTCACCACGCCAGCAAGCTATAGCCCCATCGTATATGGTGCGAGATTTGTCGGGAACGACCAAGTCTTCGTCTATGCCCGTAACCTTGCCCCAGCCCTCACACTTCGGGCAGGCACCCAGCGGATTGTTGAACGAGAAGAGGTGTTCGTGAGGTCGCTCGAACTCGATGCCATCGGCCGTGAAGTTGGAGTTGAAGAGACGCTTTTTGCCCTCGTGGATAATCACGCAACTGCTTGTGCCGTAGCCAAATGCCTGCGATACGGACTCACGCATACGGGTTAGCGTGTCGTCATCATTCACCACACGCAGGCGGTCGATAACGATATAGATATCCTCGCCCGTGTGTTCCAAATCGACCTCCTTGATAAAGTCGTCAATCAGCACGGTCTTATCCTCCACCACAAGGCGCACGATGCCATCTTTGACAAGCGTGAGCAGCTTTTCGATAATGCTCTCGCCTTTGTCCAGCTGCATCGGCACGGCCACCACTACCCTTGCACCCTCGCCCAACAAGAGGAGGTATTCGACCACATCATCGGTGTCGTAGCACTTGACCTCCACGCCCGATACAGGCGAGATGGTTCTGCCGACACGCGCATACAGGAGTTTGAGGTAGTCGTAAATCTCGGTCACCGTACCCACCGTAGAGCGTGGGTTGCGAGAGGAGACCTTCTGCTCAATGGCGATAGCGGGGGCGATACCCGTAATCATATCTACATCGGGTTTGGAGATACGCCCCAAGAACTGACGAGCGTAGGCCGAAAGGCTCTCTACATAGCGGCGTTGCCCCTCGGCAAAGATGGTGTCGAAGGCCAAAGTCGATTTGCCCGAGCCCGACAACCCCGTCACGACAATCAACTTTTCGTGCGGAATTTCGAGTTCGATGTTCTTGAGGTTGTGAACTCTTGCTCCCTTTATGTAGATTTTGTTCTCCAAAAGTTTAGCCATTAGCCATTGGCCATTAGCCATTAGCTGTTTTTGTTTTTGTTTTCCGAACTCCGAGCCTTATCACGGCGCAAGAGGATTAGAGGCTGTTAGAGGTTGTTAGGGGTTGTTAGAGGTGCGATGAAAGTTTTTAACTCCTAACTACTCACTACTCACTACTCACTACTCTCTACTCACTACTCACTACTCACTACTCTCTACTCTCTACTCTCTACTCACTACTCACTAACTGTCACTCCTTCGACTTTGAGGAGTTTCGCTATAAGTTGTTCTGCTTCGCTCTCTCGTATTCGCAGGCGCATCGTGCAGAGGTTGTCGAATACCTGCTCGTCAATGCGTGGCGACATCTCCTTGATAATGCGCATCACGCCATTCATCGAGATATACGAAAAGGCGATATCGACTACCCTATCTACGGTCTTTTCGACTATCTTGCTCACAGCAATAACCTCGGCTGTGGACTCTTTGTAGGCCTGTATAAGCCCCGAAACACCCAACTTCGTGCCACCAAAGTAGCGCACAACAACCACCAGGCAGTTGGTCAAATCTGCCGAGAGCAGCTGCCCCAAGATGGGTTTTCCTGCCGTTCCCGAAGGCTCGCCATCGTCGTTTGCACGGAACACCTCGCCCTGTGCACCAAGGCGGTAGGCGTAGCAGTGGTGCGTAGCGTCGTAGTACTCCTTACGCAGAGCATCGAGCAGCTCCTTCACCTCCTCCTCGCTCTCGACGGGGTAGGCGTAGGTTAGGAACTTGCTGCTGCGCTCCTTGTAGATAGCCTCCGCAGGCTCTGCAATGGTCAAGTATGAGTCCTTAAGCTCCGACACCTCTATCGTATCTTGTTAAATAGTCTGCTCCAACGGATACCATCCTCGCCCTTCGAGAATGCCACAAACTCCGCCCTGCCTACGATATGGTCCTCGGGCACAAAACCCCAAAAACGGGAGTCTGCCGAGTTGTGGCGGTTGTCGCCCATCATAAAGTAGTAGTCCATAGCGAAGGTGTAGGAGGTTGCCTCCTTGCCATCGATATATATCTTGTCGTCCTCGACACGCAGGTCGTGCCCCTCGTATTGGTCGATTATGCGCTCGTAGAGAGGCAAGTTCTTGATTGTCAGCTCCACCGTTGCGCCCTTCTGCGGCACCCACAATGGGCCAAAATTGTCCTGTGTCCACGGATAGTCGGCATGATGCGGGAATGTGTCGAGCGAAGGCTCTGCGTTGTTATAGCGCACAACGCTCTCGACCGACTGCAGGGCTTTGAGTGCCGCTGCGCCCTCCTCGGTTGTGGCAGCGTAGTAGTATGGCATCGTACCATCATACTCGGTGATGCCGAGTCGCTTGAATGTGTATGCCGAGAGAGGCGATGAACTCTTAATAAAGTAGATATGCTGCCTACTCTCGCAAGCGGGTTGTGCCTCGCCATTCACAAAGAGCTCGGTATTGACAATACGAAGCGTATCGCCCGCAACGGCAACGCAACGCTTGATGTAGTTTTCACGCTTATCCACGGGGCGAGAAACAATGGTGTAGTCGTCGTAGAGTCGTTTGCGCCCCTCCGCCTCGCCATAGCGTGTCTGGTACTCACGCAACATATCGTAGTAAGCTACAGCCTGATTTTCGAGCAACACCGTGTCGCCCGCAGGGAAGTTGAAGACCACAACATCCTCTCGCTCTACCCTGCCAAAGCCACGCAAGCGGTGGTAGTCCCACTTCACGCACTCCGAGTAGGACTTCGTAGTAGTCGAAAATGGCATCGTATTGAAGACAAACGGCATCGCCACGGGGGTATTCGGCACCTGCGGACCATAGGCCAACTTATTGACATAGAGGTAGTCGCCTATAAGTATGGTCTTCTCCATCGAGGATGTAGGCACGACATAGAGTTGGAAGACGAAGATATGCACCAACGAAGCCACAACCGTAGCCCAGACAATGGCATCCACCCAACCATATATAGAGTTGTAGAGTGGATACTTCTCACGCAAGGCGTCGTTTTTCTTGCCGATATAGCGATACGCAAGGCGTGAGATAAAGTAGTCGTAGATAAGAGGCAAGCCGAGCAACAGCCACGGATTACCTGTCCACACCACGAACAGAAGGATATATACGATGCTGGCAATAGCGAACTTAAACCAGCGACTCTTGAAAATCTTCATAAGATTTTAATTGATAATTGACAATTGACAATGGATAATTAAAGGTAAAAACGATGCATCGTTTTTGATTTTGTATTTTTCAACTCCTCACTACTCACTACTCACTACTCACTACTCACTACTCACTACTCACTAATTAAATAGGTCGTCAATAGTGAAGACACCCTTGCGTGTTGCGACAAACTCTGCAGCAACTACCGCACCGAGAGCCAATGCACGGCGTGAGAAGAGCGTATGTTTGATGACAATTTCATCGTCGGGCGAAGTATAGGTCACCGTATGTGTACCCGGCACCATACCCTCACGCAGAGAGGTTATCTCGATAGCGTCTGCCTCCTCGGTAGGCTCGTTCAGCCACCTCTGCTTGCGCTCTACACGCTCCAAGATGTCGTTTGCAAGCGAGATAGCTGTGCCACTCGGAGCATCCTTCTTCTGCGTGTGGTGTATCTCCTCGATAGCGACATTGTAGCCCTCAAAGCGGTTCATCAGCTCCGCCAAATAACGATTGAGGCGGAAGGTGATATTCACACCCAACGAGTAGTTCGACGACCAAATCATCGACGAGCTACGCTCACGGCACAACGCCTGCAACTCCGCAAGACGGTCGTGCCAACCCGTAGTTCCACTCACAACGGGCGTACCGCACTCGATGCAGGTGCGGACATTTGTGTAGGCTGTTGCGGGGGTGGTAAATTCGATTGCCACATCCACCTCTGCCAACTTCTCGGCTCGGAGGTCGTGGGCGTTATCTTGGTCTATAATAAGTGCTACGGAGTGGCCTCGCTCGAGCAACACCTGCTCAATCTCGTGCCCCATCTTGCCGTAGCCGATAATTGCTACTCTCATCTTTCGTTCGTTTTAATTCTATTAAAACGCAAAGATAAGAAAAAAGATTGTGTCGCGCAAGAAAACGTAACAAAAGCGTAACAGCGTAACACTGTGTTACGCTGTTACGGTTGTTACGGTTGTTGCGGTTTAGGGGCGTTAGAGCTATTATTAACTCCTAACTAATACTTAATATTCGACAAGAACAAGCCCTGCGGAGGTGCTCCACCACTTGCCCTCGAGAGGTTGCGTGAGGCTACGATATCGGCAAACTCCGCAACCGAGTATCTACCCCTACCTACATCTACGAGTGTGCCTACGATGGCTCGCACCATATTGCGCAGAAAGCGGTCGGCACGAATGGTAAAGCGCAGAGTACCATCGCTCTCCACCACCCATTCTGCATGCGTAACTCTACATATATTTGTCTTATTATTAGAGTTTAGCTTTGCGAATGTGGTGAAGTCGGAGGTCGTGAGCAACACCTTCGCAGCCTCGTTCATACGCTCTACATCCAACGGGATATAGTATATCCACGCTGTATGACGACGGAACGGAACCTTCACAGGCGAAAGCAGATAGGTATATTCACGCTCCTTGGCATCAAAGCGTGCGTGAAGGGTATCTGCCACCCTATATATACGCTTGATAGCGATATCGTGCGGCAGCATAGCATTTAGTTTATAGGCTATGTGGTCGCAATCAATCTCCTCCGTAGTGTCGAGATGCGCAACATAGAACGAGGCATTTACGCCCGTATCTGTGCGCCCTGCTCCCACTATCTCGGTGGGCTTACGCAGCAACTTCGATAGAGCCTCCTCTATCGTACCCTGCACAGTGGGCTGTTCGGGTTGTCGTTGCCACCCGCAGTAAGCACCGCCATCGTATTGTAGTTCAATAAAATAACGCATATATTATTAGCTTTTAGCCATTAGCCGTTAGCCATTGGCTAAATTGATAATTGACAATTGATAATTAGTTTAGTTACTTGTAGCAAACCGTAACAACCGTAACACCGTAACAGGGCGTAACACGTGTTACGCTGTTACGCTTTTGTTACACCATTACACGATTACAAGGGGGGGGTGCCCCTGTAATGGTGTAATTGTGTAATCGTGTAATTATTGTAACGACTTTGCAGCCTCCATAATACCCTCGTAGAGCGATGGGTGGGCGTGAATGGTGGTTGCGAGGTCGTTGGCGGTAGCACCCAACGCCATAGCCACCGATGGCTCGCCCAACATCTCCACAACATTTGCTCCGATGATATGCGCACCACGCAACTTGTTTTCGCTGTCGAAAATCAACTTCACAAAGCCATCACGGTCGCCCGCAGCAGCAGCCTTGCCCGACGAGGCGAAGTTGTAGCGAGCAACTTTGTACTCGACACCCTGCTTCTGCGCCTGCTCCTCGGTCAAACCGACCGATGCAATCTCGGGCGTGGTGAAGATGCAGGCAGGGGTCAAAGCGTAGTCAAGAGCCTTTGGCGAGAGCCCGAAGATGCGCTCCACGCAGTTCACCGCCTCGGCCGAAGCCACATGCGCCAAGGCAGGCGAAGAGATGATGTCGCCCACGGCAAAGATAGACGAAACCGATGTGCGGAACTCGCTATCAACCACTATCTTATCTCGTTCCACCTTAACTCCTACTTTATCAAGGTTTAACCCCTCGATATTGGACTTGATACCTACGGCCGAAAGCACCTTGTCGGCAACGATTTGCTTGGCTTCGCCCCTCTGCTCCACCTCGACAACGCACTTGCCATCGACAACCGCAACACCCCGTACTGCGGTGTCGGTCATAACGGCAATGCGCTGACGACGGAAGGCACGCTCGGCAGCAGCCGACACCTCGGCATCAAGCAGTGGCATAAACTGCGGCAGATACTCCACAACGGTAACCTTCACGCCCAACGAAGCGTAGAGGAAGGCAAATTCGCTACCGATAGCACCCGAGCCCACGACAACCATCGTCTCGGGCAACTCCTCCAACACAAGCGCATCACGGGAGGAGAGGACAAAGTTGTGGTCAATCGGAATTGAAGGCACTTCACGAGGCGAAGCACCCGTAGCGAGGAGTATATTTCGAGCCTCGTAGGTCGCCTCGCCCACCTTTACTGCGTGGTCGGAGAGCAACTCTGCCGAGCCCGTAATAACCTCTACACCGGCCTTTTTGAGGAGCATCTCGACACCTCGACCTGTGGTCTGCGCCACCTGTCGTGAGCGAACCACCATAGCCTTCAAGTCGGCTTTAACCTCGCCCTCAATCGCCACACCGAACGACTTTGCGCTCTTGCAGTAGTGATAGACCTGCGCACTTTTGAGCAGAGCCTTCGTAGGGATACAGCCCCAATTAAGGCATGTTCCGCCCAACTCTGCACGCTCCACAAGGGCAACCTTTGCGCCCAACTCCGCTGCACGAATAGCACCCACATATCCCGCAGGGCCACCACCGATAACTATTAAATCGAACATATTTTTTTAGCTTTTAGCCATTAGCCGTTAGCCGTTGGCTAAATTGATAATTGATAATTGATAATTGACAATTATTTTAACTACTCACTACTCTCTACTCTCTACTCACTTGTTTGAAAGTTACCTAACTTTCAATACCTCGCCATTGTCCGCTGCAACGGCTCTCTTCCACTTCTCCGAGTAGCCCGACTGCTCAATCTTGTCGGGGATGTTCTTGCCGTTGCCGTTGTCGATAAAGCCCTTCTCGTTCTCGGCCTTGGTATTACCGTCTATAAACTTGACAAGCAGATACTTGTCGAGTGAGTCCCACTTCTCGAAGAGAGTATATGCCATAGCTATCGAATAGTAGGTAAGGAACTTTTGAGCCTTTTTAGGCGAGAGCACAGCAGCCTTTGCATCAACCTCCTCTACCTCCTTCAAACGCTCGTTCTCCCACTTATCAACCTCCTCACGCACACGCTTGCCGATAACATTGTAGCGCAAGTATGCGAAGTTTGCTATGCGGTTTGTCACCCAGAACATCGAGGTTGGCGAGTAGTGCAACATCGAGCCATTCGCTTCGTCAAAGCACCAAGGCACCTTGGTAGTATTACAATATATTGGTGTCAAAGGCGATGTCGCAGCATCGTCAGTACCAAACCAGAGAATACCCACCTTGCCCTTGCGAGCCTGACCGCAGAGCCAAAAACCTGTCTGCTGTGTTGCCGTTGCTCGCTCGTTGCAGTACTCCACACCATCAACCTTGAAGTACATTGGTCGCCAACGATATGGGCACTCATTACCACCTGCACCGATATCGGTGGTCATATCCATAGGAGTACCCTCGTAGTGGTCACGCATAGCGTCGAAAACCTGCTTTGGCGAGACCTTCTGCGCAGGCTTAACCCACAACGGCATACGGTTTTTAGGGTTATGCCCCATAGCGTAGTCGGTGTACTTATCCATACCCTCTGCCACGGTGCGGAAGAAGGCCCACACACGAGCCTCACAACCACGCAAAGCACCAAAATCAAGCGGAGCATAGGCATCGCAGAACGAAAACTCCTCGTCTTTGCCGTTGAAGTAGCCCATCTCACGAGCAAACGAAATCACATCGGGAGCGTAGAGGCAGTTCTCCTTGTCGTTGAGAGGGAAGGTCGAGATGCGGGCTTGGTTGGCGTGTCCCGACACATAGCCGTCAGGAATACGACGAGCAACCCACACAATACCCTTGCGGAGGTTGTTGCCCTTCGCATCGAGTTTTGAACCCTTGCCAATCAACTCCATAATCCACGCCTCGTCAGCATCGGCAATCGAGAAGGACTCACCCGAAGAGGCGTAGCCGTACTTGTTTGCCAACTCCACGATAACCGAGATAGCCTCACGAGCTGTCTTTGCTCGCTGCAAGGCGATGTAAATCAACGAGCCGTAGTCCATAATGCCGTTCTTATCCTCCAACTCGTGACGACCTCCGTAGGTTGTCTCGGTGATGATAAGCGAGTGCTCGTTCATATTTCCTACGGTCGAATAGGTTACGGGCATCTGCTCGATAAGACCAAGATAACGACCTGTATCCCATTCGTTTACCGCCATCATCTTCGCCTTTTGTTTACCTCCGTTATGCTTGTACAAAGCACCGTAGAGCTGGTGCGAGTCGGCAGCGTAGGTAACCATCACCGAGCCATCGGTCGAAGCCCCCTTCGTAACGATAAAGTTTGTGCAGGCAAGAGCCGTAGCCGTACCTGCCAAGAGTGCAAATGTCAAAAGTAATCTCTTCATATCAAAAAAGTGTTTAGTAAATTCTCTCTCCAAAGATTGACGAGCCGATGCGCACCATCGTAGAGCCGCACTCGACAGCCAATTCGTAGTCATCGGACATACCCATCGAGAGGGTGTCAAACGCCTCGCCAAAGAGGGGTTTTAACTCGTTGTAGTGCTCTGCAAGTTGCTCGAAGTCGGCACGAATAACCGCCTCGTCATCGGTGTTAGTCGCCATACCCATAACACCTCGAACTCTAATGTTTTTCAGGCTCCCAAAACCCTCGCCCTGCAAAAATGTTATGAGTTCGGGGTACTTCCAACCCGTCTTGCTCTCCTCCTGCGCAACATGTATCTCGAGCAGGATATCGACCACCCTGCCGATGCGCTCCGCCTCACGGTTGATGCACTCGGCAAGGCGCACACTATCCACCGACTGAACGAGCGACACAAACGGCACAATCTGTCGCACCTTGTTGGTCTGCAAGTGTCCAATCATCTGCCACTCAATATCTTTCGGCAGAGCTTCGTGCTTTGCAACCAACTCCTGCACACGGCTCTCGCCAAAGATGCGCTGCCCCGCCTCGTAAGCCTCTTTTAGGGCCTCTACGGGGTGGAATTTCGACACCGCCACAAGTGTAACCCCCTGCGGTAGCGATGCGTGTAATGCCTTTATTCTTGAGGAAATAGCCATCGTTAATTAAACTTTTACTTCACCCTCAAAACCTTACCGACCTGCAACACTGCGTTGGCCTTAATGCCATTCAGACGACATATAGCCGCCACGGAGGTATGGTTGCGGGCAGCAATCTTACCCAAGTAGTCGCCCTTCTGCACCTTGTAGTAGCGACGCTCGGCCGATAGAGCCGCCTCCTTTTTGTCGGCCTCGGCAAGCAACTTCTCGCCATTCCAATCCTGCTCATACTTTGAGTAGATGCTGAAATAGGAGCGTTTGAGGAGCAACTCCTCACGACGCAGCTTACCTGTCTTGAAGTCGATAATGCGCTCAGGGTCAAACGACTGCCCCATATAGCGACACTCGAAGTGGAGGTGTGGGCCCGTACTGCGACCAGAATTGCCACCAAGGGCAATAGGCTGACCTGCCACTACCCTGTCGCCAGCCTCGACCAAACGCTTGGAGAGGTGTCCGTGGTAGGTCTCGATGCCGTTGTCGTGACGAATAATAACGAGTGTTCCATAGCCCGTATCGGTCGCCTTCGAGAAGCGCACACGACCATCAAAAGCGGAGCAGATGGTGTCGCCCACCTTCAATGCGATATCTATGCCGTTGTGGTTTTGGCGACGACGCACACCATAGCGTGATGTGATACGCCCGATATGCGGATAGCGATACGAGCGCAAACTATCAACCAGGCTTATAGGCACCGTGAGGGGTATTTCGCCCAACGCCACCTCACGATAGGGTGAAATCTTCTCGGTGTCCCAATACTTCGTATAGACCGTGGAGTCCGCCTCTATCTCTGCCGTGCGGATATAACGCCACGAATTATCGTTGAAAAGCACGATCGAAAGGTGCTTGTCGGCAGTTGGCAGTGTATCGACCACAATTGCCGACTGCAACTTCTCGATTGGCTTAATCGCCAAAGAGTCAAGCGGATTGGCAAATGCTGTTGCAGCACCACACAACGCTAATATAAGTAATTGTATCTTTTTCATTAGTTTTCCGTTTTTAGCAGTTCTTCCGCTGCTTCAAGTGCTTTATAAAACTCCTCGCCCCACTTGCGGATAATAGGCTCTCGCAACCCTTTATATACGGGCATGCCGAGCTTGCAGCCATTCTCGCAAGCCGACTTGCAGATGTACCAGCGGTGGTAGTTCAGCCCCTCGCCTCCATTCTTGAATTTCAGCACACGAATTGGGTAGAGGTGGCACGATATGGGTTTTTGGAAGGAGCATTTACCCTCACGAAAAGCCTTGTCGATGGCACACAGCGCCACTCCATTCTCATCGTAGCAGGTGAAGGCGCACTCGCCACCGTTGATGAGCGGCGTGGTGTAGTCGCCCTCGACATCTACGACCATAAAGCCCTGCTTTTCAACGGCTGCAATGCCTTCGGGAGTCATATATGGCTTGTAATTCTCGTACTCCTCCTCGAGGATATCGACCTCCTCGATTTCGAGTGGAGCCCCCGCATCGCCCTCGATGCAACACGCCCCCTTGCACTGCGACAAATCGCACGCAAACTTCTCGGTCAGCAGGTCGGTACTAACTATTTTGCCTTCAATTTCAATCATAAATTTTGTTATAAATGGCATTCAATGGCATTCGGGCTTTCAGCCCTTAATGGCATGCGCAATCAAAGATTGCTGAATGGCATTGAATGACAAAATACTATTTTTTCTTCTTTTTATCAATACGAGCCTTTGTTAAGGACTCTTTGAAATCGCCTTCATCAACAAAGCGCTTGATTTGTTTCTCGATATGCTTGCGCAATAGCACATCCTCTTGGTATAGCAATACAATCGCCATATTTGCAATTACTTCGTCGTTTCTCGTCTCGGCTAACTCCAAAAAGAACTTCGAATCACGATGCTTTATGCCAAGTTCTCGCATAGCCTCGACCTCTTTCGATTCTGTCTCCCATATTCGCAAATTGCGAGTTCGCAGATAGTCGAGATAGTCTTCCAGCAACTCTTGAAAGCTCGACCTCGCAACACCCAATAGATTTAAGTGTGTCTCGGCAGATGTTAGCGACGCAGCCTTTCCCTCGACGATATTCTGCTTACCTGAACGAGCCGCCTGTATCATTTGGTCTTTGGTGCGGTCGCCAATGGCAATAAATCTCTCGCAGAAATGGTAGGTTAAGTCGTAGATAACCACCGCCTTGCGATAGGCAATAAGGTTGCGATATATATTATTGCTTTGTCTTGTTATATCCATATCTAAATTGCCATTAAATGCCATTCAGTGAGCGTAAGCGAACGCATGCCATTCGTTGCCATTCTATGCCATCGTATCTTTTATCACCAAATCATACAGCTCTCCGAGCGAGATGCCTGCGGTGCGGGCCTGCTTCGGTACGATGCTGCCACTCGACATTCCAGGGATGGAGTTTACCTCGATAAGGTAGGCCTTGCCCTCCTCGGTAACGATAAAGTCGATACGGACAATACCACGACAACGACACGCCTTGTACGCCTCTACTGCCGCCTCGCCAATCATCTCGCTCCACTCCTCCGAGATTGGCGCAGGGGTAATCTCGTCGCTCATACCCTCGGTGTATTTCGCCTCGTAGTCGAAAAATGCCTTCTTCGACACAATCTCCGTAATCGGTAAAACGAGCGTCTTATTCTTGGTGATAAGCACGCCACAGCCGAACTCACGACCTGTGATGCACTCCTCAATCAAGACCTCCTCGCTCTCGGTAAAAGCAAGAGCCACAGCCTCCTCAATCTGCTCCACCTCGGTAACTCGGGTAACGCCAAAGCTCGAACCGCTGGCGTTAGGCTTTACGAACAACGGCAACCCCAACTCCTCGGCAATAGCCTCTGCCGAGTAGGCCTCGCCACGATGCAGAAAGACCTCTCGTGCGACATTTATCCCTCGCTCTGCCACTGCTCGCTTGGTCGAAACCTTGTCGAAAGTGATGGTCGAGCTGACCTGCGAACACGACGAATACGGGATACCCATCATATCCAAGTATCCCTGCAACTTGCCATCCTCGCCCGGTGTGCCGTGGATGATTATCAGCGCATACTCAAACTCGGTGCGCTCACCCTCTACCGTGAGCGAAAAGTCGTTCTTATCAACCTCGTATTGCTTACCATTTGGCGCAGTGTATGCCCAGCTGCGGTGGTGCAGGTCGATGACCTTAACATCGTATTTTGTGGCGTCGAGAGCCTCGCTAATCTGATGTGCGCTATTTAGGGCAATCTCTCGCTCCGAAGAGTCGCCACCAGCCAAAAGCGCAATTTTAAGCTTCTTCATATCTACTTGTATAACTTATTCTGTATTATGTAGTGAGCGACCTCTGCGCTCAACTTATCTCTGAAATCCTCGCCCTCGGCAATCGACTTACGAATATCGGTAGCCGCAAAGTCAAACAATGGTGCGTTCTCCAAGAATGTTATCTTGTCGGCAAACCTCTCCACCGAGTAACCCTCACGAGGATAGACCAACAGCGGATAGTCACGCAAAATCTCCTCGTACTCACGCCACTTGTCGAAATTTTCGATATTGTCCGCACCCATCAATATTGAAAATTTCATCTCCGAGCCGAAATTCTCACGCAGATAGCGCAGCGTGTTTATCGTGTACGAAGGTTTCTCCAACACAAACTCTACCGCCGAGACCTTGATCTGCTCCGGATAGCGTGAAGCCTTGCAAGCCAACTCGCACATCTCGTAGCGAGAAAATTCGGGAGCCAACCCCTCCTGCTCTTTGAATGGGTTTTGGGGCGACACGATAAATATCAACTCGTCGCACAAGCCCTGCTCCACCACCCACTCTGCGAGGGCGATATGCCCCTTGTGAATGGGGTTGAACGAGCCGAAATAGAGTAAAATGCTTCGCATTTCAAATTGACAATTGACAATTGATAATTGACAATTAAAGGTATTTACTTTTTCAAAAAAGCATCAATAATTGCACGGGTGTCGGCTACGGCAGTTGCGAGGTCGTCATTTATGACCTTGTGGTCGAACTCGGGAGCCTTCGAAATCTCGAACTCTGCCTTTGCCACTCGCTTGGCGATAACCTCTGCCGAGTCTGTGCCACGCCCCTCCAATCGCTTCTGCAACTCCTCCACCGATGGCGGCATAATAAAGATAGAGCAAGCCGCCTCGCCAAATATCTTTTTGAGGTTGATGCCACCCATCACATCAACATCGAAAATGATAATATTACCCTTCGACCAGATGCGCTCCATCTCGCTTTTAAGCGTTCCGTAGCAGGTGCCTGCATAGACCTCCTCCCACTCGACAAAACTGTCCGATGCGACTTTGGCTGCGAACTCCTCCTGCGTGAGGAAGTAGTAGTCCACCCCATTCTGCTCCACACCTCGTGGCGCACGGGATGTTGCCGAAATCGAGAACTCAAACTGCGGATAGTGTTTCAACAACTCTCGCACGATTGTCGTCTTGCCCGATCCGCTCGGTGCTGAAAATATAATTAGTTTACCTGTCATAATCTTTGCTTTTAGCCGTTAGCCATTGGCTATTAGCTTTTTTTTAATTTTGCATTCTGTATTACAAAATGTTAAGCACTTGTTCTTTTATCTTTTCGAGTTCGTCTTTCATCTTGACCACCAACTTCTGGATATCGTGCTGGTTAGCTTTTGAGCCGGTGGTGTTTATCTCACGCCCCATCTCCTGCGCAATAAAGCCGAGCTTGCGACCAGCCTGCTCCTCGTTGTTTGCCACCTCACGGAAGTATTTGCAGTGGTTTTCAAGGCGCACCTTCTCCTCGGTGATATCGAGCTTCTCGATATAGAAAATCATCTCCTGCTCCAAGCGGTTGTTATCCACCTCTACGCCCAACTTCTCGATACCCTCACGGATACGCTGACGCACCGCCTCGGTACGAGCCGCCTCGAACGGAATAATCTCGTTGCGCATCTGCTCGATCAAATCGACTCGACGCAACAGGTCGGCAATCAAAATCGCACCCTCCTGCTTGCGGAACTCGTCAATCTTTGCCACCGCAGCCTCGACAGCCGCCATAACAGCCCCCTGCTCCTCGTCAGAAGCATCGGTAACCTCGCTCTGGATAACATTCGGCATCTTCATAGCCAGCTGCACGACCGTATCGTGCGAAGCGGTGATATCCGCCTCGGTGAGTGCGCTGTCAATCTGCTCGACATAGGCCTTAAAGGTCGCATTGTCGATATGAGCCAAGGTCTCGGTAGCGGTAGTTGTAACCGACAACGAAACCTCAACCTTTCCACGCACCAAAGCCTTCGACACCACGGCACGGATATCGTTCTCCATGGAGCGATAGGCCTGTGGCATTCTGATACTCAAATCGAGCTGTTTGGAGTTGAGTGAGCGTACCTCAACACAAAATTTCTTACCCGCAATCTCGGTCTCGGCCTTACCGAAACCTGTCATAGATTTCTGCATATATCTATCGTTTTATTTCGTTCTAATGTGTATCCTTATACCAAGTTGTATTCTTCCAATCTTCGGCATACTCCGTCACATCGGCACTCGTCGTGATACCGCCATAGTACTCTATAGGTATCATCGACGATGGGCCATAGACCGAGTAGAAGCTATCGGTATGGTAGCGTGAGAGCACGCACTTGGCAAGCTGCGCCTTGAAAGCCTCAACGGCCTCAACATCTGCGCACGACTCGACAACATACTGCTCCAAGTCGTAGAAGATATGCTCCGACAACCCCTCATAAGCCTGCACCGAGGCGATATCGAAGTCGGTAGAACGCTCTGCGCCATTCACCGCCCTCATCTTCGTTGCCAACTCCGCCAGCCCCGAGGTGACAATGTGTGCCACGCAAGCCGATGGTGTAGTGGCCGTTTTGTAGTGCTCGACATAGGCCTTGCAAGCTCCATCTATATCGTACTCCGTGCCACTATTTTGAAGCAGCGAAGGGAGTATTTTGGCATACGGGAAGCCTGCGCCCATAACCTCACAAGGCGAAGCGATTATGCTCTTGGTGATATTGCGCATATCGTAGGCAGCCTCGATACTGCTCATAAAGCAGGCATCAAAGAGGAGATACTCCAACTCGATATCATTCTCCGAAATTCCCTTCACAATGTCGGCTATATCGTACTGCGTAGGGGCTTTATCGCCAATATGTCGTGTCTGCAAAGCACCCTCACGACGCCAACCCAACGCTCCATCCGATAGCCCCATATTACGAAGGAGTCGTTGTGTCGTTGCATCTGGCACCTTTGGTATCCAGCCCGTGCCGTGTGAGCCTACAACAAGGGCGTAACTATTTGCCGGAGCAATAGCGATAAACTCGGATATAACACGCTTGAACAGCGCAGCATCGTAAGGTGTTGTGAACGACAAATTCTTAACCTTTTCATTCACGCAACACTTTTGTTCGGCATCATAACGCAGCTCATATATCGAAGCATCAGTCGTAGAGCTCTGCTTCAAGACCAAGACTCGGGCCTCGCCCTGTATATTGTTACTCAACGCCTCGACAATCGCATCTACATTCTGGTTATAGTATGTATTCAGGCTCGTGCCAAGGAAATAGAACATCAGTGTCAGCGGTGTGTGTTTATTCACCTGTTGTACAACCTCAACCGTAGTGCTACACGATGGTGCATCGGCAAGAGCAATGGTAATCTCTCCGAGCGACACAATCGAAGAGCCGTTGTTATCCTCGAGAGCCGTGACAACCACCGCACCCTCATCATCTGCATCCACCTCGGCCGTAAAACGAGCACCCTTCGAATAGGATATCTCAAATTCGGCATCGGTCTCAACATAGACTCTATTTTTTGCACCCGCAACACCCGACAGCACCACCTTATCCCTATCGACCATCATCCTCGGCAGCTGATGCACAGTCAAACCGACAAAGCGTGTCGCGAGCAGGCGGAAGTGCAGATCACCGAGTTTCACCGTATCAACCGAGTTGTTGTTGCGCAGTGCCTCAACTCGCACCGTGGTACACTCCGTTGGTGAGCCGCTGCTTGGTGTGCAGACAAAGCCTTTGGTGTCGAGTATCTCCCAATCGTGCTTGGCAGCGATATCTATATCTGCCCACGAACCCTTGGTTGCATCGAGCACTATGCGATTGTTCGTCGCCCCCTTGAGTACTCGAAAATCGCCACTCTCGGCTCGAGGTTGCTCCACACAACCTGTAATCGCAAGCAACGCAACTACAGTTGCATATATCTCTCTAAAAAATCTCCTCATAATTTGGTTATTTGTACTCTCTCGGTTTCAGATTATTAAACTGCCAAGTACGCTCTCGCTTAAAGGTGTAGTTCTCGGGCTTGTTCCAATAGATGCGACTATAGTCGAAGTAGTATCCCTTAACCCTCTTGCGTGGAAAGTCGAACGGCACAAACTCCACCGTGCGACTTATGATACGCCCCTTCAGATACTTTATACCCTTCGATGCCATATAGTCCAAGCCGTGCGAAAACATCGTAATGTGCATCGGTGTCCTCTCCTTCAGTCCATCGCCCGACTGTTCTATGCACCGCAGCACACCCGCCAAGTGGCGAGCGTATGCCGCCTCACGCACCTTGTCGCCCGCAGTGCCATAGGCATAGACCAAGATATTGAGCAGCGTAGGCGAGAATGGATCGTGCTCCATGGCAGCTATGCAGGCTGCAATAAGTTCGTCGATATCGCTAACCGAAGGGGTGTCTATCTGCAGACGAGCCATAATATTCTGCACACGGTTCATCGCATCGTTGGTCTCGAGTGGCTTGTACGAAGGTTGATAGGCGTAACCATAGTAGAGGTGATGATACTCCTCGGCCGTCATCTCGTCACCTGCCATGTAGCGCAACATCAGGTTTGGGTAGTACAACGGTGAATCCACATTGGTGATATTTGCCAATATGGTATCATTGTTCGGTGTCTGTGCCGACACCCCAAACGAGAGCGCAAATAGCGCAACTACAACTCCCAAAAACCTCCTCATCACAAAACTTTTACGAAATAACTCCCAAACGGCTACTTTTCGTATTCGGCAAACAACTTTTTCATCTTCGCCTGCAACGCCTCGCTACCTGGCACAAGTGGCAGACGCATCGTATTCGAGCAGACACCCTTCAGATACAACGCTGTCTTGATACCGACAGGGTTGCCCTCCTCAAAGAGCGACGAAATAATAGCATCGAGGGCGTTCAACTTCGCCTCGGCCTCCTCTACTTCGCCATTCAGGGCGAGGCGTACAACCTCCTTTGTCTCGGCCGTATAGCTATTTGCCAAGACCGATATCACACCCACACCGCCACGCTTGATAACATCTACGGTCAGACCATCATCGCCCGACACAAGCAGAAACTCCTTTGGAGCAAGAGCCTTCACCTGCTCCATCTGCACCAAGTTGCCCGAAGCCTCCTTGACGCCTATGATATTTTGGCAATCATTTGCCAAGCGGGCGATTGTCTCGGGTGCCATATTTACGCCTGTTCTACCCGGGATATTGTAGAGCATAACAGGTAGTGGCGAAGCCTCTGCTATCGCCTTAAAGTGCTGATACAAGCCCTCTTGATTTGGCTTGTTATAGTATGGATTGACACTCAACACAGCATCGTAGCCCTTCAGGTCCCAGCCCCTCAAACAAGCCACAACATCGCGAGTGCAGTTGCCACCGACACCTACCATCAACGCCACACGACCACCAACCCTATCCCTCACAAAGCGAATTAGAGCCTTGCGCTCGTCGCTTGTCAGAGTTGGAGTCTCGCCCGTAGTACCGAGAACGAGAATATAGTCCGCACCACCCTCGATAATGTTATCGACAATCTTTGCTACAGCGGCAAAATCTATGGCTCCATTCTCCGTAAATGGAGTAACCAACGCCACACCAAGTCCGTAAAATTTCTCTCTCTTCATCTGCTTATACTGCTTAAAACAGACTTCCTTGCACGAAGTCCTCTTGTTTCTTCTCCTCTTTTTTCTCCTCTTTTGTGCTCTTCGCCTCCGCAACAACAACTTCGGCATCTGCACCTATGAGCGCCACAAACTCGCTCTCGCTCAATATCTTCACACCGAGCTTCTCGGCCTTCTGCAACTTTGCAGGGCCCATATTTTCGCCCGCAACGATAAAGTCTGTCGTGGCCGATACGCCCGATTGGTTTTTACCTCCGTGGAGCTCTATCATCTCCTTTAGTTCATCTCGTGTATGGTCGAGGAACTTGCCCGAGATAACGATATTCTTACCCTTCAGCACCTCCGAGTGCAGCACCTTGGCCTCCTCCTCGAATTGCAAACCCGCTGCACGCAGTCGCTCTATAATCGAGCGATTGTTCTCGTCGGCAAAGTACTCCAATATCGCCTCGGCAATCTTGTCGCCCACCTCCTCCGACTCGAGCAGCTGCTCCTTCGATGCCGACATCACTGCATCGAGGCTCTTGAAGTGTTGCGCCAAATACTTGGCCGTTGTTTCGCCCACAAAGCGGATACCCAAACCAAACAGCACCCGGGCAAAAGGCACGCTCTTCGAGTTCTCGATACTGCGCATTATATTGTCTGCCGACTTCTCGCCCAAACGAGGCAGTGCAGCAATATCCATAGCCCTCAAATCGTAGAGGTCTGCGATATTATTCAGCAAACCGCTTTCGTGCAGCAGCTCTACGGTTTCGGTGCCCAAGCCATCTATATCGAGGGCTTTGCGACGAATAAAGTGTACGATGCGCCCCAAGATTTGAGGTCGGCAACCGCCCTGATTTGGGCAGTAGTGCTTGGCCTCGCCCTCATAACGCACAAGCGTTGTTCCGCACTCGGGGCACTCGGTAATATAGTTCAACGGCTCACTACCCTCCTTGCGCTCGGATAGCTCCACCTCGGTAATCTTCGGTATAATCTCGCCACCCTTCTCGACATAGACCATATCGCCTATACGGATATCGAGTGCAGCAATCTGCTCGGCATTATGCAGCGTAGCTCGTTTAACAACCGTACCCGCCAACAGCACAGGTTCGAGATTTGCCACAGGGGTTATAGCACCCGTTCTTCCGACCTGAAAATCGACGCTCACCAAGCGTGTCAGTGCCTGCTCGGCCTTGAACTTGTAGGCCACAGCCCAGCGTGGTGACTTGGCCGTAAAGCCCAAGCGGCGGCGTTTTGCAAAGTCATTGACCTTGATAACTATGCCATCGGTCGGATATGGCAACTCCTTGCGAGCTGTATCCCAATAGGCTATAAACTCCTCGACCTCGCTCCTCGAGCGACATATACGGGCGTGTTCCGACACCTTGAAGCCCCAGCTGCGTGCAGCCTCGAGAGCCTCCCAATGCGAGGCAAACGGCAACTCCCGTGAAGCAATCTGATAGAGCGTGCAGTCCAGACCTCGCTTGGCCACAATCGAAGATTGTTGCTGCTTGAGCGTTCCTGCTGCAGCATTACGAGGATTGGCAAAGAGCTGTTCGCCCGCAGCCTCACGCTCGGCATTGAGCCTGTCAAACGAGGCGTACGGCATAAATATCTCACCCCTAATCTCGAACTCGGCAGGATAGTTGCCCGTAAGCGTCAGGGGTACCGAGCCTATGGTGCGGACATTGGCCGTAACATCGTCGCCCGACTCTCCATCACCACGAGTCACAGCTCGCAGCAATGCGCCATTCTCGTATGTCAGCGATATGGCCGTGCCATCGAACTTCAACTCGCAGACAAACTCCGTTTCGCCCTCCTCACGCTCGATGCGGTCTATAAATTCTCCCAGCTCCTCCAACGAGTAGGTATTCGACAGCGACAACATAGGATAGCGGTGGCGCACATTCGCAAACTCGGTGGTGCGGTCGCTACCGACACGCTGCGTAGGAGAGTTCGGGTCGGCACACTCGGGGTGCGCCTCCTCCAAATCTTGCAACTCACGCATCATCCTATCGAACTCGAAATCGGATATCTCGGGGGCGTTATCCACATAGTATTTGCGGTTGTGATAGTGCAACTCCTGGCGTAAAGTGGCTATTTTCTCTACAGCTGTCATACCTCTAATTATAAATATCGTGTAAAGATACAGAGAAATTTCGAATTGTTGAAAAAAAAGGCGAAATAAATTTGCGCCACTCATTTCTTTGCTCTATATTCGCAACCGATTTTAGATGAAATTCACATAAAATTATAGAGTAACTATCATATGGCACCAAGTACAAAAAAGAGATTAGTGGTAAGTTTCAACAACTTATCATTAGATTTGCAGGAGCAGGTCAAAGCACTCTATCCTCTCGGCTACACCGACGCTATGATGCGCATCGACAAGCCAAACGGAGATTTCTTCTTCGCTGTGCCTTTCGAGACCGACGATACGAGTTATTTGGTTAAAATTGATGTTAAAATCGACGAGGTTGGAGCCGATGACGACGACAAGGACTTCTACGGTGACGACGATTTGAAGGGAGCCGACGAGCTCGCAAACGACGACTCCGAGGAGGATATCGCTGACTCGAATGCCGACTTCGACATCTAAAACCCAACCCTCCTAACAAAAATGAGGCTACACCCATCGGTGTAGCCTCATTTATTTTCGTCGTAATGCCCTATTGTCTAAAGGTGTAATATCGCCCTACAAGATAGCTATATACGGCACACACCACGGTTGTCAGCATCTTCGATGGTGTCGCCCACAACCCCAACGACTCGACAAAGAACTTCATACAGATGTAGTTCAGGAGAATGGAGCCCACGACCGACAGAGCATAGCGCATAATTTGAGGCAGTGTGCGCACCTCCGTTGTCCGAAATGCAACATTGCGATTAAGCCAGAAGCCCGTCAAAAAAGTTATTGGAAAGACCACCGCAAGCGATGCAATATGAGGCGACACAACCACAAACGACAGGTCTATATACTGCTCACATACAATGTAATGGTAGATAATATAGTACCACACTGCATCGAGTACGGCATTGGCTGCGCCACAGGCCAAATAGCGGAATACCTGCTGCGGAAGGAGTTTTCGCAGAGGCGCAATATAGAACACATCTATAAATCTTGTAATTATGGTAGCAAGTGATGCGATAGCGTAACAAAAATCAGATTATACCCCCATAGGTTCGCCTACCTCGTATATACCCAGACGCTCTTGAAGCCAACTCGTTCGGCCTTCAATGCCGAGACTTTGCGACCGCAAGCCGAGCGTTGCGACAGCTCGTAAAGCGCCACCATATAGCGACCATCATAGTCATATATATGCGCCTCGATATCGGGATGCCTTGATGCAAGTCGTGCCACCGCATCCTCGGCATTACGAAGTTCGTTATATACGCCATAGACAGCATAACTCATACCCCTGCGCAATGGCAATATTTGAGGCTCCGACACAACCTCCACCTCCGCACTCTCAACAAGCTCCGCCACTGCCGTCACCGCCGTAGTGTCGGCCAACGGCTGTGCAACCTCCTCGGTCTGCTGCTCCACAACCTCTACGGGCGACTCTACCGCTACGACATCTCGGGCCGATAGACTCTTGTCAAAGTCAAACGCTCCATTACTATAGAGCACATAGCCCGCCACACCGAGTGCAAAGAGCATACACAACACGGCCACAACATATATAAAGTAGTTTGTATGCGGATTTATCTTAATCGTACCACGACCTTTGGGATTTGCCATATTCTCAAACTCTTGAAGTGTCTGCACACTACCGCCCTCGATAGTGCATAAATGTTCGATAGTAAATTGACCTGCACGCAATGATTGCGCCACATATTCATTGTAGATATCCTCGGCCCGTTCTGCCGTAACGCCCGCAATGCGCTCTATATGCTTTACCAGCGACACGCCTCGCTCCTCGCCCGTCAAACGCAGCTCTCGATATGGTCGCTGCAGCTCCTTCGACGAGAGTCGCTTCGCTGCGCAACGCACAAGTATCAGCGTACCCACACCCGGCAGGAACACCTCACCCTCATCGAGCAACAGATTGGCAACAACTCTATCTATCTCGTGTTTCATCGCTTATTAAAATGGCGTTTCTTCTTTGGTTGTGCCACCTTTAGAGCGGCAGTTGAAGGTTGTGCAACCTTCTCGACAGGCTCCTTACGCAAATATGCCCACACCATAACGCCTACACCTACAAGGATAAACGGCACCGAGAGCCACTGCCCCATATTGAAGGTCATACCCTCCTCGAAGGCCACCTGGTTTATCTTTATAAACTCTATACAGAAGCGTGGCAGGAAGATGCCGACCAACGCTGCACCAAATATAAAGCCCTGTCTGCGTGCCAACTTCGTATAGCGATACAAGAGGAAGAGTATCACAAACAGCGTAAAGTAGCACAACGCCTCATAGAGCTGTGTCGGGTGGCGCATAGGTACCGCCTCGATAGGCCAATTCGGATACAAGCGCATAAACTTGAAGCCCCAAGGCATGGTGGTTTCGTTGCCTATAATCTCGGAGTTGAAGAGGTTGCCAAGGCGAATTATCGCTCCGCTTATCGGTGCTATAATACCCAAACGGTCGGCTGTCCACCACACCGAAACCTTGCTCTTGCGAGATGAGAACCATATACCAAGCAATATACCTATCGTTGCTCCGTGACTTGCCAAGCCGCCATCGCGGATACCCGTGATTATCTTCCATGGCTCACGCAGATAGATCTCCGGCTCGTAGAATAGACAGTGGCCTACCCTCGCTCCGATAATCGTGCCAAGCACGATATAGAGGAAGGCTGTATCCGACACACTCTCGGGCCTACCCTCACGCTTACAAAAGTAGGAGAACAACCAGCCTCCGACCAACAACGCCACAACCCAACAGAGTGAGTACCAGCGAATTTCAAACCCTCCGATATTTATCAGCGTGGGATTAAAGTCCCAGACAACAGCAAGTAAATTCATCGTTTCCTACTACAATTCAACCTTCTTCAATGTAAATGTAAATGTCGAGCCTACACCGAGTTCGCTACGCACCGATACACGCTCACCATGACCCTCGATGATATGCTTCACGATAGCCAAGCCGAGGCCCGTACCGCCCTGCTCACGAGAGCGACCCGTGTCGGTACGATAGAAACGCTCGAATACTCGTGGAGCATCGCTCTTGGCGATACCGATACCATTATCCTCGACCTCGACAAGCACCTTGTCGAGCATATCACGGAAGTCGAGTTTGGTCTGACCACCCTCTTTACCGTAGCGGATGGAGTTCATAATGAGGTTTTCGAGTACCTGACCCACATAGAACTTGTCGGCCGACACCCAGAAGCGTGATGGCAAATTTTGCGAGAACTTCACCACGATAGAGATATTGCGCTTCTGTGCCTCCATCTCGCACTGCTCGGCAATCTCCTTGGCAAGAGCCACCACATCGAAGGTCTCGGGGTGCATCATCGACATATCATTCTCAAGTGCCGAGATTGTGTCGAGATCACGAATGATATTTATCATACGGCTCACGCTCTTGTCGGCACGCTCCAAATATTTGCGGTTTACAATCTCATCGTCGATACCGCCATCGAGGAGGGTTGAGATGTAGCCCTGAATATTGAATACAGGGGTTTTCAACTCGTGCGCCACATTGCCAAGGTACTGCTTACGGAAACGCTCGAGGTCCTTGAGTCGGGCAATCTCCTTGTCGTTCTCGTCGGCCCACGACGAGAGCTCCTGCGAGATATTCTCCACACGCTTATCCTTCAACTCGTCGAGCATCTCGGCCGTGTGTACATCACGCGAGAATACCGTCGAATAGATAGGCTTAAGCTTGTAAGCCACATACTTTTTAATCACAAGAAGTGCCGCAAGCGACACTCCGACAAATGTCGCCACCGTAGCCACAACGACTACCCACCACAGCGTATTCAACGGCAATGACGCCAAAGTCACCACCAATACGCACACTCCTGCGACAGCTCCAATCAACCACGATGCAGCCTCTTTTGTCTTTATTCTCAACATATTACACTATAAGTTTTAAGGTTTAATCTCTCTTATCCTCGCAAATATACAAAAAATATGTTGAAATTAAAATAGTTGCCGACACAAAAAACCGAGAGCGCAGTGATTGTACTCTCGGTTATTGCAGTTTAACGCAGAAGTTTGCGCTCTATGCGACTTTTTTAGTACTCTTCTTCGTTAAAAAAGAAATCCTCCTTCGAAGGATAATCAGGCCAAATCTCCTCCATACTCTCGTAAGACTCACCATCGTCCTCAATCTCCTGGAGATTTTCGAGTACTTCGAGTGGTGCGCCCGAACGAATTGCGTAGTCGATAAGCTCCTCCTTCGTTGCTGGCCATGGAGCGTCCTCCAATTTCGAGGCAAGTTCAAGTGTCCAATACATAGCTTTTATCTTTAATTAGTTGTTAATTTCCAATATTTCGGGTGCAAAAGTATAAAGAAATTTTGAATATACAACTCTTTGTATCAAATTTTTACGGGCGCCACAAAATCTCCTCTGCCTCAAGTCGTTCCGTAATTGTACGGCAGAGGGCATAGAGATAGTCCGAGAGGCGATTTAGAAATACCAAGACCGATTTTTCGATATCGAAATTTTCTGCTGCCTCGATAGCTCGTCGCTCCGCCCTTCGGCACACCGTGCGACAGATGTGGGCATACGATGCCTCCTTGCAACCGCCCGGTATAGTGAAGTTTGTGATAGGTCGAAGCTCCGCCTGCAGAGCATCTATGCGCCCCTCTATCCAGCAGACAGCCTCCTCGAGGTTGGCCATCTTGCAGTCGCCATCACGACCTACGGCCAAGAATGAGCATACACACATCAGTCGTGAGCATATCGTGCGGCAGTCATCGACACACTGCGCAAAGCCCTCACGCTCGGAGAGCAGGTCTGCGAGGTAGGCTATATGTGCCTGCAACTCGTCGGCTGTGCCGTATGCCTCGACACGGAGGTCGGTTTTGCAGACCCTCTCCCCGCCTATAAGCGAGGTACGGCCCTTATCGCCACCTTTGGTATAGAGTTTCATAAGCGGTAGTGTTGTTTCGGAAGACGATTGTTGAAGAATATGATGTAGGAGCGATTATCGACCGATGTCGAGGTGTGCGCCTCAATCATCGCCCGCACCTCGGCTTGACGCTCACGGGTGTAGTATGGGCGACCGACAACCAATATTGCCCCCTTGGCCTTTGCCTCCTCGTAGCCACGACGCAGCTCCTCGACACCCACCTCACGGGTGAACACCACAAACTCCGCATCGACGCTGTTTATCGAGAAGCTCTTTGCCTCGGCATAGCACATCGCATTGTGAAGCTGTCTTGCCCGTTTCTCGGAGAAGCCCTCCTTGCGCAACGCATCGAAAAGCTCCGTTCCTGTACCCTCGAAGAGAGTCTTGCTCATAAAGACCTTGCGCACAAGGCCATAGACAAAGGGCGAATGGACACCATAGCCCCTATAGTGTTTTACTCGTGCAATCTTGTTGCCTATAAGCGAGAGTCTGCGCTTCAGGCTGCGACCACTATTTTTCATATCCGTCTATTTTTTCAAGAGTCCTGCCAAGTGTCCTGTCGAGAAGGCTATCTGCAGGTTGTAACCGCCCGTGTTGGCATCCACATCGAGCACCTCGCCCGCAAAGTAGAGCCCCTTAACCTTCAACGACTCCATCGTATATTCGTTCACCTCGGCACACGACACACCTCCTGCCGTAACCACAGCATACTCGAATGGCGCATAGTCCGAGATTGGGAACGACCACCCCTTCAACACCTTGATAAGTCGCTCGAACTCCTTATCCGACACCTTCGAGATGTAGAGGCGCGAGTGAACATCCAACTCCTTGCAGATTGGCACAACCAACGGCTTTGGCACCAGACGACGCACCAGCTCGGCAAACATATCCTCGGGTTGCATCTCGGCAACCTCACGCTTGATACGCTCACGCAGTACCTCCTCGGTCAGTGCCGGCTTGAGGTCGAGCTCGACCTTCACGCTCTTCTCCTCGAGCAACGCATCTACGGCATCACGGCTCAAACGGAGTATCACAGCACCCTCCAAGCCCCTATCCGAGAAGGAGATCTCGCCAAACTCCTCACGCACCATCTCTCCTGCAACGAAGAGGCGGGCGTTGATGTTTTTGAGCCACACATCTTTGATGTAGGCTATCTGCGGATGGTTCGACACCAGCGGTGTCAGCGAAGGGCGCACATCCTCGACCTTGTGACCGAGGCGGTCGGCAAAGATGTAACCATCGCCCGTAGAGCCTGTTGCGGGGTACGACACACCACCCGTTGTGATTATCACATTCTCGGCCTCGACCTTACGCTCGAAGCCTCGCTTGTTCATATACTTCACGCCATAGACCTTGTCGCCCACGGTGAGAATATTTGTTACACGGCAGTTGCACTCTATCTGCACATCGTAATCACGGCAGTAGAACTCCAACGCATTGGCTATATCGGCCGCCTTGCCCGACTCGGGGAACACACGCTCGCCACGCTCCGTTACGAGCTTCACGCCCATACGCTCGAAGAAGCGCATCGTCGCCCTGTTCGAGAACTCCGACATTGCGATATGCAACCACTCGCCATTTGTGCGGACATTCTCGGCAAACTCCTCTACGGGGCGGGCGTTCGTAAGGTTACAACGACCCTTACCCGTGATGCGCACCTTGCGTGCCGGCTTCTCCATCTTTTCGAGCAACAACACCCTCTTACCATTGCGTGCGGCAGTACCCGCCGCCATAAGACCTGCTGCTCCCGCACCTACGACAACAACATCGTACTGCGGCTCTGTTATTTCGAGATTTTCTTCCATATTTTGCAAAGGTAAGAAAAATAATTGAGAATTGACGAATTGACAATTGAAAATTTGGCTTTTAGCCATTGGCCATTAGCCATTAGCTAAATTGACATTTTTTTAGACGAGAGACTAAAGACGAGAGACGAGAGCGCACCCCAAATAGCTGACCAAAGGTCAGCGTCCCCAATAAGCGACCATCGGGAGCGTCCCCAAATAGCCAACTTGTTGGCGTCCCCATCTTTTTTGCGCTGTGTTTTGGGGGCGCAGTCTGCGACTGCTTTGTGGGGGCGGGCGTTCCGCCCTTTATGGGGGCGCAATCAGAGATTGCTTTATGGGGAGGCGCAGAAAAATA
>SUZW01000003.1 GCA_015059685.1 Rikenellaceae bacterium | reverse complement strand
TTTACAATGATGACACCGACACCGATCATCGGTTTACCGTTCTCGTCGAGTACGGTTCCCGATACAAGATGAGGTTTAGCCTCTTGTTTGGAAGTCGTTGATAATGAGGTAGTTATACCCCCCCCCGTAGGGTTTTGCGGCACTGCCGAACGCTTGATGGCAATCTTATTGCCCACAAACTCGAATGTCAGAGCCGTTCCGTCAAAGACCTGGTGCAGGAGTTTGCCCAGCTCCAAACCATTGGCATTGACTGTCACATTTGGTGCATCATTGAGCACCGAATTGCTGTAGAAGAACGAGTAGTTGCACTGTCGCTCGATCTCGGCAAGGAACTGGCGCATAGGCATATCCTTAACCGAAATAGCAATCTTCTGTTCGCTCTGTGGCTCGGCTGCCAAAGCAGGCGTAGCACAGAAGAACATTGCGAGCAGTGTCGCTAACATCATCTTCAACACTCTTTTTGTAAAAAGTTCCATAGATGTTTTGTTAAGTGATTAGTAATTAGGTTATTTTTCCATAAAGTTTTATGATTTGTAATTGTTTGTCGGCTTAAACCCCCAATTTCGAGATGTAGTACTCGCCATCTATCTCCGTTACCGAGAGTCGCACAGGCGAGGTCTTTGATAATAGGAGCAGTGCTGTAGCAAGGTCTTCGTTTTTCAGCTCTCTCGTATATACGATATCCTCGACTGCGCCATGCACATGTATCTTGGCATTATACTTTCTCGACATCTGGCTTGCAACATACTTGAGTGGCAGGCGTGTAAAGGCAAGACGCTTATCCAACCACCCTATCGAGTCGCTTGTCTCGACAACAAGCTTCGACATCGTCTTCGTATCATCGTCAAAGCGCAGTTCCTCGCCCGGGTCGAGCATATAGGAGTCTTTGTCCACCTTGGCCTCCAACTTACCCGAGTGGAGAGTTACAATCGAATACTTATCGCCCTCGAACGAGAGGATATTGAACGAGGTGCCATGCACAACATAGCTGCGGCCTCCGGCATCGACAGTAAAACGCTTGTCGCTCTTTGCCACATCGAAGTAGGCCTCACCATTGAGTCTCAGGTGGCGTTCCTCCTTGTTGTAGTTCTCATATACGGTGATGCGGCTGCCCTGATTGAGGATAATGGTTGTACCATCGCTCAACTCGACACGGCGTGTCGCATTTGCCGGGGCTACATACTGCACCTTCTCACTATCCGGCATCGCCTCTGCGGTCGTCTGCGGTGTCACCACATCTGCCACAACTTCAATCGGGGCGATATCCTGCGGCAAGGAGTGCTTCACCAATACGGCTACCGCAAACAGCACCATCGCTACAGCCATAACCGAAGTGAACACGGTTCCCACCTTACGCAGATTTGAGAGGCGGCGTGTCGAGTGGTGGAACTCCTGCTTCAGGAGTCGCTCGCAGAAGAGTTTGGCCTCCGGTGTTGCATCCTGACTCTGGCTATATATCGAGTTGAGGGTTGCACGAAACAGAGCCGCATTCTGCTTCGTGCACTTAACCCACTCGGCCAGATATATAGCCTCGCCATCGGTGAGAGTACCGTTGGCGTACTTGTGGATGAGAAAGTTGATATTTATATCCAAATTTGTCATAGTCGAACTAATTGTCGCAAATAATACTTTGTATTATTATAGACACACAAAAACAAAAAACCGCCACCTTTTTTCAAAGAAAAAGTGATTTTTTCCGATTTTTTTGTCCATTACACAAAAATTTTGTTAAATTTGTGATACGCAAATTGCATTTATGGGGCATAAATTCGGATATACAGAGGAGGAGATGCGTGAACTAATTTTACGCAATTACTCCCGTATGGTGGCCTATATTCGACGGCTGCTCGGCCACCAAATTGTGGTCTGCGAAGCCGAGGATCTTTTCCACGACTCCATCTGTCAATTTCTCGAAAAACGAGCAGAGATAGAGGCTGCCAAGGTCGATGCCTACCTTTTTCGCATTGTCCGAAATAGAACATTAAACCACATAACCCGCAATCACACCGACCGACTCCATGTAACCCACAGTAACGAGGCTCTGTCGGCTTGGGACACACTGGCTTCGCTGGACTACGAAGGCGACAATAGCAGCAACACACAAACTATTGACCTCCTTGACATTAACGAGATTATCCAATACTCTGAAAGCTTTTCACCACGAATGCGAAGGATATTTTACATGAGTCGCATCGAAGGTCTTACACATCAAGAGATAGCCGAACAACCCGGCATATCGATACGCTCCGTTGAGCGTGATTTGCAACACTCCGTAACAGAGTTCCGCCGTTTCTTCGGATACAACAAAAACGGAGCATCGTAGCCCGTAGCTCAACCTCTTTGCTACAAGGCCACAATGCTCATCTTGCCACCTCTCGTCGAGGTGTTTTTTTTATTTCAGTGTCATATCCACATAGACAGGGTTATGGTCTGATGGGTAGTGCATCTTACCGCCAATCGGATACTTATCACGATTTACCTTGTAGCTATGCACCTCAAACACGCCCTTGTCGGTCGAGTGGATGTAGATATGGTCGATGCGACGACGAGGTGCCGCAAAGTGAGTCTCAAGCTCCTTGCTGCTGGCGTAGGTACCAATCTCGGGGCCTCGCACTGCAGCCTCCTCGTAGCAATCTTTGAAGTGAGTCTTTATCATATCGAGGAATGGCTGACCCGGCCAGGCATTCATATCGCCCATAACGATTGTAGGCAGCTTCTCGGGGTTAAACTCCTTGTCGATTTGAATTAACACATCGGCATAGTGAGAGCTTGCCTCACGATTGAGTGGGCCGTGCGTGCAGACAAGGAAGAAACGACGACCCGTAGGTTTATGCAACACCGTAGCTGCCAGGGCAGTACGATAGTGACGATGCTCGCCCCAGCCCGTAGATACTACGGTTGGCGTAGGCGAGATATAGAATATACGCTTGTTGCTCAACTTAAAGAGCTTTGAATTGTAGAGCAATGAGTTACCAACCACAGTCTTATGGCCTTTAGGATAGGAGTTCATCCACCATATTTTATAGTGCTTGGCTCCACTCTTGGCTATCAGCTCTCGCATATCGTCACGACACACAAATGTAACCTCCTGGAAGGCCATAAGGTCGCAACCCACCTTAACGACAACATCGGCCACAGCCTCCTTGGAGAGCTCCCAAGTTCGGGTTGCAGGTGCCTCGTTGCGGTTAATCTTCCATTGTCTTGCGCCATCACTCCATAAATTGTATGTGCCGACACGCATCTTGATGCTCTTATCACCCTTTGGTGCCGACACACCCGACAGCGCAACAACAAGAGTAAAGCAAAGTAAGAATATTCTCTTCATAGGTCTTGTAGTTTATTGAATTTGCACAAAGTTAGGACACATTTTGCGAATATGCAACTTCACCAGCACAAAATATAAGCAAAGCCTATCACGATATAAAAATTTTCGATTTGACAATTTGATAAAACAGCACTATCTTTGCAATAGAAGATAACACGATTACTAATTTTATAAACTACACTACTATGTTAAGCGACAGATTACACGCAGCTATCAACGAGCAAATCAACGCCGAGTTGTGGTCGGCATATCTCTACCTCTCAATGTCGATGGATGCCGAGGCAAAGGGCTACAAGGGCGTAGCCAACTGGTTCTATGTGCAGTGGCTCGAGGAGCAGGACCACGCTCATATCCTGATGAACTACCTCAACTCGCGTGATGCAAAGGTTGAACTAAAGCCTATTGCCGAGGTACGCACCGAGTGGGCCTCCGTGCAGGAGATGTTCCACGAGACACTTCGCCACGAGAAGGTCGTAACGGGCCTGATCAACAACCTCGCAGCAATAGCGCACGAGGACCGAGACTTCGCATCGTCGAATATGCTCGTATGGTTTATCGACGAGCAAATCGAGGAGGAGGAGAGCGCCCGCGATATGATTTTTGCATCGGAGGCCGTCGAGAACGACAAGTACGGAATGTACCAGCTCGACAAGGAGCTTGCAGCACGAGTCTATACACAGGCTTCGCCACTCGCCTCGTCGGCAGAGTAGCCCCGCTGCTTCCCAATGACAACGAGGTGTCCGACAACTTTATCGGGCACCTCGTTGCCACAAAAAAGGCTGTTTTGTGGCAACAAAACACCCTTTTAGTCGATTTTTTTGAAATTTTTTCAGATTTTTTGGCTAAAAATTTGGAGGATAAAAAATTTTGCGTACCTTTGCAGTCGCAATAGAGAACGGTGGATTCATCTAAGGGCTAGGATACCTGCCTCTCACGCAGGACATAGGGGTTCGAATCCCCTATCCACTACAAAGAACGAAGCGGTTGATTTTCAACCGCTTTTTCTTTTTCGTGTATAGGGAATTCGGTCAGCGTGTGGCGCCTCGGATGACTTATCTGCGTGTGGATGTTGTTTGCTGTCGCAAATCTTTGTCTTCGTCAGATGATTGTCTTTGAAAATAAATTTTCAGCCATCATCTGCCAAAGCCAACAATCTACGATTGCAACAGCCCCACTTCGGTCACCTCTCGGCTGCGGACGCCGTTCGAATCCTGTGCGTTGCTGAAATGCTGGGATAGTTAACAATCCCCTCTGCTAAAGCAAAGCGGTCGAATTTTCAACCAATCTTCCAAACCTTCGGTTTTTCTGCACATTCTCCCCCAACTCTTGGTCACCTCTCGGCTGCGGACGCCGTTCGAATCCTGTGCGTTGCTGAAATGCTGGGATAGTTAACAATCTCCTCTACTAAAGTAAAGCGGTTGAATTTTCAACCAATCTTCCAAACCTCTGGTTTTTCTGCACATTCTCCCCCCCCTCTTGGTCTGCTCTCGGCTGCGGCCGCCGTTCGAATCCTGTGCGTTGCTGAAATGCTGGGATAGTTAACAATCTCCTCTACTAAAGCACATATAATGCATATATATTCTGTAAAAACAGAATAATTATAACCTCTCTGACTCGCATTTTTTAACTTCGTTAAAGTCCACAAATATTATTATGTTAATTTTACTACAAAATATTGTTTTTTCGTGTAAAAAACATTACATTTGCGGTAATGGTTTATTGGGAAATGTGCAGCAAGTAGGTTTTCTACAGACTTTCTTTTGCCAAGTATGCGATTGTTAGGTAGATACACAGTTCTCTTGATTGCCTTTGCACTCTTGGGGAGGGGTGAGGTACGGGCTTATGGCTCCGAACCTCAGTCCGAAATTTCTGTGTCCCAACGGCACGATGAGCAAGAGAACACAAACCTCGATGCAGGATTGCATAAAATCTCAATTCTTTACGAAAACAACAAGGAGTACCCACGCTGGAGCTACGCCGACAACATCCGTGCTCACAGGGCTCTCGTGGATATAGCAAAGGCCCTCTCGTCAGGCACGAGTGGTCTCCGTTCGATAATAATCGAGGGTATGGCATCGCCTCTGGGAAGCGAGGAGTACAACAATCGTCTTGCCCTGCGAAGAGCCGAGGCTCTGCGTGATATTATTGCCGGGATGGAGGGTGGCGACAAGCTACGGATACATGTAATATCGGCAGGCGAAGATTGGACCACATTCAAATCCTCTATCGAGAAAAACTACCATAAGCCAAATCGTGGCAAGGTGCTTGCAATTCTGGCTTCCGATGCGACAAATGACCACAAAGAGCTTCAGCTGCAACAACTCGACGGTGGTAAAACCTGGCAAATATTGGTACGGGATTTTATGGCGTCGGCTCGAAATGCCGCCATGGTCAAGATCGTCGAGACAGACGACCTGGTCCCTAAATCCCCGTCATGGGCACTATGCCCGACTGTCACACCTATCGGGGAGTTGCACATAGAGCGAGAAGAGCCGGTAGCACCACAACCGCAGCAGCAACCATACGAGCCGACTCCGCAACAGGAGCAAGCATCGGCACTCCGCAAGCCCGTTGTTGCCGTGCGCACCAACCTGCTTGTGCCGGCATTGAATGTAGGTGTCGAGGTGCCTATCGGAACACATTGGTCGGTGGGTGCCGACTACTACTTCCCGTGGATATGGCCGAAGCGTGACAACAAAAACTGTTTCGAGCTGTTATCGTGGGGCATTGAGGGGCGTTATTGGTTTGGTCGCAACCGCACGGTATTCGATCGCCTGCAAGGTCACTCGGTCGGAGTATATGGTTATATGGGCTACTACGACTTCGAGCGAAACTATCACGGCCACCAAGGCGAGTTTGTAAATGTGGGCTTGGACTACACATACGCAATGGCCGTGGGCAAGCGCAAACAGATACACTTCGAGTTCTCGCTCGGTGTGGGTTACATCTACTCACAAGCCCGCAAATACTCCGTTATAGATGCAGGAGGCCCACTCATAAGCGACAAGAAAACCAAGAAGATCGGCTTCTTTGGCCCAACGAAGGCAAATGTGTCGCTCGTAGTGCCTATATTCCAAAAGGTTAAACCAAACGACAAACACCGAGGCGATGAGTAGGATGCGATACATACTGCTTGTCGCTATGGCGACTCTTGTTGCGGTGGCGTGTGAGCGTCGCCCCATCGAGGAGTCGTATCTGAAGGTCTATCTCGACCTTAACATCGAGCGCAACATCACCAACTACGAGCTGAAGGATGAGGCCCCGGGTTTGATGCGTGTGATGTTCTTCGACTCCGCAACCAAGGAGTTCCTAAGCCACGACTATGTGTCGCACGAAGGTGGTTACATCTTCGCACCTTATGGCGATGTAGATATGGTGGTCTATAACCTCGAGGCGGGGGAGATACATGTGCGCAACTACTACTCGTGGATGGATATCGAGGCTTTCACCGAAAATATCAACGACTTCCAGCGCAACCAATTTGCCCGCTACATCAACTCCCGAGTCGATACTCGCCCTTCGTACGACGATATACGAACAACACCCGGCCACCTCTTTGTTGCACGCAAAGAGGGCATTCATATACCCCACCACATAACCAACGAGGCGTTCATAATCTCGGCTACGGCACGCAGTGTTGTCGAGAGTTGGACCATCGAGATAAACGGTGTCAAGGGAACAGAGTGGTTAGGTGGAGTAACGATGATGATATCGGGACAGTCGGGCTCATACTTCATCGCAAGAGGTGAGCCTTCGACCAACTCCGTAGCCCTCTACTTCGATACCGACAGCAAACAGCGTAGCGCTGTATCCATCTGCTCCCGCTTCGAGACCTTTGGTCGTGAGCAGACGAGTGGCGATGCGGTGCTGTTGAGTGTCCTATTTACCGATACGCAGGGTCACAGCTACCTCCACAACTTCGATGTGTCGTCACAAATGGAGAATAACCCCGAGCAACACATTGTCATAAACGCAAATATAGATATACCAAAGCCGGAGGCCGGAGGCGGATTTGAACCATCTGTAGATGATTGGAAGGAGTTTGAGTACGATATAGATATTTAGACGAGAGACGAAAGACGAGAGACGAGAGACGAACCGACGCACGAAGCAAGAGGAGAGGCTGCTTGCAGACTATCCCTTGCAAGAAGGAGGAAAAGCCCACGAAGTGGGATTAAAGACGAGAGAATTTTAATTAGTGAGTAGAGAGTAGTGAGTAGTTAAAAAGATTTAGCGCACCCTTAATAGCCGTTAATGGCCCTTAATAACCCTTAATTTGGTTGCGCCATGACAAGGGTAGGAGTTCGGAAAGCGGAAAACTAAAAACAGACATAAAACCTTAAAATACAGAGACAAAAAAACGGAAACATTAACAAAAACAATTTAACAATTTTTACAAACAACAAATTTTTATTATTTTTAACCAAATTATTTATCAAACTTTCAAAAACTTTTAAGTTATGAAAAAGATCTTTTTATTTGCTGCAGCAGCGATGGTATCGTTGAGCAGTTGTGTACAATCCGAGGAGATTTACACAGGTGGGGTAACCGAGATTGGCTTCAAGGCGGCTGTAACTCGTGCTATCATCTCGAAGCAAGAAGACCTCAAACTCTATCCTATAGCAGTAACTGCTATCTGGGACAACCCGAATGACGGCTCGAGCAAGTACAATGTTCGTTTCGAGAATGAGAAGTTCATCTACGACGATGGTGACCTCAAGAAGTGGAGAGGCGAGACTGCACAGTATTGGCCAAATGGCGGTAATATGCACTTCCTTGCATTCAGCCCATACCCAAGCAGCGCTGTTATCACCAACAACTTCAACGCCACAACAGGTAAGTTCGAGACTATGGTGATTTCGAAGATTGACAACAACATCCTCAACCAGCACGACATCCTCTTCAGCGATCTTCACGCTGTAGATGCTCCGGCTCCGGCTCCACAGCCTCTGCAGTTCCACCACGCTTTGACACAGGTGAATGTAGAGTTTAAGATTACAAACGCTACCGCAGATGTCTCGCTTCAGGAGGTTATGTTGATGGATGTAGTCATGGGTGGAACCTTGACCGTAACCCCTAACGAGGGCGCACCAAGCACTGCAGAATGGACTCTTTTAGATAATGTGAAGGACCGCTACTTCAACCGCAGTTTGGACGCATCGGGTATCGAGGACAAGGCATTGGATGCAGCGCTCGCAAGCGACAAGGCTTACTCGCCACTGCCACTCCTTATCCTCCCTTCGGCTGCACAGACCAGCATGAAGATTGTCTATACCGTAGATGGTCACCGCGAGGAGAAGATTGTTGACCTTTCGGCATTTGGAGATTGGAAGATGGGTTACAAGTACACCTACAAAATCGAAATCAACCTCAACCAAATCATCTTCGACTGCACTGTTTATCCTTGGGAGGATGCAACTCTCGACGACGATGGTCAGATTATCGTCTAATCTACGGCTAACTTAATCCGTGTGGGGCTTGACCGCCCCCACGGGTACAAAGGAACTGTTTAAGATTTATTTACTTCGTTCTTTTATGCTCTTTACGACTCTTTTTTCTTATAATTCTCGTTATATAGTCACCGCTATACGCCTCAAATTATAAGAAAAAATAGCCACAAAATAGGCTATAAAAGAATTTTGCAAACAAATCTAAACAGTTCCTAACGAACGGGAAGCTGAGAACTTTTCGTGCGACAACAAAAATGGCATTTAATGGCATTCGGGCTTTCAGCCCTGAATGGCAATCGCAGTCTAATGACTGCTGAATGGCAGGTCGGAGAAGGTTGTTATTACTCCTTGCCATTAATTGTCATTAAGTGAGCGTTAGCGAACGAATGTCATTCGTTGCCATTCGTTGCCACAAAAAAAATAAAAAGCCAATGGCCAAAGGCTAATGGCTAAAAGCAAAAAAGTTTATGCGTAAGGTATTGACAATATTGATGGCGGTATTGGTTTTGAGTGGTTGCGACGACTCGAAATCGACAGATGGTTTGCATAAAATCAGTTTTGCCACGCACCAGAGTCGTACAATCGTCGAGGACAACGATGATCTGCAACAATACAACTTGCGGCTCTTCGGCACCTACACCCTCGATGGTCGCACCGCTCGAGTATTCGACTCTGAACGACTATATTACGACAACTCGCTACCAGGTTGGAGCTACGACAACACCAAGTATTGGGTGACAAATGCCATGTATCGCTTCTACGCTGTGTGTCCATACGATGCACCGGCCACGCTCTCCGACGAGGAGAACAAAGTAATGGTCGGAACATACAAAGGATGCACAGGAGGTGCCGACCTCCTCTACGCCTCGGCCGAGCGCAACCTCGAGGGCAACAGCGACTACTCGACTGTACCTCTACACTTCCGCCACGCCTGCGCAGCTGTGCGGTTCAACCTCACGAATGCCTCGAGTCAGGTGCTCAAGGAGGTGCGTAACATCCGCCTCGTAGGCCTTTACAACCTGGGCAAATTCACCTTCGACTCGACAGGAGCCGTGGCGTGGGAGCTGAACAGCACCTTGGTGGAGGACGACGAATACGACAAGCCTTATGGCGGCATCTGCACACTCCCCGAGGGAGGTCTGCCTGTAAATTTGGATATCAAGCATCCACTCTACGACGAAAGGGTGCTCATGGTGCTGCCGCAGAGCGTATATAAGACCCCCATAACGCTCCACCTCGAGTATATCAAGGAGGGCGATGCGGAGTATGCCGTGCGAAACATAGAGCTTGGCTGGCTCGGTGGAACAACCCCCACAGAGTGGAAGTCGGGCGAGAAGTACGACTATAACCTTACCATTACCGACAACACCATAACCGCAGAGGTCGTGGTGGTAGATTGGGTTGATAACTTTGTCGATTTGTAGGAGAGAGGAGGAGATGATGAAGAGATTGTTATACATACTCTTTGCAGCGACGCTGACGGTCGGTTGCAACAACGGTGACGATATCTATATCGGCAACCCGCAAGAGATTACCTTCAACGCCAAGCATGTGTCACGCAGTGCCTTGGACCAGAGCGACATAAACAACGGCGTTGGCAGGGTCTATGTCTGCGGTGTGCAGAACAACTCCACAAAAATTTTCAACAATGTTGCCATCACGCGTGATGCAGCCACGGGTAAGTGGTTCTCCGCAACCAAGCGCAACTGGGTGGAGGGCAGCAACTACTCCTTCCATGCCTACGCCTACAATACGCTCGACGGATTGACAATCACGAGTGGCAAAGATGGCTTGGAGTTCTCGGTACAGCAGCCTACAACCTACGACGAGGAGGCGATGATTGACTATCTGCTCTCCTACTCCTTCAAGGTGGCAGATGGTGCTATGAAGCCTATTGTGCAGCTCTATCTCGAACACGCAATGTCGCTCGTGGAGATATATGTCGTGCGAGGCAATATGTTCGATGCTCGACTCACGAAGATGACCTTCGAGAATATCTACACGCAGGGCTCGATGAAGTGTACAGCGCAGGCTGTAGCCAACTCGGGAAGCAAGAATGTGTGGGAGGTGTCGCCTTCGGGAAGCAACAATGTTGTTTACACCTACGAGCCTACAACAGCTGTCATAATTGGCGATGAACGCAACAACACCGAGGCAAAAATGACGATAATGTGTCTGCCGCAGCAGCTGACGGCAAATACAAAATTGACGATAGAGTACGAGGTGAACGAGAAGGTGAGTGCAGAGAGTCCGGATAACTTCGTAACGCATAAGGAGGAGTTCCAACTCTACAACTATCAGCCCGTAAACTACCAATCGGGGCACCGCATCGTATATACGGCAACGGTGGATTCGGGTGTAAACCTCGAAGGTGTAGTTTCCGAGTGGCAGGATGTCGATTATATCGAGGGTACGGTGCTGCCTGAGATAAAATAGGAGGAGAAGAGTGATGAGAACGATTATTAGAAATATACTTTTACTGTCGGTGGCGGTTGTGGTTGCAACAGGCTGTGTGAATGATAACAGCCTCGACACCCCAACCCACAACCCTATGGAGGTGCGCCTATGGGCCGATGTAGGTTACTCTCCAAACTTGGTCTATACACCTCAATCAAAGAGCCGAGGTGGAGCCACCTCGACGAGTGGCATTATCGACCCTGCAACCGACACCATCATAACGATGGGTATGGCCCGTATCGACGAGTTGCACACACCTTCATACCCCGACTTCCTCAACTGCGGTGAGCCAATACTTGCCGAGATGGGGTTGCCAAATGCCGCTAACAGCTACATTCGTGATATAACCTTCACGAGTTCGGCACAATTCTTCTACAACACCACCGACTATGTCAAGTATGTCGCTTGGCAGCCGTGGCGACCAGGTGTTGCGGGCTACGAATACACCTCCAATGGCGAGGCTACGACCGTAGAGATACCAATTACGGGCGACTCGGATATTATGTATGGCAATGTTGTGACAGGTTCGCAGATTGATGGTTTTGATGTTATGGAGTTCGACCACGCCTTGTGTATCTATCGCATCTATGTCTATTCGATGCAGGAGGAGGATGGTACGCAGTCGGCCTCGTGGGGCGTGCTCGAGGATATGAATATCGAGGATCTGCCCACTTCGTGTGTCATGACACTGCCAAAAGATGGCTCCGAGGCGTTTGGCATTGCATACGAGGGGCGTGAAACGCTATACCTTTCCGACCCCGACAACAACATCTTCTTCGATGCCGGGGATAAGATACCTGTAGGACTCGCCAATCGTCGTATGGTGGCGAAGTGCGTGGCGGCACCACCTGCCGACGGAGTGTTGAACATCAGCCTCGCAACGAGCAAAGCGGAGGCTCGTCAGCGTGTATCTATCGCCCGAAATTTCAAGGCGGGATATGCCTACGATATTGTTCTTCGCTTCTCGAACCACGGATATATCAATCCCGATGTCTCGGTGGGCGAGTGGAAGCGTTATGAGGAAGTCATCGAACAAGAGGTCGAGGTCGATATGTTCTACAACCTCTCAAACTACGAAACCGCAAACTCCTACATCGTAAACTCGGCGAACTATGGCTACTGCTTCGATGCAACGATTAAGGGTAATGGTCACAACGCATTGGTGGGTGGTGACAACACATCGCTAACCCCGAAATACATCGATATATTGTGGGACGACACACCGCTCGTAACCATAGATGGTGTGCAGCGCAAGGCTCTCACGCTCGATTTGCACGAGTTATCGCACGGCAGGGTGCTGTTCCATGTGCAGGGCAACCCCGATGATATAGACGACAAGAGCTTATTGTCGGAGGGCAATGTTGTCATTGCGGCCTACGATGAGGAGGGTGGCAACATCCTATGGACTTGGCATATTTGGATGACCGACCGAGTAAGGTCGCAGGGCTACCCTAACGGATATATTGTGCAGGATAGAAACCTCGGTGCCGTATCATCTACACCCGACAGTGTAAATGGTATGGATGGACTCTACTACCAATGGGGCCGACCAACGCCATTCAAAGCGGCCTCTTCGGGCATATATGGAGCTGTTACGAAGGTGCCGAGCAACCCCGCATCGGTGGCAACCGTAGGTGAGGCCGTGGCAAACCCGATGACTCTGTATGGCAGTGGCTCGGACCGACAAGATTGGTTGGCGACACCTAACAACAGATTGTGGGGCTATCAGAACGAGCATACCGACCTCGAAAAGACGATGTACGACCCTTGTCCTCCGGGATATATGGTCGCAGATATTCGTGTATGGCAAAATATTGCAGGCTACGAGGTTGCCGATGGGTGGCACAATGGCTCGGGCGTAAATCTGTCGGTAGCATCCAACAATGTGTGGTATCCGTTCCAAGGCTCGATAGAGAGCGATGGTTCGGAGAACATATACCGCGATGTGGCACGCTTATGGTCAAGTGTTGTCGATTTACGAACAACAAACGAACCATACGAGCTGCAATATACGGCAAGCAGGATGGCGAAAGAGAACGCCTATGGCAGCAGCCGCAACCGAGCACTGCCTGTGCGTTGTGTATCGTCGCACTCGACAGCCATAGTCACCAACCTGAGCGCCTCGCAGACGGCAAACAGCTATATGATACATCGTTCCGGTTACTACAAATTCAAGGCTACGGTGCGAGGAAATGGTGTGGGCAGTCTGCTGCCTCTCGGTGGCACAACTACAGCCGAGATAAATGGCGGTCTTTCGACCACAATGGCTCCGGCCAAGGTCGATATATTGTGGTGGCAGGGTGACTTCACGGAGGTTACGGGAGAAGAGAGCGATATCGAAAATCTCCTTCCGCTACAGCTGCTCAACAACGGAGAACTCGACGAAGAGGGGTTTGTAACACTCTATGTCGGCAACTACCATAAGGGAAATGTAGGTCTGGCGGCATACGATGTCGATGGCGAGATTTTGTGGTCGTGGCACTTGTGGTTCACCGATAAACCTGCCGACCTTATCACAGGAAATTACACCTTAATGGATAGATTTTTGGGTGCAACAATGGCTCCAAATACAGTTGGCTCGTCAATCTCGTTTGCAAATGCAAAGGAGCGTATGGCAACCTACGGCTTCTACTATCAGTGGGGGCGCAAAGACCCTATTATGGGCGCACCATCCTACTCTGCGGGCAACGAAACGGTAAATGGAAATCCGAGGTCGTCGCAATATTGGGTTAAGGATTATATGACAGGAGCGTGGTCGAGCCGCACCGATATCGACACGGCAGCCGCAGCGACAATACCCGTGGTAACACAGAACCCGATGACCTTCTACAAGAGCACATCGCTTTGTGGCGATACCTCTTGTGGCTGGTTCCCTGCCTCCTTTGCCGACGGATATACCAATGTAGCACTTTGGGGCTATGCCGTAAAGGACTACACCATCCAGGGACAGACCTTCTCCAAGACGATGCACGACCCTTGTCCTCCGGGATACAGAACACCTTTCCACCACGCTTGGGGTTATCAGGTGGGCGACACACACTACGGATACACCTATGGTGAGAATGGCGGAAACATCAACTACTCGAACAACGAGGCGTCATTCGACAACTACGGCATTGTATTCAACAAGAGCTACTTCGACAGGGCGTGGTATCCGTTTGTCGGCTATCGCTACCCGACTACGGGAGGCTATCGTGATGTCGGAACCAGCGGATATATGCTTACGGGTATGCCTATGGGACGCTACAACACCCGAACATACATATACACCAAAACCTATTCGGGGCAGGTAACACAGCAGGGCACAAGTGGAGGTTATGGCGCAGCATACGCTCTACCTGCACGATGTCAAAAAGATTAACGAAAGAGAGCTATGAAGAGATTATACTTGATTTTAATGGTGGCATTCGCCTTGTCGTCGTGCGTGGTTGCCGACGATATGGTCGAGGTGGGCGGCAATGGTGGCGGAGAATATGTCGAGTGCTCCACCTCTATAACCCCTTCGTGCATTGTGGAGGCTCACGGTGTGTCCCGAGCCTCGGAGTCCGGTATCGCCATGCGCTCGCTTATCGACCAAATCACAACCAAACGCATGGACTCGAACTTCCTCCGTATAGATGAAGATTTGAACTCTACGAACGACGGCCTCTACACCTTCACGGGCAACGAGGCCTCAACGCCATACCACACCAATTGGAACAAGGCCCTGCTACTCGAGGCTACCGTGATATCCTCGCCCGACAACACCGAGGGGATACACTACCGTTCGGTGTCGCTTGCTCCGGAGCAGTCCTACAAGCTCAACATCGTCGAGGTCAACAACAATGGTGTGATAGATAGCGACACCACCCACTTCTACCACACACGAATGGTGGGCTGGTACCCTAAAAACTGTACGCTGCCCCGAAAGGAGGGTGTGCCCGCTACTGCGCAATTCGACTTCTCGGAGTTTGATGCCGTGCGCCTGAACGAAACAATCGAGATAGATGGCGTGCAGACCGAGGTTGTAGCGTTGCAGTTTACAGGTCTGGATGGTGAGACTGATTTGATGGTAAGTAATGTCTGCGAAGGACAATCGTGGCATAAGTACAATGCCGACTCCCCACACCGCAGCGATATTCACCCTGTGAATAGCGGTAACATATATCGTGAGCCTTTCGGTCACAACTTCTCTTCGCCCGCATACTCAAACTACTTCACCTACCGCCACTATCGCTCGGCAATTCGTGTTACGGCATACGCCGAGCAGAGCGAGCAGAACCTGATGATGTGGGGCGACATAGAGAGTGTCATAATCCGTAACCAACCGACAGCCTGCAAGGTGTGGCTCCCGACACGATTGGGAGAGTTTGGCGAGGTCTATAGCTGGAGTAACTACAAAAACCTCCCTATTGTCTGCACCCCGATGTTCGACAACGACAGCAACCACCCCGAATTCTCCATTTCGGCAACCTACCCTATCTCGATGGAGGGCTCCTCGTCGAAGAACGATATCTACCTCGGCTACTCACTCGTCGAGCCAAACAGCGATGTCGAGTTGGAGATACACACCACTTCGGGTGTATATAACACCACAATAGCGGCCGCACACCCCGTAAAAGACGAGAACGGCAACGAGTCGATTGTCGATATCTTCGAGGCGGGTTATATCTATGATATAAAGTTGAGCCTGCATACCGACGGCAGTATCGGAGCTATCCTCACGAAGGAGGGTAACGAACACTACTACGACCTCTCGAGTCTGCACGAATTTGAGGTTGATGAGGAGATAACCGACAAGAGCGTAGTATCGACCTACAAGCTGTCGAACTGCTACATCCTCGACCCTAACGAGTTCAAAGACAGCGACGGCAACGACATCTACGACGGATACTGCTTCCTTGCGATGATTGTCGGCAATGGAGAGTCCGGCATCATCTCGTCGGGTGCGCAAACACTCTACCCCGAGAGGGAAAATATTAGCCCTGTGGCGGCACATCTGTTGTGGGAGAGTTCGCTCGGCCTCGTATCGGATATTGAGTTGAAATATGGCTATGTGCGTTTCAAGCTACCGGACTCCTCGGCACGAGGAAATGCCGTAATTGCAGTATATGACAAAGAGGGCAATGTATTGTGGTCTTGGCATATATGGATTACCGACCGCCCTGCCGAGCAGCACTTCTCGGTTGGCGAACACGAGATAACCCTACTCGACCGCAACATAGGTGCTACGGCTGCAACTTGCACGGGTGCCGGCGATGCGTTGGCTACATACGGCTTGTACTATCAGTGGGGGCGTAAGGACCCTTCGATGGGCCCTCCGACATACAACTACAAGCCTATTAACCTCAATACTGCCCCATACTACGACTTCTCCTCCGACGAGAAGACAGCGGCCGAGGTTACGCAGTTTGCCGAGCCTACGCTGCGCAATGGTGTCGAGAACCCGATGTACTTGATTTTACCTACAGTGCAGCCTCTGTCGTACATCTTCAACTGGACATACCAGCGCTACGACTTCTTGTGGGGCTACGACATCGCTACAGGTATGACCACGAAGACAATCTACGACCCTTGTCCGTATGGATATCGTGTGCCAAGCAGCGAATTGGGCGCACTCTTCAGCATGGGTAGTGGTTCGGCCGGAACCTACGGCTATACGCGAACAATTAACGGCACGCAATTTTTCTTCCCGTATGCGGGATTTAAGGGTGTAGATGTCGGTTTGAACTCGCTTATATCGTCGTGGAAGTATGTCGGACAGAAGGGCGACTACCAATCTTCGATGTATTGCAACGATGCCGATGCAACAAACAACGGAGGTATAAACCAATATATGCACCGTTCCCGCATCTATGTCTCGAGTGCCTCGTCGTGGACCGAGACCAATGTTGGAACATACACAGGTAACATGCACTCCGACTTTGCAAATCGTCGAACAGCGGCACCTGTACGATGTGTCAAGGATGAGAAAATAGGCAGCATCACCGCAACGCTCTCTCCTTCGAGCAGGTCGCTGACTGCCAATACGCAGATTACGCTCTCGTATAAGGCTCACTCGTACGGTAGTGCGATCGAGCATATCGAGATTGTGGCTACATATACCGACACCTCGGGTGTGGAGCACGACAAAACCATTCGTGAAATGAGCAACATCGGAGAGTATATGATGGATGGCGTTGTCTCTTACATCACCCCTTCGGACTACAACGACACGGGCGTCATCTTCCACCTCATAGTTCGCAACGAGCACGGCTTGATCTATACCGAGGAGGTAACCTTGGTCGAGAATGCCATCGAGGCTCACTTCAACCGCTGGGAGGATACGCTAAACAACAATATCACCAACAATGACCGCAACTTCATTGTCGTGGGCGAGGAGATACGCTACTATGTAAATGTATCGGCCAACAGCGACCCTTCGTCGGTAAAGATTAACGGCATCGAGGCGACGCAAAGTGGTAGCTTTGTCGGCACGGGCGTATCCAACACCACTTGGTACATTACCTTTAGCAAAGCAACGAAAGGTGTCTATACCATGGAGGTTGAGGTAACATCCGAGGGCCGAAGCATTACCGCTACTATGCCGGAGGTTATAGTCTATGGTCTGAATATCGGCAACCGCACCACAAATCTCGACACGAGTGGTAACACGATGTATATGTTGCAGAATAACGACTACACAACTACCCGTATGACAGCTCTCAACACCTCGCTTGCGGCCAACACCTCGCAGAACTACTACAACCTCTTTACTATCGAGGGCGGTACGATTCGAAGCGTGGCTCGTGAGGCCTACCTGTCGGGCACAAATGGCTCTATTTCGTTTGCTTCGCAGGGAACAAACTACACGATTACCTCCTCGGGTAACAGTTTCTACATCTACACCGTCTCGGGTTGGGGCTGGTTCCAAGAGACCTACTATGTGCGTCAGACAAGCAATACGGTAATAGGTATCTCTAATAGCACTTCGCACCAAAGTTGGAACCTGCTGCCTGTAACCTACGATATTCCGTAGATATCTACCGACTTAAGAGAGCGCAAAAAGTTGCAGAAGAATATAAGCAGGCGTGTCCAACAGGTTATTTGTGGACACGCCTTTTTGTGAAATTCTGTATAACAAGATAGACTAACGCAGAGGAAATTCCCTTATTTGCGGCAGACTTATCTGTTGTGCTGCTCTACCTCTGTTTTTTGGTCTTCTGCTTTGGCTGTTTTGCCTTTTTTGCGCCCTCCAACGAAAGGGCCATAGGCGATTCCACCTCTGCGCTCAACGAGAGGTCAATGGTATGGGTATAAGGTGTTATATCCACAATCTCACCATAGCAGTGCTCTCCATATCGCACCACAATAGCATGGAGTCCCTGCGTCAGCATATAGGCTCTATTGGTTGCTCCAAGATATTTGCCATTCACAAACACCGAGGCCTGTGTACGAGAGTCCTTAAAGCGTATCTCCACCATGCCCGAGCTGTTCTCGGTCTGCGACTCCTCGACACGGCTCGACAGACGATGCAAGGTCGTCGAGACCTCCTCTGTAACGCCCTCACGGACTATCACAGCGACCTCGCAAGGGTTGTAGCCCTCCAACTCAAGGCGCACCTTATGGTCACCCACAATGACCTCGCCCAGCATCAGTGGTGTCTCACCAAGCGGTTTACCATCCAAATAGACCTTGGCTATAGCAGGTTCGCTAACAATATTCAGCGCACCAACAATAGGCTTTGGCTCCTCGAGTTGCATCTCGCAAGGCGCCAAATCGCTGATATTCAGCACCTGCGATGTTGTCTTATGGTTTTCGCGCTTACACTCCACCTTGTATGTTCCGGGCTCCAATCGCCCCTCCCATCGCTCCATGGCCACACGCTCCTCATTTACCCATATCTCCACATTCGGGGCTGCAACAAGTGTCACCGCTGCACTATTCTCCACAAGTTCGGGGTTCAGCGTAACGCTCTGTGCATCGTTCACAACGAAGGTCGAGCTGTATGGTTTATAGTTTGCCTGCAGCAACTCTATCTTATGCGTTCCGCTACCGACCTGAAGTCTTGTTATCGGCACCTTTCCTACCACCACATCGTCGATATAGACCGTAGCACCATGCAACATCTTATTCGAGGCTATGGTGAGCCAGCCAAATGCCGGTGCGAGCTTCACCTGTCGCACAACCTTCGCTCCATCCATCACCACCGTACCCTTCTCGGTGTGGAAGCCACTCTTCGACACCTCGTAGTTGTAGCTGCCTCGCAGAAGCATCGTCTGCGCAACACCCGAGTTCAGTTGCAGCACCTTGCCATCAAGCAGCAGTGTAGCATCGCTTGGCGAGACCTGAAAAACAAGCCAATCGAGCGCCTCACTCGCCTCCTCGACATTGCATCGAAAGACCAGGCTCTCCTTATGCACCAGCACCTTCTGTTCGCTACGACGGCCTGCATGTTCCACACGCAAGGTGTGTTCCCCGGGTAAGATATCGTGTATCAGCAGATAGAACTCATCGTTTGTCTTGCCATATAGGCGGTCATCGACATAGACCTCACCACCCTTGACATTCGAGGTTACGGTAATCGGATAGAATTGGTTTAGGCTCGCCTCAAGGCGATACTCCTTGTCGCCCTCGAGGTTTAGCGACACCTCATTCGAATCGCCAAAAGTGTCGTGATGCAGATAGAAGCGTGTTGGGCTCTTTGCCGTAAGTTCGATAATAAGGCCGTTGCCCTCGGAGGCCACCTCGCTACGCATAACGATGACATTACCACCGATAACCTTCACCGTGAGCCCCGCAATCTCCTCCCGTGTCATACGATTTACATGCATCTTCAGACGAGCGCATGGGCGACGAGAGAGGTCAAGGCCAATCTTATCTATCGCCACGCCCGAGAGTGCATCGGTCTGCACGGCACGGAAGCTCGAAGCGTCAATCTCGAGGCTCTGGCTATGGTTCTCCCCCACCGCCACAGCCGTAGCAAGGAGCAGTATCGCCACTATCGAACACAATCTTCTCATAGCTTCACAACCTTCAACTTACTACCATCAAGGCCCGGCATAGCACGGCCAACCTCGGCATTTATATATGTAGGGTCGCACACGACAAAGTTCTCGCCATCGACCGCAACCACATCGTCATCCTCATTGGCTGCAAGGCGCACAGCCACAGATATATGCTCCGGATAGTCGAGCAGTACAGCCTCAAGTCCCAGCACCTCACGCATAAGCACCGCAAAGAGTATAGCCCTGTCGTCGCAGTCGCAATACGGGTAGAAGAACATCTCGTCACCAAAGAACCACTTTTCACGACCAAACTGATATGTATCGCTCTTATAGGCAAATGCTGTCTGCACAAAATTCAGCACTATGCCCACCGCCTCTCGTTGTGTTCGACCTGCGCAAGCACTCTTCAACATCGGATACAACGCCTCCTTTATCGACGACGACAGCGAGGTGTGCACATAGCACGGCATCGGCGATGTAGGATACGAGGCGTAGAAGTCTATAAGGTTTTTGTTCGGTGTCAGACTTATATAGACATTCGGATAGCGTTTCGATGCAAAGCGTATCGTCGGTGCATCGCTCACGCTAAATTGTGGCGGTGCAGTCATCTGCAACGACACACTCTTCTCACCGGGGAACTGCACATTACATATCAACAACGACGATGGTGCCACTCGGGACTCGACAAAGTAGTAGCGGTTGCCCTCTATCGTGAAGTATGGTTGGCCATACATCGTCTCGGCAACATTCACAAGCACATAGAGCCTATTCTCGTTGCGGGCAAGGCGCAAGCGGTAACCGCTATGTGCGAGAATATAGGCTTGCAAAAGGATATTGTCGTTACACTGCGCACCATAGTAGCAAGTCGCAGCATCTCGTACCAGGCAGTAGTAGCCCCAATCGCCAATATTCAGCCTCTTGCGCTCGGCAAGGCAATCCTCCAACATCTTATCAAATCCTCCCTTCGACACCTCGAGCCAGCTATTTGCCACACTCTCCTCCGACAACTCAAAGAGCGACGGCATACCCATACCCGGAACTCGCAACGACACAAGCGTTCCGTAGAACTCGAACAACACCCTCGGCTCCTTCGGAGCAACGGGTTGCGGTGTCGGCTGTGGTACAGGCTGCGGTACAGGCTGTTGTTTCACAATCGGCTGCGGTGTCGGCTGCGGTGTCGGCTGTGGTACAGGCTGCGGTGTCGGCTGTTGTTTCACAATCGGCTGCGGTTTTGGCGCAGGTTGCGGCTTTGGCGCAGGTTGTGGCTTTGGCGCAGGTTGTGGCTTTGGCGCAGGAGCAGGAGGTGTAACAACCTCTACCACGGGCTTCTCCGCAGGGGCTGTTGTTGGAGGGGTATAGTGCGGAGGCTCAACGGGTTCGGGGCGCACTGGTGCCTCCTCCGAAGGCGAAACATTATACTTCTCCCACATCTTGCGTATATGGTCGGCATAGCGTTGATTTACCTCGGCACGATGCTGCTCGAAGCGGTTATCATACGAGGTGCGAGCCTTCTCGAACGCCTGCTCCGAGCGACGACGAAACTCCTCGAAGCGGTCCAGATTTTGTGCCGTAGCACCCATTGCCACAAGCGACAAAAGCGAAAGAAATACTATTCGTGCCATTGCTCTAATTTAAGCTGTTATTGGTTGATACCGTGCGTTCTATCATCTGCTCGGCAGTATATGTCACATCTCGTTGTTGTTGCCATACACGCACACGCACAAGCGGGTCACTATCGTTACGCATATCGACCGCAAGGGTCAGGACTCCATCGTCGGCATAGTTGTCCGAGAAGTAGAGTTGCTGCACCTGCACAGCGTAGATACCCTCCTTGTCGTAGAAGCCCTTGGCTACATTACACTCCTCGAAGCGTATATTCACGAACTCCTTGCTGGCAAAGCTCTTGCGCAGGTCGTAGATATATTGTTGCTTGCTCTTACGGGAGTAAATCGTGCGTTCACCGCCTATCTCGTAAGGGCGGTCATTAAAGCGTTTTGTGCTCTGCTTCAGCACCCTGCCCACAATGATATAGGCATCGTCGGCAAAGACCTTGTTTATATACTCCAAATCCTTCAAGCAGTAGGCCGTACGATAATCCTCGAGGAACGACAGCAGTGTCAATCGTGCCCTATCCTCCCAATTCATAGCCATTATGGTCTGCTCGGTACGAGCCGACAAGGCGTATGCCACAGACTCGACCTTACCACTCTTCTCATTAACCCTAAAGACCACATCCTCGATAAAGGAGTTGTTGCCCGGAAAGCGCAGCTTCAGAGTCAAACCACGACAGATAACCAACGAGTCGTGGTGTATATAGCGGTAGCACGGAGTACGGGCCACCATAGGTGAGCCACTCCCAACGATACGGCGGTAGTGTTCCCACGCCGCAGGTGTAAAGTGCCGGCTTACATCCGCCTTTGTCACGCCCGATATAGCCCCGACAATATCGGCCATAACCTTATCGTAGGGTTGCGTGTCGGCAACCTGCTCCTTCGGAGCAACATAGGTGGCTTCAATCTCGGCAAGGGCATTCTTCACGGGTGAAGCGACCTGCTCGGCCAAGGTATTGACCTCCTTCTTTGGCTTCACGCCTTGAGGTTTTGTCACCACACGCTTCTGCCCCGCCTCAAACGAGGTGGCATAGCGAGGGTTCTGCAACAACACATAGACACTCGGCTCAACTTGTCGAGCAAGGTCTGCGCTCAAGCAGTCAATCTCGAGAGCAAACTGCTCCGGCAGGCTCTTCATCTGTATCGTGCTACGGCCATCCTTCACGCTCTCTCCCTCAACAAAGCCCGAGCCATCGAAATAACGGAAACAGAGATAACTTACAGGCTCCCCCTTATGGGTAACATCGAGGAAGAGCTTGTAAGGATAGTTGCGATTTTGTTTATCCTGCTCGATACCGATAACGCTGACTTCGATATCTCCGAGCATTGTTCGCACCTGCGTAAGCAACCACTGTCGGGCAGGTGTTGCGTCAACTTTCAACTGGTTTCCATCATCGGGCAGGCTCTGCAACAGCACATACGCCCACACAAAGTAGCGCACCTTGTCCTCGACCATCGGAGCATAGCGACCATTCTCGATATACTCCAAAATCTTGTTGCGCAACGCATCGTGACGCGCCTCCCAATCCTCACGGGTGATATATCGCAGCACCCGCTTCTGCTCGCCCATATCGGGCAATATCTCACGGCGCACATTCTCCAGATACATACTCGACACACTCAACATCTCCTGCTTATTCACCTCCTCCGACTGCACCGACGAAGTCGTAACACGGTCATCCATCGAGCTCTTGCCAACATTTACGATATTGACATCACGACTTGAGAGCGCACACAACGCATCTCGGTCGGCCTCTTGTATCGAGGCTCCATAGCCTACTGCCCATATAAATTCACGCATCGACTCATCCGCCATGACACGAGCTACCGAGAGCGATTGTGCCACAACCGACGAGGCCGTCACTACGAAGATTGCAAATATTGCGAGTTGTCGTTTCATCTCATCCTTTGCGCCAAATATATTCTCTAAAAAAGATGCCGGGCGGCAAGTCTTGCCCACCGCACCGACATCATCTCGAGCCGACGATGTTACTCGCCTACAACGCTCTTAACGAAGCCCTCGTTGATCCACTCCGAGATCTTCGAACCATACTGCTGTGCAAGCTTCTGCTCCTCGGCAGCACGCTTAATAGCGTTGAGGTGCACCTTGTGTGCTGCATCGTAATCTACCAAGCATACGAGCTTCACATCGTAGTTGTTCTCCTTCTTGTTGTGACGAACAAGTGTGTACGATACACGCACCTCACCATTGAGCTCGGCACATACCAAACGCTCGTAAGCTGCTACGAAGTTCTCGGCCTGAACATTGTTCACATCGTGCATATCCGATGTAACACGACCCTTAACCATCGAGCGAGCAGCCTCGGCATGCTCATTGAGAACATTGTTGCGAGCGATAGACTTTGCCATATTCACGCTACGCTTACCCTCGGCAGTGTTCACAATCTGGAAAGCTGTACCTGCATAGACCTTCTCGAGGTGCTTTGCGATACGAGTCTCGAGATCACCTGCCTCGAGCATCTTGTAACCCTCCTTGTAAGCCTCTTTTGCCGAAGCCTTTGCCTCCTTCTTCGCCTTGCGAATATCCTTTGCAGACTGTGCATAGAGCGGAGTAACTGCCACCAAAGCGGCAACCAAAAGAACTAAAATCTTCTTCATAACTGTACTTTTTTTGGTTAATGTTTATGTTAAATTAAGGATTTTCTACTACTGCTTGGTACGCACTATCGACACTGCCGTCAGAGCATACACAAGGAACAATACGCCATTCAAGATAATGTAGAGTGGCAAGCCAAACTCGAAGAAGGCGAAGATGAGGTTGGCGAAGAGGAACACAAAGAACATTATGCCCGACAACACCTTAAACATCACCGACGAACGCTCGCCCTCAAACGACACACCAAAGGTGAGAACACCCGTAACAGCAAGCACTGCAGCCGAGACTCCCGTGAGCCAGCCACGCACCGTATCGTACTCACTCACAGCATACAACCCGTAGGCAATAAGCGCAACGAGCAGCACGACAATCAAACTCTTTACTACATCAACTTTCATACTTCTCTTTTACTTTTTGTTCAACAACAATAGTCTATTCACATCCGGAAGGTTCGATGCCGTAACCCACGCAGTAATGCCCGTGCGCCACACGAGGCTCTCGCCCGTAACCTTGCCCTCACGAATGAGCTGTTCGAGCTGCTGCTCGTTAAATGGACCTGCTTGCGCTCCATCCACTACCACAAAGTAGCTCAACAACGGATTTCCCACAGCACCACCCATAGGTGCTTGCGCACCCGGAACAGTCATACTGCCGATTGCCTGGTTCATCGTCGCAATCATCTGATTGGCCACAGCCATGCCGAGGCCAAACTCCACCAATCGCTCTACCGAGCCAAACTCCTTATCCATATCCAATATTTTTACGCAAGTTATAAACTACAAAGTCGGTGGTACCGGTGGTGGCGGTGGTGTATTTGTCGCAAACAACGACGCTACCTCCGCAACATCTTTTGCGGCTGCCCAGCCTGCCATACCATTTTTCCACACAAGTGTATCAGGGGTAAATTGACCCGTTGCTGCAAGTTGCTGCAACTGCGCCATAGTAAATGGACCACTCTGCTGACCATTCACAGCCACGAAGTAGCTCACCGTAGGCATCGGTGGAGGCGTGTTGGCCTGCTGGTTCATCAGGTTACCGCCCATCTGGTTCATCATACCCGTCATCTGGCCTGCAACGGCACCGCCCATCATCATTCCTGCCATCATACCTGCAGGGTTCATACCGCCGCCACCGCCAAAGTCCATCGAGCTACCCATCTGACCAAGGCTCTCGGCCGCAGTCTTCATAACCTCGGTCTGCTGGTTGAGGGCGTGAGCGCCAATGAAGTTGGTCTCGGTCTGAAGCTTCTGCGCACGCTGCATCTCCTCACGCTGAATACGCAGTGTCTCCTCCATATTTGCAGCGTTTATAGCCTGCATATCTGCGAGGTTCTTGATATTTACATCGGTCTGCGCCTCGATAGTACGAGTCTGCTGGTCAGCCGTGATATTACGCAACTCGGCATAGCCCTCGCTCTCCTTATCTACATCTATAGCCGATATATCAAGGCGTTTGAGATTTACACCAAAGTCGTTTACGAAGTCGGCTGCCAGACGAGTCTGTATCATATCGCTAATCTCCATCATACGACGCTCAATCTGCAACACAGGTATATTGGCCATCTGTGGAGCATTCGATACAAAGCCCTTGACATACTTACATACTGCCGCCTTGATACTCTGCTCGAAGTCGTATATATCGAATGAATTGAGTCGATTGAGCTTTATAAACTGCTTGTAGTCGCTGATGTTGAATGTCACCGTGCCACGAACAGCCATAGGTACGGCAAAGTCCAAGAAGCGAGGATCAAACACATCGAAGTAAGGTACAGCAAACTTTATCTGCACATTACCTGCGAGGTTGATGAAGTATATCTCCGCCTGAAATGGTGACGAGCCACCAAATGCAGCACCAACGATACTTGTCAGCACCGGGAAGTTTGCCGTCTCAATCTTCTTGTCGTACGGACCCTCGATATAGTCCTGCATCGTACCGTTCGACTGCTTATAGACAAAGACCGCAACCTCGCCATCCTTGACACGCAACGAACTGCCGTAGCGAATAGCATTCTCCTTCTTGGTAGGCTCACCCGATGGATCGGGGCTCCACTTCCAAATCAAATAATCATTGCTCTCATCGCAGCGGATGACATCCATAAATCCACCCTCTTTGCTGCTTCCAAATCCAAATAGTCCCATATCAGGTTAGTTTTATTGGTTTTACATTCATTCCTCACTCACTACTCGAGCTTTATGCCCTGCTCGGCCAAGAAGGCCACAACGACCTCATCTTTGCAGAGCGACACCTTGCGATGCAACTGAAAATCGTACTTCGAGAGCTTCGAAGAGTTACGACGATAGAGCGCAAGAGCCGATGCTGCATCACCCTTCTCGATATGGTAGCGCATAATACGCACAATACCATCAACCGTAGTGGTGTGCTTCATTGCCATATCCACCTGGTCGTGTGCCAGGTAGTACTCCACAAACTTCGCATTTACATCATCTACACGAGCCTCATTCGGGCTTACATAGGCAAGTTTTGCGTCGAAGAGTTGCTCGGCCTCGAATGAACGATTTTCCGACAAGAGTCCCTCCATCAAGTCGAGATACTGCGACGATATAGCCTGGCCCATATCCGGACACGAGGCGAGGTGTTTGATAGCCTTATCCCAATCGTTCTCGCTCACCGCCTCAACAAAACGACGAGCATACGCCTCGGGCGACACATCCTTTGCAGGTACAAGTATCAGCACCAGCAGCACCAATGCCACAGGTATAGCTATCTTTGCCCACAGAGGCAACATCATCCAGGTGTTGCGCACACGCTGCTTCGTAAGGCGGTCTATCTGCTTCTCATACTCGAGCACCTTCTTCAGGTTGGCTTTATCGTGAGCGCAAGCCTCCTTGGCACGCTCAAAGACCTCCCTCTGTCGTGCTCGCCACGCAAGCGACACGGCCGAGGTCTTCTCGAGAGCCTTTGGCTGGATAAAGTACATCACATCCAACAACTCCTCCACAATATGCGGTATGCGGAAGCTCTTGATGACACCGATGACAGCCTCATCTCCCCTGCCTCGCACCGAGTCAAGCTTTGCGCTCAACTCCTCCACGACCTTTGCTCCACTATTTGTGAAGGCATATCCGCACTCCGGACACACTGCAGCCATTGCAGGGCGCAAAGCCCCACATGCCGGACACTTATTTACACTATCTACAGCCATATCTCTATCTGTTTTTCGTTCAAAAAGTTTTCTACATACAACTCAAGTCACGCCCCTCGAAAGTGGAACCAAGACTACTTAAACCACGAAGCAATCTTATTGGCAAGCGTGTTGCTTGCGCCCTTCGACACGGTCGAGCCCGCAACCTGCGAAGCGAAGGTCTTGTTGGTCATCTCCTTCACCTCCTTCAACGCCATCTGCGTAGCCACCGATGCCGCATCCGACTGCTTCATAGCCAACTCGTGGTTGAGCTGACGAGCCTCCTGCTCGGCAGCCACCTTGTCGGCATACTGCTGCTGCTTAAACTGCCACTCTCGCTCCTCCTGCTCCTGCTTGCGACGACGCTCCTCCTCCTGCAGAGCCTTCTGCTCGGCAACGAGTGTTGCGTAGTGCGTCTCAATCTCGGCAACCAAGGCGTTACCCTTCTCGGCATACGATGATTGCGGGTTTATCTGCGCCAAGAGCTTGCAGGCCTCGAGCGCACCCTCCTCACTCTTTGAGGTCTTCCACGCTGCCACAGCCTGATTGTAGAGAACGGCACCCTCCTGGTCAATCTTCACCTGATATACCTCACCCAGGCGAGCCATCGCCTTGGCGTGAGCCTCCTTGCATACGCTTGGTACCGATGCCAACAGCATCATCGCACCATCAAAGTTCTGCGACTTTGCCAACGCATCCGCCTCGGCAATAAGGAAGTCTATCTGCGAATTGTAGTACTCAACGATCTTATTCTTACCCTCCTCCACGAACTGCTTAATCTGCTCTGCTGCAGGGTTTATACGCTTATAGGCCTCGACATAAGCAGCATCGAGACTCTTACCCATACCCTTCGACAAGTCGCAATCGCACGAAGAGAAGAGTTGGCCCGTTACTGCATCACCGATATAGAGCGTTGTAGCGACCTCAACAACCGTAAACGAAGGCGTTGTTGCCGTAACCTCCTTGGCCATAAGCTGACTGCTTGCCGTAATGACAAAACGAGGCTCGGTAGCCATTGAGCCCAAGCCATTGCGGGTTACAATCTGCTTCAACTTGTTCGACAACATCGAGTGCGCCCTTGGTGGAACATTGGCAGCATCGTGAACGATAGGCGTAAGTGCTATACGGCCGATATCGTCTGTCGAGCCGAGAGTGTTCTGCGCCGAAGCGCAGAACAACGAACCCAGCCCTATGAGAGTTACAAATAGTCGTCTCATAATTCTATAAGGTTTTTATTGGTTTCTACTTCTCACCGAGGACTATGGTTGTCTGACCAAGACCCTTGGTCATAACCTTCGATGTAATTTGGTACTTGTCACGCAACATACGACGCAAACCCTGGCCAAACATGCGGGCATCCATAGCCTTGCCGTCCTGATTAACCATCGGGATACGGACATTGCTGAATACCATCTTGTTCGATGTAGCCATATCGGTTGTATATTGCTTGTTCACCGTGTTAGCCGAGATGTACTCCTCGATAATCTCGCCCAACTCCTTGCCACCAAACTCACTCTCGAGGTTAAACTCGGCGCTATCCCAACGCATAACCTGCACAGCGATGTTACGACCGAGCGTAAACCAATCGTTAAACTTGCCATTCAAGGCTTCAATAAGGTAGCCGAGGTTGTGGCCCACAGCCTCCTCGAGCAACACAGGTATCTCCTTCGAGTATGTTGGCTGACCCGTACCCTGGCAAGCGGCAATCTGCTCGTTGGTGTAGGAGTCCTTACCGATAATATTTATAGTCATCGACTGCTTCATACCATCGACATTGAGGTTCCACGACACCTCGAGAATAATATCGGCCTTTGCCACACGACGCAACTTGTCGATAGGATCCTCGGCAATAGCGGCACCACTTGTATTCGATGTGAGCATCATATTCTCGGCATCCTCGGTCTCGATAGTCTTCAGAACATCGAGCAACAGGCGCAAGTCAAAGCCTCGAGCCGACATCATGCTACCCATCTTGCTCATCACGAAGTTGAGCTGCGAGTTCTCGGCAAACGCCTTGCGGTAGTTCGGCACACCATTCTCGTCAAGGTAGCCATTATCCTTGCACCAAACATCCGATGGCACAACCATAATCGAAGGTTTCTTTGCCTTATCGAAGCCCTCATTCAACGGCATGATAATCTTCTTTGCCTCGAAGTACTTGCGCAAAGATGGAGTATCAACCAGCACGGTAAGACCCACCTTATACTCCTTGCCTACCTTCAACACCTCGGCTTGGCCGCCATTTGTTATCGACACAAAGCGCATATAGTCGCCATCTTCAGCAAAGAAATTCTTGAGGAACTCGGCATGAGTCATCTCCACTGTTGGGTCCTGCAACAGAGCAGGTATCTCACCCAAACGCTTTGCATCATTTCCCGGGCAACCCTTATAGACAATTGCGTGGATAGCATTCTTCTTACCCTGCTCCTCCGCCACATCATACTTCTTCGAGAAGCTCCACACCTTCAAAATATGGACAAGGCCCTGTCCGCCTCGTGTGCTACGCTGGCCCACGAGCTCAACCTCATAACGCCACTGCTCGGTCTGCTCATTAGCCTTCTTCTTGGCTTGAGCCGAAGCGGTGTTGATGCCGACCATAGCCAGCACCAACACTACCAACAACTTAACAATCTGTTTCATAACTTATATAATATGTATAAACAGTTGAAATTCTCTTACTTTGTGAAACGGATCAACGAACCCTTGAATACACCCTTTGGCAACTTACCTGTGAATGTAGTCTGTGCGCTTGGGTCTGTGAGGTTGTCACCCACCTTATCTACGGTGATAACACCGGCACGCTTGTAGCTTACGGTCTGCTTGCCACTCTTCTTGTCGAGCTTTACAATCTTCTGCAAAATCTCGTACTTATCCTTCTCCTCAACACACTCCTTGGTTCCGATATTGGCCTTCATAACAGGATCTATCTCTGTCAAAGGAGTCTTTGTGCGGAACACCTCATACTTCTTCTCCAACTTTGCAAGAACAACACGCTGCGCCTCAACCATAGCCTTTGCCACAGCCTCCTCGTAGGTCAGCTTAACCTTCTCCTCACCCGACTTATCCTTTGCACGAACATTCACATGAGTTGACTCATCACCGACATACTCCAAGTGGAAACAGTCGAGAGCGTTGTACTTTGCAACATCGCCCGATACGGCGTTAATCTTATTGAAAATCTCCTCGTTCCAAACCAAGCGGAAGAGGTATGTTGTAGTATAAACGGCATTGCCATCGCCCATACCTGCCGCAGTTGCAGCTGCCGCAAGCTCGGCAGTCGACATCGTAAGGTCAGCCTCGTTGCGAGGGAGGAAATTGGCAACCAACGCAGCCTTATAGATAATCTCGTCTGCCATCTGCTGCGCATTGAGGAGGCGTGTGGTCGAGATAGCAACAAAGGTGTTGCTGATAATCTCGTGACCGCCATTATCCATAATTGCATCCTCTGCCGGACGGTCACCACTCTCGGTAGCAGCCTTAATCTCCTGGTCGGTAGCGTTGAAGAATGCACGCTCACGAACAAGGTCGATATTGATATTACCACTCTCTACACCAAACCACTTATCGATAGCCTTCTTTGCCATGTCGTGCTTCTTGAGGTGGTGATATGCCACATGTGGCATCCAACGCTTTGTCGTATCGACAGTCATCTTCTGAATGTTATACTTCTGATTGCTTGGACCCATCTCAACACCTGCTAACGCACCAAGGAGGCCCGTAACTGCAGCACCGGTCTTTGCACCCTTGTCGGCATCACCCTTCTTCTTGAGGTTAAGAACCATCTTGCTCTCGGCATAGTTATCGACAACTACATCCGAAGCCTTTACATAACGCAACGACGCATCAACACCGTGGTCGTTATACTTGTCAGGAATAGGTGCTGCGAGGAAGGCTCTACGCACGATATCCACTACCGCTGTGTCGATACGAGGATCCTCGACCATGATAAGGTTAAGCGACGAGCGACGATACTGTTCCATACCCGCCAACTTGGTCTGCGCCGATGTAGCAACTACACCACACATCAAAAGCGCAACTGCAATTGAAAGTTTTTTCATTTTGTTTTTTTTAAGAATTTGCAAGTCCTAACCCCTACAGACTTATTTTTGCTCAATCCCACGGGGGGGGGAAATCGACTGATTGTGAGCAAGTTGCAAAGACGACCCACTCACAACAAGTCCCCCGCCGCATCTTTATCATTGCAAATATAAATTTATATTTGTAAAAATGCAACTAAAATCACCATTTTTGCGCCCAAATAGAACATTTTGTTGATAAAGTGGCGAGCTGGCGCAATCTGATAACGGCCAGTAAAGGCCAGTAAGGGCTATTAAGGGTCAGTAAGGGTATAGCGCCTTCTTTACTTTGCGCTGTAATTTGGGGACGCAGTCTGCGACTGCTTTATGGGGGCGGGCGTTCCGCCCTTAATGGGGGCGCAATCAGAGATTGCTTTATGGGGAGGCGCAGAGTGCAGAATTGACAATTGACAATTGACAATTGACAATTTTTTTAGACGAGAGATGGCGCAATCTGATAACGGCTAGTAAGGGCCAGTAAGGGCTATTAAGGGCTATTAAGGGCTATTAAGGGTATAGCGCCTTCTTTACTAGCCGTTACTCGCCCTTACTAACCCTTAATTCACCTGCGCCTTGACCACCTCAAGAGTCCCCACCAACCAAAAACAGCCGACAAAATATGGTATCCAATTTGGGCACCATATTTTGTCGGGAAAGAGCCTTGTTATATAGCTTATACTACTTCTTTGTGAGGTTGGTCAAAGCCCCAAGCGCACTCATCAGGTTGCTCGACTCGTAAGGGAGATAGACAACCTTTGCATCCTGACCCGAAGCAACCTCCTTCAAGGTATCGACATAGCGACTCACAAGCATATAGGTTGCGGGGTCGGTCTTGGTCGATGCGATAGCCTCGGCAACCTTGCGGATAGCCTCCGCCTCGGCCGTAGCCTGCAAAACTCGTGCATCGGCCTCACCCTGCGCCTTCAAAATCTGGGTTTGACGCTCCGCCTCGGCCTGGTTAATCTGCGACTCCTTCTCTCCCTCGGACTGCAAAATCATCGCCTCCTTCTGGCCTCGAGCCTCCAACACCTTGGCACGACGCTCACGCTCGGCCTGCATCTGCTGCTCCATCGAACGACGCACCGACTCCGGAGGTGTAATATCCTGCAACTCAACACGATTAACCTTCACGCCCCACTTGTTCGTTGCATCGTCAAGCACGGCACGCAACTTCGAGTTGATAGTATCACGCGAAGTCAAGGTCTCGTCGAGCTCCAACTCACCGATAACATTTCGGAGTGTCGTCTGCGTCAACTTCTCTATCGCATTTGGCAAGTTGTCAATCTCATACACAGCCTTCACGGGCTCGACAATCTGGAAGTAGAGCAACGCATTTATCGTGGTCGTAACATTATCCTTCGTGATAACGCTCTGCTTCGGAAAATCATAGACCTGCTCACGGAGGTCAATCTTATCCGAAAGGCGTGTTACCACATAGGCCTCTCCGCCAACACTCTTCTCGTAACGCGAATAGACGGGTCTTGCTCGGTCGATAATCGGCAAGATGAAGTTGATACCCGACTGCAAGGTACGATGATACTTACCGAGTCGCTCGACAACCTTTGTCTCCGACTGCTGAATAATGGTGAAACCCACCAACACATAGATTATCGCAATTGCAGCGATAATACCGACAATTACTAATGCTCCCATAACTACATTTTTTTGCTATTAGCCGTTAGCCATTAGCCATTGGCTAAATAAAATTAAAAACCTTTTTTAACTATATCTTCTTTACGGTTAGAATTACGCTGTTTATTGCCGTAACCTCGACCGCTGCACCCACCTCGATAGGTTCTGCACTCTCGCACACGGCCTTCCAATCGTCGCCATCTATCTTCACACGGCCCGGGTGCAACTCACCCTCGATACGCTCGGTAACGATGGCACGACGACCAACCAACGCCTCGGCATTGGTCTTGACCTCCTGCCCCTTCTTGTAGAAGAACTTATAGACCAAAGGTCGCACCGTCATAAACGCCAATACCGTACCAACAGCAAAGGCCAACAGTTGCCACTTCACATCCCACTCGAGAGCCGATGCAGCAGCACCAAAAAGGCAGCCAAACGAGATACACATCACGGCAAAACCCGTTGTAAAAATCTCGACAATCACAAACAAGAGGGCTACGATAACCCAAATATGCCAAACCTCCATACTAAAAAAATTTATAGGCTATTGGCTTTTAGCCGTTAGCCGTTAGCGAATAAAAACACTGTTCCTCTACAAAGATAGAAAAACTTTTTTGATAAGTATGCAATTTATTGTAGAAAAATGAATTCCTATGATATTTTCCGCAGATAGCGCAAGTAGCGGGCGACCTGAACACCATATAGGATTGCGGCAGTCGAGAGTCCGACAATATAGCCGACAATCAACCCCGAGGCACCCATTCCGAGGCGAAATGCCACGAAATATCCCACCGGTATATTCAGCACGATATAGGCGACAAACGATATTACGGCAATGCTTCGCACCTGTTGCAGTCCTCGCAGAATACCGACCAATATACACTGCATCGCATCCGAAAGTTGAAATGTTCCGTAGAGAATAAGCATCTGCGAGGCAAGTGCAATAACCGCCTCGTTTTGGGTAAACAACATCGGCATAATGTGGCGTAGCGATACAAAGGTCACAATCACACATACACCCCACACCACCGCCATCGAGAGCGAGGAGCGCACCACATCGCATATCTCGTCGATATTGCGACGACCAAAGGCGTGCGATACACATATTGTCGTTGCCGAGCCGAGCGACAGCACCATCATAAAGGTACAATTACTGTAGGTATTGCCCACCTGATTTGCACTTATCGCCTCGGTGCCAAACCAACCCATCATAATTCCCGTAACGATAAATGCCAACGCCTCCAGCACCATCTGCCCCGATATCGGAAGTCCCATTTTCAGCAGATGTAGCGAGTTCTTCCAATGCTTCGCCTTGCGAGAAAATAGCGACAGGTACTCTCTATATCGTTTTGCGTAGATAAAGTATCCGCCGAGCAGGAGAGGGTTTAATATTCGGGATATAAGAGTCGATAATCCTGCACCATATACTCCCATCGGCTCGAAGCCGCACTTACCAAAGATAAATACATAGTTCAGCACAATGTTTATGATATTGGTAATTACGGTAACAATCATTGCCGACTTTGTATTGCCTACACCCTCCAAAAACTGCTTGAACGAGCCGTAGAACATCGCAAACGGCAAGCAGTAGGCCATCAGTCGGTAGTATGGCAGAGCCATATCGACCACCTCGACAGGTTGCCCCAAGTGGTAGAGCAGAGGCTCGGTAGCAATCTGCAACGCCATACACGCCACACCAAAAATCGGATAGAAGAGGAGCGTTGTTTCGAGATAGTGAGCCATCTTCTGCTTATGTCCCTGCACGAACAACTCTCCGATTATAGGCGTAAGGCCAATCGAAAGACCTATACACAAAAAGGTGAATACCCACGCAATGGTAGAGCCGAATGCCACGGCAGCCAGCGGCACGGCATCTTCTCCGCCATACATTCCCACCATGGCACTATCCGCCACCTGCACCGCAATATAGCCCAATTGAGCCAACATTACGGGCAGGGCAAGGCGTAAAATCTCGCCCACTTTGGATAGATATTTTGCTCTAAATGCCATAATCGGTCGCAAAGATACAAAAAAGACGAGAGACGAAAGACGAGAGACGAGAGATTTTTTTGTTGGTGGGGACTCTGACCCTTGTCAAAGCGCAACAAAGATGGCATAGAATGGCAAACGGGCTTCGCCCTTAATGGCAGCGCAATCAGAGATTGCTTAATGGCAAAGCGCAGAAAGCTGTGACAAAAAAGCGTAAACGCCTGCCATTCAGCGACCAACGGGAGCGATTGCCATTCAGTGAGCGTTAGCGAACGCCTGCCATTCAATGCCATTACACCTGCGCCCCGACCACCTCCAGAGTTCCTCCAACCAAAACCCTCAAGCGCACCTCTAACGACCCTAACGCCCCTAACGACCCTAATTTACCTGCGCCACCAACCACCTCCAGAGTTCCCACCAACCTAAACCCTCAAGCGCACCCCTAACGACCCTAACGCCTCTAACGACCCTAATACACTTGCGCCACCAACAACCTCCAGAGTCCCCTCCAACCCTCTACACCGCCTCGCTCTTTGGCAACTTCACTCTAAACTCTGTGCCCTCTTTTGCGCCATCGAGCATCTGTCGCGCAATCGGCTCCTCGACATACTCGACAATGGTGCGTCGCAATGCACGGGCTCCATAGCGGCTGCTATACCCCAGCTTCGCCAACTCTCGATATGTCGATGCCGACAACCGCAGTCGATACCCCTTTGCACGAAGCCTCTCTCGCAACTTCTCGCACTCCATCCTCACAATCTGCTCTGCGTGCGCCTCGGTCAGAGGCTCAAAGAGCAGCACCTCGTCGATACGCCCCAAAAACTCGGGCGAGAATGTTCGCTCGGCAGCACGACGATACTCCGCCTCGGCTGTAGTGTGGAGTTGGCGCGAGGGTGTGCCAAAACCTATGCCGTTGCCACGCTCCGCCACCTCTCGAGAGCCGACATTCGAGGTCATCACCACGATAGTATTTCGGAAATCTACCGTGCGCCCCGTGCCATCGGTCAATCGCCCCTCATCGAAGAGTTGCAACAGCGTATTAAAGAGCGACGAATGGGCCTTCTCAATCTCATCGAGCAGCACCACCGAGTAGGGTTTGTGGCGTACCGCCTCGGTGAGTTGTCCGCCCTCACCATAGCCCACATACCCCGGAGGCGAGCCGAGCAGTCGTGCAACATTGTGAGCCTCGCCAAACTCCGACATATCGATCCTCACAAGGTTCTCCGAGGAGTTAAAGAGGTATTGTGCCAACTCCTTTGCCATAAGCGTCTTGCCCACGCCCGTAGGACCTGCAAAGAGAAATACACCCATCGGTTTATGTTCATCTCGCAGCCCTGCATGTGAGCGACATATCGCCTGCGACACTCGCTCCACAGCCCTCTCCTGCCCTACGACATGCGAAGCGAGATAGCTCCGCAGGCCCTGCAATCGTGACGAGAACGAGGCCGTAAGTCGTTCGGTAGGAACACCCGTGGCGGTCGTAATAGACTTGGCTACATCGTCAGCCCCAACCTCGGCAAAAGCCCCCTCGTGTTCAATATGCACCGTAGCACCCACCTCGTCGAGAAGGTCTATAGCCTTGTCGGGGAAGTTGCGGTCGGAGAGATAACGCCCCGAGAGCTCGACACACGCCCGCAACGCCTCCTCGGTGTAGCACACGGAGTGATGACGCTCGTAGAGGGGTGCGATGTTGCGCAGGATATTGAGCGTATCTTGTGCCGAAGTCGGCTCCACCATGACACGCTGAAAACGACGCTCCAAAGCGGCATCACGCTCGATATTTGTGCGATACTCGTCGAGCGTTGTAGCACCTATGGTCTGTATCTCGCCTCGTGCCAGAGCAGGTTTCAAGATATTTGCCGTATCGAGCGACCCCTGCGTAGCACCTGCACCGACAATGGTGTGTATCTCGTCGATGAAGAGTATGGTGTCGCCACTGCTGCGCAGCTCATCGAGTATCTGCACCATACGCTCCTCGAACTCGCCACGATACTTCGTGCCGGCAACGAGCGATGCCACATCGAGCGAGAAGAGCCGCTTGTCGGCCAATGTGTGGGGCACACGCCCCTCGGCTATCCTTATCGCAAGCCCCTCGACTATGGCACTCTTACCCACGCCCGCTTCGCCTACAAGTATCGGGTTATTCTTTTTGCGACGAGCCAAAATCTGCACCACACGCTCGGTCTCACGCTCACGCCCTATCACCGCATCTATACGACCACTGCGGGCCTCGGCCGTAAGGTCGGTACCAAAGCGTGCGAGGAGAGAGTCGGGCGCAGGCTCCGTGGCAGAAAGCTTGGGCATCGCCCCCTGCTGCGGCAAGGAGTCACCTTGAGGTGTGCCGGAGGTGATATCCGTAATACTCGCCGATACCACCTCGGCCGTAACACCATAGAGGGCAAAAAACCGAAACGAGAGTGTCTTTTCGTCGGAGAGGATATCCATCAAGGCGTGAATTGTCGATATGCGCTTCGCCTCGGCAAAACGCACGGCAAGATGCAACGAGTACTCACGATAGAACTGCTCGGGCGATATGGCTCGCTGCTCGGGCGTATGCGCCATACGCTCAAGTCGCAAGCGCAACTGCTGCAGCTGCCAATCCTGCAATAGCGTGGATAGTACCCTGTAGGCCATAGAGTCCTCCAGGTGCAGTATCTGCAACATCAAACAGTCCTTGAACGATATATCCCGCAAACTCTGCGTAGCGGTAAAAAGAGCCTGTGCCATTGCACTCTCCAATGCTTTCGAAATCTTCATACACTTCAATTTTAATAGCTTTTTCGGCAAGAAAACGAATTGCTAATAAATTTATTATGTTAAAAACACCTGCATCATCAAACAGATGTTTATATTTTCGATTATTTTCCCTATCTTTGTACAGAGAAACCTTAAAAGCACCAAACATGAAGAGAGTATTTATTGCGCTACTACTCTTGGCGATAGCAGCAGTAGGTCAGGCGCAGATTGTCGTGGATAGGACAATCGTAATTGGTAAGATTAAGCCGATGAATGGTGTAAACAACGGCCCGTTGTCACCGACAATAGAGGGTAATGTGCAGGGGCGCAACAACACCGAGGCGTATGCGGCTGCCAAGTTCCCATTTGTGCGCACCCACGATGCAAGCATCTTCTACTGCTATGGTGGAGAGCATGTGGCTGATATAACCGCCATATTTCCCGACTTCTCGAAGGACCCAAAGGACCCTGCATCGTATGATTTCACCATTACGGACTGGTATCTAAATGCCATACGAAAGGTTGGCGGAGAGCCATTCTTTAGATTGGGACAGAAGATTGAGAACCACATCAAGAAGTACAAAGTTTTTCCACCAGAGGAGTTCGAGAAGTGGGCTGTCATCTGCGAGCATATCATCCGCCACTACAACGAAGGGTGGGCCAATGGATACCATTGGAACATTCGCTATTGGGAGATTTGGAATGAGCCGGACCTCGATATTGATTGTTGGCAGACAGCTCCTCGAAATTGGGGTGGCACACCCAAGCAGTACTACGAGCTATACACCACAACTTCGAAGCATCTGCGCAAGTGTTTCCCGGATATCAAGATTGGTGGCCCGGCATGGTCGGGAAAGAGAGAGTGGGGCAACAACTTTTTGGCACATGTAGCCAAGACGAAGTCGCCTTTGGACTTCTTCTCGTGGCACGCCTATGCCGCAGAACCCGAGACCATTACTGCACATGCAGAATATATCGAGTCGATGTTGGCAAGGCATGGCTTCTCGGGCGTGGAGTCGATACTTGACGAGTGGAACTACATAAAGAGCTGGAGCGACAAGTTCGACTACAGCCTACAGGTTATGAGCAAGGAGAAGGGCGCAGCGTTTGTTGCAGCGACATTGCAGGCGTGTCAAGACTCACCGATAGATATCTTGATGTACTATGATGCAAGTCCGAGCCACGAATTTACGGGCATCTTCGACCACCCTACCCTACGACCTACCAAGACCTACTATAGTCTTTATGCGTGGCGTCGTTTGACGGAGTATGGAACACAGGTTAAGGCTACATCTTCGGACAAGGAGTTGTATGTTACGGCTGCACGCAACACAGATGGCAAATTGCGAGTTATGGTCACCCGCTACAACGACGACAACAATGTCGTAACGAGGAGGGTGATTAAGGTTGCTACGGGCGAGAAGTTCTCGGGAGAGGTTGTGGCGCATATCACCGACTCGACACGCAGCTACACCGAGATACCGCTTGTGGTGCGAGATGGCGAGATTGAGGTTAGCATGGAGCCAAACTCTGTTGTCGTCATCGACTTTGAATAGACATTCTCGCAAGGGCTCACACGGCGTTAGGAGGGGCAAATAGATAAAATATTTATAGAAAATCGTCAAAATAGTTGGTGAAACAAAAAAAATATACTACTTTTGCCCTGCTTTTCGGGCGAAATGCTGTTGTAGCTCAGTGGTAGAGCACTTCCTTGGTAAGGAAGAGGTCACGAGTTCAAGCCTCGTCAACAGCTCTGAGAGTTAAAGAGGCTACGATGATGCCGTCCTTTCGGACGGCATTTGTTATTAACGGCAACCACCTTTGTGCTTGCACAAGAAGGCGGCTGCCGTTAATAATGGATAACGCTTGCGTTATCATCGTAGCCCCTTTGACTCTCATAGCGCCACGAGGCAAGGCGAAACGGAACGCAGCTTGCGGAGTGAAGTGAGCCAAGCCTCATCAACAACCACCACAAGACAAAAACCGAACAAAGTGAGCCAATCCTCGTCATCAACCACCACAAGACAAAACCGAACAAAGTGAGCCAAGCCTCATCATCAACCACCACAAGACAAAAACCAAACAAAGTGAGCCACGCCTCGTCAACGCCCCTCCCAAAAAACTATTTTTGCCCTCAACCCTTAATTTTCAATTTTTATTTGTATCTTTGGGCAAAATATTGACTTTTGCGAAATTATGGATTACACAAAATATGATAAGCCCGAAGTTGGTCGTGGCGTTGCATTCGGTGTAAACGAGGCAGGAGAGCCTTGTGCCAAGGAGGCAAGGGGCTGCTTCCGTCTGCACGAGGAGCCGTGGCTCGAGGAGTATCCCGACAACTTCCCAACAGATATCTTCGAGGTGCGTTTCAAGAATACCCGTCGTTCCTTCTACCAGAATGTGAACAACTTGCAGTTGCAGGTGGGTGACATCGTGGCGGTGGAGGCTTCGCCAGGCCACGACATTGGTATCATCTCGCTCACGGGCGATATGGTTGCCAAGCAGATGCGTCGCCTCGGCTTCAACCCACAAAACGGAGAGTTCAAGAAGATATACCGCAAGGCCCGCCCTTACGACATCGAGAAGTGGCAGGAGGCCATAGCTCTCGAGCACGAAACGATGATACGCTCGCGCCAAATCGCAGCCGATATGGGCCTCGATATGAAGATTGGCGATGTGGAGTATCAAGGCGACAAGATTAAGGCCATATTCTACTACATCGCCGATGGCCGTGTCGATTTCCGTGAGTTGATTAAGGTCTTTGCCGAGCAGTTCCATATCCGCATCGAGATGAAGCAGATTGGTGCACGCCAGGAGGCCGGTCGTATCGGAGGTATCGGTGCTTGCGGTCGTGAGCTGTGTTGCGCATCGTGGGTATCGAGTTTTACGAGCGTAACCACGGGTGCTGCACGAGTGCAGGACCTCTCGCTCAACCCTCTGAAGTTGGCAGGACAGTGTTCGAAGCTGAAGTGCTGTCTGATGTACGAGTACGATGTATATGCCGATGCACGACGCTCGATGCCTCGTTTGCGTGAGCCGCTGCAGGCAATAGATGGCGAATACTTCCTCGTCAAGAGCGACATCCTCGCCCATACGATGACCTTCTCCTCGAGCAAAGAGTCGATGTCTAACCTCGTGACAATACCCGTATCCCGTGTTCGTGAGATATTGGCTGTAAATCGCAATGGCGAGAAGGTAGAATCTCTCCTTGGCGAAGATTTCGAGCCACAAGTTGAGGAGCCAACATATCGCACCGAGGAGGATAGCATCACCCGTTTCGACAAGACCAAGAAGCGCAAAAAGAGGAAGAACCGCCATAATTCGGACGAGAGACGAGAGGCGAAAGACGAGAGTAAGGCTTCGCAAAATGGAAGTCAGAGTGTTCAGCCTACTCAGCAAGGTGATCAGGAGAGCCAAAGCGGTCAGCAGAGCAACCATCACCGCAACAACAGAGCTCACAAGCGTCACCACAACAAGCCAAAGCAGGAGTAAGGTTATGAAGATGGGGTTGCGTATAGTGGCACTCTTTTTAGCAATGGCGATGTGCAGTTGCCTTGCCCCACAAAATACGCAGATGGTAGTCGTCGATAGCAGCGAGTGGAGCCAGCGTACGCAGATAGATGTAGCAAACAGCGACACGCTATCGCTGCGCAACATCTCCGTGGCGGTGCGCACAAACAGCCGTTTCAAAAGCACCACACTGCCTCTTAAAATCGAAGTTCTAACCCCTGATGGCCGTATTTTCAGCGAGGAGTATTCGCTATCGGTTCCATCTGCCGAGGGGGCAAAGATTGTATCGCAGAGCGTGGCTCTACCCTATCGCAACGATGTTGTTTTGTCGATGAGTGGTCGATATATTTTTGTTTTGACACCCCTTGTTCCGATAAAGGGTGTAGAGGCGGTGGGTGTCGTCATTAACGATTAAAAAAGTTGTAGCAATGGGAAAAGATAAACTCCGCAAATTTGCAGAAAACCTAACCTTCGAGTGCTTCGTGCAACCGGCATTCGAGGAGATGTTCCGCACGAACCACCCCTTGAAGGGTAATTGGCGCAAGGATTTCTTCCACAACGACAACCCTATAGTCCTCGAACTCGGTTGCGGCAAGGGCGAATACACCGTAGCTCTGGCCGAGCGCAACCCCGACAAGAACTTTATCGGCGTAGATATCAAAGGTGCCCGCATCTGGCGTGGTGCAAAGACTGCCACGGAGCGCAAGATGGGCAATGTGGGTTTTTTGAGGGCCCGCATCGAGTTTATAACATCGCTCTTTGCCGAGGGTGAGGTCGATGAGATATGGATAACATTTCCCGACCCGCAGCTACGCACCAAGCGTGCCAAGAAGCGACTTACGGCACCTATATTTCTGGAGTACTACGCCAAGTTGCTCCGCAAGGATGGCTGGATAAACCTCAAGACCGACTCGCAGCACCTATTCAATTACACCTCGGCAGTGATTGAGAAGTTCGGGTTGAAGTGCGAGGTTGCCAACAACGATATCTACGGCTCGGGCTATGCCGACGAGGTGTTGTCGGTAAAGACCGCCTACGAGCAGATGTACCTCGAACGAGGTTTGCCGATAACCTACACCCGCTTCCAATTAGGCGAACGCACGGAGTTTCCGATGTTCGATTGGGATGGCGACGACATCCTCGAAAAAGATGCAGAAGAGGAGAGAACGGCCTCGATACATTGAGGCAAAGGGAGTGTCTAACAAGTTTAGACACTCCCTTTTTGTTCAAAGTTGTATAACAAGAGGGATTTCAGCGGTTACTTTTTGCTTGTACAACTATTTACGAGGTAGATAATCGAGCGATACGGCACACCCGAGTTTGTAGCAAGACCTATCTCGCAGGTGCGACTATTCGAGTAGCCAACCTCTACACCACTCTTCTCTATCTGTGAGCGCAGCTTACGCAGAGCGTAGGCGTTGAGTTCAGGATGTGTCATACCCTTATCACCCGCATATCCGCAGCAGCCCACACCCTCGGGCACAAGCACCCTCGACGAGCATAGTTTAGCAAGCCCGACAACAGCCTCTTCGATGCCCATCTTGCGGGTTGAGCAGGTGAGGTGTATCGCTATAGGAGTGTCGGTCTGCACAAACTCCAACCTATTGCGCATCTTCTCCCACACAAACTCGGCCGAGTCGTAGAGGTGCATCTTCTTGATTTTTTGTTTCATACGGTAGAGGCACGGACTCTGGTCGCAGACAACATCATATTTGCCCTGCTCCGAGGCCTCCCACAGTGCATCTTCCAGCTCTCGCAGCTTCCTGTCGGCAACATCCGGCAAACCCTTGCTCTCCCAAATCGTACCGCAGCACATCTTGTCCATCTCCTTTGGCAGGATAACCTCGTAGCCCGCCTTCTCGAACAGCGACATCATCTCCTCGACCAATGGTCGGCAGTGCTTCGATGCTCGCTCGGTACCCATCGTCTGGTTCAAACAGCTCGGGAAATAGACCACCTTATCTCTATGCTCCGTGCGCTCCACTCTACCCTCTTTGAAGTGGTAGTTCTTGGGCAACGAAGGTGTCCACAACGGCATCTTCAGCCCCTTGTGCAGCCCCTTGCCCACAAGCGACATCGCCTTTGTGCCGAGTACCGAGTGCGCCACATCCGCCACGGCAAGCACACCTCGCAACGCTCCCTTCACGCCTGCAAAGTGGTCGGCAACAAAACCGCCCACGCCATTGCCCAATGCGCCCATCTCCAAACGACGCAGTTCGTGCGTAAGCTCCGACACATTTATACCCATAGGACAAGATTTCGAGCACAGACCATCGCCTGCGCAGGTGTCGTTGCCATAGTGGCGATACCCCTTGCGTAGCTCCGCAAGGCGTTTTTCGTTCTCGCCCGAGGCCTTCAGTCGGGCAAGCTCTCGCTGAAGAACGATGCGGGTACGAGAGGAGAGCGTGTAGCCGCACGACACGCAATTAACCTCGCAGAAGCCACACTCGATACAGCGGTTGAGCTGCTTGTATATCTCACGCACCTCCTCCGAGGCATCTTCGGCAGGGGTGAGTATCGACAACGACTTGAAATTCTTGATATAGCACTCCTTGTCATCGTTGAAGATAACGCCCGGATTGAGCAGATTTTCGCTATCGAAAGCCCGCTTCACCCTGTGCATCATAGAGTAGGCCTTTGCACCCCACTCTCGTTCCACAAAAGGTGCCATATTACGACCCGTGCCGTGCTCGGCCTTGAGTGAGCCGTCGTACTTATCGACAACGAGCTCCGCCACCGCCTCGATAAGGCGTCGATAGCGTTCCACCTCCGCCTCGCTCGAGAAGTCCTGGTTTATGATAAAGTGGTAGTTACCCTCGAGGGCGTGACCATAGATGCACGAGTCGTCGTAGCCAAACCTATCGAGCAACTCCGACAGTTCGACCGTAGCCTGTGGCAGGTCCTCGATATGGAAGGCGATATCCTCAATCATACAGGTTGTACCCACCTTGCGCAAGCCTCCCACCATAGGGAAGATACCCGAGCGTATAGCCCAAAGTTTTGCACGCTCCGCCTCGTCGTCGGTAAAGTGAACACCTGTAACGGTATTGAACTTTGCGAGCTCCTTTGAAATTCGCTCGACCTTGCCTTCGAGTCTCTTCTGTTCCGCATCCTCGACCTCAATAAGCAGAGCCGTAAGCCCCTCGCCCGTCTTATCGCCCGCAGCCGTAAGCGAGCGAGTGTCGAGCAGCTCCACAGCCGACACCTCAAGTGAGCGCATCGCCACAACCGCCTCGCAAGCCTCCCTAATGGTCGAGAAATAGACCATTGCCGTCTTATGCAGCGGCATCAACGGCAGCGTGCGCATCGTCACCTCGCTCATAAAGCAGAGCGTACCCTCCGAGCCAACAACCGAGTGGAGAATTATATCGAACGGATCGTTATATAGCACAAAAGGCAACAAGTTCAAGCCCGTAACACACTTTATCGAGTACTTACGCTTGATGCGCTCGACCAACTCTGCATCGGCCATAACTTCGTCACGAATGGCGCAAATCTCCTCTATAAACTCCTTGTGCGAAGCGGCAAAGGCCTTGCGGCTCTCCTCCGAGGCGGTGTCGAGCACCGTGCCATCCACGAATACAAGTCGTGCCGAGAGCAACACCCTGTCGCTATTTGCCCATACGCCACAGCACATTCCCGAGGCGTTATTTGCCACAATACCGCCCACCATAGCACTCTTTATCGAGGCCGGATCAGGGCCGAATTTGCGACCATAAGGAGCGAGAATACGATTTACCTCTGCACCCACAATTCCCGGCTCGAGCGTGATTGTTTCGCCACCCTCACCCACGGAGTAGCGCTCCCAATTTTTGCCCGCCACGACAAGCACCGAGTCGCTTATAGCCTGCCCCGACAACGATGTGCCCGCTGCACGGAAGGTCACAGGGGTGTGGAGAGCAGATGCCGTAGCGAGAATTTTCGATACCTCGGCCTCATCTTTGGCTCGTACAACGACCTCGGGCGTAAGGCGGTAGAAACCTGCATCCGTACCCCACGCAAAGCGGCGTAGCTCGTCGGTATAGACCCTCTCCGTGTCGATAAATTGGCGGATCTGTCGCAAAAATTCTCTGCTCATAATCACTTGTTGTATTTTAGCACTACGGCCGTACGAGCCGTATTATAGACCTGTATAAAGTAGTGGTCGTTGCCCTCCTCATCCCGAATTGTCTCGGTGAAGTGTTCTTCGCCCTTTGTGTGGCGACCAAAGCCTCCGAAACGCTCCTCGTCGGTCGAGAGCTCGACCGTATATTTTCCTGCCCACGGCACCTCGACACGATAGTCGGGCACCGAATTCGTAGGGCTCCAATTAAAGACAAAATACAACCCCTTATGCGAGTAGGCGATGGTCTGGCTCTCTTGGTCGGAGTGCCACTTGTAAGGGTAGCCATCGGCCAAAACACGATACTTCTTTATCACCTTTATCATCTCCTTGTCGAAGGCTCCGAGTTGCCCGTAGCGCAAGAAACCATTGTCTGCCAACGACCACTGACGACGAGCATGCGAGTAGCTCCAATCGTTGCCCTCACGCGGAAAATCTATCCACTCGGGGTGTCCGAACTCGTTACCCATAAAGTTGAGGTAGGCATCGCCACCCACCGATATGGTCATCAGTCGTATCATCTTGTGCAGAGCCATACCACGCTCCACCATCAAGTTCTCCGATCCTTTGTTCATCGCAAAGTACATCTCCTTGTCCATCAGGCGGAAGGCGATAGTCTTGTCGCCCACCATCGCTTGGTCGTGCGACTCGGCATACGCCACGGTCTTAACCTTCGGCAGGCGGTTTGTCAGTACGCCCCAAATCTCCTCGACACTCCAATCTTCGTCACGCTCATCTTCGATAAGGCGTATCCAAAAATCGGGTATCGCCATTCCGAGGCGGAAGTCAAAGCCGATACCGCCATCTTCGATTGTACGGCACATACCCGGCATTCCGCTGACATCCTCGGCAATGGTTACAGCCTCTGGGCGGAACTCGTGAACGAGTTTGTTCGCCAACGAGAGATAGACCAAAGCGTCACGATTTACACCCTCGTCAAAGAACTTCTCACGGCAGTCGAAGTCGGTGTAGCCGTGATGGTGGTATATCATCGAGGTTACACCATCGAAGCGGTAGCCGTCAAAGTGGTACTCGTCGAGCCAATACTTGACATTCGAGAGGAGAAAATGCTCCACCTCACGCTTGCCGTAGTCGAAGATTTTTGAGTCCCAATACTGCTGATACCCCGCTTCACCCTCCTTCGAGTAGTGGTAAGGCGAGCCATCGAGCTCGTTTATTCCCTCGTTGAAGTTCTTGACATAGTGGGCATGGACAATATCCATAATCACGGCAATGCCCAACTTGTGAGCCTTGCGCACCAACGATTTCAACTCCTCGGGCGTGCCAAAACGAGATGATGGCGCAAAGAAGTTCGCCACATGGTAGCCAAACGAGCCGTAGTAGGGGTGTTCGGCAATAGCCATAACCTGAATGGCGTTGTAGCCCGCCCTCTTCACTCGTGGCAAGACCTTCTGCTCGAACTCCTTGTAGGTACTTATACCCTCCTTCTCGGAGGACATACCGATATGGGTTTCGTAAATCAGCAGATTATTTTTATCGACAACAAGTTTGTCATCGCCCCAATCGAATGGTTGCGGTATCCAAAATTGAGCCGAGTAGTTCTTTGTTTCATCATCCTGTACAAGGCGTGTGGCGTAGGCCGAGATACGGTCATGCCAGCCATTCTCTCCGTGAATATGCAACTTATAGAGCGAGCCGTGAGTCAAACGGAACTCATACATCGCATCGGGCAGGAAGATGCTCCACACTCCATTTGCATCTTTGTTCAAACGCAGCTGTGTGCGTTGCCAATTATTGAAGTCGCCAAAGATATAGACATCGTATGCCGCCGGCAGCCACTCCCTAAACCACCAGCCCGACATATCCTCGTCGTACTGCCAGCCAAAGTAGCGATAGCCGTTTGCATAATCTACAATCGAGCCGCTACGCTCGATATCTGCCAAGCGAGCCTCATACATCGAGTGTCGCCTTTCGACCTCCTCCTCAACGGGTTGCAGCCACTCATCTTCTGCCACCATAGCAAGGGTTTTGCGCTCCGCATCTCTCATAACGACAAAATTTTGGATTTTACACTCTCAAATATATGAAATTTTTTCCTGTTTTACAAATTGCATCCCAACAAAAAGGTTGGCCACACTTGCTGACCAACCCTATTGCATCTATTATTCAACGGCTAACTTGAATATCAACTTGCGAACTTTACCGACACCAAGCATCGGAGCGTGTGCATCCTCGGGGTAGAATATCGCAAACTGCCCCTCATGTAGCGTGTAGAATATCTGTGGCTCATCGGCGAAGAACTGCACATCCTTCTCCTCGTTGAAATCGCCACTCGGACGACGGCAGTTGCAACGCTCCGCCCAGCCATACTCCTCCTTGTTCCCGTACATAACCTGGATATCGATATATCGGTTATGCACCTCGAGAGCTGCATCGTAGCGAGGTTTAAGCTCTATATCCTGAACATTCACAAAGAGGTTATCACCATCGATATCGTGGCGACCTGCATCGAGCGTATTAACATTCACCGAAGCGAGCCAATCAAAAGCCTGCTTGATACGGGGAGTAAGCGCATAGTAGAGTTCTGCGTTTTTAATCGAATCAATAATCATACTGCATCTATTTTTTATCGGTTATCTTCAATCTTGCAACTACGGGATAGTGGTCCGAAAAGGCCATATCGTTATAGACCTCATAGGAGATGACCTCTATCGAGGGCGAAACGAATATGTTGTCGATACGCAACAACCCGTATGTTGTGTCGTAGGTGTAGGCATACCCATCGGCCATCTCCGAGAATGTATCCTTCAACCCTCTGCTTATAATATAATAGGTGTAGGATAGCGGCACATCGTTGAAGTCGCCACACAAAATCACAGGGTGCTTCGTCGAAGCCACAAACTTCGACACCGCCTCGGCTTGCACGGCACGATGACGATTATTCTCCACAAGGCGGCTCACGATGCTATGTAACTTTGTCTTACGCTCATTGTCGAGGATATATTCGTGGTTCTCGAGAAACTGTGTATCCTCCTTGCGTATCGCTGTCGAGCGCAGGTGCAGACTTATAACCCTCACCGTATCCTTGTCGATACGCAAATCTGCCCACAGAGCACGATTGCGAGGTAGTGTATCTATCAAACCACTCTTCAAGATACGATAGCGTGACAGAATCTGGTTCGACGAATCATCGCCATCACGGTGGGTTGTATTGTAGCGTTCGGCCAAGCCCTTCCAATTATCAGAGTTCGTCGCTATCTCCTGCAGGCAGATAATATCGGGTCTGATGGTTAAAATCGTATCCACAAGCCCCTCGTTGCGCCCCTCACGAACATTGTAGGTCAGGACCTTCGTAAAGCGTCGCTCGATATACTTGGTATCGTGGTCGCGCATAATATCTGCACGATAATGCCTCGACACATAGAACAACCCCACGACAACGGGTACAAGAGCCACCACCGCAAAGCGCCAACGCCAGCGTGCAACCCAATAGAGCAGCACCACCACATCGAGCAGATAGACTACCGGTGCTACCAACGCCAGCACCGACAATACGCCTGTTCTTGCGGGCGATATATACTGCACCACAACGGTCGTCACGGTGGCAAAGAGCAGCACCGCCATAACGATAGCTACAGCGATATCGAGCAGAATAAGTGCCCACTCCCTTCCGCTGCGACGCTTCGTCGTTCTACGCCGTTTGGTGCGTCTAATGCCTTGTGTATAGTACTCTGCCACGACTAAAACCAGATTTTACCCCTCTTGCGCCAATAGTACAAAAGTGCCAAGCCCCACAACATACCGCCCACATGGGCAAAGTGTGCAACACCCGTATTTACACCCGACCAACCGAGAGCTATCTCCAACACGGCATAGCCTATAACAAACCACTTCGCCTTAATCGGGAACGGAAGCGGTATGATATATATCATATTGTTCGGATGCATAACTCCAAAGGCTAACAACAGACCCATCACGGCACCCGAGGCACCAAGCAGTGTCAAATTCTCGCCAAACAACGAGGCTACGCCTACCTGTATCAACGCTGCTCCGATACCGCACACCATATAGTAGGTCAAAAATCGCTTCGAGCCAAGCTCATACTCCAGAGTGCGGCCAAACATCCACAGCGCAAACATATTCGAGAAGAGGTGTCCGAAGCCTCCGTGTAGGAACATATAGGTCACAAACTGATAGCTGTGAAATGATGGAGCGTATGGTATATTCGACCACCACAGCTGCAAATACTCCGCACAAAAACGATTTACCACGGGTATCAGCGTAACGGCCAAGTAGATTACACAGTTGGCAATTATAAGGTTTTGCACCACAGGAGGTGTCTTAAAATAGGGATTCATAACAACGATTTACTCTAACATATTCTTGATATCCGACACACCAAGCGAGGTGATGATGCGCTTGCCTGCCGGCGTATAACTCTCGTTTGCTGCAAAAATCTGTGTAGCAACTCGCTCTGCCTCCTCTTGTGTAAAGCGGACTGCACCAACCGCAGCACTATGTGCCAAAGTTTGCGCCAGCGCATTACGGTGCATCTCCACAGCCGACTGCGGGAGTTTTAGACTCTGCAACAGGTCGTAAACAGCACGGTCGAGCTGCTCGGCACTCACATCGGCCGGGATGCCGAATACCTCCACCGTATTATCTCCTCGAGCCTTGATGTCGAAACCGAGTGCAGCAAAATCTACGGCATACTCCTCCAAGAGGTCATACTCCTCCTCGGTAAGCGTAAGCAACTCCGGGAAGAGTAGCTGTTGCGATACGGAGTGCCCACTCTGCAACGATGCTGCATAGTGGTTGTAGAGCACTCTTTCGTGCGCTCTCTGCAAATCTACAAGCAAAACCTTCGACATGAAGGTCGCAACGGCATAGCGACCACCCATCACTGTGACACTTCGAGGTTGCTCTTGCGCCTCACTCTCGAGGGCCAAGCTCTGCTCGGCTGCATCGCTCGACTCGTAGTACTCGAACTCGCTCTCACCCAGGTTCGATGCCTCGAGCTCAAAAGGTGTGTACTCCTCGAACTCTATCGCACTGCGCTTCAACGCCCCACCCTTCGGTACTCGTTCCTCGGTGCTCTCCTCGAAAGGGTTGTAGTAGTCTCGTGTCGTAGCACGAGGCTCGCTATATATGGCCGTGGATGGTTGGGCGATAGGTATCTCGACCACCTCCTCATTATCGAAGTCGATAAGCGGCACCACGCCCGTCTTGGCGAGCGTCTCCCGCACCGCAGCATTCACAATCTGCCATATAGCCTCATTGTCGGCAAATTTAACCTCGGTCTTTTGTGCATGCACATTCACATCGACACGCTCGGCATCCACCGTGAGATAGAGGAAGAAAGACGGAAAGGCCCTCTCGGGTATCAGCTTCTCGTAAGCCTTCGTAACCGCCTTATTGAGATATGGAGAGCGGAAGAAACGACCATTTACGAACATATACTGCTCGCTCGAGTTGTTGCGTGCTGTCTCGGGACGACCCACAAAGCCCTTAATCGAGGCTATCGAGGTCTCGACATCGACCTCCAGCAGGTTGCGCCTCGTGGCGTTGCCCATAACCCCCACAACTCGCTCCACAAGTGTCGAAGACGGAAGGTTGTACAGAGGTGCGCCATTGCTCATAAGCGAGCACGACACCTCGGGATGACAGAGCGCCACACGGCGGAACTCTCGCTTTATATCGGCCGTGAGCGACGACTCCTTGCTATTGATAAACTTGCGTCGTGCCGGAGTGTTGTAGAAGAGGTTTTTGACCAGAAACTGCGAGCCCACAGGCGTTGCCACAGGTGCCTGCGACACAAACTCTCCGCCATTTATCAGCGTTCTCGTGCCTATCTCATCATCCTCTTGACGAGTCAGCAGCTCCACCTGCGACACCGCAGCAATCGAGGCCAGAGCCTCGCCACGGAAGCCAAAGGTGTGGAGGGCATAGATATCGTCTAACGACTTGATTTTGCTCGTAGCGTGGCACTCGAAGGCCATACGGGCATCCGTAGGCGACATACCTCGACCATTGTCGATAATCTGCACAAGGTCACGACCGCCATTTACGAAGTTCACCGTAACTTCCGTAGCTCCCGCATCTATAGCGTTCTCCATCATCTCCTTCACAACCGATGATGGTGACTCGACAACCTCGCCTGCCTTGATTTGGTTAGCGACAATCTCGGGCAATAATCTGATACAATCTGCCACTTCTCTACTCCTCCTTATAATCGTTTGGTACTATAGTAATCGGGGTGTATGGGTTAAACTCCTCAACCTCCTGTGCTGCCTGCTCCTCGGGCGATGTTCGAGCCGAAGTGAAGGCATCGACAATGCGTGGGTAGAGCATATACGCCACGATTATCAACAACGCCAGCAACATCAGCACCATCATCGACGGCATCTTACGCTCACCCTTGCCGTCGGCCTGCGCTGCACGCCTCGCCTCACGCTGCGTGCGGATATACTGCCCGGGCTGATACTCCACCCCATCCTGCTCCGAGGAGGTGCCGTGCAGCTCACGACGACGCTGCTCCCTACGCTCCTTCTCGGGGTCGTAGTAGCGCGGAATATAGCGAAACTTATTGGCGTGTCTCTTTACAGGTGAAAATAATCCCATAGTTTTTTTGGCTTTTAGCTATTAGCCATTGGCCATTAGCTTCTTAATTGAGAATTATTTTTACTAAACTCCCTATATTCCTTTTTTATCTTCAATATGTTTGATAGCTATTTTTGAGTAGATTTTCATTTTCGGAGCGAAGGTAATAGTGGGCCTATTTCCAAGCGACAAAAATGAAAAGGTACCAAAAAGAGCCTCAAACTATCGGAAAAAGTTTTTCATTCGCTCAAATATATTCTGGTTTTCCACCGACTCCGCCTTCTTGAAGTGAGGTTTGTCGGCCAACTTCTTGACCAACTCCTTCTCCTCCGAAGTGAGCGATGTAGGGATTGTGATATCCACTACAACCATAATATCTCCCCTGCCATAGCCGTTTACATCAGGCAGACCCTTGCCACGCAGACGCAACACCTTGCCGGCGTGTGTTCCCGCAGCAATCTTAATCTTGGCCTTACCCTCGATTGTCGGCACCTCGACCTCGCCACCGAGTATTGCCGTAGCAACCGTGATATTGAGGTTGTGGATAAGGTTTACGCCATCACGCACAAGCTCCGCATTCTGCTCCTCCTCGATAATGACGATAAGGTCGCCATTTACACCACCATGGCGTGCTGCGTGACCCTTGCCAGATACGGTCAGAGCCATACCCTCGCCAACACCAGCCGGAACCTTTATCTCGACAATCTCCTGACCTCGTACATAGCCCTCGCCACCGCACTTGTCGCACTTCTCGGTGATCACCTTGCCATCGCCCCCACATGTCGGACATACCGACTGTGACTGCATACGCCCAAAGAAGGTGTTTTGCACGCTCATAACATATCCTGCACCACCACAGGTCGAACAGGTCGAGTACGACGAAGCGTTCTTGGCTCCGCTACCGCCACACTTGTCGCAGGCGATATTCTTCGTAACCTTAATCTTCTTGGTCGTGCCGTTAGCTATCTCCTCCAAGTTCAACTTTATGCGGACACGGATATCGGCACCACGATTTACCGAGCGACCACGGCTCGAGTAACCGCCACCGAAGCCACCGCCAAAGTGTCCTCCGAATATATCTCCGAACTGCGAGAATATATCCTCCATCGAGAAGCCACCGAAGCCGCCACCAAAGCCTCCGGCACCACCCGCAGCACCCGACAATCCGGCATGGCCAAATTGGTCGTAGCGGGCACGCTTATCCTCATTCGAGAGGACATCGTAGGCCTCGGCCGCCTCCTTGAACTTCTCCTCGGCCTCCTTGTCACCCGGGTTCTTGTCGGGGTGATACTTTATCGCAGCCTTGCGATAGGCCTTCTTTATCTCGTCGGCATTGGCGTTTCTCTCAACGCCCAACACCTCGTAGTAATCTCTTTTCTCTGCCATAAATCTTTATAATTGACAATTGAAAATTGAAAATTGACAATTAAAGGTAAAACGATAGAATCGTTTTTATTAGATTATTTTCTCTCGTCTTTTTTAGGTAATTATAAAATTTCTCTCGTCTCTCGTCTTTCGTCTCTCGTCTATTTATTACTCTCCAACCACAACCTTTGCGTAGCGCAGCACCTGCTCACCCATCTTGTAGCCTCGCTGCACCACATCTATAACCTTGCCGCTCTTCTCCTTGCCTGCATCGAAACGAGCCACAGCCTCCTGAAGGTCGGCATCGAAATCTTTGTCAAGAGCCTCAATCTCTACGACACCCTTCTGTCGCAAGATGTCGATGAATTTGTTGTAGATGAGCTTCTCACCCTCACGCAGTGCGGCAATATCCTCGCTCTTCTCGGATGCTGCAATGGCTCGCTCCATATCATCAAGCACAGGCAACACCGCCTTCCAAGCATCACTGCCACCCGACTCTATGAGAGCCATCTTCTCACGCAAGGTGCGCTTACGGAAGTTGTCGAACTCCGCCTGCAAGCGGATATACTTATCTTTCCAATCTACCTCCTCGGCCTTGGGAGCCTCCTCCTCGGCAGGTCCTTCATTCTCTGCCACAGTGTCAGTCTCCTCGCTCACATCCTCTGCCATATTGGCACAAGGCTCGCCCTCGCAGTTCGGGTAATCGTCCCCCGCCTTCACCGCATCTTTCTCGTCAAGTGTCTGATTTTCAACTTTATTGCTTTTCATATTCATAGTGTTTTATCATTCTCTGTATTACTATTTCACAAAAGATGTACCACCCTTGTTTTAGAAGAGATTATCGTACATCGACTGACTCTTATCATACTTCAGGTCGGCAAGCGACGAGGCCTTAACTCCGATATTGAAGCTCCAGCTTCGGTGCGAACCGAATGGTATCCACACAAACGACATCTGCCAACAGTGCAAATCTCGGGTGATGGATATTGAGGTCGTGGTCAGCTTCTTGTTCTGTATATCGAAACCTGTCGTAAAGGATATACCCGTCTTTGGCGTAAGGTTTACGCTACCATTGAAACCGATGGTCTGCGATACATTCTTCTTGTAGCCCGTGGTGCCGTTATTCACATAGGATATACCATAGCTTATGACATAGTTGAAACCGATATTCCACGGTATCGAGAAGTCGTAGTATGTGCTGGCCATATAGTGCCTTCGCAGCGTTGGATCCATCAGACCATAAGGGTCGGAGAATGGATTGAAGTACTCGGGCGGTATGGTGTTGATATCGTTCACGGCCGCCTGCGACTTATTCTCACGAGATTTGAAGGTATAACCGAAGCTCCAACCCGTACTTGTGACACGGCCGAGCAGACCTCGGCGTATCATCAACTTGTCGATACGCTTACCCTCCGGTGTCACCTCATACGGGTCGAGTGTCACCGAGAGGTTGATACCGAAGTTGCCATAGATGGTTGTACGGAACGAAATCGGGATATTCGACAAGCCGAGCGAGTCGGCAAGGAAGTTGTAGGAGCCGCTGACACGCAACTCGTCGATAAGCTTTATCTTCTTCACGCCCGAGGTGTCACGCTTCGAGAGCACCTTCATCTCGAGGTTCTGCGAGAGCGAGAAGTTGAGGTTTGCCTGCGCACCCGAACCCGGAACGCCATAGGCGTTGTTCGAGTATGGCGAATAGACTCTGTAGCTACCGAGCGAGTCGGTCTGCACGGTCTGGTAGAAGCCATACTTCTGCTTACTGAAGTCCGGGGCATACGAGAAGCCTATCTGCGGAGTCAGCGTGTGGCGCACAGCCTGCACCTTGGCGGTCTTGCTCTTCATCTGCCACATACCATAGATTGTGGTATTTGCCGATACCGAAGCGTTGTAGTTGTAGATACGATAGAAGCCGTATTCAGGGTCCTGTGTCACAACCGAGTTGGTCTCGGGGTCCCAGGTCTGGAACTGACGAGAGAAGTACCAACGCTCCGTGTAGTTGAACGAAGGCGAGATGTTGATATACTTGAACAAGTTTATCGAGGTCGATATTGGCAGAGTGTGCTCGATACCGTTTTTCATATTCTTGAGCGTCTGCATCGTGAACAGCTCACTCTCCTGCGCCGACACCGAGTTGGTGAGCTTGGCCGAATAGGTAAAACCTATCTTCTCGTACCAACGCTGCTTACCCACCGCATTCTTGCGCTTGAATGGATATACTCTGGCGACATTGAACACGATGTTTGGCAGGGTGATAGAGAGGGCTCGTGTCTGCGAGTTCTGCGACACACCCAAGTTCATCGACAACGATAATGGCGTACCCGCCCAGCTCTTCGAGTAGGATATCGAGGAGTTGGTCTGCGTAGCAAGGATGTCGTTCAGTGTCGTTGCCGAGTACTTCGAGTAGCCACTCGAGGAGAGGTTCACCGAGGCGGCAAATGTCGAGCCCGGGTTGGCCTTCGGATCTTGCGAGTGGGTCCAAGTAAACTTAAAGTTGTTCTGTTTGATGTAGTCGGGCTCACCCTTATCTCCGGTCTTGATAGCCGAGAAGTCGAAGTTTACATTACCCGAGAACTTGTATCGCTTGGCGTAGCGTGACGAGGCATTAACCTCCCACGAGCCGAGCGTATAGATACCTCCCGTGAGGGCAAGGTCGATATGCTTGCTCAATATGAAGTAGTAACCCAAACCACGAAGGAAGAAGCCTCGTGAGGCATCCTCACCATAGGATGGCATCAAAAGTCCCGACTTTGGCCCGAGGTTTACAGGAAAGAAGCCCTCGGGGATACAAGCGAAGTAGATTGGCACATCCTCCATAACGAGGTATGCCGGACCTGTGATAATCTTCTTACCCGGGATAACCTTCGCCTTGGTCATCGCAAGGTAGAAGTGCGGATGGTCGGTATGGTCACAGGTGGTATATTTACCGCTACGGATGTTGATGGAGTTGTCGGGCATCTTCTTAATCTGTCCACCGACCAACCAGCCGTCGCCCTCCTGCGTTGCCACACCCTGAATAAAGGCCTTCTTCGAGTCGAAGTTGTAGGTTATGGTATCCATCGTGTACGACGAGCTGCCCTCGCTGAACACGGGGTGGGTATTAACCGCCTTGCCATCCACCGAGTCGGGCTTGCCGTAGGCGTATATCTCCTTGGTGTTCATATCTATACGCATAAAATCGGCCTGCAAGCCCATATTCTCGTACTTGATATCGCCCTGGTTGTAGATATAGACCTTCTTGTTGAGAACATCGTAGTAGAGCGAGTCGGTATTCTTACCCGTGATGATTTGGTCGAGTCCCGAGCCACCGCCCTTGCGAGCCGTAGTATCTCGCTGCACCGTAGGTTTTACAACCGTAGTGTCAGCCGCAGGGCGTAACGAGTCGGAGCGCAGCGACTGCGAGCGAGAGCCACGACGATTACGACGAGAGGCACGGGCACGCTCCCGAATAGCCGTATCACGAGGTGACTCGACGACACTATCGCTCTTGGTCATCTGCTCCGCCACATCGGCCGAAAGTGGTCGAGGCGAGGCAAAACCAAAGACGATGTGCGCCATTGCCACGGCAACGACGAACAAAACGAGATATTTCAGCCCAAAATGTTTCAAAAATTCCAAAATTTTTCGTACCTTTGCCGACGAGTCGGCAAAAACGCAAAAAACACGCTCTTACACGCATAGGCGTGCGCATTTTTAGCCCGTAAAGATAGTGAAAAAACCACACTTGGCAAATTTTATGGCAAACTTTTACCACATACGCAGATGTTTTACGGCTGTAGCACTACTATCCCTGTTGCTCACAAATAACGCTTTCGGAGCTGAAAATGTTGCACAGGGGGTGAAGGTTATTGTAATAGACGCAGGACACGGTGGCTCGAAATATCCTGGAGCGAGCTACGGCACAATACAGGAGAAGGATATAAACCTACAGATTGCCTTGCGCCTCGGTGCCCTTATCGAGAAGCACCTGCCGGGCATAAAGGTGGTATATACCCGCACCGTGGATAAGTACTTCTCGTCGGTGCTTGCCGACGACCTGCAGGCTCGTGCCGACATAGCACATCGTTGCAATGGCGACCTCTTCATCTCGATACACGCCAACGCCCACCGCAACAGTGAGGTGCGAGGAGTCGAGACACTAATCATGGGTGAGAGCGACCGTGAGCAACGAGCAAATCAAAATGCGCTCTACCTCAACAACAAGGAGGAGTTGCTCGATATGTCCGACCAAAAGACCGCAACAATAGTTCGTGCCTACATTCAAAACCTCCAATTCACATACGGTGAGTACAGCGAGATGATGGCCCGACTTATTCAGGAGCAGTATGTGAAACTCGGCCGTGTAGATCGAGGCGTGAGGAAGCAGCCACTGAAAGTGCTCTATGCAACCGATATGCCGAGCGTGCTGACCGAGGTGGGCTTTATGTCGAACCCTACGGAGCTAAAGTACATAACCTCCGAAAAGGGACAAAAAGAGCTCACAAATGCCATATTCCTCGCCATAAAGCAATATGTCGCAAATGTAAATCGTTCTCTGCTGGTCGATAGCGCAACGCCACAGGTGCAGGAGCCAAAGGCAGAGTCGAAGACAGAGCCAAAGGCTACCACGCAGAAGACAGCACCCGTAAAGCGTTTTACCATACAACTTATGGCGAGCGTGAAGCCCGTATCGACCTCGCATGCCGAGTTCAAGAGCTACCGAGGCAAGGTGTGGGAGCACATTGGCGGAGGCTCGCTAAAGTACAAGTATTGCGTGGGTGACTACGCCACCAAAGCCATTGCTCAAGAGCAGATAAAGGAGGTACGCAAGGAGTTCCCGCAAGCCTTCATAATATCATTCGAGAGGTGACAAACAGCAAAATAATATTTAACCATTTATAGATTTAGATTATGAAAAAAGAGGTTAAAATCGGCATCTATGCCATAGTGATAATCCTCGCTGCATGGGCAGGTATTCGCTTTTTGAGCGGAGCAGACATCTTTGGTCGCAACCGCACATATACGGCACACTACGAGCAGGTTAATGGCTTGCAGGAGGCTGCTGCCGTGGTATTGCGAGGCGTAAAGATTGGTCAGGTCACAGACATAGAGATAAATACCGAGAAGGGCGGTGTAGATGTTCGTATGTCGGTGGACAGCCACTACGACATCCCCGTAAATTCGCAGGCGATGATGTTCAGCGCAGGCTTGATGGGTGGCAAGTCTATCGAGATTGTGTTGGGCGATGCTGCCGAGATGCTCAAAAATGGCGACACCATAGAGGGTGGCTCGACACCCGATATGTTCGAGGCTATAGGTTCGGAGTTGGGCGATATCAAGGTGAGAGTAACGGCTCTACTCGACAACCTCAACAACACGGTTACAGGTGTGGACTCGCTCATAGACGACAACGCCAAGAACATCACAGCCGCTATCTCCAATCTTCAGAAGATTATGGCCGACTTGGAGCGTTCGAACATCGTGGCAAATGTCGATGGTATATGCGCTTCGCTCAACAACACCATGCCTAAAATCGAGGGTATGGTTACCGACCTGCAGAGCGTAACCGCATCGTTGCGCGAGAACGAGAGTGGCAAGAAGTTGGCTACGGCAATTACCGAGGTTAACGCTCTCCTTGCAAAGCTCAACAGCGGCAATGGCACCGTGGGCAAGCTCGTTGCCGACGAGAAGCTCTACACGCAACTTGCCGAGGCTTCGCAGAACCTCTCAGCTCTGCTTGCCGACCTGAAGGAGAACCCGAGTCGCTATATAAACATCAAAGTCTTCGAGAAGCGAAGCTACGCAGAGAAGATGGCCGACAAGGAGGCCAAGAAGGAGTACAAGGCCAAGAAGAAGGCGGATAAATAATTGACAATTGGCAATTAAAGGCAAAACGATAAATCGTTTTTACCTTTTAACTAAAAAACCAATGGCTATTGGCCGAAAGCCAGAAAATGAAAACGGTAATCTACCCCAATAACTTCGAGTCGAAGATTGGTTTTACGACCATCCGAGAGCAGTGTGTTGCGTTGTGTACGATGCAACACGCTCGCACTATGCTCGAAGGCGAGGGCTTCACGGCTGTTCACAAAGAGGTGGAGCGACGACAGTCGCTTGCCGAGGAGATGCGTCAGATACTTCTCACCGAGCGTGAGGCTCCGAAGGAGGAGTTCTACGACATAGCCGAGATTATCGAGAAGGCGAAGGTCGAGGGCACATTCTTGGAGGTTGCCGAGATTGTAACGCTCGGCAGAGCGTTGATTTCAACGGGTGACTTCGTGCAGTTTCTGCATCGTAGCGACACGAGCCTCTACCCCACACTTACAGCCCTTGCACAGCCCGTAAAGGCACTGTGGCACATTGTGGCAGATATTCGTCGCATCATCGACGACAATGGCTCGGTGCGAGATAACGCCTCCGAGGGTTTGCGCACCATACGCCAGCAGATACGCCAGCACGAGGGGCAGGTATCGAAGCGACTGCAAGCCATACTCAACGCTGCCAAGGCGAGTGGTGTGGTTGATAGCGACGCCTCGATATCCATCCGTGAAGGCCGTGCCGTAATTCCCGTATCGGCCGGCAACAAACGCAAAATCAACGGCTTCATACACGACGAGTCGGCCACGGGTAAGACCTTCTATGTCGAGCCTGCCGAGGTTGTGGAGTTGAACAATATGTTGCGTGAGTTGGAGTACGAGGAGCGAAGGGAGATTGTCCGCATCCTCACCACCTTCACCGACACGCTTCGCATAGATATAGCCGATGTGGAGCGCACCGAGCACTTTATGGCAACGACAGATATGTTGCGTGCCAAGGCTCGCTGGGCGTTGGAGAATGGGGCGGTGCGACCTATACTATCGACCGACGATCGTCTTGTACTTCGCACGGCACGACACCCACTGCTGGCGCAGTCGCTGAAGCGACAAAAGCGCAGCGTCATACCTCTCGACATCGAGCTAAACAGAGAGAGCCGAATACTCGTTATCTCGGGTCCTAATGCAGGAGGTAAGTCGGTGTGTCTGAAGACCATATCACTACTACAATATATGTTCCAATGCGGCTACCCTATCACCGCTTCCGAGACGAGTGAGTTGCCGCTATTCAAGGGTATGTTTATCGACATCGGTGACGAGCAGTCTATCGACAACGACCTCTCGACCTACTCGTCGCACCTTATGAATATGAAGGCCATGGTGGCCGGGGCAAACTCGCAAACGATGATATTTATCGACGAGTTCGGCTCGGGCACGGAGCCTATAATTGGAGGAGCTATTGCCGAAGCGATACTCGAAAAGTTGGTGGCGTGTGGTTGCTACGGCATAATCACCACCCACTACGCCAACATCAAATACTACGCTTCGAACCACGAGGGTGTAGCCAATGGAGCGATGATGTTCGATGTGCAGAACATCCGCCCACTCTTCCGCTTGGAGTGTGGCAAGCCGGGCAGCTCGTTTGCCGTCGAGATAGCCCGCAAGATTGGCCTTTCCGAGGATATTATCGCCTCGGCAAAGGAGAAGGCGGGCTCGGAGCATATCGACCTCGAGAAGCAGCTGCGTGAGGTGGCTCGTGACAAGCATTATTGGGCGCAGAAGCGTGAGCGCATACGCCAAACCGACCGCAAAGTCGAGGAGATGGAGCAGGCCTTGAGCGAGAAGCTCTCGGGCATTCGTGAGGAGCGCAACCGCATACTCCACGAGGCAAAGGCGCAGGCCAAGGAGCTTGTGGCCGAGGCCAATCGTCAAATCGAGAATACGATTAAGGGTATCCGTGAGGCTCAAGCCGAGAAGGAGCAGACGAAGTGGCTGCGCAGGGAGTTCGAGGAGTTCCGTGAGGAGATTGAGGCGGACAACTCCGAGGCAAATGAGCGCATCGAGCGTGAGATGGAGCGACTTCGTCGCCGTCAGGAGCGTCGTGCCGAGCGCAAAAACAACCCTGCCGAGCCAAAGCAGGAGGCAGCACAACCCGCAAAGAAGGCTCTGCCGTTGGAGGTTGGAGCGAAGGTGCGCCTTATAGGTCAGAATGGCGTAGGCGTAGTGAAGGAGGTGCGTGGCAAGAGGGCGCAAGTAGCGTTTGGTGCTATCTTGACAACTATCGAGGCGGCTCGATTGGAGGTCATCTCCTCGGCAGAGTATAAGCGTGCAACACGCCCCGAGACACCACGCACGGTTATCTCGGCCGATATTTCGCAACGCCGTCTCAACTTCACCTCTTCGATAGATATCCGTGGCGAGAGGGTTATGGAGGCATTGGAGAGGGTGCAGACCTTGGTCGATGATGCGCTGATGGTCGGAGTATCGACCGTAACAATATTGCACGGCAAAGGCACAGGAGCTCTGAAAGAGGAGGTGCGTCGCTACCTGCGCTCGTTACCGCAGGTGGAGAGTGCAACCGACGACCATCCTGACCGTGGTGGCTCGGGCATAACAATAGTAACCTTCAAGATGTAGAGATATGAGGTATCGACTCTCCGAAATAGCCAAAATTTGTGGCGGTCGCCTCGTAGGTTGCGACCACGAGGTAGAGAGTATTCTCACCGACAGCCGTAGTTTTATGGTGCAGCCGCAGATGCTCTTTGTAGCTCATCGAGGCATAAACCACGATGCACACGACTACATCGCAGATGTCACCGAGCGTGGTGTCGCAGCCTTTATGGTCGAGCGAGAAATTCCACTTACCGAGGGGGCAGGAGCAGTCATTGTCGAGGACTCTCTTCGTGCCCTGCAACGCCTTGCCGCAGACAATCGTGACAAGTTCCGTGGCACGGTGGTCGCCATAACGGGCTCGAATGGCAAGACGACAATTAAGGAGTGGATAGCACAATGTCTGCCTGCGGAGGCGAAGCTGTTTCGCTCGCCACGCAGCTACAACTCGCAACTGGGTGTGGCGTTGTCGCTTCTGATGTTGGACAACAGCCATAAGATAGCCCTTATCGAGGCGGGCATATCCGAGCGAGGCGAGATGGCGCATCTCTACGATATGATACGCCCCGACTGCGTGATATTCTCCTCGATAGGCGATGCGCACGAGCAGGGTTTCTCGTCGCTCGAAGAGAAGATTGACGAGAAGGTACTCCTCGCCTCAACAGCCTCGGACATAATCTACCACTCGGCATACACGGAGTTGGTGGAGGTTATCGAGAAGCGTTTCGACAACCGCAACCTCATAGATGCTGCGGCAACCGTACCCGCCATGGGTGGCGACTCGGCCACCGAGCGCAACCGACAAATTGTGGGGGCGTTCCTTGCGCTTATGGGTTTCGAGATGCCGAGAGATATCGCACTTCAGCCTATAGCCATGCGCTTGGAGGTCAAGCAGGGCATCGACAACTCGATTGTTATCGACGACTCGTATAGTGCCGATATAGACTCGCTCTCGATTGCATTGGACAACCTTCGTTCGGTGGCGGGTGGTCGCAAGACGGTGCTTATCTTGTCGGATATACTCCAAAGCAGCGACGATAATATATATATAAAGGTTGCAGATATGGTGCACGGGGCAGGCATAGACCTCTTTGTCGGCATTGGCGAGGGCTTGACGAAGGCCCGTGACGAGTTTGCAGAAGGCTCACTCTTCTTTGCATCGGCAGAGGAGCTATTATCGAATATCACCAAGTTAAACATCGCCAACTGCGCAATCCTTATCAAGGGCAACCGAGCCAGCCGCTTGGAACGCATATCGCACCGCCTGGAGCTGCGAAGTCACACCACCGTTTTGGAGGTCAATTTACAGGCTATGGTGCGCAATATAAACCACTTCCGTTCACGCATAGGCTCCTCGGTGCGCCTCGCTGCAATGGTCAAGGCCTCGAGCTATGGCGCAGGCGAGGTGGAGGTTGCGCAGATGCTGCAAAAGCAGGGCTTGTCTTATCTTGCCGTAGCCTTTGCCGACGAGGGCGTAGCACTGCGTGAGGGCGGCATAACGATGCCTATCGTGGTATTGAATGCTGACGATGCGAGCTTCGATACGATGGTCGCCCACTCGCTCGAGCCGGAGATATACTCGTTGCGCTCGCTCGAAGCCTTTGTCGAGGCTGTGGAGCGTAGCGGAGTCTTCGACTACCCCGTACATATAAAGATAGACAGCGGTATGCACCGCCTTGGTTTCGAGCGTAAGGATGTCGAGCCGCTATGCAAGGCCCTTGCGCAATATGCCGACAAGGTGCGTGTAGCAACCATATTTACCCACCTCTGCGTGGCAGATGATGCCTCGCAGGAGGAGTACTCTTGCCACCAAATTCGTGAGTTCGACGAGGTGAGCAGCGCTATTATGGCATCGCTGCCTTATCGCCCACTGCGCCATGCCGCAGCCTCGGAGGCGATGTTGCGATTTGAGGGGGCTCGCTTCGATATGTGCCGCCTCGGCATAGGGCTGTATGGCTACAGCTCCACCGAGGGCGAGGTGTTAGAGCCTGTATCCACGCTACGCACACGCATCGTGCAGATACGCTCACTCCACGAGGGGGCAACCATAGGCTACGGTCGCAATGGCAAGGTCGAGAAGGAGAGCCGTATCGCCACCATACCTATCGGCTATGCCGATGGTCTGAACCGCCACCTCGGAAATGGAGCGTGGAGCGTGCTTGTGAAGGGTGTGGCAGCACCTATTATCGGCAATGTATGTATGGATAGCTGCATGGTCGATATTACGGGCATTGAGGGTGTCGAGGAGGGCGACGAGGTTACGATATTCTCACCGGCAAAGGGTAATACGGCCGAGGATATGGCCTCGGTGCTTGGCACGATACCTTACGAGGTGCTTACATCGGTAGCAAAGCGTGTAAAACGAATTTATGTAAATGAATAAAGGCACTCTATATCTTATACCTTGTCCTATCTCGGAGGATACTCTACCCTACGATGTAACCCCCGAGGGCAATCGTGAGGTGATAACCTCGCTCGACTACTTTATAGTCGAGAACCTGCGCTCGGCTCGTCGCTTCTTGTCGAAGGCGGGGCTGTCGGGCAAGATTGACGAGTTGGAGTTCGACGAGTTGAGCGAACACACCACCTCGCCACGGGATGTGGAGCGTATGGTCGCCAAGATTAAGGCAGGTCGCTCGGCAGGCGTTATCTCGGAGGCGGGCGTTCCCGCTGTTGCCGACCCCGGACAGCTCGTTGTCGAGGCGTGTCATCGTGCCGGCATACGCATTGTGCCGTTGGTGGGACCTTCGTCGATTATTATGGCGGTTATGGCATCGGGGTTGAGTGGTCAGTCCTTCGCCTTTAATGGCTATCTGCCTATTAAGGAGCCGGAGCGCACACGCACGATTAAGCGTTTGGAGAGCCGAGCCGTCGCCGAACATCAGTCGCAACTCTTTATCGAAGCACCCTACCGCAACACCAAATTGGCGGAGCAGATTTTGGCCTCGTGCGGTGCGCAGACACGATTGTGCATCGCTTGCGACATAACCTCCGCAAACGAGTATATCCGCACCGCCACAATCGCCGAGTGGCGCAAGATGGGGCTACCCGATATCAACAAACGCCCAACCATATTTATTATCGGCTGATGCGGTTTATCGTCGTACCATCCGAAAAGTTTTTTTACTGTTATTTTTCGGTTTTTAAGTTAAAATTTGTATATTTGTTCCGAAGAAGTGTAACTATATCTACAAAACAGATACATTAAACAAATTAAACAACTATGATTTATTCACACGAAGTGCAGCAGATGTGCTGCGTTAAGAAGGGCGCAAATCACGAGTCGGCTCCTATTCCGGAGGAGGGCAAGTGGGTGCGTGCCAAGGAGATAAAGGATATCTCCGGTCTTACTCACGGTATTGGTTGGTGCGCTCCACAGCAGGGTGCGTGCAAGCTTACTCTCAATGTTAAGGAGGGTATCATTCAGGAGGCTTTGGTCGAGACAATCGGTTGCTCGGGTATGACTCACTCGGCAGCGATGGCTTCGGAAATTCTCCCTGGCAAGACTATCTTGGAGGCGTTGAACACCGACCTCGTTTGCGACGCTATCAATACCGCAATGCGTGAGTTGTTCAAGCAGATCGTCTATGGTCGTACACAGTCGGCTTTCTCGGAGGGTGGTCTCGTTATCGGTGCTTCGCTCGAGGATCTCGGCAAGGGCTTGCGTTCGCAGGTAGGTACTATGTTCGGAACTTTGGCAAAGGGTACTCGTTACCTCGAGATGGCTGAGGGTTACTGTACTCGTATGGGTCTCGACGCTAACGATGAGGTTATCGGCTACGAGTTTGTTCACCTCGGCAAGTTTATGGACTTCGTAAAGAAGGGCGTAGAGCCTGTTGAGGCTTTGGAGAAGGCGAAGGGTTCGTATGGCCGCTTCAAGGATGCAGTGAAGTATATTGACCCTCGTCACGAGTAGTAAACCATATTGTTAAACCTTAAAAAATCAGAAAGATTATGGCATTATTTGAGAGCTATGAGCGCAGAATTGATAAGATTAACGCTGTGCTTGCACAATATGGTATTAAGAGCATCGAGGAGGCAAAGGCAATTTGCGATGAGAAGGGTTTGGACCCATACAAGATGTGTGAGGAGACCCAGCCTATCTGCTTCGAGAACGCAAAGTGGGCTTATGTTGTAGGTGCTGCTATCGCAATTAAGAAGGGTTGCACAGCTGCTGCTGACGCTGCCGAGGCTATCGGTGAGGGTTTGCAGGCATTCTGTATCAACGGTTCGGTTGCAGAGGATCGTAAGGTAGGTATCGGCCACGGCAACTTGGCTGCTCGTCTGCTCCGTGAGGAGACACAGTGCTTCGCATTCTTGGCAGGTCACGAGTCGTTCGCTGCTGCCGAGGGTGCAATTAAGATTGCAGAGATGGCAAACAAGGTTCGTAAGAACCCACTCCGTGTTATCCTCAACGGTCTTGGTAAAGACGCTGCGAAGATTATCTCTCGTATCAACGGCTTTACCTATGTTCAGACCGAGTTCGACTACTACACAGGCGAGGTACACGAGGTTGCAGCTACTCCATACTCTGACGGTCTTCGTTCGAAGGTGCGTTGCTATGGTGTAGATGATGTTCGTGAGGGCGTAGCAGTGATGTGGCGTGAGGATGTTGATGTATCGATTACCGGTAACTCGACAAACCCAACCCGTTTCCAGCACCCTGTAGCAGGAACATACAAGAAGGAGCGTGTATTGGCAGGTAAGAAGTACTTCTCGGTAGCTTCGGGAGGTGGTACAGGCCGTACTTTGCACCCAGATAACATGGGCGCAGGTCCTGCATCGTATGGTATGACCGATACCCTTGGTCGTATGCACTCTGACGCTCAGTTTGCAGGTTCGTCGTCAGTACCAGCACATGTTGAGATGATGGGCTTCCTCGGTATGGGTAACAACCCAATGGTAGGTGCTACCGTTGCTGTTGCCGTAGCCGTAGAGCAGGCGATGAAATAAGAACGATTTTAAGCAGCGTTTGCTGCGTTAAACTTCAATAACCGAGTCCTCACATAGGCTTACTATGCTGCGGACTCGGTTTTTTGGTTGTTTAAACTCTGAAGGTGGTCAAGGCGCAGGTAAATTAAGGGTTAGTAAGGGCGAGTAACGGCCAGTAAAGAAGGCGCTATACCCTTACTTGCCCTTAATAGCCCTTACTGGCCTTTACTGGCCCTTATCAAATTGCGCCATCTCTCGTCTCTCGTCTAAAAGAAAGGGTCACCTCTCGGCAACCCTTTCTCTTATCTTGCAAAGTATTTGTAGAACAGCGGTATCGTTTGCAGCCCCTTATCGAACTGCGCCAAGCCGTAACTCTCGTTTGGCGAGTGGATAGCATCTTCCGAAAGACCAAAGCCTATAAGGATAGACTTTGTGCCGAGGATGCGCTCAAAACCGCTTACGATAGGTATCGAGCCACCCGAATAGAATGGCAACGGCTTGCGACCAAACGCCTCCTCAACAGCCTTTTCGGCAGCCTTATACGCCTCCATATCGGTAGGCGACACATAAGGCGCTCCACCGTGCAGGAACTTGACATTCACCTTCACGCTCTTTGGTGCGATATTGCGGAAGTGCTCCTCGAACAAGCGACCAATCTCCTCGAAGTCTTGGTCGGGCACAAGGCGCATCGAGATCTTGGCATAGGCACGCGACGGAATAACGGTCTTTGTGCCCTCCTCGGTGTAACCGCCCCAAATGCCATTCACATCGAGCGATGGGCGGATACCCGTGCGCTCGATTGTGGTGTAGCCTGCTTCGCCCTCAACATCGTCAATATCAAGTGCTTGCTTGTAGCTTTCGAGCGAGAATGGAGCCTCGTTGAACGCCTTGCGCTCCTCGGCTGTAAGCTCGCGCACCTTGTCGTAGAAGTGAGGTATGGTGATATGTCCGTTTTCATCTACAAGCGATGCCACAAGGCGAGTCAGCACATTGGCAGGGTTTGCCACAGCACCACCAAACAAGCCAGAATGTAGGTCTTTGTTAGGGCCGATAACCTCGACCTCCATATAGGTCAGACCACGCAGACCGCAGGTTATGGATGGGGTATCGAGCGAAATCATCGAGGTGTCCGACACGAGGATAATATCCGCCCTCAACCTCTCCTTGTACTCCTCGCAGAAGCCGTAGAGCGAAGGAGAGCCAATCTCCTCCTCGCCCTCGAGCATAAACTTCACATTGCAAGGCAACGAGTCGGTAGCGCACATCGCCTCGAAGGCCTTGATGTGCATAAACGACTGACCTTTATCATCGTCAGCACCACGGGCGTAGATGCGGTTGTTGATAATTGTAGGCTCGAAAGGCTCGGTGTTCCACTCCTCACGAGGATCTACGGGCATAACATCGTAGTGGCCATAGACCAACACGGTCTTGGCCTCGGGCGAGACAATCTTCTCGGCATATACCACGGGGTTACCCGGTGTAGGCACAACCTCCACCGTATCGGCACCCGCTTTGGCAAGTGCAGAGGCGAGATGCTCGGCACACTTTATCATATCCTCCTTGTGCGACGACTGCGCACTTATCGAGGGGATACGCAACACCTCGAACAACTCCTCGAGAAATCGCTCTCGGTTCTCTGAAATATAAGCTTTAACTTTTTGCATAGTTATTATAGTGGTTATTAGTGATTGTTAAGGGTTGTTAAAGGTTGTTAGGGGTGATTTTTTAGAGCTTTGCGCTCCTCTAACTACCTCTAACAACCTCTAACTACCCCTAATTATTATGTTGCGCCGTGATAACGCTTGGGGTTCTTACAAGCCTGCAATCTCCTTAATCTCTGCGATAAACTTCTCGGCCAAAGCATCAGCCTCCTCAACCGACTTCGCCTCGGTATAGATACGGATAATTGGCTCGGTGTTCGACTTACGGAGGTGTACCCACGACTCTGCAAAGTCAATCTTCACACCATCGATATCGTTTACTCGCTCGGCTGCGTAACGCTCCTTTATCGTGCGCAGCACCTTATCTACATCTATCGCAGGCGTAAGCTCAATCTTGTTCTTCGATGCGAAGTACGCAGGATAACGCTTGCGCAACTCGGTCATCGTAACACCCTGCTCGGCAAGATGTGTCAAGAAGAGTGCCACACCAACCAACGCATCACGGCCGTAGTGCAACTCCGGATAGATAACTCCGCCATTGCCCTCGCCACCGATGATAGCACCAACCTCCTTCATCTTGGTTGTCACATTCACCTCGCCTACAGCCGATGCCGAGTACTCACCGCCATGAGCTACAGTCACATCGCTCAAAGCTCGTGACGAAGAGAGGTTCGACACCGTATTACCCTTCTCACGAGAGAGAATGTAGTCCGCAACAGCGACTAAAGTGTACTCCTCTCCAAACATCGTTCCATCCTCATTTACGAGAGCCAAACGATCGACATCAGGATCGACCACAACACCCAAATCGGCACCCTCACGACGCACCACCTCGGTAATCTCGGTGAGGTTCTGCGGTATTGGCTCCGGGTTGTGGGCAAAGTGGCCGTTTGGCTCACAGTTTAGTTCTATAACCTCGCAACCAAGCTCACGCAAAAGTGCGGGAATTACAACTCCGCCAATCGAGTTTACGGCATCTACCACGACCTTAAATTTACGAGCCTTAACCTTCTCTACATCAACGAGTCGCAAGGCCAAAACCTGCTGTATGTGTGTAGGGTTGAAATCCTCTCGCAATACGACTTTTCCGATAGCGTCAATCTCTGGGAAGAGGAAGTCCTCCTGCTCGGCCAAAGCCAGCACCTGCTTACCCTCCTTGTCGTTGAGAAACTCACCCTTCTCGTTGAGAAGTTTGAGGGCGTTCCACTGCTTCGGATTGTGCGATGCGGTGATGATGATACCGCCATCGGCCTTGTGGGTTATAACCGCCATCTCGGTACCCGGAGTGGTGCAAAGTCCAACATTTATAACATCCACACCACAGCCGAGGAGCGTACCCTCGATGATGTTGCCTACCATCTCTCCCGAGAGGCGGGCATCACGGCCTACGACGATGCGCAGGCGTTTGGCGTTATTCTTGCTCGCAATAAAACGAGTATAGGCAATAGTAAACTTTACGATGTCAATAGGAGTGAGATTTTCGCCCACTTCACCGCCTATTGTACCTCGAATACCGGAGATAGATTTGATAAGTGTCATAATGGTAGTTTTTATTTTTAATAAAAAAATTTCGGTTTTGCTTTGAAAATCGTTGTAAATGTACTATTTTTATGCCAAATATCCAAAACGAATTTTGTTAAAAGTTGAAAATATGAGCGAGAAGAGAGTTATTCCTGCATCGGAGCTAATCATAAATGATGATGGCTCGATATTCCACCTTCACCTTCGTCCCGAGCAAATCTCGGATATCGTGATATTGGTGGGTGACCCTGCCCGTGTCAATTTGATAGCATCGTACTTCGACAGCATAGAGTGCGAGGTTGAGAGCCGAGAGTTCAAAACCATCACCGGCTCATACAAGGGTCGTCGTATGACCGCTCTTTCGACGGGGATCGGCACAGACAATATCGACATCGTCGTTACCGAGCTCGATGCACTTGCAAATATCGACTTTGCAACCCGACAGGTGAAGGACGAGTTCAAGCAGCTCACCCTGCTCCGCCTCGGCACCTCGGGTGCTCTGCAAGAGGATATCAAGGTTGGCGAGCGTGTCTTTGCCCGCACCTCGGTAGGCTTCGACGGCTTGTTGAACTACTACGCAGGTCGTAACGATGTCTGCGACCTCGCCATTGAGAGGGCTTTTGTCGAGCATACGGGCTGGAACCCGCAACTCACTGCGCCATACTTCATAGATGCAGACAAGTCGTTGTTTGAGCTATTCAAGGATGTAACCCGTGAGGGTATCACCATCGCAGCTCCAGGCTTCTACGCTCCGCAGGGTCGTTGGGTGCGCCTTCAACCACAGGATATACATTTGAACGAGAAGATAGAGTCGTTCCGCTTTGGCGAGCGTCGCATCACCAACTTCGAGATGGAGTCGTCAGCCCTGGCGGGCTTGGCAGCGTTGATGGGACACAAGGCCGGCACGGTCTGCACAATCATCGCACAGCGCATCGCACAGGATGCCTGCACGGACTACAAGCCATTCGTGAAGGAGATGATAGTTGATGCACTTGACAAGTTGGCAACGATTTAATTTAGTGAGTAGTGAGTAGTGAGTAGAGAGTAGTGAGTAGTGAGTAGCGAGTAGTGAGTAGTTAAAAACTTGCAGCGCAACCCTAATAACCTCTAACAACCTCTAATAACCACTAATTCTCCTGCGCCGTGATAAGGCTCGGAGTTCGCAAAGCAAAAAGAAAACGAAAACACAAAATAAGTACAAACAAAAAGTAACAGAAATCTTAATGGAACTACACTTGTGTAGTGACAAGCCTCCCTTAACAAAGGGAGGTTTGGAGGGATTTTAAAAATGGAGTAATTTCATAATCCGCCATTAAGAAACAACCAACCATAGAAACAAAAACAAACAAAATAAGTACAAACATAAAGTAACAGAAATTATGAAATTCACAGTATCAAGTTCGGCTTTGTTGTCGTTGCTTTCGACAACGGGCAAGGTTATCAACAGCAAGAACACGCTTCCTATTCTCGACTACTTCCTTATGGAGTTGAAGGGCAACGAGTTGAAGGTCACAACTTCCGACCTCGAGACAACGCTTGTTGGCACACTTCAGGTTGATAGCGTAGAGAAGGAGGGCACGGTGGCTGCACCTGCAAAACTTATGCTCGATGTATTGAAGGAGTGTTCGGAGATGCCTCTCACCCTCTCGGTGAATGAGGACAACTGGGAGATACAGATCTCGTGGAACAGCGGTCAGTCGTCGGTACCGGGAGCAAACCCTGTAAGCTACCCACAGACTCACGAGCTCTCGGAGGAGAAGACCGAGGTATCGCTCGATGTAGATATCCTCGTAAACGGCATCAACAAGACCATCTTCGCTACGGCAGACGACGAGTATCGCCTCGTGATGAATGGTGTATATTTCCACCTCGAGGAGAACGAGCTCACCTGCGTAGCTACCGATGCCCACAAGTTGGTGAAGTTCACCGTGGAGTGCAACTGCGGTACCAAGGCTGCCTTCATCCTTCCGAAGAAGCCTGCAAACCTCCTCAAGAACATCCTCCTCAAGGAGGAGGGCGAGGTGAAGCTCACCTTCGACCAGAAGAATGTGGTATTCGAGTTGTCGAACAGCACTTTGGTATGCCGCCTTATCGAGGGTGCCTATCCTAACTACAATGTGGTTATCCCACAGGCTAACCCTAACAAGTTGCTCGTTGATAGAGTCGGTTTGTTGAACGCTATCAAGCGTGTGGCTGTCTGCTCGAACCCTACGACAAATCTTATCCGCCTCGACATCTCGAACAACAAAGTTGTCTTGGCTGCGCAGGATGTAAACTTCTCGATCTCGGCTAACGAGTCGTTGTCGTGCAGCTACGAGGGCACACCTATCACTATCGGTTTCAAATCGACCTTCCTTGTGGAGATACTCTCGAATATCGACACTCCGACAATGCTCGTAGAGTTGGCCGACTCGACCCGTGCAGGTGTCTTCAAGCCTGTATATGACGATGTGCAGAGCAGCGCAACTTTGATGTTGTTGATGCCGATGATGATTAACGCATAAAAAGTTTGAGTGAACTCTTAAAGTGATCAAGGCGCAACAATAAATTAGGGATATTAGGGTCGTTAGGGTCGTTAGAGGAGCGCTTAAACTCTCTCTAATAATCTCTAACGCCTCTAACGCCTCTAACGCCTCTAAAAATAGAATATGAAACTAAATTTGAAGCGCCCGATGGTCTTCTTCGATTTGGAGACCACGGGCACCAATATATCGACTGACCGCATTGTCGAGATATCGGTAGTAAAGGTTATGCCTGATGGTGAGCAGATTGTTCGCACTCGTCGCATCAACCCCGAGATGCCTATCCCTGCGGAGGCTACTGCCGTGCATCACATCACCGATGAGGATGTAAAAGATTGTCCAACATTCCGCCAAGTCGCCAAGTCGCTGCGTGAGTTTATGACAGGCTGCGACTTCTGCGGCTTCAACTCCAACCGCTTCGACCTGCCACTGCTGGCCGAGGAGTTTATGAGGGCTGGTGTCGATGTCGATCTCTTCAAGAAGGCGAAGTATGTCGATGTGCAAAACATCTTCCACAAGAAGGAGGAGCGCACCCTGGTTGCAGCCTACCGCTTCTACTGCGGCAAGGAGTTGGAGGCGGCACATAGCGCCAATGCCGACACAATGGCGACCTACGAGGTGCTGTGCGCACAGCTCGACAAATATGGCGACCTCGAGAACAGTATCGATTTCCTCTCGGAGTTCTCCTCACGAGGCAAGACGGCCGACTTTGCGGGTCGCATCGGCTACGACGAGAAGGGTGTGGAGATTATAACCTTCGGCAAGCACAAGGGCAAGAGTGTCGAGGAGGTCTTCCGCAAGGAGCCGAGCTACTACGAATGGATTATGAATGGTGACTTCCCGCAATACACCAAGAAGATCTTTACCGAGATTAAGTTACGACTGAAATAGATTGATGAAACCACGCAGCTTACTCATAACCCTTGCTTTACTCCTCTTCGGTGCGGTATCGACCGTGTCGGCCGAGGAGATTGTGGTGATAGGGGGCGTAAAATATACCATTCACGATGTTGCGAGGGGCGAAACACTCTACTCGCTATCGAAGAGATATGGTGTCAAGGTCGATGATATAGTATCGGCAAATAGTGTTCTCGTTGATGGTTTGAAGGCGGGACAACGCATCAAGATACCCGTTCCAACAAGCGCAGAGCCAACACCAAAGAGCCTACAACACAAGGTCATAAAGGGCGAAACGCTCTATTCGCTATCACGCCGACACGGACTCACAGTCGAGGAACTCCGTGAGGCCAACCCCCACATAAAGAAGGGCTTGAAGGCGGGGCAGATAATCACAATACCACAGAAGGTGGTTGCCGAGCAGCCAAAACCAACGGCACCTGCTACACCTATAACGCCTGCAAAACCGCAACCAAGCGTTGCAGCCGAGCAGAGTGCGCCACAGCCGCAACCTGCACAAGTTGCAGAGGAGAAGAGCGCAACGGAGGAGCAGAGCTCTGCGGAGAGCAACCCGGCAACTGTTGAACAGGTGGCGTTCCGCGCCTTGAAACATGGGGAGCGTGCCGAGGTGGCCTTGCTCCTGCCTCTTGGCTCGGAGCAGCAGCCTTCGCAGAACTACCTCGACCTCTATCGAGGCTTCTTGATTGGTCTTGACAGCGTGCGTATCGCAGGACACTCGGTAAATCTCAACCTCTACAACACGGCTCACGACTACAATCGTGTCGCAGAGATTGTCGCCTCGGGCGCACTCGACAAAGCCAACCTTGTGGTGGGTCCCGTATATGAGGATGAGTTGATACCCGTAGTTACGGCTCTGCAAGGCAAGAACACCCCTATAGTGTCGCCTCTGGCAAACTTGACACAGACGACAAGCGGTGCGGTATTTCAGATGTCGCCATCACCAAAGTCGAAGTACGAAAAGATACGCCCTCTGTTTGATGGCTCGAAGCGTGTGGTTGTGATATCGACCGACAACACCGACAAGGAGTTCGAGAGCGAGGTGCTCGCACTTTTGGGCGACACGCCATATATCGAACATAAATATATCTACGAGCACCCTTCCGTTATCGAGAAGCGAGAGAAGGAGCGTGAGGCGGCTCGTGCCGAAGGGCTTATCGTCGATGATACCCCTTCTCCGAGCGATATGTCGCCACTGCTGAAGGGCGAGGAGGAGAGCGTCTTTGTCATCACGGCAAACAACGAGGTCGAAGTCGATAGAATTTTGGCAGCCATAGCCTCGGCCAACATCGCCCTCACAGCCCGTTCACTGCGTGTCGTGCCGTTTGTGATATTTGGCAACAACCGCTGGAACCGCTACCGCAATATCGACCGTTCGATACTCTTTGCGAACAATGTGACGATGCTCTCGACCTACCACGCTCACCGCAGCGAGGCGAGAATACGGGATTTCGACCGTCGCTTTGTCGAGGAGTTCGGCTCCTTGCCATCGCTCTACGCCTATCGAGGTTACGATGCTGCCGTAATATTTGTAAAGGCACTCTACGGAGATATCGAGAGTGGCTTGGAGGGGGCACACTACCTGCCGTTGCTATCGCCATACACCTTCGAAGTGGAGAGCGAAAGCGGCCTGCACATAAACAGCAATTGGGTGAAGGTAAACTACAACAGCAACTACACAATAACTATCGAATAACCATTTCAAACGATGCCGAATATTCAGACACCCATACCCGAAAAGACCATCGAGCGACTCAGCGAGTATCGTCGCACGCTTTTGGCATGCCATCGTCAAGGTATAACCCATGTCTTTTCGCATATCCTGGCAGGTATGCACGGCATTACCGCAGTGCAGGTGCGCCGAGACTTGATGTTGATAGGCTTCTCGAGCGACACGAAGAAGGGCTACGATGTAAAGGTGTTGATAGACTTTATAGACGATATACTCTATAGCAAGAATACGATGAATGTGGCCGTGATAGGCATGGGACACCTCGGACAGGCCATAACCAAGTACTTCAACAGCAAGAAACTCAACATCCGCATCACCGCAGCCTTCGACATAGACCCCGCGAAGGTCGGCACTACGATTTTGGATATTCCGTGCTACCATATCGACGACTTCGAGGAGGTGGCCTCGAACAACGATATCAGTATCGTCATACTCTCGTTGCCATCATCTATCGCTGCGCAGTATGCTGTGCCAATTATAAATGCCGGCATCAAGGGCGTGCTGAACTTCACCTCGGCACCGCTAAACTTTATGCAGGGCATTGTGGTCGAGAACTACGACATCACCACAATTCTCGAGAAGGTGGCCTACTTCGTAAAGGCAAACGAGGAGAATACAAACCAATAAAAGACAACGAGGATGAGGGTTGTTTGGGGATTTGAAGATGTGCCACAACTGCGCTATGGTGTCGCCACGGTGGGCTCTTATGATGGTGTTCACAACGGCCATCGCATCCTCCTCGACGAGGTTATGCACCGTGCGCACGAGCAGGGTGGCGAGAGCGTTGTCATAACCTTCGAGCCTCACCCCCGCATCACACTCGGTGATGCCGAGACACTGCGCCTGCTCTCGCTATTTGAGGAGAAGCGCACACTCTTGGAGTGGGTGGGCATAGACTATATGGTCGTCATCCCATTCGACAGAGCCTTCTCGCAACTCTCGCACGAAGAGTTTGTAAACGAGTATCTCGTATCACGACTCCACATCAAGGAGCTTATCGTGGGCTACAACCACCGCTTCGGACACAACAACGAAGGGGACTACGAATATTTGTCGCAACACGACACTCTGCGAGTTGTCGAGATACCGCAATACAGACTCGAGGGGGCGAAGGTCAGTTCTACAGTTATACGAAATATGTTACACCAAGGAGATACGGCAAACGCCACACAGCTGCTCGGGCATCCCTATATAATAATAGGTATAGCCGATGAGAAGGGGCGCATCGAGGTCGAACCATACAAGTTGCTCCCTGCCGATGGGCAATATCGAGCACTTATTGAGGGAAAAGAGAGTATGATTGAGGTGCGAGGGGGCGTTATATTACAAAAGGAGAAATTCCTGCAAAAGGTTAAAATTGAGTTGTTATGATTTCATTTGATGCAGAGATACGGGTTGGCTACAAGGATACCGACAAGATGGGCATCGTACACCACTCGAACTATATAGTCTATTACGAGATGGCTCGTGTTGCAGCACTCCGTGCATGGGGATTATCCTACGACGAGATGGAGAAGAGGGGTATTATATCTCCAATTCTCGATGTGAGTTCCAAGTATATACAACCGGCATACTTTGATGATTTGCTCACCGTGCGAGCCTTTATCGAGGAGATGCCGATGGTGAGGATGAAGGTGCGCTACGAGATTTACAATCAGGAGGGCACACTCATAAATACGGGACACACAACGCTCGGTTTCCTCAACGCCGAGACTCGTCGTCCGTGTCGAGTACCTCAATATGTTGTCGAGGGTCTTGCGAAGTTGGGTCTGTAGGGGCATCGGCATCGTAGGATTGCTGCGAGATAATCTCACCGCAGTAGTCTATCACACACAGCAGTGGGCCTTTGGTAGCAAAGAATAGTCCCTGCTCCACATCGAAGGTTATATCGTCATAGATGAGTGGCACCACCGTGCGGCCACTCTTATCTATTGCACCCATCTTCAACGCCTCGTCGGCAACAACAGCCCTACCCTCCTCGAAGTCGCCCGCAGAGTTGTATGTCGGAGCAATTGCGACTCTGCCATCTTCGTCGTAGAAGCCGACCTTACCGCCCTCCATGAAGCGCACCATGCCATCCCGCATACGCCCTCGGTATGATGTAGCGTCGGCGTTGTAACCGAGCTCGATATCCTCGACTCGCAGACGACAGGCCTCCTCTTCGGCAAAGGCTACGCCCGTAGCAAAGGTATCATCTTTCGTGTCGGGTGAGAGCGAAGCGTACCAGTAACGCATAGGGCGCAACACCCCACTCTTGTCGTATATAATATTTGCAGGCGAGAGATTGTTATGTGAGAAACCGACTCTTCGCATCTGCGTATCCAGCACCGAGAGGCGGTGCGACACTTCGGCCGTTGAGAGGCAGCTATCCTTGAGCCACACCCCTTCGGGCAACTCTTGGAGTATCAGATCAGCACGATTATCACCATCGACCAACATCTCGTTGTAGAATATCTGGTGGTGACAGAAAAATGGCAAATCCTTACCGGCAAGAGCCAACTCAAGCTCCTCGATATGGGCGACCATCTCCCTACGAAACGGCATATAGAGCAGATAACGACGAGAGTTCCACTCCACCTCCGCCTCGGCAGCATAATATGTCCTATGCACCAAGGGGCGACCATTCGCACAACGACAACGCAGGTTGCGCAGACGGCAGAAATAGAGGTGCGGGATATCTAACGCCCTCTCAAACTCGGTCATTGTGGGTAACATTCTATCCTATTTTTACAACGATTGTACAAAGGTAGCAAATTCTGTAGCTCAGACAATAAATTGGAGATAAATTCGCAAAAAGAGAGAGAAATATGTTGTATTTGTAAAAAAATTATTACCTTTGCGACCGCAAAGTCTATTTGATAGACACTTTTAAGTACTTAAAAACAAAAAACACATTCAAGATGAAAAAGGGAATTCATCCAGAAAATTATCGTTTGGTGGCATTCAAGGATATGTCGAATGACCACGTGTTTTTGTGCAGGTCCGCCGTTTCGACAAAAGAGACCATCGAGGTGAACGGCGAAACCTATCCCGTGTATAAGATGGAGATCTCCAACACATCGCACCCATTCTACACTGGTAAGATGAAGTTGGTTGATACCGCCGGTCGTGTGGATAAGTTTATGAGCCGTTACGCAAAGCGCTACGATAAGAAGAACAAGTAAAATCTTGCTCTTTAGGAGAAAAAGGTCGCCACGAGCGACCTTTTTTGTTGTTGAATACGCCTCGAATAACCTTTGTGGTTGAGATACAATCTATGAACAAGATGAAACTCAACCAGGATAAATATTATGTTTGCAATTTACGACAAATTGTACTATCTTTGCAATATGTAACAACACGATGATTTGTTTGGCGTTATGGAGATGATATATAGTGCTATCAGTAGCGAAGGCTTCTCTGAGCGAACAATCGAGATTATTAACAATTACACGAAGCAGATAGTCGATGGCAAAACAAATCTTACTCAATTCAATCAAAAAGAGCATGCAGGACTCTGCTGTGCAGGTGAGGTGCTCATTGGGGCGTACATCGTGTGCAACTACGCACAGTCAAGCCTTGCAACAAGCACAGATGTTGGAGCAGGCAAAGCAAGCCCAACAAATTGGCAAATAGACGAGGAGCAAGAGAAGTTGGTTGAGCAATGGGCAAACGCTAAAGGTCTATGGTTTGCTGATGCTCAAGCAGACATCGAGTCCGAATATGGCCCTATGATTGCCCAAGGGGCAGAGTCTATGGTCTATTATAAAGATGGGGATACTTCGGTTGTAAAAATCCGTACTTCTATATACGCAACATTAGGTAGGGCGATAGAGTCTATCGTGCTACACAATGCGCTATTTCCGGAGACTCCGATGACGGTAATTGGTTTCACTCGTGATAGCGATGGACTATTTCGTACAATCTGTACGCAACCCTACATCAGCTGCAAGCGACTTGCGACAAAGCTGGAGATTGACCAAATGGTGGCAGAAAAAGGTTTTTATGATAATAATGACGGTAAGGGCGTTAATTACATCGGTAACCGTATGCATTTGGAAGATATGCACCCTGCAAATGTCTTTATCGACACAATATCCGAGGCACCTATTTGCATCGATTGTATAGTAAAGTTCATTAGGAAGTAGGTGATTAGAGTGCAACACCCTCTCTATCTACGCACTCCGCCTATAGCACAAAATCAATCTGATTGTTACAACTCTATTGCTCTACACTTCAGGCCGAGTTGCTTGGCGTGGTTGAGAAGTCGAGGCAGTGCGTAGCTCATATTCTTGAACGACTTGGCACTATCGTGGAAGAGTATGATATCTCCGCCTCGCAGCCCTTTGGTAGCATTACGCAGGCAGGTCTCTCGTCGCAGAGTGGCCTTATAATCGAAAGTCAGCACGCTCCACAACACAATCTTATAACGCTGTGCCACAACACGGAGCTGCGACGATGTGATGCGGGCATAAGGTGGTCGAAAGAGGTTGGAGTGGACTCTGTCCGAGGCAAAATCGACATCCTCAACATATCGTTCAACGGGCATACCCCACCCCTTCTGATGTGAATAGGTGTGGTTGCCTACGCTGTGCCCCTCGCTCAAAATCTTCTCGTAGAGGTCGGGGTAGAGTTCGACATTTTTGCCCAACACAAAGAATGTAGCCTTGGCATCGTACTTTTTGAGTGTCGCCAATATCCACTCCGTAACACCGGGGGTTGGACCATCGTCGAAGGTTATATATATACCATCCTCATCCTCGATACGCCAAACAATATCGGGGAACAACCATTGCACGAATTTTGGAGGAGCGATACGCATATAATTCTACTTTCGGGGACAAAGATAACCATTTTGTAGAATAAATTTTGCTTTTGCACTTTTTATGCCTAATTTTGTAGTGGTTGATACCGTTTATTAAATAAGATGCAGTTATGAGAAAGTTATCGAAAGTGCTTGTTGTCACACTTATACTGCTTGCCCTGTTTGGTTGCAAGAGTTTTCAGACCCTCTCCGGCACAAAGAAGTCGGCTCAAGGTTCACCATACGAGGTGCTTGTCGTCTGCGATGGTCGAGAGTGGGAGGGTACCGTAGGCGAGGCGTTGCGCTCGCTACTCAACACTCCTGTCGAGGGTATCAACCAGGTGGAGCCGATGTTCAACATCGTTCGCATCACGGCTGGCGATTTCAAGGGGCTGTTGCCATCATATCGCAACATACTAAAAGTTCTCTGCTCACCGTCGGTTACCGAGTGCGGCATCTTTGCAAGCTACGATGTGGTGGCAGCACCACAGATTGTATTGACCTTTCAGGGCCCCACACAAGGTGCTATGGTCGAGTATCTAAAGAGTCACGGAGAGAAGCTCCTGCAGGTTCTCGAGGCGGCAGAGCGTGACCGCACCATAGAGTTCGCAGCAAAACACACCGATAAGGGCATCGAGGAGCTGCTGCGCAAGAAGTTTAATATCGAGATGGCTGTGCCACAGGGCTACACTTTTAGGGCACAAAGCGACAACTTTATGTGGATATCGCACGAATACCCCGTAGCGAGCCAAGGTTTCTTCATCTACTCACGACCTTACAAGGGAAAACAGGATTTGACAACCAAAGCTTTGGTCAAGGCCCGCAACAACTTCGCAAAGCGCATACCGGGCCCTTCCGAAGGCTCGTTTATGACCACCGTGGAGCAGGTTCCAAATATCGAGGACAATGGTTATGTAACCTTTGAGCCACAGCGTAACGAGATAGAGATAAATGGTCGCAAATGGATAGAGCTCCGAGGCTTATGGGATGTCGAAAATGATTTTATGGGTGGACCTTTCGTAAGTTATACGACACTCGACGAGCGCACCAACCGCCTTGTTACGCTCGACTGCTATGTCTATTCACCAAAGTACGGCAAGCGTAACTTCCTGCGTGCTTTGGAGCATCTGGTATATGTTGTGTCGTTCCCCGCAGAGAGCAAGTAGTAACTATCGGTGATAGCGTTTTGCAAGACCTCCTTCGGCAGTTTCACGATAGAGGTCGGGCAGGTCATGACCCGTTTCGCCCATCACCTCAACGACCTTATCAAACGATACGAGGTGCATACCATCCGACAACATAGCGTAGGTGTTGGCATCGAAGGCTCGTGCCGCAGCGATAGCGTTACGCTCGATACACGGCACCTGCACAAGACCGCACACGGGGTCGCAGGTGAGCCCAAGGTGGTGCTCAAGACCCATCTCGGCAGCATACTCTATCTGCGACGGAGTACCACCAAAGAGCTGCGCTGCGGCTGCGGCAGCCATGGCGCAAGCGACACCCACCTCACCCTGGCAGCCCACTTCGGCACCCGAAATTGAGGAGTTTGTCTTGGCGACATTTCCAAAGAGTCCCGCCGTAGCAAGGGCTCGCAAGATGCGGGCACGGGAGAACTGTCGTGATTGCGCTATATGGTACAACACCGCAGGTACCACTCCACTCGAGCCACAAGTTGGAGCCGTAACGACGACGCCACCCGAGGCGTTCTCCTCGGAAGTAGCGAGCGCATAGGCGTAAATCTTTGCTCGTGAGGCCATTGAGGCGTTGTAACCGCCCGATTTTATGTAGTAGTTATTCGCCTTGCGGGCCACCTTTAACGGCCCGGGCAGAACTCCCTCGTTGTCGAGTCCTCGCTGTATTGTCGCACACATCGAGTCCCATATCGTACCGAGAAACTCCCAGATATCGCGACCTTCACACTCTTCGACATACTCCCAATAGGTGCGTCCCTCACGGTAGCACCAATCCTTAATCTCCGATATTGTCGAGAGCGGATATATCGAGGCAGGAGTTTGCGCCTTCATCTCGGGGTTGGCAAGAGAGCCTCCACCGACGCTATAGACCTCCCAGCTATCGACCACCTCGTCGCCACGCAGCGCCTCGAAGAGCATTCCATTCGGGTGAAACGGCTTTATCACATCGGGGCACCAGACCAACTCTGTCGGTGCTATCGGCTCCAGCACCTCGAGTATAGCCTTGTTCGTAAGGTGTCCTTTGCCCGTTGCGGCAAGTGAACCGTATAGCGTAACACGGTAACGCTCAAACTCTCCGCCACGCTCGGCAAACAGGTGCGCAGCCTTGCTCGGCCCCATCGTATGTGACGAGGAAGGGCCACGCCCAATCTTATATAGCTCTCGTAATGACTCCATCTCGCTCAATCGTAATAAAACAAGCAACTCTTTTCTGAAGAAAAGCCCCGCAAATATAATACATCTTTCAAGTTTTGGCTAATTTTATATTCCGAATTTTGCATACTCCAATTACTTTTTGTACTTTTGCGCTCGAAAAACGGAACATATAACTAATTAAAAGATAAGCATTATGACAATTACAGCAGCTGATATCAAAATCGGTATGTGCATCGAGATGGATGGCAAGACTTTCCTTGTTGTCGATTTCCAGCACTGCAAGCCTGGCAAGGGCCCGGCTTTCGTTCGTTCAAAGCTCAAGAACCTCGAGAATGGTCGTGTCTTGGAGAACACCTTCTCGTCGGTAGGTATCAAGATTGAGCAGGTACGCGTTGAGCGTCGTCCATACCAGTTCACCTACGAGGATGACCTCGGTGCTCACTTCATGCACACCGAGACCTTCGAGGAGATTAACATCGAGAAGTCGCTCATCGACAACTACGACCTTATGGCCGATGGTCAGATCGTTGAGGTTATGTACCACACCGAGAAGGATATCGTCTTGGCAGCCGAGTTGCCACCAATCGTTGATATGGAGGTTACCTACACCGAGCCAGGCATCAAGGGCGACACCGCTTCGACAAACTCGTTGAAGCCTGCAACCGTAAACACAGGTGCTACTATCAAGGTGCCTTTGTTTATCAACACAGGCGACAAGATCCGTGTCGATACCCGCACTCGCGAGTACTACGAGCGTATCAAGTAGGCCGAGGAGTAACGCAGTTACAAAGAAGCTCCTCGCCAAGTGGCAGAGGGGCTTTTTTTCGATATCTACGCCAAAGGTATTTGGCATAGAGGTTGTTTGAAAAGAGTTTAACCACTAATAAATTTTGAAGATTATGAAAAAGTATGTATGTACCACCTGCGCTTGGGTCTATGACCCGGCTATCGGTGATCCCGACAGCGGCATAGCACCGGGAACACCATTTGAGGATATTCCGGAAGATTGGGTATGCCCTGTATGCGGTGTTGGCAAAGAGGAGTTCGAGCCAATCGGTTAATCGGGTAGAAAATTTCTCCAAAGAGGCTGACTAAAAAGAGATTAGTTAGCCTCTTTTTTTTGCGAAAAGAACGATTTTTACAAGTAAAAATCATAGTTTTTCAGATTTTTTATATCTTTGTAGCCTACAAAGTATAGATAACAAACGATTTATGTCAGAATATAAGCACAAGATAGGCATCACACAAGGCGACACAAATGGTGTTGGCTGGGAGGTTATATTGAAGGCCCTCGCACACCCTTCGGTTGTGGAGCTCTTCACGCCCGTAGTCTATGGCGCCAAACATATTGCCGAGTTCTATATGCGCACCATCGAGGAGTTGGAGCCCGTGCAGTTCCACCTCTGCAACTCGGCAGCCGAGGCTCGTCGTGGCAAGATTAACCTCGTCGAGTGTGGCGCCAAAGATACCCGTATCGAGGCTGGTCGCCCGACCGAAGAGTCGGCAAAAGAGGCTCTCGATGCACTCGAGAAGGCAAGTGCTGACCTCGTAGCTGGAAACTTGGCAGCGGTGGTAACAGCCCCGATAAACAAGGAGTCGATGCAGAAGGTGGGCTTTGGCTTTACGGGCCACACCGAGTATTTCGCCTCGAAAGCCGAAGGTGAGCCGATGATGATAATGTGCAGCGAGATACTGCGTGTAGCACTGCAAACCGTACATATCCCTGTCGATAAGGTCGCATCGTCACTCTCGGCCGAGAAGATTACCTCGTCGCTTATGGCACTGCGACAGACCTTAAAGCAGGACTTTGGCGTTGTCGAGCCTCGTATTGCGGTGTTGTCGCTCAACCCACACGCAGGCGATGGCGGTCTGCTCGGCTCGGAGGAGGAGCAGATTATTCGTCCTGCGGTGCAGGAGGCTGCAAAGCAGGGCGTATTGGCCTTTGGCCCTCTTGCGGCAGACGGTCTGTTTGCAGGTGGCGGATATAAAAAGTACGATGCAATACTTGCAATGTACCACGACCAAGGCCTTACACCATTCAAGGCGTTGTCGCCCGAGGGTGTAAACTATACGGCAGGTCTAAACATTGTTCGCACCTCGCCCGACCACGGCACCGCATTCGACATTGCGGGCAAGGGTGTTGCCGATGCGCAGTCGATGCGCAATGCGATTTACGAGGCGATAGATATCGTGCGTCGTCGCAACGACTACAGGTATTGGAGTCGCAACCCTCTCGAACACTTTGAGCGAGAGAAGGGTCGAGATGTGTCGATGAAGGACTTGCAAGCAGCCGAAGATAAAGAGTAGATAGTGGTGAGTAGAGAGTATATAAAATAATTCTGCATTCTGAATTCTGCATTAAAAACTCTCGTCTCTCGTCTTTCGTCTCTCGTCTAGATTTTGAAAACACTGCGCAACTGGGAGGTAATCCGTCTCGTGATTGTGGAGCCTCGAAGGCGCAAAACATAAACAATTAAAAGTTATAAAAGCAGTATGATTAAAGTACAGTTTCCCGATGGCTCAATTCGTGAATTTGAGCAGGGGGTAACAGCCTACCAGGTGGCCGAGAGTATCAGCCCTCGTTTAGCTGCGGACTGTTTGGCAGCCTCGGTAGATGGTGCGACCGTAGATATGTCGCACGCACTCACAAACGATTGTGCAATTAAGTTCTTCAAGTGGGATGACGCCGAGGGCAAGCACGCCTTCTGGCACACATCGTCGCACCTCTTGGCCGAGGCGTTGCAGGCGTTGTATCCGGGCATCAAGTTCGGTATCGGTCCGGCTATCGAGCAGGGTTTCTACTACGATGTGGACTCTCCGACTCCGATTTTGGAGGCCGACCTGGCAAAGATTGAGGCGAAGATGACCGAATTGGCTCGTCAGAAGGAGGAGCTGGTTCGCACCGAGGTATCGAAGGCCGAGGCGCTCAAGACCTTCACCGAGAAGGGTGACGAGTATAAGTGCGAGTTGATTTCGGACTTGGAGGATGGTACAATTTCGTTCTACACAAATGGCACATTCACAGACCTCTGTCGTGGCCCACACATTCCACACACAGGTCATATCAAGGCTATAAAATTGACCTCGGTAGCGGGTGCATATTGGCGTGGCGACGAGAAGAACAAGATGCTCACCCGTATCTATGGTGTCTCGTTCCCGAAGAAGTCGATGCTCGACGAGTATCTCGCATTGCTCGAGGAGGCAAAGAAGCGTGACCACCGCAAGTTAGGCAAGGAGTTGGAGTTGTTCACCTTCTCGCAGCGTGTAGGTCAAGGTTTGCCACTCTGGTTGCCAAAGGGTGCAGAGTTGCGTGACCGCTTGGAGCGTTTCTTGCGCAACATCCAGAAGCAGTACGGCTACAAGCCTGTGATTACCCCTCCGATTGGAAATAAGGACCTCTATGTCACTTCGGGTCACTATGCAAAGTATGGCAAGGACTCGTTCCAGCCTATTCATACACCTATCGAGGGCGAGGAGTATCTGCTCAAGCCGATGAACTGCCCTCACCACTGCGAGATTTACCGTAGCAAGCCACACTCGTACAAGGACCTCCCTGTTCGTTTGGCGGAGTTCGGTACAGTATGTCGCTACGAGCAGTCAGGCGAGTTGCACGGATTGACCCGTGTGCGCTCGTTCACACAAGATGATGCCCACCTCTTCGTACGCCCGGATCAGTTGCTCGAGGAGTTCGAGAAGGTTATGGATATCGTGCTCTACATCTTCAAGACCTTGAAGTTCGACAACTATACAGCACAGATTTCGTTGCGTGACCCGAACAACCGTGAGAAGTATATCGGCTCTGACGAGAATTGGGAGAAGGCCGAGTCGGCAATTATCCAGGCTTGCAAGGATAAGGGTATGAACGCTGTAGTGGAGTATGGCGAGGCTGCATTCTATGGTCCGAAGCTCGACTTTATGGTCAAGGATGCTCTCGGTCGTAGCTGGCAGCTCGGAACAATTCAGGTCGATTACAACCTTCCTGAGCGTTTCGACTTGACCTACAAGGGTGCCGACGATAAACTTCACCGCCCAATTATGATCCACCGTGCGCCATTTGGCTCGATGGAGCGATTTGTGGCAGTATTGTTGGAGCATACCGCAGGCAAGTTCCCATTGTGGCTCACCCCTGACCAGGCCGTGGTACTCCCTATCTCGGAGAAGTACAACGACTATGCCGAGGAGGTTGTTGCATACCTTAACGCTCACGATGTCCGCACACAGATTGACGACCGCAACGAGAAGATTGGTCGTAAGATCCGTGATAACGAGCTCAAGCGCATCCCTTACCTCTTGATTGTAGGAGAGAAGGAGGCTGCCGAGCGCACTGTATCGGTTCGTGCACAGGGCGAGGGCGACAAGGGTTCGATGTCGCTCGAAGAGTACGCCAAGTATATGGCAGACCTCGTTGCAAAAGAGATTGAAGCAATATAAAAATGCTAACGCATTAAATTAAAAATTAAAAAATTAAAACTTAAAAAGCTAATGGCCAATGGCTAATAGCTAACAGCTAAACAGAATGGCAGGATTTAAACCATTTACGCCACGCCCGGCAGGACCTCGTCCGGGCAATCTTCCTCCTCGTGGCCGTCGCCCCGAGAAGGAGAACCCACACCGAATTAACGATGAAATTACGGCTGATACCGTGCGTATCGTAGGCGACAATGTCGAGCCTAATTTGGTACTACCTATCGCCAAAGCGATGCAGTTGGCAGACGAGATGGAGCTCGACTTGGTGGAGATATCTCCAAATGCTCAACCTCCGGTATGTCGCATTGTCGATTACCAGAAGTTCCTCTACCAGCAGAAGAAAAAGCAGAAGGAGATCAAAGCGAAGCAGACCAAGATTGTAATCAAGGAGATCCGTTTTGGTCCGCAGACCGATGACCACGACTTCAACTTCAAGTTGCGCCACGCCGAGAACTTCATCAAGGAGGGCGCAAAGGTTAAGGCTTATGTCTTCTTCCGTGGTCGAAGCATCGTCTTCAAGGAGCAGGGCGAGATATTGTTGCTCCGCTTCGCTACCGCTTTGGAGGATATTGCCAAGGTGGAGGTTATGCCGCAGCTCGAGGGCAAAAAGATGAATATGATACTTGCTCCAAAGGGCAAGAAGGGTTGATACTCGAGGGATACCTCTCTTTAGGACAATGAGGCTGGCTAAAAAGTTGATTTAGTCAGCCTTTGTTGTGAAAATTTTTGTATCTTTGTTCTATGACTTGCTACGACAACATATTCCGTATCGACAGCGACGAGGCTTTCGAGCGTGAGGCACTTGCGGTGTTTCGCCATCAGGCCGTACACTGCGCTCCCTACGCCGAGTATCTGCGTTTGGTGGGCATTGAGCCCCGTAGCGTGACACGCATCGAGGATATTCCGATGTTGCCTATCGAGCTCTTCAAGTCGCACGATATCTACTGTGGCGAGGGAGAGCCGCAAATTGTCTTCACCTCGAGTGCTACAACGGGTATGACACCTTCACGACACCCCGTAGCCGACCTTGCGCTCTACGAGCGAGCCTTCATCGAGGGCTTCCGCAAGTTCTATGGCGAGCCAAAAGATTGGAGCATCTACGCTCTGTTGCCATCGTACCTCGAGCGACAAGGCTCTTCGTTGGTATATATGGCCGAGCGTCTTATTGCCGAGTGTGGCTCGGGGGGCTTTTACCTCGACAACTACAAGCAGTTGCTCGACGATATGGCGGCCGATACGAAACCTAAAATTCTGCTCGGTGTGACATACGCTCTACTCGACTTGGCGGAGCAGTACGCTCCGAAGCTGCACGACACGATAGTTATGGAGACGGGCGGTATGAAGGGGCGACGCAAGGAGTTGCCGAAGGCGGAGCTGCACAAGGTGTTGTGCGAGGCCTTTGGTGTAGAGAAGATAGACTCCGAGTATGGTATGGCGGAGCTTATGTCGCAGGGCTACTCCTCGGGTGATGGACTCTTCCGTGTGCCACAATGGGTGCGAATTCTGATACGGGATGTGAACAACCCGTTTGCTCGACTGAAGTGCGGGCGACGAGGGGCAATAGATATTATCGACCTTGCAAACCTCCACTCGTGCGCCTTCCTTGCCACGCAGGATATGGGCATACGCTACGACGATGGTTCATTCCGTCTTGAGGGACGAGTACAGGCGAGCGATATTCGTGGATGCAATCTGTTAGTGCAGTAGATATGAGGTACAACGAGAGAGATTTGGAGCGACTCCACAAGGAGTTATACCGCATACTTGCCGAGATTATTCGTGTATGCGAGGTGCTGGATATACCCTACTTCATACAGGGTGGCTCGGCTATAGGGGCTCTATATTACAAAGGTATCATCCCGTGGGACGACGATATAGATATAGGTATGATGCGTGCCGACTACGAGCGTTTCCTGCGTGAAGCGCCCGCACACCTTGCACCCGAGTACTTCCTCGAGTGGTTTGGTTCGGAGCCGAACACTCCGTTCTACTTCGCAAAGGTCAAGCGCAACAACACCCTCTTCGTCGAGGAGATTTGGCGACACCTCGATATCCACCACGGTATATTTGTCGATATCTTCCCCTACGACCGCATACCCGACAACGCATTGCTCGAGAAGTTGCATCGTGCCGAGGCGAAGTTCTGGATAAACTGCTTTATGGCCAAAGAGGTGTGGCTATGGAGCCACTGCGGAGCGTGTCAAATCGACAAGCCTCTACCGAAGTCGTGGATAAGCTGTGCTGCGATACGCTGCGCCACCTCGCTCCTCTCACGCAAAGCGATATACCGCATAATGAATAGTGTGCTGGGGCGTTACAACTCGTGCAATACCCGACGGGTAAATATCGTGCGAATGCCGAAGGACCAGATTTTGCGTGAGAATATCGAGCATAGCGTAAAGAGTGAGTTTGGCGGTATGATGGTGAGCCTGCCACGCAATGTCGAGGAGTATCTGCGCCACCACTACCCTAACCTGCGCCCTACGCTACCCGTAGAGGAGCAGATAAACCATGCACCATACAAACTTTCGTTTGATACAACCGAGCAAGAGCAATGAAACTTCTATCGATAATAGTTCCGACCTACAACATGGAGGGGTACTTGGCGCAGTGTATAGACTCGATACTGCGTACCCCATCGTTGGCCGCCCTCGAGGTTGTCATCGTAAATGACGGCAGCCGAGATCGCTCATTGCGCATCGCCCGAGGCTACGCCGAGCGTTATGCCGACACGGTGCGCATCATAGACAAGGAGAACGGCAACTACGGCTCGACCATAAATGCAGCTCTCCCGATACTACAGGGTGAGTATGTCAAGATACTCGATGCCGACGACAGGTTTGATGGTGGCAAGATTGCAGAGTTCGTCACCTCGTTGAAGGCACTGCAAGGTGTAGATATGGTTGTTTCACCATTTGTTGAGTGGAACGGCAAGCGAGAGCACCGCATCGACTACAACATCTATGGTCGCAAGGTCTATGACTACGGCAAGCGATATGAGGCGGATAAAATCTTTGGAGATGGAGCCATCCGTTTCTTTATGATGCACTCGGTGTGCTACCGCACGGAGCTGTTGCGAGAGATGCACTACCGCCAAAGCGAGGGTATATCATACACCGACCAGGAGTGGGTATTCTACCCTCTCTTCCGTGTCAAGGATATCGCCTTTGTGGATATACCACTCTACCGCTACAACGCTGCCCGTGAGGGGCAGACGATGGATCGTGCCGTGCAGTTGCGGAGTCTTGCTCAACTCGAGGCCGTAACCAAAAATATGGCACAATACTTTATCGAAAAGGCCTCAACACTCGAGTCGGAGCCACGATGCTCGTTCCTGCGCAACATCGTTGCCGACCGTATGCGCATCATCTACCGCAAGTATCTGCTGGCGATGAACAACGCTCAATTCTCGGCCTCACACTTTGCCGAGAGCGACGCTGCGCTTCTGCTCCTTGCCGAGCAGTGCGGCATCGAGAGGTTAGCCGTACTGGTAAACAATCTGTTGAAGGTCGATTTGTTGCGACATTGGCGCAAGCGTGGCCGACGATACAGCACCACATTCAGGTGGCTACTGCAATTTGCCGACAGCACTATGACGACTCTGCACTCTGCAATATTCAGATAAACAATAAAAAACTAATAATTATGAAAAAGATTTTAATTTTTATCACTCTAATTCTTGGTATCGGCAGCGCATCGGCACAGGTGTTCAACCTTCACAAAAATTGCGTCATCTCACATCGTGGAGCCTGGAAAGAGAAGGGGCTGCCTCAAAACTCGATAGCTTCGTGGCGTGAGGCTGTTCGCCTCGGTTGTCACGGCTCGGAGTGCGATGTACACATCACGGCAGACGACTCGTTGGTTGTTACGCACGACCTTACACACCACGGTCTGCGAGTCAGAGAGTCGAAGTATGCCGAGTTGATAAAGTTCCCGCTGAAGAATGGCGAGAAGATGCCGACCTTTAGGGAGTATCTTACCGAGGTTGTGAAGCAGCATCGAACAAAACTTATTGTCGATGTGAAGATGGATATGCAATCCGACGAATATACGCTACGCCTCTGCCGAGCTATTGTGCAGGCTATCGAGGAGAAGGGGGCTATGGAGTGGTGCGAGTTCTTGGGCTCGAACATCAAGGGTTTGCAGTACCTGCAGGAGCGCACGGGCCGTCGTGTCGCCTACCTCGGACAGTGGCGTGACGAGGTGCCGGATATGCACCCCGACAAAGTGAAGGAGCATGGTTTTACCTCCATTGACTACCAAAACATCTTCTACTTTGCCCACCCCGAGTGGATCAAAACCTTCAACAAACGCAACATCCACCTCAACGCCTGGACAATCAACCGAGAGGAGGATATGGAGTGGTTCTTGAAGCGTAAATTCGACTACATCACCACCGACTATCCTGCGGCATTGCTAAAGAAGATAGGCTACAAGGCAAAATAGCAGAAGCATATACACAAGAAATGGGGCGCTCCGCAAAAGGGCGCCCCATCATATTTCAGGCATTACACAACTACTACTCCAAAGCACCGAGAGCCTTGTCGGCATCACGAGCCTCAACCGAGGTAGGATACTTCTCCGAGATAGCCTTGTAGCAAGCAACCGCCTCGGCATTCTTGCCTACAGCTACGAGAGCCAAAGCCTGCTTGTAGAGGTAGAGTGGTGCAGTAAAGTTGTTCTCCGAAGCCTTCACAGCCTTCGCAAAGAGCTTGGCAGCCTTCTCGTAGTCGCCCTGCTCAACGGCTACATCACCCTGCAAACCGAGGTTCTGCGCATTTACAACCTCTGCAGCCAGACCCTTCACAGCCTTATACTTTGCCAAGTACTTTGCAGCGTTCTCCAAATCTCCGAGGTGGAGGTAGCAGATACCTGCGTAGTGCTTTGCAAGGTTACCGGCCTTTGTCGAGCCATACTCGTCAGCCACAGCCAAGAAACCTGCTCCCGCCTCGTCGCCATTGAGCGCAAGGTCATAGTTTGGAGTCTCGCCCGAGAAACGCTCTTGTGCCTCAACGATAAGCTCGGCAGCCTCAGCCTCATTCTTATCCATCACAAGGAACTTGTAGGCGTATCCTGCTGCTACAACGAGCAACAATACAACCAATGCGATAACGCACTTCTTGCCATTCTTCTCGAAAAATTGCTCGGTCTTGCTGACAGCCTCGGCAACGGCAACCTCCTCTTGATTTTGAATTTTCTTTGTCATAATCTCTCTATTTTTAGTTATTATTTATCCCTATACTCAAGTTGCTATTTATTCATTTTAGCATTTCAATCGACAAAAATACAATTTTTTGTCTAATAAACCACAAAGATTGAAGTTTTTTTTTGAACTGCGACCAATTATTACTACCTTCGCAGATGAAAAGAGGGAAAAATGTATCTAACACGACTATCTATTCTGAACTTCAAGAACCTCGAGCAAGAGGAGTTGCACCTCGACGAGGGGTTTAACTGTTTTGTGGGCGACAACGGCACCTGCAAGACCAATATCGTCGATGCTATCTACTACCTCTCGATGTCGAAGTCGGCACTCGCCATGACCGACACGCAGTGTGTGCGCCATGGTGAGAACTTCTTTGTCCTCGAGGGCGACTACAAGACCGCCACAGAGCGCAACGAAAAGATCATCTGCACCTACCAGCGAGGCTCATCGAAGGTACTCAAACGCAACGGCAAGGTCTATGAGCGTCTGGCCGACCACATCGGTCTTATCCCCGTGGTCATCGTCTCGCCTGCCGACTCCTCGCTTATCAGCGATTCGGCTGATGAGCGTCGTCGCTACCTCAACGCCTTTGTGTCGCAGTTGGACCGAGGCTATCTCGAGGCTGCAATGCGCTACAACGCTGCCCTATCGAACCGCAACAGTTACCTTAAAATAGGTGCCGACGAGGAGATGTTGGCTATCTACGATGCGCAGATGGCCGGGCCTGCAAAGAAGATACACGAGCTGCGCTCCGAGATTATCGGGCGTATGCAACCCCTTGTGGCAGAGTACTACCGCATACTCTCCGACGACCACGAGCAGGTCGAGTTGTCGTATCGCTCGGAGCTCAACGACACCCCTTTCGAGGAGCTGTTGCTCGCCTCACGAGAGCGTGACCGCATCCTCGGACACACCACTTGCGGTGTGCATCGTGACGATATGCGCTTCACGATTGGTGGCTACGCCCTGCGCAAATATGGCTCGCAAGGACAGCAGAAGTCGCTCCTTATAGCCCTCAAATTGGCACAATACCGCATCGTTGCCGAGGCGTGTGGCGAAAAGCCGATACTCTTGTTAGACGACCTCTTCGACCGCCTCGACGAGAGCCGTGTGGCTCGACTTATCGAGTTGGTCAAGGGTGAGGAGTTCGGACAGGTCGTTATCACCGACTGCAATGGCGAGCGTATGGGCAAGATACTCCACGATGCCGATTGTAGCTACAAACTCTTCAATGTAACCTACGGCAAGGTCGAAACAAAATAACAGAGGAAGATATGAAACGCACAAAGGCTCAACCTATTGGCGAGTTGCTCGACAAACTATTCAAGAGCCCCGATATTGCCGCCAAAATTGCCGAAGGCTCACTACCCCATGTGTGGCGTGAGATTGTCGGCGAGGTGGTTGCTGCCGAGACACGACAGGTGCGCTTTGTGCGAGGTACGCTCTATGTGCACATCTCGTCGAGCGTTATGCGCAGCGAGCTGATGATGCAGCGTGAGGCCTTGGTTCGCTCGATAAATAACCGCCTCGGCTCACAGTTGGTGCAAAACCTTGTAGTACAATAATTCTGCATATTTATTCAAAAATGAGAGAAAAAAACGGCTCTATAACATAGTTTACAGGGCTGTTTTTTATTTTTTTCTAACTAAAGTTAGAGTAATTACAAAATTTCTTCGTATCTTGCGGGCGATTTGAAACATTTTAATTCAAAATATTATGCGTAAATTTTTATCTAAACTTATGATCATCACCGCATTGATGGGCGTTGTGGGTCTTTCGTCGTGTACTACAGACAGGACCGAGGGCAAGCCTTCGATGCAGGTGAAGATGGAACTCTCGTCGTGGAGCTATGTTGATGCGACCTTCACAACGCAGAACATCGCCGAGTATGCATTCGTAATTCTCGGAGCAGACGAGGTTGCACCAAGCGCAATGGAGATCTTCTTGCGTGGCGAGAAGCACACCGCTTTGTCGGGCACATACCCCGTGAAGATCGAGATTGGTGACTTGGAGCGCAACACCGACTACACGGTCTATGTTGCAGGTCAGTTCCTCGAGAATGGCAATGCGAGATTTTACGAGCAGACATTCTCCTACTCCTTCTCTGCACCAGAGTACGAGGAGGATATCTGCGTAATCAAGCACTGCTACGACGGTGCTCACATTCGCTTCACCTTCCCTAAGGAGGTTAAGGAGCGTGGCAACAAGATTAAGTGGGGCATCATCAACAAAGCTGCCTACAACGACCTCAAAGCCCCAAGTTATGACAAGTATCGTACTGATGCTTTCATTGTAGCGGGTCAGAACGACGAGGTTTACAAGGGCTACCTCGTATCCCGCGACACAGTGATGTATGTCGATAACGACCATATTTCAAACGGACACCCACAGTTCGAGTCTGAATACTGGATGCCTATCTTTGCGGGCGAGCCACTCGTATTCCTTGCAAGCGAGGTTACTTATCACGCAGAGGACTACGGAGGTTGGGGTCCGGGTTGGTATAACTCCCCATTTGACGAAGATGCCTTCTTGGATGATTTTGCATCGGCACTCGGCATGATTGGCGGTGGCAACGGTGGTGGCGATGGCCTCTCTACACTCGTTACCCGCAACACCGAGCTTCCAAACGAGGATAACTATTGGTTGCCTGGTGCATTCCACTTCAAGATGGAGTTCGAGTCGAAGCAGCCAGACCCATTTGATGGGAAGGTCAAGATAGAGGCTTGCGATATGACGACAGCCGATGCACAGGTTCGCTTTACTCCTGACAAGCAGGTTGGTTCGTTTGCATTCGGTATCTTCGACGATGCTACATATCAGCAGGTAATTGAGCATTTCCTCGATGGCGATGAGTCGAAGATGCAGTGGTTCCTCACCTCGTACTACGCAATGGCTTCATCGTTGAGCTATATGGGTGATGCCAGCGAGAGCATCAGTGTGGTAAATTTGAGTGAGTTCTTCTTGGAGGTTATCGCAGGTACAACATACCATGTATGCGTTACCGCAGGTACAATAGACGAAACAGGCTATGGTAGTACAAAGCAGTCGTTCCAGCACACCTCGTTCACACTTCCGGAGTACACGCTCCCTGTATCGAAGGTTGTAGTTACTCCGGTGGAGACTACCGACCCATACAATGTCTATTTCAACATCAGATGTACCAACTACACCCAGGCTCCGGTTGACAAGGCAAAGCACTTGGCTAACTACGCTTCGGAGTGGACCGATATGCTTACGAAGTACACCTACTCGCAGATGGTCGATATGTATGGTGGTTGGCTCACATCGGACGACCTCGAAGCTATCAACAGCGACGAAGGTTTGACCATGTCACTCCCATCTCGTGAGGATGCAACGACTCGTCTTGCCGTGAAGGTTTGGAACTCGGAGGGCCGTGTAGGTACCAGCTTGATTGGCTCGAACCCTACGGGTGTTGCCGACTCGAAGTCGGGCCGAGTACCTGATGCAGAGCGCATCGAGTCGCAATACTTCACATCGTTGAAGGGCGATTGGACAGCTACAGCAACTACAACATACACCCTCGTAAATAGCGAGACCAAGGAGGAGACAACTTCGACTGTAGAGCATAAGACCAAGGTTACAATTGGTGATTTGAGCTACCCTGCAACTCTTACCGAAGAGATTTACGAGCTCTTCAAGCAGTTCGGTGTATCTCGCGAGAAGACCGACAAGTACTTCGCTGAGTTCAAGGAGGTAAACGACGACTTCAACCAGAAGGTGCGTGGTCAGAACCGCATTATGTGTCACGGTTTGGACTTCAACGCAAGCGGCAGCAACGACTACCACTTGGAGTACATGTCGCCATTCGACCTCTTCACTTCGCCATACTACAACTCGACAACCGAGGGTACAGTATATGACTTCGGTCCGAAGTGGTTTATCCAGGTTGCAGCCGATGGCTCGTTGTTCGTACCTGTAAATGTTGAGCGTATCGTACCACTCGCAAGTTGGTCGGGCACAACATTCCACTTCGTAAATGCTTGCGAGTACCCAACCACCGATGGTAAGACCGGTTTGATGTCGATCTATCGTCCTCTCGACGACAAGGATATGGACAATGTCTCGAAGTGGGGCAACCTCCCTGTCGAGGTATCCGAGGATGGCAACACCATAACCATCAAGCCTCACATCTACAACTACAAGGGTGTCGAGATGAAGCTCTACCCTAATGTTATGCAGTATGTGCCGGCTACAAGTGCCAGCCCTGCCGGCTACTCGACAATCGGCAGCCTTATCACAAGCGAGATTGTTCTGACTCGTGGTTGGACCGAGCCTGAGAAGCCAGAGGAGCCTGCAACACCGGAGGTAAGCAAGTTGGGGCTTGGCTCGTTCAGCAGCGTTGCCGGCAAGAGTGGCAGACCTATCGAGTTTGTAGGCGGTGGCGAGGTTCGCAAGCCTGCAACCGTGAAGTTCCGCACACACTTCGAGAAGGAGGCACCGAAGAAGGTCAACCGCATCGAAGCGAAGGCGGTGAGCTTCGAGCAAGCTCGCGAGAACTTCCGCAAAGCGATGAATAGTCGTAACGCACGATAGTTTCACAACAAGGGGTTGCGCAATGCAACCCCCGAAGTGTGCCTCTCCTTCCGACCGAAAGAGAGGTTTCACGTACTAAAAAGATAAGATAGAGATGAAGAAATTTTTTGTTACATTGTTTGCCGTGTTGGGCGTAGCTACCCTCTCGGCACAACAGCTTCCCGATGTCAAAATCGAGGATATCACAGGCAAGGAGGTTTCGGTGCGCTCACTCGCCACAAAACCGCTGATTATCGCCTATTGGTCGATTGCCTGCAAGCCTTGTATTCAGGAGTTGAACGCCATAAACGATGCCTTGGCAGATTGGCGCAAGGAGGCCGACTTCAATGTTATCGCCGTGTCGATTGACGATGCACGATTGAAGGCTACAGCAAAGAATATGGCCTCGGCACGAGGCTGGGAGTTTATCTGCTTGTTCGATGACAACCAGGAGTTGAAGCGAGCTATGAATGTGTCGCTCACACCGCAGTCGTTTGTGGTTGATGGCGAGGGCAATATCATCTACTCGCACTCGGGCTACACCCCAGGTAGCGAGGAGTCGTTGTTCGACAAGATACTCGACCTCAAAGAGGGTAAGACAAAGGAGAAAAAGAAGAAATAGTGGCGATGAGACGACTTCTTTTAATAGCATTAGGACTCGCACTCTGCACCTCGGCCGTAGCACAGAAGCGCATCGGCAAGGGACAGGTGTCGGGTAGCTTCGAGTCACAGTCTATCGGCTACCTCGATGATAAGGCCCTCGGAGCAGCTCCCGACGACCACTTCGGCTCGAACAACTACATCAAGGTCGATTATATGAACGGCCGCTTCTCGGCAGGTATTCAGTGCAACGCCTTCCTGCCTGTGTTGCAGGGCTACGAGGATTTGGCCGATGGCTTCAAGTTCTACCTCGCCTCGAAGTATATTCAGTGGCGTGACAAGAACTTCGAAGTACTCGTCGGCGATATCTACGACCAATATGGTAACGGCCTTATCTACCGTTCGTTCGAGGATCGTCAGCTCGGCTTGAACAACTCGCTCGAGGGTGTTCGTGCGGGCTACAACTTCGGTCGCTTCGTTGCGGTGAAGGCGATGTATGGTCGCCCTCGCCTCCACACTACCTACGCCAAGGCTTGGGTGCGTGGTGCCGATTTAAGTATCTCGTTGGCCGATATCTGCGGTATTCAGGAGAGCGCAACCCTCTCGTTGGAGGGTAGCTTCGTAAACCGCTACCAGAAGCTCGACCTCGAGCCAGACAGCTTCGACTACTCTCCGGAAATCTTTGCCGAATCCGGTATGGACAAGACAAATCTTTTGATGTATTCGGGTCGTTTGAACTTCTCGTGGAACGGTTTGTCGTTGCGTGGAGAGTATGTTCACAAAAGCAAGGACTTGAGCGCATTTGCCCCAACAGCAAAGAGTGGATACGCTATTCTTGGAGAGGCCGCATATAGCTACAAGACCTTCAGTATCACGGCAACATATCGCCAGTTGAGCCATATGGGTACACGAGTATCACTCTATGATACTACAGCTGCCAACACTCTCAACTATCTGCCTGCCTTGACACGCCAATACACCTATATGCTCGCCAACCTCGAGCCATATCAGGTGCATAGTGATGGTGAGATGGGCGGACAGGTCGATGTAAGCTACTCGTTGCGTAGCAAGAATAGCCGCTACCGCCATTGGAACTTCCACGCCAACGCTTCGATATTCTATAGCACTCCTAGCGAACTTAACACGCAGCATAAACTGTTGTGGTTGGATGTCAATGCCGATGTGGAGCGTCAATGGAGCAAGAAGTGGAAGACCATACTCCTCTACTCGATGCAGCAGCGTGACAACTATGGCGAGACCATAACCTCACACACCGTTGTAGGCGATGTAACCTACAAGATTGACCGCAAGAAGTCATTGCGCTTGGAGTTGCAGTACCTCCACTCGAAGGAGTATGAGGGCGACTGGGTTGCAGGACTTTTGGAGTTCAATATCGCCCCAAGTTGGAGTGTCTTTGCCAGCGATATGTACAACCTTGGCCTGACAAAGGTACACTACTATAATGGCGGTTTCAGCTACACCCACAACCGCACTCGAGTGCAGCTCAGCTATGGTCGTAACCGTGCAGGATATGTCTGCTCGGGCGGTGTGTGTCGCTACTCCCCTGCCTATACGGGTGTAAGCCTTATGCTGACATCATCGTTCTAATCGAAACAAATGTATAACTAAAAAACAATATTATTATGAAGAGTCTAAAATCACTTTTGATGCTCTGCATCGCAGCAATGCTCTGTGGTGCTTGTGCCGAGAATGGCGGTGACGAGGGCAATGGCGCACTCACCCTCTCGGCTAATCCAAGTTCTATTATGGCAAATATCGAGACTGCACAGCTCATAGTTAAGATTGGCAACAAGCGCCTTTCGGCTGACGAGATTACACTCTACAATGAAAAGGGTGTAGTTATCGAGGTGCCAAACCTTCAGTTTACAAGCGACACTCCGGGTACATACGGTTTTCAGGCCGGTTATCACCACCCCACCAATGGCGATATGTTGTCGAACTTTATCACCGTGCGTGTAACCAAGGAGGTAGCTATGCCTGAGGCTCCGGTTGATGCCGAGCCAAGCAACCTCAACTTTGCTCGTCGCATATTGCTTGCTCAGTTTACCGGTAGCGAGTGCCCTTACTGCCCTTATATGTCGAAGCTTCTGCGTACTGCTTTGGAGACCTATGGTAACGAGGTTGTATTATGCGCAATTCACCAGCACACTCAAAACGACAATGCCTACCTCGATAACCCTATCTTGACTTCGGCAATGGGCGTTAGCGGTTTCCCAACTATCGTTGCTGATATGCACAAGAACTACAAAACCAGCAACTATAACAGCCAGACTGCTGTCAACAATGTTATCAGTGGTGCCATAAAGCGTGTAGAGGCTCGTGCTGCTGTTGCTGCAACCTCGTTGTACGACAGCGAGAATGGTACAATCGCTGTTCTTGCAAAGGTTAAGGCAAACACTGCTGGCGAATACCGTGTTGGTATGTGGGTACTCGAAGATGGCATTGAGAGCCCACAGAGCAATGCTTTGAGCAGTGCAGACAACACCCACAACAACTGTGTGCGTTATGTAGATAGCAAGGCAGGTGGTAGAGACTATTCAGGTCTTTCGGTTGGTACAATCAACAGCGGTGAGTATGCAAATACACGCTTCATTCTCGATGTCGAGAATCACTGGAATATGGAGAACTGCCATGTCGTAGTCTTCGTATCGTCGAAGGAGAGCGATGGTAAGTTCTATGTGAACAATATCATCGATGTGCCTCTCAACGGCTCGGTAGGCTTCAACTACGCAAAGTAGGCATTAGCCACAAAACAGATATGGCACCTTCCCAACGGAAGGTGCCATATTTTTTGTGTTATTCTTTTCGCTAAAAGAATACGAGTGCTACCAGAATATATGTCGGCAACAAAACCAGCAGCGAGAACTTGAAGATATAGCCAAAGAACGACGGCATACGCACGCCCTCATTCTCGGCCACCGCTGCGACCATAAAGTTCGGTCCATTGCCGATATAGGTCATCGCACCAAACAGCACCGAGCCGAGCGCAATGGCCGACAACATCGTCTCGGGTATTCCCGCCATGAGGGTTGCACCCTCCGCCACGGGCAGACCTGCCGCTATGGTGTGGAACGCCACGGCTGTAGGTGTATTGTCGAGGAACGAGCTCAACGCACCCGAGAGGAAGTAGAACTGCGAAGGCTCCGTGATGCCGAGCGAGGCGGCATTTTCGCTCATATAGAGCAGTGCCGGCGTCATCGTCACGAAGATGCCCACGAAGAGTATCGCCACCTCGGTGATTGGCTCCCACGAGAAGTGGTTCTCCTTACGCACACGCCTGCGTGTAGATACTATGGAGAGTATCAGCACCACCATCAACACAATCTCACGCAGAAAACGCATATACCACGGTGCATCCTCGGCCGCCATAGCCGGTATCTTCGCAGGGTTTACAAAGGCCACCGCAAGAAGTATCGCCGAGAGGTAAAAGATGTTCACCGTGCCACTGAACGATATCTTCACAGGCTCGTCGAACTCCCCCTCCGAGCGTGGGCGCACACCGAGCAGCTCCTTGCGCTTCCAGATGTAGGTGTCGATGATAAAATAGACCGCAAGCAGCACCGAGCCCACAAAAACCCACTGCGGGAAGAGTGTCTGGAACCACGAGAACTCCGCACCACGCAGATAGAGCATAAAGAGTGGCGGATCGCCCAGCGGAGTCAATACGCCACCGCAGTTTGCCACCATGGCGATAAAAAAGAGTATGGTGTGGACCTTGTACTGCCTGTCACGATTTATCTCGAGCAGCGGTCGAATAAGCAGCATCGAGGCTCCTGTCGTTCCGACCACCGAGGCCAAGCCGTAGCCCACAAACATTATCGCTGCATTTACCACAGGTGTCGGCGAGGTGGTGTAGTTTATGCGGATACCGCCCGTCACGACATACAACGCTGCCAAAAGCACGATAAATGGCACATAGTCGTAGAGCATCTGGTGCTTGAGGTTGTCGCCCAAGCCCGCACGGGAGAGCATCACGGCTGTCGGCACCGCAATAATCAGGACAAAGAGGAGTTTATTTGCGTTTTTGCCCCAAAAACGAGGCGCAAGGAGTGGCATAATCGCTATCGAGAGCAGCATCACCACAAAAGGTATCAAAAGATATAGTTCTATATTGTACATTGTATAAAATTCTTTTTTTGCCGTTGTCCTAATTCTCTACGGCAAGAAATTCTATACCGCAGAACACTCTATGCCCAGGGCTCGCACCCTCTCGGCTATCGCTTCGAGTTCGTCACGCTCGACCTTCTCCAATGTCTTGCACGGCGTCGCTCGGTCTATCGAATAGACCATCACGCTCCGAGGGTGGAGATAACCAACCACCGCAGCCCAAGCGAGGAACTCGTTTTCGGTTGTGTTGTCAATATATATGCCATTATGCTCGCCCCGCAGGAACATCGTCTGCAGGATGAAGTTGCCGTGAAATGCCTTGAGCTGCTCGACCACCTCGGCTACGGAGTAGACTCCGCACGGCTTATTTATCGCCTGCGCTGTCGCCTCTATCGCCGAGTCGAGCTTGAGGATAGGGTTATCCACCCTCTGTAAAGCCCGCACCACATCGCTGCGACGAAGCTGCGTGGCATTCGATAGCACCGAGATTTTCGCCTCGGGTGCCAACTCGTTGCGCAACGCTATCGTGTCATCGATTATCGCCTCGAAGTCGGGGTGCATCGTTGGCTCGCCATTGCCCGCAAATGTTATCACATCGGGCAACGCCCCCTCGCCCGCCATCTTCGAGAGCGTGTGGCGGAGAGCGGTACGGATATCCTCACGGGCATTGAAGCGGGGGCGGGCTGTGCGGTTGTCAGCGTTCCAGCCACACTCGCAATATATGCAGTCGAAGCTGCACAACTTCGAGTGCAACGGCAGGAGATTAACCCCCAACGACAACCCCAAGCGGCGTGAGTGCACCGGTCCGTATATGATATCCGTAAATAGCATTTTCGAAAAAATTTCACGCAAAAGTACAAAATTTTCCGAATAAAAGAAAGACCTCCCGAGATTTTCGGGAGGTCTTTTGAAAATGTATTTTTAGATTATGCGTCCGGTAAAAGCTCGCCACCATCTTCGCCAGGCATACCTGGGAGACCGATGCCGGTACCTGTACCGTCGCTCAAAGTGAAGCCACGCTCGATTGCTACTGTGTAGAACTCAATCTGTGGCGCCGAGTAGCTATTCAAAACTGTCTTTTTCATATCTTTTTCCTTTCTTATTTTCAAATTACTACTCCGTTAATTACTCCTCTGTTGGCTCAACAGGCATTGTTGTAACCGAGATATTGGTCATAAACAATGTTGGGTCTTGCTCGCCCTCCATACTTCCTGGCTCGGCAAATGCATACTTGTAAACCTCCTCTACAGTATCAACCACGCACTCATCAACAGTCTTGTTATCGGTCTTCAAACGCTTGACAGTACCCTTGAGGAGGCAGTTATCAGCATAACGAAGTGATGGCTCGGCTGCACTATTATCAGCACCTGTGTGGTAATATCTTGCACCAGTCAACAAACCAACCCAAGATGCGATATCAGCAGTAGCGCCAGTAGTTGTACGACGGCTCCAAGGAGCAAGAATGTCACCAGTGTTCGAGCAGTACGAGAATGTCACAGCTGTTGTCAAACCTGCAACACCACCAACAAACACACGCTTGTTAATAGCCTTTGTTGCATCAACAGCAACCTTAACATCGCCCGAGTTGTGCCACTGCTTGATAGTACCAGTTGCACCATCAACCTCACCTACAACACCACCGATATAAGTAACCTCACCCGGAGCTTCCTTGGTGTAAATAACATCACCGCTATTGCTGAGACCAGTCCAAGAAGAGATATCCGATCCATCATCCAAAGACACCTGACCGACGCAACCACCTACATACTTAACAGCCGACAACAAATTGATAGCACCGCTATTAGTACAGTTTGTAAAGGTTAGAGAAGTTGTCAAACGACTTGCAACACCACCAACATACATGAATGACTTCTTAGTAGCGTTAGTGTTTGTGACATAGATAGCAGCCTTATTGTCGCAATCCTGAAGAGTAATGCTATTCTCGTTAGCAAAGAGAATACCACCTACATAAGCATAGTGATCCTTATCCTTACCGGTATCACCATTTACAGTGATTACACCCTTTTCCAAGTTGTCGCAGTTGATAAACTTAACACCAGCAGCATCGTCGGTAGATATACCTGCAATCTGCAAGTGACCAGTCTTACCAGTAAATGTAATAGGACCATTGTTAGTGCTATCCTGCTGTGTACCACGAATCTGGTATGTAACAATACCTGCAACCTCTGTAGAAGCAGAAGCCGACTCTTGAATAGTTGATACACTGATAGCACCAGTGTTATGACAGTTCTTCATAACATTAGTATCTGAGTTACTACCACGGCAGTAGATACCGCTGACACTGAGAGCTCCCGAAGTATATGAGTGAGTACCCGATACAGTAATGTCACCACTGTTGTCCATACCATCGTTGTCTCCAGTAGAACCATAACCATATATACCACCAATGAGAATAGGGTGCATAGTATAGTTATTCGTAGTCTCAGCGGTTTCACCCTCTCCAGTAGTTGTTGTAGGAACAGCTGCGAAGTTCGACGATACAGTGATATTTCCTGTATTCTCAACATCCACATATTTTACAGCACCACGACCTGCGATACCACCGATACCGAAGTTACCCCAAGTAGATGTGCTTGGTACAACCAATGGACTCGAGATATTGATGTCACCACTGTTAGTCACACTTGTTGCAGTGTTACCCAAGTGACCAACAGCACCACCTACATTGAATACAAATTTACCATCAGTTGGGAATCCGAATGTTCCATTGATAGTGATGTCGCCACTGTTGGTAGCGTTTGTCTGTGTACTACTCGAAACAGCTGCAATACCACCAAGACGGAGGTTAGTACACTTAACACCCGAATATGTAATATTACCACTGTTAGTCAAGCCTGACTGACTAGATGACATACGACCAGCTACACCACCAATCCACAAACCGCAGTTGAATGATGTACCCTCATTGATAATAATGTTACCAGTGTTAACACTCTTACCAGCCGAGCAAGTGCTGTTACCATAGATACCACCGATAAATACATCGGTTGTTGACTTAGTCTTATCAGACGAAGTGTTACCATTTGTCCAAACACCACTGATAATAATATCAGCATCGTTGTACATAGTACCACCAGAAGAAGCCTTACGACCAAATGCTCCACCAATACAGGTCTGAGGAACAGTCTCAATACCATTGCTACCAGAAGCTACAACACCATAGTCGAGAACACCACCACCGCTGATAGTGATAGTTGCGCTCTTGTGGTTCTTACAGTTTGTGATAGCACCAGTATTCCAGCTCGAGAGACCACCAACATAGAAGAGACCATAACGAGGGCCACTTACATTATCAGCAGCACCAGGAGTTTTCTTCTTACCAGAAATAGTGATAGGACCATAGTTGTCGCAATCTGTCATCTTAACAGCAAACTGAGTTGCTGCTGTAGTAGCAGATGTGTTAGGGTCAGCATTCTGCGAAGAGCCAAGGACACCACCAAGACGCATTACTGTAAAGTCTGCAGTATAGTTAATTGCAGCGTGGTTGTCGCAGTTTGTAAGTGTTATAGCTGCACCAACACGAGCTACAACGCCACCAATACCACCGGTGTAACGATTCTCACCATTGTCAGAGCCGATATTGAGGACACCGTGGTTCTCTGCATTAGTCACAGAGACCTCAGTACAACCTATAACACCACCAACACCACCGGTACGGATAGATTTCTGAGTCCTAATCTCACCAAAGTTTTTGCCGTCAGAGAAGCTCGAACCGGCCTCGATATAACCTACAACACCACCGATATGAGGGCAAGTCTGGTATTTAGAAGAAGTAGTATCATTCCAATCAACCAAAGCTTTGTTTACACAGTTTTTCATCTCTGTTGTGTAAACCAAACCTGCAACACCACCTACATACGGTTTAGCTTGTGCGCTTGCATTTGCATACTTGATTGATGTAACTACAGCCTCGTTTGTACAGCCAATGATTTTTGCGTCACGAGCAAGACCGACCAAACCACCGAAGCAGAAGCTAGCAGCATATGTATGGTTGGTTGCAGTACTATTGTTGATAGTCAACGAACCCTTAGCAACGCAGCTGATAAGCTGAGCGTGCGCAACAGTTGTAACTTCACCCTCAGTAGTAGAAATACCAACTAATTTCTTCGCAAACAATCCATAGAAAATTTGCGAGCCATAAACATCATTACCATTTTTATCTTGTCCAACCACTACTAGTTCGCCCTCAACACCATCACCGGCAACAACCTCCGAGTTAAGTGTCAAGTTAGTTACAGTACCTTTCAACTCACCAAACAAAGGCTGTGTCAAGCCACTGATAGTCTTACCATTACCACGAAGAATACCGGTAAAGCCCTCGATTGGAGCCCAAGTAGCTGCGATGCTCGAAGCATCAACATCCTTCAAAACTACAGCCTCCAAAGCAGGAGTCTCTTCCACAGCCTCTGCAAACTGCTCCAAAGTTTGAGCATCCTTGATAACGAAGTAGGTCCTGTTTGCTGTCCAGTTGCTGATAGTGAACTTACGAACCTGACCTGCTGCAAGCGCTGGCTTGCCACTGCCACCTTCCTCTTCTGGAACACCGTCTGCCTGAATAGTACCCTCGAAAGCACCACCCTCGGCGTTGAGCATAATAACCTTAACGGCGTCGTACTTACCTGCAGGAACTGCAACGTGGAACGACTTACCACCCGAGATGTTAAGACCATCCTCGCCAAACGAGTACTCGATAGAGGAGCGCGAACCTGCCTGTGGCTTAACAGTGCCGGTTGCGAAGTCACAATCGAATACACCTGCGATAGGTGTGCCATCAACAGTCTCGATAATCATACTTGCCAAAGTAGCAGCACCCGAAACATTGAACTGAAGCACGCCTGCGAGGTACTCGAGCTGTACGCCCGAAACGCCCACCTCGTCAGAGTAGCCAATCATAGGCACAGCGTTCTGCGAGAATGTACCAGGAACATACTCCTGCTCGGCAGCGAAGGTTACAGTACCCTCGGCACTTGCAGGGTAAGCAACGCAGAAAGGTGCGTCGAAAGTACCCTCCCAAGTGAAAGTAGCAGAGGTTGAGTTTGCCTCAACATTTGCCAAAGGAGCCGAAGCAACTCCATTGAGCGAGAGCTGATCGCCATTGCTCCAATAGATTGGATAGGTGCCATCCACCTTACCGCCAAGCGAAGTCTTGGTGTCAAGCACCGACTCACCGGTCGAAACGGTGAGGACAGTTTGACCCTTGCCAACGATCTGCTGACCAAGGTCCTCGGTAGTGTCTGTCGTACACGATACGCCCACGAACAAAGCCGCTACCGCCACAAAAAATTTTGCCAAATTTTTCATTGTGTGTTTTTTTAGTTAGTAAATAAGTTAAAAAATATGTTTGTTTATAATGTAGGCTGATGGAACGCTGCCTGTATTATACTTCACCGCACGACCGACACCGCATCGCAACACGACACAGCTCGAGCGTGACAAAAACGCACATAAACAGCAGGTTAGACTGCTGTTCTAACCAAAAAAAGCTCAAAATAGTTTACTATTTCTACACCTTTTGCCCTCGATGAGGGACTTTTACGACAGCGTTGCCTCCCCCAAGGCAACTCTCATCGCATCAAAAATTTCAAATTGCAATGCCCCCCGCATCACAATCATACACCCGTATAACCGCCTGACAATCAGCGCATATCCCCAAAAATCGCACCCTTCAAAAAGGACTCAAAAGGCGCAGAAATCGCTGATTATCTGGTATTTCACGGATGCAAATATAAGAAGTTTTTTACAAAATCGTACATTTTTTTTTGTTTTTTTTGCTCGCACGACGAAAAGATGTGCGATTTATTTTCGTATCTTTGTGGCAGAAAACAAAACGGGGTTACAATGGATATTCTACAAGCAATAATTATGGGTATTGTGCAGGGGCTCACCGAATTTCTGCCCGTATCGAGTAGCGGTCACCTGATGCTCGCATCGGAGCTGCTCGGCACAGACCTCGCTGCCGAAGAGGACCTGACTTTCTCGCTGGCACTCCACGCAGCAACGGTTTTGAGTACGATAGTGGTGCTGTGGCACGAGGTGTGGCGCATCCTGCGTGGTGCCTTCTCACGCAAATTCAACGACGAACAGGCCTACATCCTCAAAATCGTGATATCGATGATACCAATCGGCATCGTGGGCTTCTGCTTGATGGATTATATCGAGGCGGCATTCTCGTCGTTGCTCGTCGTGGGTATAATGTTGCTCATAACGGCTGCGCTCCTCACCTTCGCATACAAGGCAAAGCCTCGCCAAAAGGAGACAATATCGTATCGTGACGCATTCATCATCGGTTTGGCGCAGTCGGTAGCTGTGCTGCCGGGACTCTCACGCTCCGGCACAACGATAGCGACAGGTCTGCTGCTCGGCAACCGCAAGGAGAGCGTGGCGCAGTTCTCGTTCCTCATGGTGTTGCCGCCAATTCTCGGAAATGCGTTGCTCGACCTCCTCAAAGGCGACTTCGGTGGCAGCGTGGAGGTGTTGCCGCTTGTGGCGGGCTTCATCGCAGCCTTCGTGACAGGATGTCTGGCCTGCAAGTTTATGCTCGAGATTGTGAAACGAGGCAAATTGATATATTTTGCGGTGTATTGCGCCATCGTAGGTTGCATAACAATTGCGACATACCTATTATAATATATGGAGCAGCTCAAAGATTACGACTTCCGCGAGGGGTATATCGCCGTTATCGACAAGCCGCTGGAGTGGACTTCATCGGATGTGGTGCGCAAGATAAAGTTCCGTCTTAACAAGATGGGCTTCCGCAAAATCAAGGTCGGCCATGCCGGAACATTGGACCCACTCGCAACGGGCATCCTCCTCGTCTGCATTGGCAAGGCCACGAAGCAGGTCGATGCTCTGCAAGCCGAGCGCAAGGAGTATGTGGCGGAGCTGATGCTCGGAGCAACGACACCGAGCTACGACATGGAGCATCCCGTTGATAAGACCTACCCTATAGACCACATAACTCGAGAGAAGGTCGAGGCAGCATTGCTCTCGCTCACGGGTGAGCGTCTGCAGGCTCCGCCAATCTACTCGGCAAAGAAGGTCGAGGGTCTGCGTGCCTACGAGTTGGCTCGTGCAGGCGAGCAAGTCGAGCTGCGCAAGGCCCTTATCAACATCTACTCCATCACGCTCGAGGAGTACGACCTTCCGAAAATCCGTATTCGTGTCGAGTGCAGCAAGGGCACATATATTCGCTCTCTGGCGCAGGAGATTGGCGAGGCTCTCGATAGCGGAGCCTACCTCACCTCGTTGCGTCGCACCCGCAATGGAGCTTTCACCGAGGCGGAGGCGATAGATTTGGAAGATTTTTTGAAAAAACTCCCTCTTGACGAAACAAAATCTTGATTTTTTCGTAGTTAATTTAGTTGTTGCGTCGTTTTTGACTGCAACAGACTACGGAGATACTTTTTAATAACATATTATGAAACTTTCACACTACAGCTTCGACCTTCCGCCCGAGCTTATTGCGCACCACCCTGCGCCAAATCGTGACGAAGCGCGACTTATGGTTGTGCACCGTGACACGGGCGAAATCGAACATCGCACCTTCAAGGAGATCATTGAGTATTTCGACGAGGGTGACATCTTTGTTTTCAACGACACAAAAGTCTTTCCCGCACGACTCTACGGCAACAAGGAGAAGACAGGAGCCGAGATTGAGGTCTTCCTGCTTCGTGAGTTGAACCGAGAGTTGCGTCTGTGGGATGTATTGGTCGATCCTGCACGCAAAATCCGCATCGGCAACAAGCTCTACTTCGGTGAGGATGACATTATGGGTGCCGAGGTTATCGACAACACCACATCCCGAGGTCGTACGCTGCGTTTTCTCTTCGATGGTTCGCACGAGGAGTTCAAGGAGGTGCTCTATCGCCTTGGCGAGACTCCGCTGCCACGATATGTGAGAGAGAAAGTTGAGCCTGAAGATGCCGAGAACTACCAAACAATATTTGCTGCAAAGGAGGGTGCCGTGGTTGCACCGACAGCGGGTATGCACTTCTCGAAGCACCTGCTCAAGCGCATGGAGATTTTCGGCATAGACCGAGCCTTCATCACGCTTCATGCCGGTTTGGGTAACTTCCGCACCGTAGATGTGGAGGACCTCTCGAAGCACAAGATGGATTCGGAGCAGTTCTTTGTCGAGGAGGATCAGGCTGCCCTCATAAACAAGGCCAAGGGCGATGGCAAGAGGGTTGTGGCTATAGGCACAACCGTAATGCGCGCACTCGAGACGGTGGTTTCGACACACGGTATGATTACTCCGCAGGAGGGTTGGACCAACAAGTTTATCTTTGCTCCGTATGACTTTACGGTGGCAAATGCCTTTGTTTCGAACTTCCACCTCCCAAGCTCCACACAGTTGATGATGGTGGCGGCATTTGGAGGCTACAACACTATAATGAACGCCTACAAGGTTGCTCTCGAGGAGGGTTACAGGTTTGGTACCTACGGCGATGCTATGCTCATTCTTTAACTTTTTTAGAGTCTCACACCCAAAAAAGAAAAAACTATGGCAAACAACAAAATACTCTATGTATGTCAGCAGATTATGCCTTACCTGCCCGAGAATGAGGAGTCTATGCTCTGTCGTCAGCTCTCGCAGGCTATGCAGGAGCACGGCAACGAGATACGCACCTTTATGCCTCGCTATGGCTGCGTGAATGAACGACGCAACCAACTGCACGAGGTTATACGCCTCTCGGGTATGAACCTCATAATCAACGACAATGACCATCAGTTGATTATCAAGGTGTCGTCGATACCTGCGGCACGCATACAGATATACTTCATCGACAACGACGACTTCTTCTCCCGCAAGGCCACCCTCACAAACGAGGAGGGCAAGGAGTTTGAGGACAACGATGCACGCATGATGTTCTACGCTCGTGGCGTACTCGAAACGGTGAAGAAGTTGCAGTGGAAGCCTTCGGTGGTACACTGTCACGGCTGGTTCTCGGCTATTGTACCGCTATACCTTCGCAAGGTATTTACCGACGACCCCGTACTCTCGAACACAAAAATCGTAGTATCGCTATATGAAGAGCAGTTCAATGCTCCTCTCGACAGCTCGCTCGCCGAGAAGCTCCGCAATGAGGGTGTCGAAGATGTAGGTTTGGAGAAAATCGCTACACCTTCATACGAAAATCTGATGCGCTTCGTTATAGACAATGCTGATGGTGTCGTTGCAGGTTCGGAGAGGGCCAACGCATCGTTGCTCGACTACGCTCGCACTCAAGGCAAGCGAGTATTCGAGTACCAAGCACCAGAGAGCGAAGGTTTTTACGATAACTATGACAAATTTTATGAGAGTCTCTTCTAAGCTGTTTCAACGCATAGCCTGCACGCTCTTTGTCGCAGTCGTGACACTCGCAACCGCGGGGTGCACGATGGTGGCAGACAGCACTCTCGGCTCAAACCTGATGCCCGAGGAGCAGGTTATGGTGATGAAGCATTTGAAGTATCAGGGCAACAACATCATCCGCATCAACAGCGATGGAACAAACGAGAAGTTCCCGGCCAACGGCAAGAACTTCGTCGAGACACGACAGTTCCGTACCGACTCGATACTCTCGTCGAATATCCCGTCGGGATATATGGGTGTGCGTCGTAGCGACATCTTCGGTGTGCGCTCGGCAGGCTTTGCCTCCTCGATAATCTATATGAACGAGATTGACAAGAAGGAGGGCTTCGGCTATCTGCCTATTTTCGACACGATGAAGTTGCTGCTCACGATAAACAGCTATGGTGGCGACACCCTTGTTCCTATCAAATACAATGTCTATGAGCTGAAGAAGACACTTGTGGGCAATGTATTGAAGAGCGAGGACTCGACCGCCTACAGCAACTGCGACCTCTCGGGTATGTACGATGAGGACCGCCCTATATTCACCTTCACATTCCCGGCCGAAGGCTCAACACAGGGTCCTTCAACCTCCAGCGTCGCCCTCGATGTTGTAAAGGGACCATATAACGGGCTCTCGGAGCAGACCTGGGATTTTGTGCGTAGGCTGATGCTTATACCCGACGACTACAACGCCCCGGATAGCGATTGGGACGGATATGGCCGTGACAGTATCGAGATATATCAGGATGAGAACAAGTGGGTTAAGAAGTTCTTTGGTATCTACATCAAACCAGATGTAGAGAGTCTGCCAAATGGCAGCGAGGGTGCTATGTACGCCACATTGCTCGATGCCTCGGGTCTGATGTTGCGTGGTCGAAACCGCAACCCGAAAGATCCTTCACTCATCAAGGATACGGTGGGTATGTACTACTACTTCTACGACGAGTACACCGAGCACAACCTCTCGGTGAATAAAATTGAGCGTGACCTCTCGCAGAGCACCACAAGTGCCCCCGCACTGCTCTCAAACATAGAGATGAGTCCGAAAAAGAAGATCGAGGAGCGCACAAAGGTCTCGACCTGCTATATCGAGGGTTTGGGTGGTCCGATGGTTGAGTTGTCCTTTACGGATGATTGGTTAGACGAGGTTATAGCCCTGGAGGAGCAGGCGGATGCCACATACACCAAGATAGGCATAAACCAGTGTCTGCTCACGATGTATGTTACGGGTGCCGATTACGATTGGCAGGTCACACAAGGTAATGCTGCAACGCTGGCACCACTGCTCGATGAGTCGTTCACACGCCTCGGCTCGTATCTCGAGTATGTGACCTTGTCGCCTATACTCGACTACGACTACGCATACGAGAAGCGACAAGAGATAGATCTTCCTTACAACGGATATCTCGACCGCAGCCGTGGTTGCTATGTATTCAACATCACGGCACATATACAGCGACTCGTGAACTACGCCAAGAAGGTTAAGCAGGAGGATGGCAGCTACCTCTTCAACGAAGATGATAGCGGCTACACACCTCGCACAATATACATCGGCACGGAGGCCTACTCACTCTACAGCTTCGAGACAAGCAAGGTGCAGGGTATGACCACGGGCGATGATGGTGCAACGGTAGATGCACCGATAGAGATAGACCTCACATACACATTAGTGAAATAGATGATGTTTGTTCGTACGGCAGCGGGAACAAAGAGTCACTGTGGCTGTACCAAAAGATATACTTAATTAGAAGATGCAAGAGAATTTAGTAATTGTTGAGTCTCCGGCAAAGGCAAAGACCATCGAGAAGTTTCTCGGTAAAGATTTTGTTGTAAAATCGAGTTTCGGTCATATTCGTGACCTGCCAAAGAGGGACCTCAGCATAGATATCGAGGGCGGTTTCATCCCGACCTACGAGATACCGCAAGAGAAGGGAAAACTCGTGGCCGAACTCACCAAGGCAGCAGCTGCAGCCAAGACCGTATGGTTGGCAAGCGATGAAGACCGCGAGGGAGAGGCTATTGCTTGGCACTTGAGCAAAGTGCTGAACTTAAACCTCGACAACACCAAGCGTATCGTTTTTCACGAGATTACCAAGAATGCTATTTTGAAGGCTATCGAGGAGCCACGCCGTGTGGATATGAACCTCGTAAACGCACAGCAGGCTCGTCGAGTTTTGGACCGCCTTGTAGGTTTTGAGCTCTCGCCAATACTCTGGAAGAAGGTGCGCCCTGCATTGTCGGCAGGTCGTGTGCAGAGTGTGGCGGTGCGACTTATCGTGGAGCGTGAGCGCGAGATTATAAACTTCGTGGTAACATCGTCGTACCGTGTTGTGGCGCAGTTCTACTCGGCTAACGATAGCAACAAAACCCTGTTTAAGGCGGAGTTTGCCGAGCGTTTTGCTACGAAGGAGGAGGCTATGGCAATGTTGGAGCGTTGCAAGGGTGCAACATTTGTCGTCGAGAAGAGCGAGATGAAGCCTACGAAGCGATACCCTGCGCCTCCATTTACCACCTCGACACTGCAACAGGAGGCGGGTCGTAAATTCGCAATGTCGGTATCGCAGACAATGTCCATAGCGCAGAAGCTCTACGAGCGAGGCTTGATAACCTACATGCGTACCGACTCGGTAAACCTCTCGGATTTGGCTCTCAACTCCTGCAAGAAGGAGATTTGCGAGATGTTTGGCGAGAAGTACTCCTCTCGTCGCAACTACACCACCCACAGCAAGGGTGCGCAGGAGGCTCACGAGGCTATTCGCCCGACCTATATCAACAACCACACCATCGAGGGCACAGCTGCCGAGAAGAGACTCTACGAGTTGATTTGGAAGCGCACCGTAGCTTCACAGATGGTGGCGGCCGACATAAATCGTACGACCATAACCATCGCCATGTCAGACGAGGCGCAACACTTTGTCGCCACGGGCGAGGTGGTCGATTTCGATGGTTTCTTGCGCCTATACTCCGAGTCGCACGACGAGGAGCCAAGCGAGGGTAACGAGAGCGCAAAGTTACCTGCAGTAAGCGAAGGTGAGGTACTTGTGCGACAGACAATAACCGCCACAGAGCGTTTCTCGACACCACCAATGCGATTTAACGAGGCGTTGTTGGTGAAGCGATTGGAGGAGCTCGGCATCGGTCGTCCTTCGACCTACGCTCCGACCATCTCGACAATCATCGCTCGAGGCTATGTCGAGAAGAGCGCAAAACCTGCCGAGAAGCGCAACTACACGCAACTCACACTCAAGGGCTCGAACATCACCGAGAAGGTTGCAAGCGAGAACTATGGTGCCGAGAAGAACCGCCTTGCACCAACCGATATAGGTATGGTCGTAAATGACTACCTCGAGCAGAACTTCCCTCTCGTCATGGACTATAACTTCACGGCCAATGTCGAAAAGGAGTTTGACCGCATCGCCGAGGGTGAGCAGGAGTGGAGCAAGATGATTGGCGACTTCTACACCCCATTCCACGACCTTGTCGATAAGGCTATCACCACACAGGCGGGCAAGGGCTCGCAAGTGCGTGTTTTGGGTACCGACCCTGCTACGGGACACACTGTGAAGGCCCGTATCGGTCGCTTTGGTCCTATGGTCGAGATAGATGGCGAGAATGGCGAGAAGCCACGCTTCGCATCACTCAAGAAGGGGCAACTCATCGAGGCTATAACACTCGAGGAGGCACTATCGCTCTTTGCACTGCCTCGCACGGTCGGCAAGTATGGCGACGAGGATATCGTGGTAGGTATCGGCAAGTTCGGAGCCTATGTACGCTACGGCAAGGCGTTTGCCTCGCTTGCAAAGAGTGATGACCCATACACCATAACCCACGAGCGTGCCGTAGAGCTTATCGAGGCACAAAAGCGTGCAACGGTGTCGGCATCCACACCTCTCAAGACCTTTGCCGAGGATGGCGAGCTCACGATAAAGAATGGTCGTTATGGCGCCTACATCGCCTACAAGGGCAAGAACTACCGCATACCGAAGGGTAAGCGTGCCGAGTTGCTCTCGTATGAGGAGTGCTTAAAGATTGTAAATTCAACAAAAACCAAATAGTACAATGAAGAGAATTTTAGTATCATTGCTCCTCGTTGCCGTGGCTATATCGGTGTCGGCACAGAAGAAGGAGTGGGAGAGTGGCTACAAATTTACGGATGGTAAGTTGGTGAAGACCACCTCGGTGAAGAACCAATTTCGCAGTGGCACCTGCTGGTGTTTCTCGGCATTGTCGTTTATCGAGAACGAGATTATGCGTGCCGGAGGCGAGGAGATGGATTTGTCGGAGATGTGGATTGTCCGCAATATCTACTTCGAGAAGGCGGTGAAGTATGTTCGTCTGCACGGACACCTCAACATGGCAGTCGGTGGCGCAGCCCACGATGTTACCGAGGGTATCAAGCGATACGGTATCGTTCCGCAGGAGGTGTATCCGGGACTTAACTATGGCACAGACAAACCTGTATTTGGCGAGATAGACGCCATTTTGAAGAACTATGTCGATGCCGTGATAAAGAACAAGAACCGCAAGCTCACAACGGCATGGAAAGATGGTTTGAACGCCATTCTCGATGTCTATTTCGGCAAGATGCCGGAGAAGTTCGAGTATAAGGGCAAGGAGTACACTCCGCACTCGTTTGCCGAGTCGCTGCCTGTGAAGATGGATGATATTGTTTCGCTCTCCTCTTACACGCACCACCCATTCTACTCGCAGTTTATCATCGAGGTGCCCGACAACTGGATGTGGGAAACAGTCTATAATGTACCACTCGAGGAGATGATGCAGGTTGTGGACTACGCTCTCGAGAACGACCACTCGATAATGTGGGCTGCCGATGTTTCGGAGAAGGGTTTTCACCGTCGCAAGGCTATCGCTATCGTACCCGAGGACAATATCGAGAGTATGAGTGGCACGGAGGCTGAGCGTTGGGGTCGTCTTTCGGCACAGGAGCGTGCCAAGGAGCTCTACAGCTTCGATAAGCCATTGAAGGAGAAGAAGATTACACAGGAGATGCGCCAAGAGGCCTTCGACAACTACGAGACAACCGACGACCACGGCATGGTTATCATCGGCACAGCAACCGACCAGGAGGGTAACCCATTCTTCAAGGTCAAGAACTCGTGGGATGCGATACCTCCGTATGGTGGTTACTACTACTTCTCGCGCCCATTTGTCGAGTACAAAACCATGTCGATAATGGTGCACAAGAACGCTGTTCCGAAGGCTATACGCAAGAAGTTGGGCTTGTAAGAATTGGTTATAAAAATATCAAGAACGACAAAGCAAAACAAAAACTTTGTCGTTTCTTTTTTTTGTGCTATATTTGTACTGAAAATGTGAAATTTTATATTACATATAAACCAAACTAAAAACAAAACTATGAAACAAATCTATTCACTTTGCGTGGCCCTTGTTGCCACCATGTTTACAGGCTGTTGCAACGCTCCTGTCGAGACCTTTGCAGAGGCCGCAGACCCAACACCTCTCACCGAGGCACAAGCTGAGGCTTGGAAGAGCGTCGATGGGTTGAACGGTGCTTGGGGTACAGCAGACATCGCCTATTCTCGCAGCATCGTGCCACAGGAGGTCACTGCAACATACGCAACCGCAGGTTGGCGCAACGAGAAGGTGTCGGCACAGCTCCTGCTCTGGACCAACGAAAATATCAATGGTGTAGAGTGCAAGGTATCGGACTTCAAGTCTGCAAATGCCACACTTCCCGCTTCGATTGCCGAGGCTCGCTTCGTGCGCTACACCCTTGGTGATGTTCGTGCCGAGAATTGCCGTTGCGGCCGTCCTAATGGACACCCAGCAATATTGCAGGCCGATATGCTCGACAACCTCGACCGTTTCGACATCCCTGCAAACACCGTACGCCCTGTATGGGTTACAGTAAATATCCCTGCCGATGCAGCTCCCGGCGTATATACCGCAAAGGTTAAGATTTCGCACAATGGTTGCGGCAGCATCACCCTCCCTCTCGAGGTTGAAGTCGTAAATCAGACGCTCCCTGCACCAAGAGAGTGGGTTTACCACCTCGACTTGTGGCAGCACCCATCGGCTATAGCTCGTGTAGAGGGTCTTGAGTGCTGGAGCGACGCTCACTTCGAGGCTATGCGCCCATATATGCAGATGTTGGCAGATGCAGGCCAGAAGGTTATCACCGCAAACCTCAACCGTGACCCTTGGGGATATCAGTGCTTCGACGACTACGAGGCTATGATCTACTGGTATCGTTACGACAACAATGTATGGAAGTACGACTACACAATCTTCGACAAGTGGGTTGAGTTTGCGATGTCGTTTGGTATCGACAAGCAGATTAACTGCTACTCGATGTTGCCATGGCGTACAATCGTCGATTATCAGGATATGCGTACTACAGCAAAGGATAACCGTCTTCGTCAAATTCACGCAGAGCCTGGCACCCCTGCATTCGAGGAGGCGTGGGGCCCATTCCTTGTAGATTTCACAAAGCACTTGCGTGAGAAGGGCTGGTTGCACAAGACCAACATCGCTATCGACGAGCGTGCTCCAAAGGATATGGATGAGGCTGTGCGTGTACTCAAGAAGTATGCTCCGGAGCTTGGTTTCGCTATGGCCGACAACCACGACTCGTACAAGCGTTACAACAATGTTATGCGTGATGTATGCGTGGCACAGCGACACTCTGTTGCCGACAACAGCGACATCTTGAAGCGTCGTGAGCAGGGTCTTGTTACAACATTCTATGTATGCTGCTCGACCGTATATCCTAACGCCTTCACCAACTCGGATCCATACGAGTCGGAGTTGCTCTGCGTATATGGTGTAGCTTGCGACTATGACGGTATGTTGCGTTGGGCTTACAACTCGTGGCCTTCACGCCCAGAGTACGACTCTCGTTTCCGTCGTTGGGCTTCGGGTGACACCTACATCGTATATCCTGGAGCTCGCTCGTCAGCTCGTTTCGAGCGTCTTATCGACGGTGTTGAGTTCTCGGAGAAGGTTCGTGTACTTCGCACAAAATATGCCGGTCACGAGGCTCTCAAGCCATTGGAGGAGGCACTCCGTGAGTTTAAGAACTACAAAATCGTGGAGGGCAACAGCGACCCAATCTCCGATATCAACAACATGGAGTTGCCTTGGAGAGAGCGTCTTGCGAAGGTTAATAACCTCTTGATTGAGGCATCGAAGGCTCTTGCAGAGTAGAAAAAATTAACACCATTATAAACTAACATACTAAACACAAATGAAAATCAAAACCTTACTTTTTGCACTCGTTGCCATTGCGATGGCTTCGTGCGCAGGTGCTCCAGAGGCACGCTTAAATTCAACGGCCGAGATTTTGCCTCGTCCTACAAAGATGACACACTTGGATGGAGTCTATTCTATCGACCGCAACACTGTATTGTGCTACGACGAGAGCGTTGCCAAGGTTGCCGACATCCTTTCGGAGTACATTCCATTTGCAAAGCGCACCACAGAGTGCTGCGAGAGCAATGCTGTACGACTCCTCGTTGACAACACACTCGGCAAGGAGGCCTACACCCTCAAAATCGACGCTTCGGGCGTAACCATCAAGGGTGGTGACTATGGTGGCGTACTCTATGGTATGGAGTCGTTGTTGCAGTTGCTCCCATACGAGGTGTTCGAGAAGAACGGTCGTCTGCCACTCGCTGCGCAGTTCGTCGAGATCGAGGACTCGCCTCGCTTCCCATTCCGTGGCTTTATGATGGATATGTCGTCGGACTACTACACTATGGAGGAGCTGAAGGAGTTTATCGACATCTTCGCTATGCACAAGCTCAATGTTGCCCATGTGCACCTTATCGACAACGGCTCGTTCCGTATGGAGATTAAGTCGCACCCTGAACTTGCACAGGAGGGTGGCTTCCGTGGTGGCGATGCCAAGATTAGAGCAAACAACAACTTCTACAACTACAAGTGGGGCGGCTACTACACCCAGGAGGAGATGAAGGAGCTGATTGCTTACGCTGCAGACCGCAATATCGAGATTATTCCGGAGGTTGATGTTCCGGGCCACAGCCAGGCTATTGCCCGTGTACGCCCCGACATCCTCTGTAACTACACACCGGATCTCGAGAAATCGAATGGCTATGACAGCCGTGATGTATGGTGCGTTGCCAAGGAGTCGAACTACGAGTTGCTCGAGGATATCATCCGTGAGATGGCCGAGGTGTTCCCATCGAAGTATATCCACATTGGTGGCGACGAGGTTAAGTTCGGCAGATGGGCACAGTGCCCTGACTGCCAGGCTTTGGCAAAGAAGCGTGGCGTGAAGATTGGCCCTGAGTATCAGGATATCTTCATGGAGCGTGTTCGTCAGATTGTGAAGAAGTACAACAAGGTTCCTGCCGTATGGGATGAGGCTATCGACGGTGGTAAGCTCTCGAAGGAGACTATCGTCTTCGCTTGGCGTAACATCAAGTGGACCTACGAGACTACAAAGAAGGGCTACCCTACTATTGTTATCCCTGGTGAGTCGTTCTACTTCGATACTCGTCAGTCCGACTCGGAGGTTGGTCACAACTGGTCGTTGCCATTCGATACGAAGCATGTCGTAGATTGGGATTTCGACAAGCTCGGCTTCACCAAGGAGCAGATTGCAAATATCATCGGTGTCGAGGCTGCATACTGGGGCTCGGGCCGTATCAACTGGGAGCACTACTTCACCGAAGGCTACACAACCGACGAGATGACCTACTACAACTATATGTCGTACCCTCGTTTCTCGGCCTACGCCGAGATTGGCTGGTGCCACAACAAGCGTAACTGGGAGGAGTTCAACGCCTTTATGAACAACTCGTTTGGTAAGACCTTGTCGGCTTGTGGCTTGGAGCACCGCCTCGAGACTCCGACCGTAAAGGTTGAGGGCGACAAGCTTATTGCTTCGGTAGATGATGGTTCAACACTCTACTACGAGGATATCCGTACAGGCAAGAGCAAGCGTTACTGCAAGCCTCTCTCTGCCGAGGATGCAAAATACACGCTCTTCTACTCTCGTCGTGATATGGGTATCAGCAAGAAGGTTGGTGCCGAGGCTTACTACGCAGTCTTAAATCCAAAGTACGAGATTACCTCGTCTATGGAGCTCAAGAAGGTTTATAAGCACCCTGTAAAGAAGGATCACTACAAGTGGTTCACCAACCATGGCCCAAAGAAGGGTGATTGGGTTCTCTATACATTCGAGGAGCCTCTGTCGTGCTACTCTATCTTGGTACGCACAGGCTACACCCACACCACAAACTCCTTCATTCAGGAGGCTGAGGCCGAGGTTAGCTACGATGGCGTAAACTTCGAGAAGGTTGGAGAGTTGTGGTATGGTGATATCACCATCCACCCTACAAAGCCTATCAAGGCAATCCGTGTAGTTTCGACCTACGATATGCCTTATCCTATGACTGTTATTCAGCCACTTATCGTAAAGTAGCAAAATAACTACACTTAAAATATAGGGCCTCACGCTTTGTGAAGCCCTATATTTTTTGTACCTTTGTTCATCATGATAGCCTCGGTTTCGCAATATATACTCTCGGTCGAGAATAGCCTGCTGATGTTCCGCACATTGCGGGATATAGAGCCTGTGCGTGGTATCGACGGCAAGCCGATATGTTATACGGGTAACTCCGCTATCATCTTCAAGGTCAGATTATACGGAGAGCTAAAGGCTTTAAGGGTCTATATGCGCCACCACCCTAATCTCCGAGCCATATATCGTGACAACCTCTATCCGCGCGAACTATTCATCTGCCACGAAGGCGACGAGGAGATGTGGGCCGATGTTGTACTCTGCGAGTGGCATGAGGGGCACACCTTACAGCGAGAGATAGCGCAACACGCCGGCAACAGCGAAGCTATGATGCAGCTTGCTCAACGCTTCGAGCAATTTGCTGCTCGCATACTCGACGAGGAGTGGGCGCATGGCGATATCAAGCCCGACAACATCATCGTAGATGACGAGGCTATGCACCTCATAGACCACGATGCCGCATACCGCAATGGTTTCACCTCCGAGGACTGCATAGAGCTTGGCTCACGCCAATATCAGCACCCTGCACGAAGTGCCGAAAACTTTGGCATACATATCGACGACTACCCTATAGCCCTTATCACAACAGCTCTATACGCCCTCGCCTACGACAGCTCGCTTGCCGCAACGCTACACAACAGCGACTACCTCCTTATCAACCCCGCACATGCTATCGAAGATAGGGACCTTACGCTACAGCACATCGAGGAGTTGTTTGCGGCCCGTGGCGATGCCTACCACCTCTACATTGCGCGACTACTGCACTCACGCAACATTGTTCTCTTTAACCTACGCTCCTACCTCGACCCTGCGCCACCTCCCGCATGCAATAGCGAGGAGTTGTCGCTCAATTGCGCTCACGGACTGTGGGGCTACACTCGAGGCGACGAGTGGATAATTCCGCCTCTCTACGACCTTGGTTTCGAGTTTAGCGAGGGCACTGCTTTGGTACAACTCGGCCGAGTATGGCACTTTATCGACGAGAAGGGGCGCACGATCATAACCTGCGGCAAAGGGCATGGCATAAAACCTATGCGTGACGGCAAGAGCCATATCGTATATGAGGATGGCTCCGAGGCCATAATATACCGTAACGGAGAGATTAAAAAGATATAGCACGATATGTACACTCAAGAGATAACACGCTGCCACCATGCAGCCATCGTAATAGCTATAGACCAATCATGCTCGATGGCAGATAGACTATACATCAACGGCATTGAACTCTCGAAGGCCGAGATGGTATCGTTGGTTGCAGGGCGTCTTATCGACGAGCTGTTGCTACGCTCACGGCGTGATGATGGCTACCGCAACTACTACGACATTGCCGTCATCGGTTATCGCGGCGAAGAGGTCTATCCGCTACTCAGCAAGAGTATAGGTTTCATACCCGTGGTGTCACTCACCGAGAGGGATGTTGCAAAACGCACCTTTCCGATGCGTTATAATATGCCTAAAGGCGAACAATCACTCTTCTTCGAGGATATTTCGATCTGGGTAGAGCCTCGGGCCGAAGGTGCCACACCGATGCTCAAGATGCTGACGACAGTGTATAAGTTAGTACATAAGTGGTGCTCCGAGCCACAGAATAGAGATAGCTTTCCTCCTATAGTCTGCAATATTACCGATGGCGAGGCTTCAGATGGCACGGCCGAGCAACTTATCGAGGCGGCAGAGCTTATCCGCAATATCGGCACCGAAGATGGCAACACCCTCTTTGTCAATGTACACCTCTCTCCAAATGGAGCGACACAATCGGCTATATTTCCTCGACCAAATGAGATGATTGCCGAGTCACGACATGCACAAACACTCGCCAAGATGTCGAGCACCCTACCGGACTCTTTCGAATGGTATGCTGCAAAATGCCGTAAAGACTACGCTGCACCGCCATTTCTTGCCATGAGCTACAACGCCTCCATATCGGAACTTATCGCTATGCTCAATATCGGTACTCGCAGCCTTCCTCCGACACTATAGCACTATCCGACAGCACTGCAGTTATCTGTGGCCGATATATCTCGACTGCGAAATGAGGCAGGCGTGGTGTGAAAACGCTGTTTGAAGAGCTTTATAAAGTGTGATATATTGGTAAAACCACACTCTCCACCTATCTCCGAGATGGTGAGGCTTGTAGAGATAAGCATTATGCGGGCACGATCGAGCCTGCGGGCTATAATCCACCTGTGAGGAGGTGCATTGAAGATGCGCTTAAACTCCTTTTTGAAGGAGGTGAGAGAACGATTAGTCATCGTGGCCAACATCTCGATCGAGATATCATTATAGATATTCTGATATATCGTGCATACAAACTGCTCGAGCACCGTATCGGATGCACGCAAGACCTTACGCCTTATGCAACCATCATTGGCTGTAAATATAAGATACAACAACTCACCAAGCTTGAGTCGCTGCCCTATGTCGTTGTGAAGTAACCCCGAGCTACGCAACGAGAGATCGATGCCAACAAAGAAGTTACGCAGGGCGTTGCCGGCCTTTTCAAAGACAAAATCTCGAGACATACATAACGGACAGCGGTGTTGCGAAGTGAAGGATAGACCATAGTTGAGATGCAGGCTGAAGAGAGCCTGCTGTAGTTGCGCACTCGAGATGTAGAATACAATCTGCTCGAAACGACCATTGCTGCCCACTATGTTCTCCTCGTAGTGGTGACCGCTATCGAGGATAAATATCGACCCTTCGTCAATGGCATAGCAGAGATCGTTGTGGTGGATGTACTTTCGACCCGAAAGTATATATCCTATGGCGGTGCGTGATATGAAAGAGGCCCGAACACCGCTGTTCTCCTTCTCGGTAACCTTTACAACATCGGCAGTCGAGGCCGACTCTACATTCTCGATAGTCATAATATCTATTTGCGTATAACAATTAAACTTGTCTGTGATGCAAATATATCGTGAATATATTATCTGACATCACCGTACGACTGCTTGTGACAGATATATGACTAAAAGTGACAGTTTTGACTGAAATGTATAGTCTGCAAAATGTGAATAACCATTAATTTAGCTATTAGCCATTGGCCATTAGCTATTGGCTTTTTTATTAAGAATTGAGAACGATTGTTTATTTTGCGCAGAACAGCAGCATAATAAAGCGTATGTGAGCAAGCGGGCAAAAAGCAACCTTGCAAATAGCAACCCAAAAACTGTCTTTTAGGCTGATAAATGCAAGGCAAACAAGAAACCCACCCCGCAGCATACTTGGCGTATTGGGAAAACTCCAAAAATTGATTTTAAGCAGATGAGAGCAAGGCTTGCGAAAAATCCCCAAGGCAGGGGAATACTTGGCGTATTTTCCTGTCTTGGGGATTGAGCGTAACGCAGCTATCGCTGCTTAAAATCGATTTTTACATTTTTTTGCCAACATTAGTCTTCTTCGCAACCTTAGGAGCAGCACCCTTTGCGGCAGTAGCCTTTGGAGCCTTTGCCTTTGGAGCCTTAACTACAGTTGCATCCTCGACTGCATCTGTGGTCTTCTTCGAGCGTGAACGACGAGTCTTTGGCTTCGCCTCGGCTGCTGCAGCTGCCGGTGCTACACCAAGAGTGTATGCCTCGTTGAAATCAACGAACTCGATGATACACATATCTGCTCCGTCACCCAAACGGAAGCCTGTCTTCAAAATGCGTGTGTAACCACCCGGACGCTCTGCAATCTTTGGCGCGATTGTACGGAACAACTCCGTAACGGCCTCCTTCTGCTTGAGGTACGAGAATACGACACGACGCGAGTGGGTTGTGTCCTCCTTCGAGCGGGTTACGAGTGGCTCTACGAACTGACGAACTGCCTTCGCCTTTGCCACAGTTGTCTCGATGCGCTTGTGGAGGATCAACGACGATGCCATATTCGACAACATCGCCTTACGGTGTCCCGCCTGACGGCCGAGATGATTGAAATTCTTATTGTGTCTCATAATTATTCTTTATCAAGTTTGTACATTGAAACATCCATTCCAAACTTCAGGTCGAGCGATGCCAACAGTGCATCGAGCTCTGTGAGCGACTTCTTACCAAAGTTACGGAACTTCAAAAGGTCATTACGATTGAGTTTTACCAAGTCACCTATGGTCTCAACATCTGCCGCCTTGAGGCAGTTGAGGGCACGAACACTCAAATCCTTGTCCACCAACTTCGTCTTGAGGAGCTGTCGCATGTGCAACTCTGGCTCGTTCAGGTCGTTCTCCGACGCTGTGTCGTCGAGGTTGATGGTCATCTTCTCGTCCGAGAAGAGCATAAAGTGCTGGATAAGGATCTTCGCTGCCTCCTTCAAAGCCTCCTTTGGCTTAATCGAGCCATCGGTTGTAATCTCGAGGTTCAACTTCTCGTAGTCAGTACGCTGCTCCACACGGTAGTCCTCACGCGAATACTTCACATTCACGATTGGAGTGTGGATCGAGTCGATTGGCAACAAACCAAACTCGGCATTTGCCGGTGCATTCTCCTCTGCAGGAACATAGCCTCGGCCCTTGCCTATAGTGATGGTAAGCTGCATCTTCGTACCCGGTGCAAGGTGACAAATCACCAAATCCTGATTGAGAACCTTGAACGAAGAGAGGAAATTCGAGATATATCCCGCTGTCAACTCTGTAACACCGGCTACATTTATCGTAGCGCTCTCGAACTCCTGATTTTCTACAGTGCGAATGAAACGGATCTGCTTGAGGTTCAAGATGATGTCAAGCATACCCTCCATTACGCCCGGAATAGCGGCAAACTCGTGGTCAACGCCTGCAACCTTAACGGTTGTGATTGCATATCCCTCCAACGAAGAGAGCAATACACGGCGCAAAGCATTACCGATAGTCATAGCGTATCCCGGCTCCAACGGACGGAACTCAAACTTTCCGAACGAGGCTGTCGACTCTACTACTATTACCTTCTCGGGTCTTTGAAATGCTAAAATTGCCATAATTTATCCTCTATTTGTTAATTACTATTTCGAGTACAACTCGACAATGAACTGCTCCTTGATATTCTCAGGTATCTCCTCACGCTCAGGACGAGCCAAGAACTTACCACTCATCGTTGCGCCATCCCACTCCAACCACGAATAGCGGCTGTGCGATGTGCCCACCAACGACTCGGTGATAACCTCCAAAGTCTTCGACTTCTCGCGTACAGATACTACATCTCCTACTCGCAACGAGTACGATGGGATGTTCACTACATTGCCATTTACACAGATGTGACGGTGCGACACGAGCTGACGAGCTGCTGCACGAGTCGGAGCGATGCCAAGACGATATACTACATTGTCCAAACGGCACTCCAACAACTTCAACAAGTTCTCACCTGTGATACCACCCATACGGGCTGCAGCCTCGTAGGTACGAGCAAACTGCTTCTCCAACAAACCGTAGGTGTACTTTGCCTTCTGCTTCTCGCTGAGCTGTGTTCCATACTCCGACACCTTCTTGCGCTTGCGGGCAAGACCGTGCTGTCCCGGTGGTACATTACGCTTGTCGAGAGACTTGTCAGCACCATAAATTGCCTCACCAAAACGGCGGGCGATTTTAGTCTTTGGTCCTATATATTTTCCCATTGTTTTGTACTTTTTTTGTTTAGATTAAGTTACTTGTTTTGTGATTTTGTCCTACGACGCCCCCATTATACACGACGACGGTTTGGAGCACGGCAGCCATTGTGTGGCAGTGGTGTTACATCGATAATCTCTGTAACCTCGATACCTGCACCGTGAATTGTGCGGACTGCACTCTCACGACCCTGACCTGGACCCTTCACATAAACCTTAACCTTACGCAATCCCATATCAAAGGCAACCTTTGCGCAATCTGCTGCTGCGGTCTGCGCTGCATAAGGAGTGTTCTTCTTCGAACCACGGAAGCCCATCTTACCGGCCGACGACCAGCTGATAACCTCACCAACCTCGTTAGTGATGGTAATGATGACATTGTTGAAGGTAGAGTGTACGAAAGCCATGCCATTCGCACCAACCTTAACGACCTTCTTCTTAACTGATGTTGTTTTCTTTGCCATAACTCTTCACTATTACTTAGTTGCCTTCTTCTTATTTGCTACAGTCTTCTTCTTACCCTTGCGAGTACGAGCGTTGTTCTTGGTGCTCTGACCACGAACCGGAAGACCAATACGGTGACGAATGCCTCGGTAGCAACCGATATCCATCAAACGCTTAATATTCAACTGAACGATAGAACGAGCCTCTCCCTCAACCTTGATATCCATATCTGCGATTGCGGCACGGATTGCTCCGACCTGCTCGTCTGTCCACTCATCTACCTTAACATCGTAGCTGATGCCACACTTGTCAAGGATCTTCTGGGCTGTGCTTCGACCAATACCATAGATATAGGTCAAGCCTATCTCGCCTCTTTTATTCTTTGGTAAATCTACACCGACTATACGTGCCATAAATTCTCTTTTTTACTTGTTTTGTTAATCGTTTTTTATTTACCCTTGGCGCATTTTGAACTTAGGATTCTTCTTGCAGATCACATAGAGCTTGCCCTTGCGACGAACAATCTTGCAATCCTCACTTCTCTTCTTGATTGATGCTTTAACTTTCATAATCTTTCAAGCAATCTTTTGTTATTTGTACCTAAAGGATATACGACCCTTACTCAAATCATAAGGAGTCATCTCCACTTTTACTTTATCTCCAGGAAGAATTTTGATATAGTGCTGACGCATCTTTCCGGAGATGTGGGCCGTGATAACATGTCCGTTATCCAACTCTACTCGAAACATTGCATTCGACAACGCCTCGGTTACAGTTCCGTCCCTTTCAATAGCAGTCTGTTTTGCCATAAAGTCTTTGTACGATTAGTTTTCTATTGTTCGATAATACCAAAATCTGTCAGTACATCGGGTCCATCTTTGCGGATCGCCACAGCAAACTCAAAGTGTGCCGCAGGCTTTCTGTCACGCGTTCTGACTGTCCAGCCATCACGCTCAAACACAACCGCTCTATTGCCCATCGTAATCATCGGTTCTATGCAGATGACCATACCCTCCTTCAACAGAGGACCTCTGCCTCGCAAGCCGTAATTCGGAACCCCCGGGTCTTCGTGCATCTTACGACCCAAACCGTGTCCCTCCAGCTCACGCACTACACCGTAACCGAAACTCTCGGCGTAGTCTTGCACGGCTGCCGAAATATCGCCTACACGATTTCCTGCCTTCGCCTGTGCTGTACCTCTATAAAGAGCCTCTTTGGTGACCTCCAACAGCTGACGAACATCGTCGGCTATCTCTCCTACGGCAAACGTATATGCCGAATCACCCACAAACCCCTTCATAAATGTACCTACATCGACCGATACTATATCGCCCGACTTCAATACGATGTCGTCCGACGGAATACCATGCACTACCTGCTCATTGACCGATATACAGGCCGATGCCGGATAGCCCTGGTATCCAAGAAAAGCCGGAGTTGCACCGTGTGAACGGATAAAATCCTCTACGATCTTATCCAACTGCTTCGTCGTTACGCCCGGTTTAATGTGGCGACCAACCTCGGCAAGCGTCTGGCTTACCAAAATGTTGTTCTCACGGAGCAACTCGATCTCTTCTTCTGTCTTTAAGAATATCATCTTATCGTCTAATCTCTTTCGTGGCTTTTAGTGGCGACCCTGAATACGACCGGTCTTCATCAAACCGTCATAGTGTCTATTCAAAAGGTAGCTCTCTATCTGCTGCAGAGTGTCGAGTACCACTCCCACCATAATCAGCAACGATGTACCTCCGAAGAAGTATGCAAAGGCCTGCTGAATACCGAGGAACTTCATCGCAAGTGCCGGCAATATGGACACAATAGCGAGGAAAATCGAACCCGGGAGGGTAATTCTCGTAAGAATGGTGTCGATATAAGAGATAGTAGCCTTACCCGGCTTAACACCAGGGATAAAACCACCATTGCGCTTCATATCGTCTGCCATCTGTTGAGGGTTGATGATAATCGCAGTATAGAAGAATGTAAATGCGATTACCAACACTGCAAGCGTAAGGTTGTACCACACACCTGTCACATCGGCAAAGGCGCCGGCGAACTTTGGTGCTACATTCGCAAACAACATAGGGATAAACATCAGTGCCTGCGCAAAGATGATAGGCATAACATTTGCCGCATTCATCTTGAGCGGGATGTACTGACGAACACCACCATACTGCTTGTTACCAATGATACGCTTTGCATACTGTACAGGCACCTTGCGGACAGCCTGCACTACAGCTATGGTTGCCATAAACACCAAGAAGAGCAAAATCAACTCTACGATAATCATTATGAGCGAACCTGTCGAAGTGTTAATACGAGCACTCAACTCCGCTAACAAGGCGTGTGGCAAACGAGCCACGATACCTATCATAATAATCAACGATACGCCATTACCGATACCCTTGTCGGTAATCTTCTCACCGAGCCACATCACAAACATAGTACCTGCGATGAGAACTACAGTAGCGTAAATCGTAAAGAGCACGCTTGAACCAAAGACGAAAGCCTCCGATGGCAACTGATTGTAGAGGTTTGCCACATAGGCAGGACCCTGCAATGCAAGTACGCCGATAGTCAAAAGGCGTGTCCACTGGTTCATCTTGCGGCGGCCACTCTCTCCCTCCTTCATCACCTTCTGCACGGCAGGAACCATCATGCCGAGCAGCTGGATAATGATCGAAGCGGTGATATATGGCATAACTCCGAGTGCGAAGATTGCGGCATTAGCAAATGCACCACCAGAGAATACGTTAAGCAAGCCCAAGAGGTTATTGCTGTCCATCTGGTTTGCCAAACCCGAACCCTCACCCAATACATTAGGGTCGATACCCGGAATTACCACATAACAGCCCAAACGATATATCAAAACCAAGAGAATGGTGTAGCCAATACGGTTACGCAACTCCTCGATTTTGTATATATTTTTGAGCGTTTCGATAAACTTTTTCATAAAAATTTAGGTTTTAGCCTGTTACAACTTTACTACACTACCACCCGCTGCAACGATAGCAGCCTCTGCGCTCTTCGAGAAAGCGTGTGCTGTTACAGTCAATGCGGCTGTCAATGTACCATTGCCCAACACCTTAACACGGTCGTTGCTCGATACGAAACCTGCAGCAACCAATGTGTCGATGTTTACCTCCTTCACGCCACTCTTTGCTACGAGAGCCTCGAGTGTCGAGAGGTTGATTGGCTTAAACTCTACTCTTTTCAAATTCGTGAAACCGAACTTTGGAAGACGACGCTGCAATGGCATCTGACCTCCCTCGAAGCCCAACTTCTGCGAATATCCGGAACGAGACTGAGCACCCTTGTTACCACGAGTCGAGTAACCGCCGTGTCCCGAACCTGCTCCACGACCTACACGCTTGTCGTGGTGTGTCGAACCCTTTGCGGGTTTAAGATTATTGAGTTCCATTTACTACTCCTCCTTCTTTGTCTTTGTTACTTTCTTTGCGGCAGGCTTCTTTGCAGGAGCCTTCTCTGCTGCGTCAGCCTTCTTTGCTGGGGCCTTCTTCGCAGGTGCCTTCTTTGCAGGAGCCTCTGCTACCTCAGCTACCGGAGCCTCAACTGCAGCTGCCTCCTTCTTTGTTACCTTCTTCGCTGCAACCTCTGCAACCTCCTCAACCTTCACCAAGTGCTTTACGCGAGTAACCATACCCTTGATGATAGCCGAGTCGCTGTGCGATACAGTCTGGTTAATCTTGTGAAGTCCGAGTGCATCGAGGTTCTTGCACTGCTGTGCAGTTGCGCCGATACGGCTCTTAATCTGTGTAATCTTCAATGTTGCCATAGTATTCTCTCAAAATTAACCGTTAAACACCTGATTGAGCGAGATACCACGAACCTGTGCTACGCTATACGCATCACGCAACTCGCAAAGCGCACCTACTGTAGCCTTAACAAGGTTGTGAGGGTTCGACGAGCCCTTGCTCTTCGCAAGCACATTCTTGATACCTACCGACTCCAATACGGCACGCATCGCACCACCGGCGATGATACCTGTACCGGGAGCTGCCGGACGGATCATAACCTCCGAACCACCAAAACGCATCTCCTGCTTGTGAGGAATTGTACCGTTGATTACCGGAACACGAATTAAGTTCTTCTTTGCATCCTCAGTTCCCTTCGCGATAGCCGCAGCAACCTCCGATGCCTTACCGAGGCCGTAGCCTACAACACCGTTCTCGTTACCTACTACAACAATTGCAGAGAAGCTGAATGTACGACCACCCTTTGTAACCTTTGTTACACGGTTGATGCCAACGAGTCTCTCCTTCAACTCGCCAAGGTCGCCTGTGTGTACTTTCTTTACATTTGTATTTGCCATATCGCTCCTTAGAATTTAAGACCGCCCTCACGAGCAGCATCTGCCAACATTTTTACTCGTCCGTGATAGAGGTAACCGTTACGGTCAAATGCAACAGTCGAGATACCCTTCTCGAGGGCCTTCTTCGCTGCCAATGCACCTACCAACGCTGCAACCTCACACTTGTTCTTGCCTGCTGCCTCGGCTACCAACTCCAACGACGAAGCTGTTGCCAAAGTAACACCGGCGAGGTCATCGATAAACTGTACATAAATCTGCTTGTTGCTACGGAATACAGTCATACGAGGACGCTCAGATGTACCGCTTACGACCTTGCGTATGCGCATCTTGATTCTCTCTCTTCTTTCAATCTTATTCAAAGCCATAACTTTTTCCTCCTCTATTATTTAGCATTTGCAGACTTACCTGCCTTACGACGAATTTGCTCGCCTACGAACTTGATACCCTTGCCCTTGTAAGGCTCTGGCTTACGCAACGAGCGGAGCTTTGCTGCAACCTGACCTACAAGCTGCTTGTCTGCGCTCTTCAAAGTTACGATCGGAGCACCCTTCTTCTCGGTTACCGCTGTAATCGAAACCTCCTTAGGGAACTTGAAAAATACATCGTGCGAATAGCCGAGGTTCATCTCGAGAACATCTCCCTTAACCTCTGCTTTAAAACCGACACCTACCAACTCTTGCTTAATCTCGTAGCCCTTCGATACACCAACAACCATATTGTTGATGAGCGCACGATAAAGACCGTGCAAAGAGCGATGGCGTGGCTGGTTTGTAGGGCGAGTGACAATCACTGCAGGAACCTCCGCACCGCTCTCCTTCGAGATAGCTGTACCGACCTCAACAGTAATATCTGAGTCAACCTTCTGGCTCAGTGTCCCAAGTGGCCCTTTC
>SUZW01000002.1 GCA_015059685.1 Rikenellaceae bacterium | reverse complement strand
CAAATAATTGTCTTTGTCAGATAATTGACTTTGAAAATAAATTTTCAGTCATTTTCTGCCAAACCCAACAATCTACGATTGCAACAGCCTCTCTCGGTCTGCTCAAACCTGCGGAGGTCGTTAGTAGAAGGGCTCGCAATGAGTCCTGAGGTAGGCGACAGTCGGGAGACTCTCGCCTATTCTTTGTTTATATTGCGAGCCCTTCTACTTTCAGCGTGTTGCGCCTCGGCAGACTTGTCTGCATGGTGTGTCGGTGGTGCATTGCTTTGCAATTACGATGCAAAGAGCCGATACTGCCAAGTAAATAAATTTCCTCGTCAGCATCATCTCTTCACATCAGACCTTCGGTCTTGCACCACCGCCCCTCCTCTTGGTCTGCTCTCGGCTGCGGCCGCCGTTAGTAGAGGGGTGGTTGGGAAAGTTTTCCGCTTTTTGTGCCATTTTTTGATGGCATTGAATGGCACTCGGGCTTTCAGCCCTTAATGACATTTAATGGCAGCGCAGTCCTTTGGACTGCTTAATGACGGGCGCATCTGCCATTCGTTGCCATTAAGCGAGTGTAACGAGCGAATGCCATTCATTGTCATTCAATGCCATTTATTGTCTTTTAGTTGCTCCGTTTTCCGCTCGTCTTTTGGTTTCGAGGTAAGAGGTGCGCCAAAGAAAGTCCCCCTCAAAAGCAAATATTCACATTCTCGGGTAATTACCCGGGAATATCGAATAATTTTGCAGTGTAAGTTATTGACACACAAAGCGTTAAATGGGTTTTTATGCTATTTTTCAGCCTAAAAATATGGTTAATATGACTGTTATGTTAAGATTGAACTCGAAAATGAATATGTTTTGGAGTCGCAGAAGATCGAGTCTTATGTAACGGGAATACCTTGCTATTACGACTTTAACGCTGTACGAGATAATGATAATGAGTGGCTTCAGTGGACATCAAATGGAGCTTCAAAGAAAACTGGTCCTTTGAGTTCGTTTAAGCGTACTTGCTTGAATTCAGGTTTTATTGTCTCTCCAAAATATGGATTGCCAAATAATCAGACGGTTTCAGTAGCAACGACTTTGACCTGTATGTATTATCAGACTGTAGCTGGCAGAAGTAGTACATTTACTGTTGGCGCAACAAATGCAACAAATGCAAAATCTACTAGTGGAAGTGGACAGACTGTAAAAAGTATTATAAATACAGATGAAAGTCTTTGTCTTAAAAATGCGAGCGTGTTAAATTATACAATGTCGCTGAGCTCCTCAACTCCATATATTAGTATTGCAGGCGATAAGAATGATTGCATCGTATTCTATGTAGATGTAAAGTATAAAGAATAAAAGTACTTCAACAAAAAACCCGCCCTGCCTTTTTCGAGGCAGGGCGGGTTTTTTGTTGTGTGAAAACGACTTAATTAGTACGTAATCGCAAATTTAGCCACATAGATTCGAGAGCCCGCACCAGATGTCGCTCCATTGTGATTTATGGAGGTATGCTGCTTTCCTGCCGGCATACTAACCGTTACGGTGTTGTTTTTCCACTCAGAGCCAGACGATGTATTTACCGTACCTTTGATTTCGATTGTTTGATACGATGAAGCTGTTGTTGTTGCTGATGATGTTGCGCCAATATACAACTTCGCTTTTACAAGAGCACCACTAGTTGAGTAGTACTTTGAGTCAATAGTCACACTCGTAGAGAACGCAGCAGGGATGTGGAATGCAGGCGATGCCACCCAACCATTTCCGCTACCTGCAAGGCCTCCCTCTCGCAATGCAAGGAGGCTCTCCTTGATATTGACAGTACCATTTCGCGTCCAACCTGCATTATCAACAGCCGAGTTGCTCGATTGGTAGAATTGGAAGGTGTATGGGATACCCGTTACATGCGTTGTATATTTGGTTGAGCTGAAAGAATATCCATTTTTGAGCAAAATATTAACATAACAGTCATATTGTCCCCACTCGCTAGGAGCAAATGTGACATCCTTAGCTGTGCCGAGGGTTGGATTTACACTCTTGTTGCCATAGTAGAAAGTATAGCTCTTTACAAGGCCTGCAGTCTTGAAGTATGCGTCAGAGATGTCGGCATTCATAGTCATCTTGTTACCGTCAAAGTTATTATCCTTTGCGACCGTGCCATCGTTCGAGTACGAGGTCTTTACAGTGAAGCCTGTAATAGTAGGAATTGAGGTTATGGTCTTTGTTGCAACGCTACCAATCAACTCCCTCTCCTGACCATTTACAATAACCTTTGCATAAGCGTATACAGTGTGCTGGTTGCTAGCCATACCCGAAACCTTAATCTGGTCGATAGTGAGAACATTGTTCTTTGCAGTTGCCTCGTGCAATGTACCGTCGATAACTACACCGAGAGTCAAAACCTGGTCAGCCTCAACACCCTTAACCTCGAGGTTATTTACATACAAGGTGTTACCCTCCAAACCAATAGTAGTGTCGCAGTCATCGTACCAAGTCTCGATAGAGCCAACCGAGAGAGTTGCCTCCTCCCACTTGAAAACATAGCCCTTACGGTGTCCTGCAGCAAGGCTCTGTGCCGAGATTGTCTTAACCAAAGTCGAGCCATCCATAGCAGTTGCCATAATTGTAAGGTCAGCACCCTCGAATGGAGCAACATTCAAGTGGTAGGTATATACACCTTTCTCGTCAGCATCAACCCAAGCGGTATCCTCTGCACCAACGGTGTACTGATCACCTTCAAATGCAAGCGACAAAGTCTTGGTTACCGAAGTTGTTGTTGCCTCGTAGCCCTGCAAAGCAGAAGTAAGATTTGCGAGAGCCTTATCCTTTGTTTCTTTTTCAAATTGCTCTAAACCTCCTACTTGCAAACCTGATTTCTCTCCTGTAATTTCTACTGTATTACCTACACTTGTTGCTGTGCCTGCAAAAACACCAGCGATAGGCTTGGTTGCTGTTACAGCAACAGCCTTCAACTGAAGTGGAGTTACGCCATCTGGCTTAACGGCACGAATTGCAATAGCACCGGTCAAGGTATTGAGAGTCTCGGCACCGATAGCCTCCGACTTTACAGCCTCGTCTGTCGAAGCGTAAAGATATGGCTCCCACTTACCGCTCTGCGATGTTGGAACTACTACATTCACAGTCGAGTTGTATGTACATTTAGCATAACCTGTTGCCGACCAATTATTCATTCCTGGTTGGTGGTTTGTATACGATACACCCTCAACACTCTGCGACATTGTCACATTGAACTCTGCAGCCGAGCCGGGATATACGATATGGTAGATACGAGGGTCAGTGCTATCGACCGAGATATCGCCCGAGAACGATGCAACGCTTGTACCTATACCATTCTTGATACCGATAATATTCTCTACGCTGAAGGTCTTGCCATAGTCGGCGTGCTCCTGCAAGAGTGCGATCTGGTCGCCCTCCTCCCACAAAGCCGACAAGTCGTCGCCATAGGTTGCCTTGGTCTCCTCACCAACGCCTACCTCGGCATAGATAGTGTGCGAGCCACCCACATTTCCAACGCCTCCAAACTCTGGAGTATCGTAGTCAACATCATTAAAATTGCTCTGACAAGCAGCAAATGCCGCAAGAGCCAAAATCGAAACAAATAACTTTTTCATAATCTTTTCTCCTTTTAGCATTTGTGAATTAGTAAAGATTTGACCATCCATCGTCCTCACCCTTCTCGTAGGTAAGTTCACCTGTTGATCCCAAAAATCCTGCTTCGCAGGCTACATCTACGACCTCAACCGAAGGTGCGATGTACTCATCTTTCGTTAAAAACTTCATAACTTTTTATAATTAGTAAAATTTCTTTTCGGAATTACTATCCTAACAATCGGCAACAAAAGTATAATTTGCAATTTTTATAAAAAAATTTTTTCAACGAACAGCCGTTTTTTAACCACGAAAACCCCAATTTTAACAATAAACCGACTACGACAACACCCGTTACCCTGTTTTGGGTATATGTCGGAGTTGTGTATATACTCCATTTTTACTACCTTTGTCCCTCGGTATGAAGCGCATAGTACGACATATTCTAACGCTCGGGCTACTCATTTTGCCGACCATCGCATCGGCACGAACAGCCTCGGAACCACTACCCAACGAAGGGGTGGTCGATACCCTTATTGCCGTAGATAGAGTGCAGGTTACAGCGATAAAGCAGGGTGCCGAGTTGCGTCGTGAGCCCGTAGCTGCGTCGGTATTGAGTGGCAGGGCACTCGAGATGCAGGGCGTTTCGGCTGTCAAGGATGTGATGACCGAGGTGCCAAACCTCTTTATGCCCGACTACGGCTCACGCACCACATCGTCGATATATGTGCGAGGTATGGGCACACGCATCGACCAGCCTGTCGTGGGTATGAATGTCGATAATGTGCCTCTTGCCGACAAAAACCTCTACGACACCGAAGTTCAGGATATTGAGCGCATAGAGTTTCTGCGAGGTCCGCAGGCTACGCTCTACGGGCGCAACACGATGGGTGGTCTGATAAATATCTACACCCTCTCGCCACTAACCTATCAGGGTGTACGACTGCGTGCCGACTACGGCTCACGCAACGCCTACCGCATAGCCGCCTCGACCTACAACCGACTTGGTGAGAGGTTTGGCCTCTCGGTGGCGGCACAGTTCGCCCACCACGACGGCTTCTGGCGCAACCTCTACGACAACTCCCTCTGCGACAAGGAGAACAGCGGCAGCTTCCGCACAAAATTTCAGTATCGCAAGGGGGCTTTGAGCATCGACAACACCATAGCCTTCTCGATGGTGGCGCAGGGTGGCTATCCATACGAGTATGCAGGTTCGCCAAACCCCGAGAAGCATCGTGAGGAGCTGATGGGGCAGATAAACTACAACGAGCCCTGCTTCTATAAGCGTCACGCCATAAACGACGCCTTCAGCGTGCGCTACGACTTTGGCAAATTCTCGTTGGCGAGCATCACCTCGTACCAATATATGGGCGATGCGATGCACCTCGACAACGACTTTCTGCCCGAGTACTACTTCACGCTCGAGCAGCGCAAGCAGCAACACAACATAGCCGAAGACTTCGTCTTGCGCTCGAAGGAGGAGGGGCGATATCGTTGGCTGGTCGGTGTAAACGGTTTCCTGAAGCGAGAGAATATGCAGGCCCCCGTAATCTTTGGCCCTACGGGCATCGAAAAACTTATCCTCGACAACATAAACGCCCATAGTGGCTACGACGGCATATATCGCTGGGGTGATGGCGAAGGCAATGGAGCCGACGAGATAGTTCTCGACAGCCGTTTTACGATGCAGAACATGGGCGTAGCAGCCTATCATCGCAGCGATCTCTATCTTGGTCGCTGGCGACTCTCGGTGGGGTTGCGTCTGGACTACGAGTTGGTGCAGATGCTCTACAACACACAGACCGACACCCAATATACGATGGTTCCGAGCGACACGGCAAAGGCTCCGACGACCTGTCGCATCGACATCGACAACGAGGGGTTGCTGACTCGGGGTTTCCTGGAGTTTCTGCCATCATTCTCGGTGTCGGTAAATCTCGACGATGCAGCACGCAATATGCTCTACCTCTCCGCCTCGAAGGGCTACAAGGCGGGTGGCTTCAATACGCAGATGTTCTCGGAGGTGCTGCAACGAGAGTTGCAAAACAAGATGGGATTGTACCGTGAGATGGATATCGAGAAGCTCTGCGCCTACGATCCCGAGCATAGCTACAACTTGGAGTTGGGAGGACACTTCTCTACACGCAATGGTGCATTTACGGCCGATGCGGCACTCTTCTATATCGAGTGCTTCGATCAGCAACTCACCATCTTCCCCGACGAGAACAGCACGGGGCGTATGATGACCAATGCGGGGCGCACACGCTCCTTTGGTGCCGAGGTGTCGGCCACGGCACGACTGGCAAAAACCCTCGTTTTGCGAGGCTCCTACGGCTATACGAATGCCAAATTCCGTGAATTTAAGTCGGGCGGAGTAGATTATGCAGGCAACTATATACCATACGCTCCGCAAAATTCGTTATCTTTGCGACTCGTACAGACCGTGCCATTCCAATCTCGTTGGATAGACCGTATGGTTTTGAGCGTCGGGGTTACGGGTGCGGGCAGGATATATTGGAACGAGGCAAACGATATGTCGCAACCATTCTACGCCATGCTCGACGGCTCGGTACGCTTCGAGGGGGAGATATGGGCCGTAGATTTTTGGTGCAAGAATGCCACCAACACGAAGTACGATGTATTCTACTTCGAGTCGATGGGCAACCGCTTCCTGCAACGAGGACGACCCGTAGCGGGAGGTGTCAGGGTGATGATAAATATATTGTAAAACGATAAAGAGAGAGTCTATGAAAAAAATTATGATGTTAATCTGCGGGGCGGTGCTTTTGCTCTCGACCTCGTGCATAAAGGGTCCATCGTCGAGTGGTTCATCGGAGGGCAACTTCGAAGGTAAGCTCGTCGTCACCGATATGGCCTCGGGCGAGGTGACCTATTCCGACGACAAGGCCTCGGTATCGGTGGTTATTCCCGATATCACCGAGACGATGTTGGAGATAACATTCAACGGTGTGAAGTTCGCTGCAGCGATGCCCGTTGCCCTCAATATTCAGCTTACGGATATTCCGTTTACGATGACTGTAAACGAGGAGGAGAACTCGATAAACTACATCTTCGATGCCGAGAATATCATCCCCGAGGGCTATGACGAGCAGCGTCTTATAAATCGGGTGTGGGGCAACATCGGCAAGTCGAAGGTCGAGATTTCGTTCACCATGGAGTCGAGAAATTCGCAGGTTACATTCACTGCCACCGGCAACAACAACACAACACCGGCAAATTAGTCGGTAAAAATTTGTAAAAGTGTCCTCTTTTTGGACACTTTTTGTATTTTTGTCAGTATATTTGCAGCAACAAAATCACACAATTATGAAGGCCGAATACAAACCCTATGTAGAAGAACTTATCGAGTTGGCAATCAAAGAGGATATTGGCGATGGTGACCACACCTCATTGTGCTGCATCCCTGCCGAGGAGCGAGGTCGTATGCGACTCTTGTGCAAGCAGGAGGGCATAATCGCAGGTATCGAGATAGCCAAGATGGTTGTCGAGAGGCTCGACAAGGAGGTTAAGTTCGAGCAGATACTCCACGATGGCGACCGAGTAAAGGTGGGCGATGTGGCGTTCTATGTCGAGGGTAACTTGCAGTCGTTGTTGCGTGCCGAGCGCATCCTGCTCAACATTATGCAGCGTATGAGTGGCGTAGCAACACAGACAGCCGTATATGCCGACCGCATTGCCGACCTCCACACCAAGGTCCTCGACACCCGCAAGACTACACCCGGTATGCGTGTATTGGAGAAGATGGCGGTCGAGATTGGAGGGGGCAAAAACCATCGTATCGGTCTATTCGATATGATACTCTTGAAAGATAACCATATCGACTTTGCAGGCAGCATAACAAAGGCGGTGCAGGGTGCCAAGGCCTACCTTGCGGCCAAGGGCAAGAACATTCCTATCGAGTGCGAGGTGCGCTCGCTAGAGGATATCAAGGAGGTGTTCGAGGCTGGAGGTGTCGATAGAATTATGTTCGACAACTTCTCGGTCGAGCAGACCCGTGAGGCCGTAGCGTTGGTTGCAGGTCGTTGCGAAACCGAGTCGAGTGGCGGCATTACGCTCGAGACTCTGCGTGACTATGCTGAAACGGGGGTGGATTTTATCTCGATAGGCGCATTGACACACCAAATCAAGTCGCTCGATATGTCGCTAAAGGCTTGTTAGATGTCTCGGCTGATACGAACCTATCCTCTACTTACAACATGGCGCATTGCACTACTATATGTGGTGCTGATGCTGTGTCGTGTAGCCTTTGTCCTATACAACACCGAGTTACTCTGCCCGATAGCGTGGAGCGAAGTACCTGCGCTCATCGAAGGAGCCCTGCGTTTTGATACCGTATCCATAATCTACGCCAACTGCCTGTGGATAGTGTTGTCGTTACTTCCCTTCCGCTTCCGTGAAAACAAAATATATAGCGATATCCTATATTGGCTATATGTGGTGGTTAATTCGATTGCCGTTGTAGCAATAAATATGTGCGATGCTGTATATTTCAGATATACACAGAAACGCTTTACTGCCGAGGAGATATTCTTTGCCGACAACTCCAACTCCGTGCTGTTGGTGTTTAAGTTTTTAGCAGAAAATTGGTACTTGGTTGTCTGCGCCATAGTGTTTATGGTGCTACTTGCCAAGAGCTACGGGCGCAACATAAAACCAAAACCGTTGCTGCAAGGCGCAGCATACTACATCTGCTCTACCGTACTATTCTTTGCCTCCATAACACTTGCCGTGGGTGGAGTTCGTGGCGGTTTTAGCCGTATGGTACGACCTATTGCCATACCTGTAGCTATGCAGTACGCTACAGATGGCAACAAGGCAAACATCGTATTGAGCAATCCGTTCTGCATACTTCGCACCGTGTCGGGCGAGGGCGTTACCGTGCCACAATACTTCGAGGAGGATGAGCTGAACGAGATATTTTCGCCATGCCACGCTCCTGCCAAGACAACAAATGTTTCGCTTGCAAATCGCAATGTGGTTGTCTTCGTTATGGAGAGCCTGTCGGCAGAACACTCGGCATATCTCTGTCCCGACATCTATGCCAACGAGGAGCAGAAGGGCTACACCCCATTCCTCGACTCGCTGATGCGTGAGGGCTACACCTTCTCTCGTATGTACGCCAACGGCAAACGCTCCATTCAGGCTCTGCCGTCGATATGGAGCTCCATTCCATCGCTCAAAGAGCCATTTATGCTGATGGCCGAATCTTTGGGCGAGAGCAGACCGCTACCACGCATCTTGGCCGACGGAGGGTACTCCACCGCCTTTTTCTGCGGCTCGGAGCGAGGCTCAATGGGCTTTGGAGCTTATGCCAACACCGCAGGTTTCGAGCAAAACTACAGTCTCGAGGATTATGAGCAGATGTGCGGTAAGGATGATTTTGATGGATTCTGGGGTATATGGGACGACTGCTTCCTCTCGTTTATGGGCAGAAAGATTGACGATATGAAGGAGCCTTTTATGACCTCCGTATTCACAATTAGTTCGCACCATCCATTCGTCGTGCCCGACAAGTGGCGAGAGCGTCTGCCCGAGGGCAAAACAAAGGTTCAGAAGTGTGTGGCCTACACCGATGCCGCTATCGAGCGCTTTTTCGAGGAGAACAGCCACAAGGCGTGGTTTCCTCGCACGGTATTTGTGTTTGTAGCGGATCATGTCTCGAGCGAGCGTTTTGCGCCACGCAGCAATGTGTTACCATACGATATGCACATCGTAGGTTTTATCTACACACCCGATGGCGCATTAAAAGGGGAGTATGACCGTATAGCCTCACAAATCGATATTATGCCGACGATGATGGGGTTGATGCAGATTGATGAGCCATATTTTGCCTATGGGCGCAACCTGCTTGACGAGCAATCAGAGCAGTGTGTTGTTCTCTACGATAATGGCTACAAAGCTATAACCAACGACTATATCTTCGTGTTCAGCAACGACAGCGTGAGCGAAATCTACGCACTTAACGATATCTCCCGCACCCACAACCTCGTAGGAGAGGTGGAGAAGGAGCGTGTTGAGAGGTATATAAAAGCCTTTATTCAGCAATATTACGGCAATGCAAAGGAGAAAAACTTCCGAGTCGGAGATTGCGTTTCATCGAGTGAACCTCGATGACAAATCTCTGTTCGCCCACTACATAGAGCCAAGCGAGGAGCAGAATTGCGACCTCAACTTCGCAAATATATTTTGCTGGAGCGACACCTACCATAGCGAAGTTGCCGAGGCCGAGGGCTTCCTCGTCATCCGCTTCTATATAGAAGGTGCAATGTGCTATATGCAACCCGTAGGCTGTGGCGACAAGCGACAAATCATGGAGCTGCTACGCCGCGATGCCTTCGTGCAGCGTATGCCGCTACGCCTCTACGGTTTGTCACACGAGTGGCGCAACTTTTTGGAGGAGAACTACCCTTCGGAGTTCGCTTTCGATACGCCTCGTGCCGCATGCGACTACATCTACCGCACCGAAGATTTGGCTCGTCTGCAAGGTCGAAAATACCAACCCAAGCGCAACCACATAAACCACTTTGTGGCTCGCAACGATTGGCACGCAGAAGCTCTATCGAGCAGCAACATCAAAGATTGCCACGCCCTGAACAAAAAGTGGTTGGAGGGGCGAGAGATAGGCGATACGGAGCGAGCCGAGCAGCAGGCTCTGCATCGGGCCTTCGACAATGCGGAGGCACTCGGCTTGCGAGGTATGGTGCTCTACGCCAATGGTGCGCCTGCCGCATTTTCGTATGGTACACCCCTAACCCGCAAAACCTTCTGCACACATATCGAGAAATACGACAGCTCGATTGAGGGGGCTGCCACGATGATAAACCGCTTGATGGCGCAGTCGCTCGAAGAGGAGGTGGAGTTTATAAACCGAGAAGATGACCTCGGCTTGGAGGGGCTGCGCTTTGCGAAGATGTCGTACCACCCGACCCTACTGCTCGAGAAGACCTCGGCCCTGCACCTCACACCGGAGCAGCGACAGATGCGGGAGCTGTGGCACGATATTTTTGGCGATGAGTACCACGAGATTGACTCGTTCCTTGTTCGCCATGGCGATGCCGTGCCGATGATACAGAAGGAGGGCGAGAAGGTTGTGTCGATGCTGTTTGTGGTACCGTTAGAGGTGGTATGCAAAAAAGTTGCATACATCTACGCTGTAGCCACACACCCCGACTATCGTGGTCGAGGCATCGCCTCAAAACTTCTTGGTGAGGCGTTGGATATGATACGACAGAGTGGAGCTTACGACCTTGCAGCTCTAATCCCGAGCAGCACCGACTCGAAGCGATTGTACGAGCGATTGGGCTTCGAAGATACGCAGACTCCGATGGAGTTCCCCGCCACAGACTACCTCGGCACCGGCTCCGCACCGCACGACCTCGCGATGACGATAAAATTATAGACGATATAAAACAAAAAAGCCATCGGCTAATGGCCAATGGCTAACGGTAATAGGGGTTAAAAACCTCTGCCTTTATTTCTCAATATGCTTTGCAAGTTCCTCGGCTCGAACCAGAGCCTTGTCGATATGGTCGAGGACATTCTCCTGGCCAATCTTTGCCACAAGACCTACACGCTCAATCGAGTCATAGACCCTCTTGCTTACGCCCGAGAGGATAACCTGCTGGCCATTCTGTATTGCCGACTCGATAAAAATCTCGAGGTTATGCAGACCCGTAGAGTCGATAAACGACACCTTGCGCATACGGATAATTCGTATCGGTGCAGCATTGCGGGCTCGTGTCATCTCCTCGAACTTCGTGGCAACGCCAAAGAAGAATGGTCCCTCAATCTCATATACCTCGACACCCTTCGGTATGGCGAGTTGAACATCGCCCTCCTCACCATCGTGGTGCAGCTCCATCTCGTCACGCAACACCGAGATACGCGAGGTCTCCATAATACGACGCACAAAGAGTACTACAGCCAACACCAGGCCAACCTCGATAGCGATGGTAAGGTCGAAGATTATGGTCAAGAGCATCGTCGTAAAGAGTATCGTGATATCCGAGCGTGACTGTCGGCACATCGAGCGAATGGTGCGCCAACCACTCATATTGTACGACACCATAATCAGCACACCCGCCAAGCAAGGCATAGGTATCGCTCCCACAACACCACCCAAGAGCAGCAACACAAGCAACAACACCAGCGTATGTACAATGCCCGCAACAGGTGTGCGACCGCCATTGTTGATGTTCGCCATTGTTCGTGCTATGGCTCCCGTAGCAGGGATACCACCAAAGAATGGCACGACGATATTTGCTACGCCCTGCGCCATAAGCTCCGTGTTGGAGTTGTGGCGTGAGCCTATAACACCATCGGCCACCATTGCCGACAACAGCGACTCGATAGCACCCAACATGGCGATTGTGAAGGCGGTTGGGAGCAGCGACTGCACCGTAGCCCACAACGACTCACCGCCCGTTACACCGCCAAGCTGCGGCAGGCGGAACTCGGGCAGGCCCGAAGGCAACTCGTAGAGGTCGCCAATTGTTGCTACGGGATGAATACCCGCAAAACGCTCCAACGCCCAGCAGAGAGCTGTCATCACAACGATTGCAAGCAACGAGCCGGGCAACTTCTTCGAGATGTATGGCGTTCCGACAATAATCAAAATCGAGGCCACACCAATACCGAGTGACCACCAATTTATGTTAGCTATATTTTGGAAGTAGCACACCCACTTGTCGATAAAGTTTGCAGGCACATCCTCGATGCCAAGACCAAAGAGGTCGTTCATCTGTGTCGAGAATATCGTCACAGCTATACCTGCCGTGAAACCCACGATGATAGGATATGGCATAAACTTTATGATTGTGCCGAGCTTGAATACACCCATCAGCACCAACATTATACCCGCCATAATGGTCGCTATCGCCAAGCCACCTACGCCAAACTGCTGTATAACACCATATATGATGACAATAAACGCTCCCGTAGGGCCTCCAATCTGCACTCGTGAGCCACCCATTACCGAGATTATGAAACCTGCGATAATAGCCGTTACCAAACCCTCGGTCGGACCTACTCCCGACGCAATACCAAAGGCGATAGCCAATGGTATAGCAACAATACCCACGATTACTCCCGCCATCAAGTCCTTCATCAGAAGCTCACGGCTGTAGTGTCGCAAAGTGTAGGCAATTTTTGGGTCAAAGTCAATACTGCTCAATAAACTCTTCAACTTCTTCATCTCTTTTGTCCGCTATTATTAAAATTTCTTAAAAACTAACTGCAGGTGCAAAGGTATAGCAAAATTTGTATTATTGTTCTCTTCGAGAGAAAAAGTTTCTATAAAATCGCTATCTTTGCGGTGCAAAGTTACGAATATGAAGCAGATTAGAGCAAATTCACTCGAAGATTTGGCGTATATTGCGCAGGAGATACTCGCCTCGCTTGAGGGGCGGTCAGTGGTGGCATTTTGCGGAGCTATGGGTGCAGGCAAGACCACACTCATAAGCGCAATAATGGAGCAGCTCGGCTCGTCGGACAGCGTAACGAGTCCGACCTTCGCCCTTGTAAACCAATATGGTACAGCCGATGACGACACCGTCTATCACTTCGACTTCTACCGTATAAATCGTATCGAGGAGGTCTTCGATATGGGATACGAGGAGTACTTCTATTCGGGCGATTTGTGCTTGATTGAGTGGCCCGAACTCGTCGAAAACCTACTGCCTGACGATGCGATGGTGGTACGGATAGATATCCTATCGCCTACGGAGCGACAATTTACGATAATATAAAATATAAGGTAGTCGAAATCGACTACCTTATATTTTTGTATGGTTGCAGTTGCCTATTCCAAACGGCGTGCGCCATCCGATATCACCACATCGTAAATCTTTGGCTCGTGACCATATTTTGCAGCAAACTCCCTCTTTGCTGTCGCAACGAAGTTGTCATACAACTCCTCCTTCACGAGGTTGATGGTGCAACCGCCAAAGCCTCCGCCCATAATGCGTGAGCCTGTAACGCCACACTTCTCCGCCAACTCTGCCAAGAAGTCGAGCTCCTCGCACGACACCTCGTAGTCCTTCGACATACCCCAATGGGTCTGGTACATACGCTGACCTACAGTCTCGTAGTCACCCTTGATAAGAGCCTCGCAGACATCCAGCACACGCTGCTTCTCGCCAATGACATACTTTGCACGCTTGTAGTCCTCCTCCGAGATTTCGCCCTTTACACGCTCCAAGTCCTCGAACTCCGCATCACGCAGGGTCTCAACACCGAGGGTCTTTGCAACACGCTCGCACGACTCACGACGCTTGTTGTATGGCGAGTCCACCAACTCGTGCTTCACGACCGAATTTACGAGCAGGAGTTTGTAACCCTGTGGGTCGAATGGGAAGTACTCAAACTCCATCGAGCGACAGTCGAGGCGCATCAAGTTGCCCTTCTTGCCGAATACCGATGCAAACTGGTCCATGATACCGCAGTTTACACCCACATAGTGGTGCTCGGTCATCTGACCCACCTTTGCCAGGGCAAACTTGTCGATTTTGTTGTCTGCAAACATATCGTTGATAGCATAAGCGAAGGTACTCTCTAACGCTGCCGATGACGACATACCTGCTCCAAGAGGCACATCACCTGCGAATGCGCAATCGAAGCCCTTGACCTCAACGCCCAACTTCGCCATCTCACGGCATACACCGAAGATATACTTTGCCCAGCCCTGCTCGGGAGCATCCTCCTCCTTCAAGCCGAACTCTGCCAACTCGTTCATATCGATTGAGTAGGCACGCACCTTGTCAAGGCCGTTCGGGAGAATTGCAGCCACGATACCGCAATCTACTGCACCCGGAAACACGAAGCCACCATTGTAGTCTGTGTGCTCACCGATAAGGTTGATACGACCCGGTGAAGCATAAACACCGCATTTGCCCTCGAAATGGTCGGCAAATGCCTTTTTTACCAAATTGATATCCATACTATTTTAGTTTTTTAGGTTGTTCTATCGTTCAAAGGTACAAATTAAAAACGAAAATCGGAAATTTTCCAAAATAATACAACTCGCCCACCCCAAAAAGTTGTCTAAACAAAGCCGCCCTGCCTCGAAAAAGGCAGGGCGTTGCTTTTACGAATGAGGCTATTATGACCGAAAAGCGATAAAAAAAGCTCGGCAAAGTTGGAATTAGCAAAATTTTATATACCTTTGCAGACGCAAAGGCCCAGATGGCGAAATGGTAGACGCGCTCGTTTCAGGTGCGAGTGCTGAGAGGCGTGTAGGTTCGAGTCCTATTCTGGGCACAAGCGATTGTCTTTTTGGCAATCGCTTTTTTTGTGCCAGAATAGGACTCGGTCAGCTTGTGGCGCCTCGGGCGACTTGTCTGCAAGTTGTTACGAATGTGCAGAGTTGCTTCGCAACAATGATAATAGATTGAACATCAGCATTTCAAATAAATTTGCTTGCTGCTATTCAATCTATCATCTAAACCTTCGGTTTTCTGCCCATTCTTACCCCTCTTGGTCTCCTCTCGGCTGCTGCCGCCGTTCGAGTCCAAGTAGGAAAATGGAAAGTTAGTGGAATAGAGGCGTTAGGGTCGTTAGAGGTATTAGGGGTGTTTTAAGGGTATTGGGGGTGCGCTGAAAGCTGCAACAAAAAGCGTAAGCGCCTGCCATTCAGCGACCAACGGGAGCGATTGCCATTCAGTGAGCGTTAGCGAACGCCTGCCATTCAATGCCATCTTTGTCTGCGCCCCAACCACCTTCAGAGTTCCGACAACCTAAAACCTCAAGCGCACCCCTAACGCCTCTAACGCCCCTAACGACTCTAATAAACCTGCGCCGTGACCACCTTTAGCGCACCCTTACTAGCCGTTACTGGCCGTTACTAGCCCTTACTAACCCTTATTTTACCTGCGCCCCAACCACCTCCAGAGTCCCCACTACCAAACCACCTCCAGTGCCTTCTCGACAACTTGGTGCATATCGTAGTAGCGATAGTCGGCCAGGCGGCCACCAAAGAGATACTTCGTCTCGGCATCGGCAAGGGCTCGATACTTGGCATAGAGAGCCGTGTTGCGCTCGTCGTTTATCGGGTAGTACGGCTCGGCACCTTCGCTCCACTCCATAGGATACTCTCGAGTAATAACGGTATGCCCCGTGCCCCTATCTTCGAAGTGTTTATGCTCGATAATGCGTGTGAATGGGGTTTCACGGTCGGTGTAGTTCACCACCGCAGCACCCTGAAAATCGGAGTGCGCCAATCGCTCCTCCTCGAAGCGCAATGAGCGATACTCCAACGCCCCAAAACGGTAGTCGTAGAAGCGATCGAGCTCACCCGTATATAGCACCTTTTCGGCCTCGGCATCAAGGGCCTCACGGGCCGAGAAATAGTCCGTACCAAGGCGCACCTCAACACCCTCCAACAGCCCATCAATCAACGGGTTGTACCCTCCGACAGGGATACCTTGATAGGTATCATTGAAGTAGTTGTTGTTGCGCTCAAAGCGAAGTGGCAGACGACGAATTATCCACGCCGGAAGCTCCTTGCAGCTGCGCCCCCACTGCTTCTCGGTGTAGCCCTTGATAAGTTTCTCAAAAATATCCTTGCCCACCAACGACAACGCCTGCTCCTCGAGGTTTCGAGGCTCCTGGTCGAGGTGGAGTCGCTGCGCCTCGATTTTGGCCTGCGCCTCCTCGGAGGTCTTTACGCCCCACAGCGCCTCGAAGGTGTTTAGGTTGAACGGCAGAGGGTATATTTCGCCCTTGTAGTTGGCGAGTGGCGAGTGGATAAAGGGTCTAAACTCGACAAACGAATTTACAAAATCCCACACCTCTTTGTTCGAGGTGTGGAAGATATGCGCACCATATTTGTGAACGAAGATACCGTTATCCTCCTCGCAGTAGCAGTTTCCACCCGTATGGTGGCGTTTGTCGATAACCAACACACGCATACCCGCCCTGTGGGCACGATGCGCCACCACTGCACCATACAGTCCTGCACCTACAACAAGAAGGTCATATTTTTTGTTCTCTGCCATACTATTTGCAAAGATAGTAAAAATAATTGAGAGTTGACAATTTTTTAGACGAGAGACGAAAGACGAGAGACGAGAGTTTTTTTTTAGCGCACCCCTAACGACCCTAACGCCTCTAACGACCCTAATAAACCTGCGCCCCAACAACCTTCAGAGTTCCACCAACCTAAACCCTCAAGCGCACCCCTAACGCCTCTAACAACCCCTAACAACCTCTAAAAAAGTTGCGCCGTGATAACCTTCAGAGTTCCACCAACCTAAACCCTCAAGCGCACCCCTAACGCCCCTAACGACTCTAATCCTCCTGCGCCCCCAACCACCTCCAGAGCCCCCACAACCCCAAACCCCTATTGTGAAAAAACTAACAAGAAAAAAGGTTGGAAAAGTAGGAAATCATTTGTATTTTTGCGTGTGCAATTTGGGCTTTTCAAAACTTCGTTTTGCGAGGTATTTGCAATGGAGAAGATATTACAACAACAATAATACACTAAATAACAACAGATTATGGCTAAAAAATTTATCACTTGTGATGGTAACTACGCCGCAGCGCATATTGCCTATATGTTCTCGGAGGTTGCTGCCATCTACCCTATCACGCCATCATCGACCATGGCAGAGTATGTCGATGAGTGGGCTGCTCAGGGTCGCAAAAACATTTTCGGTGAGATTGTAAAGGTTGTCGAGATGCAGTCGGAGGCTGGTGCTGCGGGTGCAGTACACGGCTCGTTGCAGAGTGGTGCTTTGACCTCGACATTCACCGCATCGCAGGGTTTGTTGCTGATGATCCCTAACATGTACAAGATTTCGGGTGAGTTGCTCCCTGGAGTATTCCATGTTTCGGCTCGAGCTTTGGCTGCGCAGTCGCTCTCGATCTTTGGTGACCACCAGGATGTTATGGCTGCTCGTCAGACAGGCTTTGCGCAGTTGGCTACTTCGTCTGTTCAGGAGGTTATGGACTTGGCAGGTGTGGCTCACATCGTAGCATTGAAGTCGCGTGTTCCATTCCTTCACTTCTTCGATGGCTTCCGCACCTCGCACGAAATTCAGAAGGTCGAGCTTATGGACGAGGCTTCGCTCACAGCGTTGTTCGACCGTGAGGCTTTGAAGCAGTTCCGTGAGCGTGCTCTCAACCCCGAGAAGCCTGTAACCCGTGGTACAGCACAGAACCCAGACATCTACTTCCAGACCCGTGAGGCTGCCAACAAGTTCTACGATGCAGTGCCTGATATGGTGGCAGAGACTATGGCGGAGATTTCAAAAATCACAGGTCGTGAGTATAAGCCGTTCGTATATTACGGAGCAGAGGATGCCGACCGTGTAGTTGTGGCTATGGGCTCGGTAACCGAGACCTTGAAGGAGTGTGTCGATTTCTTGAACGCTCGTGGCGAGAAGGTGGGTGTCGTTACGGTACACCTCTACCGCCCATTCTCGGCAAAGTACCTCTTCAATGTATTGCCAAAGTCGGTTAAGACCCTCTGCGTTCTCGACCGCACGAAGGAGCCGGGAGCAAATGGCGAGCCTCTGTACCTCGATATCGTAGATGCATTCTACGGTCACGAGTTGCAGCCACAGATTATCGGTGGTCGCTACGGTCTTTCGTCGAAGGACACTACGCCTGCACAGATGTTGGCTGTATATGCTAATATGGCTCTTTCGACTCCAAAGAACCACTTTACCGTTGGTATCGTAGATGATGTTACAAATCTCTCGTTGCCTGTTGGCGAGGAGATTTCGATGGCCAAGGAGGGAACTTTCGAGGCTCTGTTCTTCGGTTTGGGTGCTGACGGAACCGTTGGTGCTAACAAGAACTCGATTAAGATTATCGGTGGCTCGACCGACAAGTATTGCCAGGCTTACTTCTCGTACGACTCGAAGAAGTCGGGTGGTTACACCTCTTCGCACCTTCGTTTCGGCGATAAGCCAATCACTTCACCGTACTTGGTAACAACACCAGACTTTATCGCTTGCCATGTTCCATCGTATGTCGATAAGTACGATGTTTTGAAGGGCTTGAAGCGTGGTGGCTCGTTCCTTCTCAACTCGGTACTCGATGCCGAGGCTACTTGCGCATCGTTGCCAACCCACATGAAGGTGTTCCTTGCAAAGAACAACATAAACTTCTACATCATCAACGCTACAAAGATTGCAGCGGAGCTCGGCTTGGGTAGCCGCACAAATACCATTATGCAGTCGGCATTCTTCAAGATTGCGAATGTTATTCCGTTCGAGAAGGCTGTCGAGGAGATGAAGAAGGCCATCTACAAATCTTACGGCAAGAAGGGCGAGGATATTGTCAATATGAACTACGCCGCTGTCGATGCAGGTGCTACCGCAGTAGAGAAGGTAGAGGTACCTGCCGAGTGGGCATCGCTCGTTGTTGAGGAGGCTCACGCATCGGTCGATATGTCACGCCCTGAGTTCGTTCGCAATGTGGTAGATCCAATCAACGCATTGAAGGGCGATCAGCTCCCTGTTTCGGCATTCAATGGCCGTGAGGATGGTACTTGGGATAACGGTACTGCCGCTTGGGAGAAGCGTGGTATCGCAGTTAATGTTCCGCAGTGGGATGTCGATAAGTGTATCCAGTGTAACCAGTGTGCTTATGTCTGCCCTCACGCAGCTATTCGCCCATTCCTCGCAACCGAGGAGCAGGCAGCTGCTGCACCGGAGGGAACTGCATTCAAGCAGGGCATCGGTAACACCAAGGAGTACAAGTTCCGTATTCAGGTGTCGCCACTCGACTGTACAGGTTGCGGCAACTGCGTTGATGTCTGCCCTGCAAAGGAGAAGGCTCTCAAGTTGCAGCCGCTTGCATCGCAGATGGGCGAGGTCGAGAAGTGGAACTACATGCACCACACCGTTGGTTACAAGAACCTCGACCGTGAGAAGACCGTTAAAAACTCGCAGTTTATGCAGCCATTGTTCGAGTTCTCGGGCGCATGCGCAGGCTGTGGCGAGACTCCATATATCAAGACCATTACGCAGTTGTTTGGTGAGCGTATGATGGTGGCAAATGCTACGGGTTGTACCTCGATTTATTCGGCATCGGCACCTTCGACTCCATACTGCACCAACTCGAAGGGTCAAGGTCCTGCTTGGGCTAACTCGTTGTTCGAGGATAATGCAGAGTTCGGTCTCGGTATGCATATCGGTAACGAGAAGATACGAGAGAACTTGGCTTCGCTCGTAGAGGAGGCTTTGGAGTGCGAGAAGTGCTCCGACGAGTTGAAGGCTGTATTGAAGGAGTGGTTGGAGGTTCGTCACCTCGCAGCCAAGTCGGCCGAGGTTGCTCCACGAGTTGTAGAGCTTTGCGAGGCTTGCGGTTGCGACAAGTGCAAGGCGATACTCGAGCACAAGGACTTCCTCGTGAAGAAGTCGCAGTGGATTATCGGTGGTGACGGCTGGGGCTACGATATCGGCTTCGGTGGTGTTGACCATGTCTTGGCTACGGGCGAGGATGTAAATATCCTCGTTATCGACACCGAGGTTTACTCGAATACGGGAGGTCAGTCGTCGAAGGCTACTCCGGTAGGTGCTGTTGCGAAGTTCGCTTCGATGGGTAAGCGTATCCGCAAGAAGGACTTGGGTGCTATCGCAATGACCTATGGCTATGTATATGTTGCACAGGTTTCGATTGGCGCATCGCAGGCACAGCTCTTCAATGTCTTGAAGGAGGCCGAGGCTTATCCTGGACCATCGCTCATTATCGCATACGCTCCATGTATCAACCACGGTATCAAGGGCGGTATGACTCGTACACAGACGATAGGTAAGGAGGCTGTGGCTTGCGGATACTGGCACTTGTGGCACTACAACCCACTTCTCGAGGAGGAGGGCAAAAACCCATTTGTACTCGACTCGAAGGAGCCTGATTGGAGCAAGTTCCGTGACTTCTTGTTGAAGGAGGTGCGCTACACTTCGCTTCAGAAGACCTTCCCACAGGAGGCCGAGGAGTTGTACAAGGCAGCCGAGGAGAATGCAAAGTGGCGTTATGAGGGTTATGTACGCCGCAGCAAAATGGAGTTTTAGAACTTATAAATATCAACAATCGAGGTTGGCATAAAGTCAGCCTCGATTGTTATCACCCATCTATGGAACAAGTACGAGCCAAAAAGGCACTCGGTCAGCACTTCTTGACCGACCTGAATATAGCGCAGAAGATCTGCAACTCGTTGAGTGGCGGCACGACCGAAAAACCCGATACGGTGTTGGAGGTCGGCTGCGGTATGGGTGTGCTGACGCAGTATCTGCTGCGTCGTGACGACATCGTGACCTACGGTGTGGATATCGACACCGAGAGTATCGAGTGGCTGCACGAACACTACCCCGACTTTACGCCACGCTTGCGTGAGGGCGATTTTTTGAAGATGGACCTTGCAGAGTACTTCCCCGAGGGTGTTAAGGTTATCGGAAACTTCCCGTATAATATCTCCTCGCAGATATTTTTCAAGATTATCGAACACCGCAACCTCATCCCCGAGAGTGTCGGTATGATACAGAAGGAGGTTGCCGAGCGTATTGCCGAGAAGGAGGGGTCGAAGACCTACGGCATCTTGAGCGTGCTGCTGCAGGCTTGGTACGATATCGACTACCTCTTTACCGTCTCGGAGAAGGTCTTTAACCCGCCTCCAAAGGTTAAGAGTGCCGTAATACGCCTCCGCAGAAACAACACTACCTCACTCGACTGCGACGAACAGCTGTTTGTGAAGGTCGTGAAGGCCTCGTTTGGCCAACGCCGAAAGATGCTGCGCAACTCCCTGCGCTCCGCATTTGGAGATTTTGGCGGTGCGGAACACCCATTCTTCACAAAGCGAGCCGAGCAACTCTCTGTTGCCGACTTCGTGGAGCTAACAAAGTGGGTGGCGGAGAACAGACGATAGTCTGTTTAGTTGAGAGATTAGACGAGAGACGAAAGACGAGAGACGAGAGAAGCGGAAAACTAAAAAATCAAAGCGCAGAATGCTGAATTGACAATTGACAATTGACAATTGACAATTAAAGGTATTTTTGTTTAGGCCTGCGGCGCTCCCCTAACGCCTCTAACGACCCTAACGCCCCTAACGACCCTAATTTTTTTGCGCCTTCTGCCCAAAAATCGTCAATGATGAGACTATTTTTGTGCGATGCTAGGCGATGAAAGCGCAGCATAGTAAGCCTATGTGAGCATTTCAGCGTCCGACGCACTCGTGCAAAAAGAGGTCATCAGAACGATTTTTATATTTGTTTGCGTAGTCGCGCCACAGGTATATCCAACATTTCACGATATTTGGCGACCGTGCGACGAGCGATGCAGTAACCCTTCTCGTTGAGGATATCCATCAGCTGCTCATCGGTCAGAGGCTTGCGCTTATTTTCGGAGGCGACACACTCCTGAAGTATATTTTTCACCTCGTAGCTCGACACCTCCTCGCCCGACTTGGTCTGCATAGCCTCCGAGAAGAGTGATTTTAATAAAATAATGCCGAATTGCGTCTGAACATACTTGCTATTTACGACACGGGATATGGTCGATACATCCAGACCTGTGCGGTCGGCAATATCCTTCAAAATCATCGGTCGGAGTTTGCTGCGGTCGCCATCACGGAAGTAGTCACGCTGGTAGTCGAGGATGGTCTGCATCGTGCGCATCAGCGTGTCGTGACGCTGCTTTATGGCCGACATAAACCACTTTGCCGAGTCAATTTTATTCTTTATAAACTGCACGGCCTCCTTGTCGCTCTCGCTCTGGGCACCCTTCGACGAGGCCATATTGCGGATGATGTCGGCATAGTGGCGGTTTATGCGCAGCTCGGGGATGTTGTAGGAGTTTAGCGACAGGTCGAACTGCCCATCGTGGTAGTCGAGCAGGAAGTCGGGGATAATGTATGGCGCAGCCTCATCACCACCCTCCGAGAAGAGGTTTCCCGGCTTGGGCGAGAGGTGCTGTATCTCCTGCACTGCGGCACGGAACTCCTCCTCCGTAACACCGAGGCGGACCATCAACTTCTCGTAGTGCTTCTTGACAAACTCCTCGAAGTGCTGCCCCAAGATTGTATGCGCCAGCTGTCGCTCGGGGGTGTCTATGCCCAGCGCCTCGAGTTGCAGCAGCAACGACTCACGCAGATCTCGGGCCCCGATGCCCACAGGCTCGAGGTGTTGTATTATGGAGAGCAGTTGCTCCAGCTCCTCCACCGACACTTCGATACCAAGCGAGAAGGCTATATCGTCGGATAGAGATAGAAGGTCACGGCGCAGATAGCCATCGCTATCGACACTACCTATAATATATATTGCCAGCTGCATCTGAAGCTCGGTGAGACTTTTGAAGCCGAGCTGCTCGATTAGCGACTCCTGCAGGGAGCGACCACCCGAGATTTGGATATTGCGCGGTTGGTCATCCTTGGAGTAGTGGTTGAGCCTTGTTTTGTAGGATGGCGTATCGTCTTCACGCAGATACTCCTCGACCGAGATTTGCTGTGGTTCCTCGTCGCTCTCGGCAGGCGCAGCCTCCTCCAAGACGATATTCTCTTCGATCTCCTCCTTTATGCGCTGTTCGAGCATAACGGTAGGCAGCTCCAGAAGCTTAATCATCTGGATCTGCTGTGGCGAGAGTTTCTGCTGCTGCAAGAGCAGTTGTGCGTTTGATAATTTCATAGCGGTCAAAAAGTTCAACTGCAACCCCTTACCGATTCTTCATTTATAAGAACAGAGTCTATGGCGACCATAGACTCTGTTTTGGCTATTAGCCATTAGCCATTGGCCATTAGCTTTTATTTTACCCTTTAATCTCGAAAACTGCTTATGACAAGATTATCACAACAATTTTCTGCAACTCAAAAATCGGAGTAATTTTCACCCCTCCCCCGAAAATTGCTTATGAGTGAGGAAATTTTGTGCGAAGCTAGGTAGCGAGAGCGGAGCATACTCAAGCGTATGTGAGCATCTCGCTATCCGCAGTTTCGTGCAAAAAAAACTAATCAGAACGATTTCCACAACCTCGAAAATTGCTTATGACGAGATTATTTTTGTGCAAGGTTAGGCGACAAAAGCGCAGCATAGTAAGCCTATGTGAGCATTTTGGCGTCCGACGGCTTGTGCAAAAAGAACTCGTCAGAACAATTTTCCTAGAATTCTGCGTTCTTCAAGGTCCGAGGGAACGGTATCACATCACGAATATTGCTCATACCCGTAACGAAGAGCAACAAACGCTCGAAACCGAGTCCGAAGCCCGAGTGAGGCGCAGAGCCCCAACGGCGTGTGTCAAGGTACCACCACATATCCTTTTCAGGAATGTTCAACTCCTTAATTCTTGCAGAGAGTTTGCCATAGTCTGCCTCACGCTCCGAACCGCCTATAATCTCGCCGATTTTTGGGAAGAGGACATCCATAGCACGCACGGTCTTGCCATCCTCGTTCTGCTTCATATAGAAGGCCTTGATATCCTTCGGGTAGTTGATGAGGATTACAGGCTTCTTGAAGTGCTCCTCTACGAGGTAACGCTCGTGCTCCGACTGCAGGTCACTACCCCACTCGCAAGGGAACTCGAACTTCTTGCCCGAAGCCTTCAAAATCTCGATACCCTCGGTGTAGTCGAGGCGCACAAAGTCGTTCTCCAAGACGAAGTTGAGACGCTCAAGCAACTCGTTGTCCCACATCTTGTTCATAAATTCGAGATCCTCCTTGCAGTTGTCGAGTGCGTAGCGGATAAGGTATTTCAAAAACTCCTCGGCCATATCCATATTGTCCTGGAGGTCGAAGAATGCAACCTCCGGCTCAATCATCCAGAACTCCGCCAAGTGGCGTGGAGTGTTCGAGTGCTCGGCACGGAAGGTAGGGCCAAAAGTATAGATCTGACCCATCGACAAGGCTCCAAGCTCGCCCTCGAGCTGTCCCGATACGGTGAGGCTGCAAGGCTTGCCGAAGAAGTCCTGCGAGAAGTCGATTGCCCCCTCCTCGGTACGAGGCATATTGTTCAAATCGAGGGTTGTAACCTGGAACATCTCGCCTGCGCCCTCACAGTCCGAAGCGGTGATAAGCGGGGTGTGGAGGTAGTAGAAACCCTTGTCATTGAAATACTTGTGGATAGCGTAGGCCATGGCGTGGCGGATACGCAAGATAGCACCAAAGGTGTTGGTGCGAGGACGAAGGTAGGCAATTTCGCGAAGGAACTCCAACGAGTGGCCCTTCTTCTGCAACGGGTAGGTTGCAGGGTCGGCAGCGCCATAGAGTTCGATAGATGTTGCCTGCACCTCGACACCCTGACCTGCGCCAAGGCTCTCGACGAGCGTACCCGTAACAGCCACACACGCACCCGTGGTGATTGGCTTCAGCTCCTCCTCCGAGATTTTCGAGAGGTCGGCAACAATCTGAATATTAGCCACACACGAGCCGTCGTTGAGTGCCAAAAATGCGACATTCTTGTTACCTCGCTTGGTGCGTACCCAACCCTTCACGATAACCTCGCTACCGTAGTTGGTCGATTTGAGTAGTTGTGCAATTCTCATATCTATATTTTTTTGATTTTTCTTTGCTTTTAACCATTAGTTCTTTCTAACCCGCAAAGGTAACGATTTTTTCGGGATAATGCTATTTCATAGCAAATAATTCCCAAAATAGTTCTCTACTCCACTATCGCCTCCAAGATTCCAACCGCTTTACCACTCTGCGGTGTAACGATAAGTCGTATCGCCTCCGCCTTGATATCCTTGTCGGGATGCACCATGTTGAATTGGTCGATAAGTACCCCAAAATGGTCGGTGATATATGGCTTATAGTCGTGCCACTTGCCATTATGCAGATACTCGGCACGCCAACTTGCAGGTCGCATTACACCCTTATTATCCTCGTACCAATAGACCATAATGCTCTCTATCGGCTGCTCCTTTTTCAACTTTATCTCCACCTTCTGCTCCTTGCCTTGACGACCGTAAGAGGTCCAACGCAAGATAGACTTGTCGTGCGACGATTTAGGATATTCGCCATCAATTATCGCAAAATCAGTGTCGCCCTTACCCGAAAAAGTGGTCTTTACCGAATGGATATTTTTTGCCACACGCTGACGACCCGCCTCGGCAGTAACCTTATCGCGAGCAAACCAGACATTCATAGCCATATAGTCGCCACGATTGTTCCACGCATAGTATGGCACCATTTTGAGTATTTGCGATTGCGAGCTATCCAACGAATTACACTGCTGCTCGATGTAAGGAATACCCTTCATTATGCCTGAATTGAACTGTTTTACCTCCGCTTTACCCATATTGGCATCGGTAACAAACGCCGTGATAACATCGTGCTGATTGTCCACCTCCTCGGCGCAGAATACCACAGGTCCACGGGTAATACAGATGCGATTGCGGTCCTCTTTGACCTTATCTATCGCCTTCGAGTAGCGCACCGACATCGGCAAATCAAGCTCTACAACATCACCCTTACGCCACTTGCGAGAGATTGGCACAAAACCCTTGACAGCCTCTGCAACAACTTTTTCGCCATTAACCGAGAGAGTGTATTTCACGCTCTTGCCGTCGGCATACGAGTAGAGTTCGCCTGGCACAAACTTATCGTTCAGCCACGACGGAATACGCACCCAGAGGGTGAATTTCTCGCTTTTGTCGTTTGGCTCCACCTTAATCGAGACCTTGCCATCGAAAGGATAGTCGGTAGTCTGCTTCAACTTCACTTTACCGCCCTTTAACGCCACCTCTGCCGTTGTTCCAACATAGAACGAGCAGTAGATATTGTTGCCGTTTGTGGAATAAACCATACCCGATATTTGCGGAATAAGTCGTGCCAAATTCGAAGGGCAACAAGCCGTGCCGAACCAAGGCGAACGGCCTGCGTTACCGTGGTTGAAAGCCTTGTATTTATTCGCTTGCAACGGATTGACATAGAAGAATTTATTTCCTTCGAGATTGACTCCTGCCAAGATATTGTTGTAGAGCGACACCTCGGCAACATCGACATACTTTGCATCTGCCGACATCAAAAACATTCTGTAATTGAACAAGAGGTTGCCGATTGCCGAGCAAGTTTCGTTATAGGTATCTCGATTTGGCAACATATAGGCAGGACCAAAGCCCTCAATGCTCGGCACAGCACCCAAACCGCCCGTGATATGCATCTTCTTATTTACGATATCGTTCCACACTATATCGAGCGCTGGCAGCAGTGTCTTGTCGCCATTCACCGCCACCAAGTCCGCCATTCCCGAGAAGAGGTATGTGGCACGTACGGCGTGACCGAACGCCTCGGTAAATTCGCGCACAGGGATATGCTGCACTCGACGCTTATTGGCGATGTTGCGGTCTGCACCACTTATATCCACAAATCGCTGCGCCATATCGAGGTAGAGTTTTTTGCCTGTTGTTTGGTACATCTTCACCAACGCCAACTCAATCTCCTGATGTCCGGGAGCCTCCATAACGGGTTTGCCTTCGTTATAGTTAGGATCGCCCTCGAAAAACACCTTGTTTATGTGGCTGGCATTCTTCTCCGAGATGTCGAGCCACTTGCGTTTGCCGGTTGCCTGATAGTAGGCAATAGCAGCCTCATACATATGACCCATATTGTAGAGTTCGTGCGATACTATGACGTAGGAGTACGGTTTCTCGCCTGCAGGAGCGTTATTATTAGGGTTTCGCAGATGCTCGGGCAGGATATGGTGCTCGTAGAGGTATCCATCGGACTTCTGTGCCGCAGCGATAACATCAATTATCTCGTCCATCTTCGCTTCGAGCGCAGGGTCTTTCTCCAACATCAGCAGATAGGCAACACCCTCCATAACTTTGAAGAGGTCAGATGCGGAGTAGTAGCGACCTTTGAAACGCTCGGTAACCTTCTCGCCACGCAAATAGGCTCCAACACGGCGAAAATTCTCCACCGAGAAGGCGGTCTTTTCCAACGAGAACGGCACCAGCACCTCCTTCTGAATCTTCAAACGAGGCAACCAGAAGTTGTCGTTGAATGCAACCTTATTGAATGGTACTTGGTGCAACGACTGCACCTCGGAGGTTGTCGAATAGGCGGTTTTCGCTCCACCCACAGCCACCAACGGCATAAAGAGCAGCGCCATAACAAAAGCGTGAAGTTTTTTCATATCGTGTCGGTTAAATTGTTTGCTTTGTTCTAACCCACAAAGATAAGAAAATTAATTGAGAATTGACAATTTAGCTTTGAGAAAGACTCAAAGCTACTCATGGTGGTAGGGTTCGTTGCGCAGAATTGTAAAGGCTCGATAGAGTTGCTCGGCAAAGATGGCACGAACGATTTGGTGCGAGAAGGTCATCTTCGAGAGCGACAACTTCGCATCGGCACGCCCATATACCGCCTCCGAGAAGCCGTAGGGGCCTCCGATGACGAAGACCAGGCGGCGCAGACCACTCGCCATCCTCTTCTCTATCCACTCGGCAAACTCCACACTGCGGAACTCCTTGCCGCCCTCGTCGAGCAACGCCACAAAGTCGCTCGGCTGCAACGAGGCGAGTATCATATCGCCCTCACTGCTCTTCTGCTGCGCCTCGGAGAGGTTTTTCGTGTTGCGCAAATCGGGCAGATAGGTTATCGAGAAACGGACATAGTGCGCAAGTCGCTTCGAGTATAGTGCAACCAACGCATCGACCTCCTTCGAGTCGGTCTTTCCTACGACAAGCAGTTCGATATTCATACCTACAAATCGCTATTCCACTCCCCCTCTGCCGACCGGCATATTACGGCACGACGCTTCTCGACCGACTTGAGCCACTCGTACGCCTTGTACATATTGTAACCATTGCCCGCCTTTGTACCTCCAAGCGAGTAGGCGATGATGCAACTGTGGTTGCGTGTGCGGTAGTACATCGCCTTTACACGAGCAAGATATTCACCCACGAGAGCAGGGTCATTCGATGGCGTGCCACCAACCTTGCGGTTGTCGCTCTCGAGGATAGGGTTTATATTTGCCTGCTCGATGACATAGATGCCCAGACCATCGCAGATATCGTAGAACCACGCAGGCTGCGGAGCATCGGGACAGAGGGTGTTCACACCCTTGGCACGCAACGCCTTTATCTCGGCAAGGGCCGAGGCGTATGTCGTGCGGGCGTTGTAACGCTCCGACTTAATGGTTATGGCCTTGCCATTGCGCAAAATCTTGCCGTCGGCAAAGGTTGTCGAGCCGGCACCGATGCGGAATGTGTGGTACTCACGAGGCTTGCCGTCACGCTTGGTGTAGAGCGTGAGGCGATAGAGGTGCGGTTTGCCGTTGCTCCAGAGGAAACGGCTCTCCTCACCGAGCGAGGTGCGGATGCGGAGCGTATCCACCGAGCGACCCGCCACAGCCATATCACGCACAGCGTAATCTACCAACTTACCCTCGGGCGAGTAGATGTCGTAGCCCACCTGCACTATCTCCTCGAAGTTGAAGTCGTTGCGGGCTATGATGTCGAGTTCGAGCTGCAGGGTCTTGCCCACCTGCACTATCTGCGCATCGTAGTCGTAGATGTGGCGACGATACTGCGCAAAGAGGTAGCAACCCCGAAACTGCTCGACTAACGCACTCTGCGCACCGCTGTTGAGCTCCAACGACTCGGAGCGACGCAGCAGGAGCAGTATCTCGTTTGCACCCTGACGCAGATATGGCGAAATGTGGAAGTCGGCAGGGGTGTAGGCATCCTCAACCGAGGCCACAAGCTGCTCGTTCACAACAACATCGTAGGCCTTGATTGTGTTTTGGATATGGAGATAAACATTGAAGTCACTCCAGGCCGTAGGCATCTCGAATTTCTGCCCTACAACCTCGACCTTGCCGACAACCTCAATGGTCTTGGGCTCATATTTTATATGTCGCTCGGTTTTAGCGTGGTTGCCCCGCAACGCATCTTCGCGGGTGTCGAATACCGAGAACTCGGTGCGGTAGGCCTGCTGCGCCCACAGCGGAGCCACAGATACCAATATGGCGACTACAAATATTATAACTCTCTTCATATTTAGAAATCTTTTCGTTGCAAAGATAATAAAAAGATAATAAAAAGACGAAAGACGAACCGACGCACGAAGCAAGAGGAGAGGCTGCTTGCAGACTATCCCTTGCAAGAAGGAGGAAAAGCCCACGAAGTGGGATTAAAGACGAGAAATTTTTTGTTGGTGGGGACTCTGACCCTTGCCAAAGCGCAACAAAGATGGCATAGAATGGCAAACGGGCTTCGCCCTTAATGGCAGCGCAGTCTATCGACTGCTTAATGGCAAAGCGCAGAAAGCTGCAACAAAAAAAGCGTAAACGCCTGCCATTCAGCGAGTGTAACGAGCGATTGCCATTCAGTGAGCGTTAGCGAACGCCTGCCATTCAATGCCATTACACCTGCGCCCCGACTACCTTCAGAGTTCCGACAACCTAAAGCCCCAAGCGCCCCCCCCCTAACGCCCCTAACGCCCCTAACGACCCTAATAAACCTGCGCCCCAACCCCCTCCAGAGTCCCCACCACCAAAAAATTGTCAATTGTCAATTGTCAATTGTCAATTATTTTGTATCTTTGTAAAATGATACAATTCAAACGACAATTTTCGAAAAAGACAAAAGCGGTGCTGGCGCTCGCCTCGGCACTGTTGCTGTCGCTCAGCTGGTGGGGCTCGAGTTGCTTTACACTCTTCGGTGCCTTTATACCTCTGCTTCTGCTCAGCGCACAATATAGCTCTTCGTGGCGTGACACACTCTCTATGCTCGGATGGGCAACCCTGACCTTTGTGCTGTGGAACGCCTCAACAATATGGTGGGTGTGGTTAGCTACGCCTGCAGGGCCTATCACCGCAACAGTCGTATCGACCTGGTGGAGTCTTGTGGCATTTATGCTCTACCATATAGTTTCAAAGCATGCACCAAAGGCCCTTGCCTACACCACATTTATCGCTGCGTGGCTTGCTACAGAGTATATCTACCTGCAGGCACCCGTGATCTCGTTTCCGTGGCTGATGCTCGGCAATGGTTTTGCGGGCGACACTTGGGCGGTGCAATGGTACGAGTACACGGGTGCTTTCGGAGGCTCGTTGTGGGTGCTTTTGGTCAATATCCTCGCATTCGATGCCCTGCTCACCATGCGCAAGAGGGCGTGGGTAAGGGCTACGGCAGCCATACTTATACCTATCGGCATATCGGTGGTTTTGTACTACCGCTACGACACCGAGAGTGAGCGATACACCTCACTCGAGAAGTGCACCGTGTCGGTCATACAGCCAAATGTGCCTTGCTACGAGAAGTTCAACTCCGACCGCAAGTGGCAGCAGGAGAATATAATGACACTCCTTGCCGAGGTTCCCGACTCGGCCGAGTTTGCGCTGCTTCCCGAGACGGCACTGGCCGAGCGTGTAAATGACCGAGAGCCGCAGAAAGCCCCTATTGTGAAGCGAATATCCAACTTCCTTCGCACCGAGCGACCAAATACCATGGTCGTAACAGGCGGAGAGACCGTATTGTCGTATGGCACCTTGCGAGGCTCCGAAACGGCCCGTAAGCGTGGCGCACAATACTACGATATCTTCAACTCGTCACTCGGTATCGACACCTCGGAGGTGGTGCAGATACACCACAAGGGCAAACTCGTCATAGGTGTCGAAAGCACTCCTGCGTGGCTGCGTGAGGGTAACAAGTTCGCCATCGACCTCGGAGGCACACTCGGGCAACTCGGCATAGGCACCACAGCCGAGCCATTCACCTACAACGACAAAAAAGTTGCTCCGGCAATATGCTACGAGGGCATCTACGGCAACTATATGGCAGAGTTTGTGCGTAATGGTGCCGAGGCATTGTTTGTGGTGTCGAATGATGGTTGGTGGGGCAACACCCTCGGCCACAAGTTCCTCTTCGCCTTCTGTCGTCTGCGAGCTATAGAGCTGCGCCGAGATATCGCACGCAGCGCCAACACAGGTGTATCGGGCTTTATCACGATGCAGGGCGAGGATCGAGAGCGTTTAGGCTGGGACAAGCGAGGTGTGCTGACCGACGATATCCGCCTCAACAAGAGGGTCACCTTCTACGCCAAGTATGGCGACTACATTGGTCGCCTGTCGCTCTATATTGCGATATTGTGTGTGCTCTATTTTATAGCATACTGCACAAAAAAGAGATTTTATTTGAACTAAAAAAGCCAACAGCTAATGGCTAACAGCTATATATTATGAACTATACCGAAACACTCGATTATCTATTTTCGTCGATGCCATCGTTCCAGCAGGTTGGTGGCGATGCCTACAAACCCGGGCTGGAGCGTATCACGGAGTTCTGCCGAATAATCGGCAACCCTCAACGCAACTACTTTGTTGTGCATATTGCCGGCACAAACGGCAAGGGCTCGGTGTCGAATATGATAGCTGCCGTACTGCAGCAGGCGGGCTATCAAACGGGCCTCTTCACATCGCCGCATCTGACCGACTTCCGTGAGCGTATTCGTGTGAACGGAGAGATGATACCGAAACAAAAAGTTGTAAACTTTGTCGATAGACACAAGACGGAGATGGAGCGACTCGACCTCTCGTTCTTCGAGATGACGACCGCCATGGCCTTCGACTACTTTGCGCAGAGCGATGTCGAGGTTGCCGTTATCGAAACAGGGCTTGGTGGCCGCCTCGATGCCACCAACATCGTGCAACCGATACTCTCCATCATCACCAACATAGGCCTCGAGCATACCGAGTACCTCGGTGACTCGCTGCCAAAGATAGCTCGTGAGAAGGGCGGTATAATCAAGAAGTGTACACCTGTAGTCGTGGGCGAGAAGAACTCGAACTACAACCTCGTCTTGGAGGAGATTGCTTCGGATCTGCGCTCCTCGTTGCACTACGCCAACGACGCCTTCGAGCTCGGTGAGAGCCGATTGGAGGGCAACAAGCAGGTGGTAAACATAACCCGTCGTCGCGACCATAATATCTACCAGCTACGCCTCGACCTGCTCGGCAAGTGCCAGAGCCAAAACCTCGCCACGGTAGCCACCGCCATAGATATTCTGCACGAGATGACACCTCTTTCAATATCACGACGAGCCTTTGTCGAGGGTGTGCGAGATGTCGTTGCACTCACCTCGTTCCGAGGTCGCTGGCAGGTGGTATCACAAGAGCCGCTTATCGTGTGCGACACGGCCCACAACAGCCACGGCATACGCCTGGTGGGCGAGCAGCTTATGGAGCGCACAAATAGCGGTAAGTTGCTCTGCGTGATGGGCTTCTGCAAGGATAAGGATATTGTCGATATGTTGGCTTTGATGCCACGCAATGCGCACTACATCTTTACTCGTGCCAACTCTCCTCGTGCCGCTGCAACGGAGCATATTGCCGAGGTCGCCTCGTCGTTGGAACTCGACTTCGAGGTTGCTCCAACCATCGAGGAGGCGCTTGTGAAGGCGCAGCAACAGCTCACCGACGAAGATATGCTCTTTGTCGGAGGCAGCACATTCGTTGTTGCCGAAGCACTACCGCACTTCAATTAGTGTTGAGAAATCACGATAGGAACCACCCTCTATCGGTGCCAGCACGAAATATACTTCGATGCTATCACGCAACCCCTTGGCGAGTGTGATAGCATCTTTTTCGTCGGAGGCCATAAACATCGTTGCGAGGGCATCGGCCACAGCGCAACTTTGTGCCACCACCGTAGCCGAGAGGAGCTTCGTGGTGTTCGACTCTCCCGTTTCGGGGTTTATCGTGTGGGATACACGCTCTCCGAGGTTGTTGTAGTAGAAGCGACGATAGTTGCCCGAGGTGGCAAGCGCACGATCCGAGATGCGGATGATGCGTTGCTGGTATTTACCCGGAGAGTTGTTGTCGTCGAAAGGGGTATCGACACCCACACGCCACGCCTCGCCCTGTCGGTTTACACCCTTCGAGCGAATTTCGCCACCAATCTCCACGATGTAGTTCTCGCAACCCGACTGCTCCAACCATTCGGCCACCAAATCGACGGTGTAACCCTTTGCCACGGAGTTCAAATCGAGCTGCACACGAGCATCGCTCTTGACGATGCGATTACCCTCGAGATAAAATTTGCTAAAGCCCACAAACTGCAACAGGGAGTCTATGTTGGGGCTCTGCTCACGCTGCTTTGCTGCGAAGCCGTAGGCATCGACCAGCGGTTTCACGGTTATATCGTAGCGTGGCGATATGCCATTTACCTTGGCCGCAATTCCGATATTTCGGGCGATGTGACAATCCACCGAATCTGTTTCGTTGCGATTTATGCGTGAGAGGAGCGACGAGGGGTTAAATATCGACATCGAGGCATCGGCCTCACGATTTATAGCCTCCATCTTGGCAAAAATCTCCTCCTGCGACAGCTCCGTTTGAGCCACGATGTGATATGTCGTGCCGAGCATCGAGCCATCAACCGTACGATAGCGGGGAGCTGTGCTGCAACCCGCAAACAAGAGTGCTAATAAAACTAAAATCCGTATCATTTTTCTAAAAATTTTCTCTCCAACAGACGCTCCGAGTCCTTGACAGCATAGCGACACCAATCGTAGAGTGTACGGATGTGACGCTCCTCGTCGAGCTGCCAACCCTCGCACTCACGACGCATACGCTCCGAGAGCATATATATAAGTATAGCTGCCGAGGCCGAAACATTCAGACTATCAACCATGCCGCACATCGGTATCTGCAAAAACTCGTCAGCCTCGGCCATAACCTCGTCGGTAACCCCCGTCTTCTCGGTACCGAATACCAACGCAAACTTCCCCTTCGTAACATCGAAGGTCTCGGGCGTGCAGCTCTTGTGGTGTGGCGTTGTGGCTACGATGCGGTAACCCTCCTTGCGAAGTGCAGCGAGCGCCTCGGTCGTTGTGGCGTGACGATGGATATCTATCCACTTGTCCGTGCCGAGGACTATGTTGAGTGTCGGTGAAAATGGACACAACTCCTCGACCGTGTGGATGTTCTGCACACCGAAGGCCTCGCAGTGTCGCACTATGGCACTTGCGTTGTGCTCGTGAAACATATTCTCGGTAAGCACCGTTATGTAGTCGGTACGCATCGTAAGTGCCCTGCGCAGCGTAGCAAAACGCTCCTCCAACATAAACGAGGAGAGGTAGTCGATACGCTCACGACACTCGGCCACGGAGAGGTTATTTTCGGTATTTATCATCTTCGTCGAGTATTTTCAGGTAACTTTCATAACGGGAGAAGGCTATCTCGCCTCTCTTTACCGCCTCCACAACGGCACAATGAGGCTCGTGCGTGTGCGTGCAGTTGAAGAAACGACACTCTCCGGCTCGAGATATCATCTCGGGGAAGTAGTGCCAGAGCTCATCATCCTCGATATCTATAAGCCCAAAACCCTTCACCCCCGGGGTATCTATTATAAAACCCTCGGCAACACGATACATTGTCGAGAATGTCGTGGTGTGCTTACCCTTGTGAAAGCTCTCGGATATCTCACCTGTGCGGATATCTATCGAGGGGTCTATCGCCCGCACAAGCGTCGATTTGCCCACACCCGAGTTGCCCGAAAGCAGGGTTGTGCGCCCCGCCAACATCGCCTTCACACGCTCTACACCTACACCCTCGGTCGCCGATATGTCGATGACCTCGTACCCCGCACCCTCGTAAACTCGGTGAAACTCCTTGATAGCTTCGGGAGTATCTTGCAGAAGGTCTATCTTGGCCAAAAGTATCGTCACGGGGACTTTGTAGGCCTCGCAGGTAACGAGGAAGCGATCTATAAACTCTGTGGCGGTGACAGGCTCTACGAGTGTTACGACCAACATCGCTCGGTCGATATTCGAGGCTATGATATGCGACTCCTTCGAGAGGTTCGATGCTCGGCGGATGATGTAGTTGCGACGAGGTGCTATATCTGTAATAAGCCACTCGCCATCCTCGCCCGACTCACAAGTTACCGTGTCACCAACGACTATAGGGTTTGTCGAGCGCACACCACGCAGACGCAGACGGCCACGCATCCTCGCACGCAGCACCTCTCCTTCGTGCAACACCTCGTACCAGCTTCCCGTGGCACGCATCACCAACGCTTCAACTCTCTCCTTTGCCATACACAGTTACTCCTCTTTGCAAACACCTCTATAAGACAGTACGCTTTGCCTCCTCCCAATACTCGAAGAGTGGCTCGGCACAGCTGCGCACCACATCAAACGACAACGACCTGTCGAAGTATCGAGGCTCTATGAGTTTGAGATTTTTGTTGAGTGCAAATATCGAGGCATAGAGCATACTCAGCACTATAAGCCCCTTGACCACCGAGAGCAGAATGCCAAGCACAATATTTACCCACCCCAGACCTATAAACGAGAGCACTCGTGCGAGCAACTTTGCAAGAATGGTAGCGACGACAAGCGTTGCAACAAATGTTATCAGAAAACCCGCCACCACAGCAAATCGAGGGTCGATATGAAACATCTCACCCACGGCAGCTCCGTAGCGTATCGACAGTACAACACCCAAGATTATACCGAGCAGACCGAGCAGCTGCGACACAAAGCCGCTTCGCCAACCCGACACCACCGCCCAAACGAGAGCAAGAAGTGTGATAATATCAAAAAAATTCATCGTTTTATGTTCAAATATCCGCACGAAGTTAGCAATTTATTTTACAAATTCCTATCTTTGTACCTATATTGCTTGTATTATGAAGAGATTTTTTATCTACATCGCTCTCCTAATATGCGGATTTTCAACCATTTCCGCACGAGAGGTCTATGTTCTGAACGATAATTGGAAATTCTTTTTCACCGAAGAGAATTCGAGCGACAACGCCCGTGAGATAACCCTTCCGCACACCTGGAACGCCGAGGCTGCGACCAACGCAAGCCTCTATTGCCAAACCACGGCCAACTACCAACACTCGTTGCAGATACCTGCCGAGTGGCGAGGCAAGCGACTCTTTTTGCGCTTTGGCGGTGTGCAGAGTGTTGCCGACATCTTCGTAAATGGCCACCACGCAGGTAACCACCATGGCGGATATACCGCCTTTGCCGTGGAGATTACCGACCTCGTATCGTATGGCTACAACAACTCGTTGCTCGTGGTTGTGAGCAACGCTATGCGCAACGATGTGTTGCCAACCTCTACCGAAGATAACGCCTATGGCGGCATCTATCGTGATGTCGAACTTATCGTCACCGAGCAGACCACCATATCACCACTCTACTACGGCACCGAGGGTGTGATGATACACCAAACCGAGGTCGCCAAGGAGCGAGTTGCAGGATATGTCGATATCGCTCTTGCAGGGCGCAAGGAGAGCACCTGTCTGGTAAATATCGACTTCGTGGCCCCCGATGGTTATGTGTCGCTCTCGAAGAGTGTGAAGACCAAACTCGATGGCAAACTCTTTTCGCTACCTTTCACTATCGAGAACCCCGAGTTGTGGTCACCTGCACAACCTCGCCTCTACAAGGTGCGGGTCACCGTGGGCAACGATATGGTCGAGGTCACTACGGGCTTCCGCAAGATTGAGGTGGACGCCGAGACGAAACTCACCATAAATGGCCGTCGCATACGCATCCATGGTGTCACGCTGCACCACGACCAAGCCTCGGTAGGTAATGCTCTCACCAAGCGTGAGTACAACTCCGACATCGCCCTTGTGCGAGAGCTCGGAGCCAACGCCATACACTCGGCAACGGCACCACACGCCCAATACCTCTATGACGAGTGCGACCGCCTCGGCATCTTGGCGTGGGTAGATGTTCCTTTTACCCGTTCGCCATTCTTCAGCGATATCGCCTACTACGCTACCGAGCGCTTCGAGGAGAACGGCATCGAGCAGCTGCACGAGATTGTGCTGCAGAATATCAACCACCCATCGGTTGCAATGTGGGGTATCTTTTCGATGTTGCGAGGCAATGCCAAACCGCAACTCAACTATATCCGTATGCTGAACAATACGGCCAAGCAGCTCGATGCTTCACGCCCTACGGTGGCATTGAGCAACCAGGATGGCGACATCAACTTTATCACCGACCTTATCGTGTGGCACCAGGCTACGGGGTGGAGCAAGGGTGCAATCTCCGACCTCGACTTGTGGCAGGGTGCGCTCCGCAACAATTGGGGCCATCTGCGCCAAGGCGTATGCTATGGTGACGACTTCTCGGGACAGGCCGAGACACCAAACCGAGCCCTCGAGCAGAAACAGCTTCTCTTCCACGAGGGCTATACACGCCTTATCGACGAGGGGTTGTTCTGGGGTGTTTGGGTGAACTCGATGTTCGACTTTGGCTCACTGCGCCACGCTTGCGGTCAGCGCACCACAGGCCTTGTGGATGTAACCCATCGTGAGCGTAAGGATATCTTCCACCTCTACAAGTCGCTGTGGAACCGTCGCACTCCGACACTGCATATCGTCTCAAAGGATAGAGGTGTCCGCACTTGCGACAAACACTCCATCACCGTATTCTCGTCGGTGGGCAGACCTACGATGACCATAAATGGCGATACCGTGGCGTGCGAGAATGTCGCCCGCACAGTATATCGCACCGACACCCTCACCTTGAAGGGTATAAACGATATTAAAGTATCGGTTGGGGATAAGAGCGACGAGATGACGCTTACAATCGGCAGCTATCCAAAACGCTGATAGCCTCACGCCCCTCGCACATCAGCAGGTCGAGCATCGAAGCGTTGGCGACAAAGGGGGTGCGGTCCATAAAGAGCTGGAAATATTGGGGAGAGCAGAAACGGCTCTCTCTTTTTTTGTTGCGGAGGTCTGTTAAATCTTCGCTCGGCTCGATGTAGAGCTCCGAGAAGCGGTGCTTCGGCTCAATGCCGAGAATATCGAACTCCGCCTGCAAAATTTCACGATTTAGCTCGACGAGAGAGTCCCACTTGCGCTCATAAATCGGGGCTATGCGGTCGGCAATATAGTCGAAATAGGGCGAAGAACGATAAGCCGAGAGAATTGCCACCCAATGTTGGTGCTGCCAACGCCTTGAGTTATCTATGCAAATTTTTTGCATAGGTGTTCGAGGGCGGTTTGCTTTAATGAGCGGCACCGACAAAACCATTCCGCCCGTAGGCGTAACAATCTCGGTGCGGTTGCGCTCCGAGCGTTTCACATAGTTTTCGCCAAGGTCGATAACAGCCTCCTCGCCACCCCGCAAAAGGTTGGCAAAATGCTCAATCGAACCCCAATATGTTAGTGGTAAAACAACCATACCTTTTTTGCTTTTCGCCATTAGCCATTAGCCATTGGCCATTAGCTTTTTTAGTTAAAAATAATCTCCAAAGAGAGCGAATAAAAAGATGAAGTTCAAGGCTTGCGAGGCGTTGAGTCCGGAGCATACTTGGCGTATGTGAGGAACTCAACGACCGAAGCGTAACGCAAAAATTCGCTTTTTATTCGCTCTCTTTCCAATCTCCGTTTGCTTTGATGAGAGCTATAAGGTGTTCGAGTGCCTCCTCTTGCGGGATATTGCGCTCGACACACTCCTTGCCCTTGTAGAGCGAAATGCGTCCTGCGCCTGCTCCGACATAGCCGTAGTCGGCATCCGCCATCTCGCCCGGGCCATTTACAATGCAACCCATAACGCCAATTTTCAGACCTTTGAGGTGCGAGGTGCGAGCCTTGATATCTGCCAACGCCTGCTCAATATTATATAGGGTACGACCGCACGAAGGGCAGGCAATATACTCGGTATGCGAAAATCTTGCACGGGAGGCCTGCAATATCATCAACTCCACCTCGTGCAACTCCTTTTCGGCTATCTGCGGTGCATCTATCCACACTCCATCTGCCAAACCATCAAGCAACAACTGCCCCATATCGGCTGCGGCACGCACGGCAACCTCCTCCTTTGTGCCCTCGTAGTGGCGACGGATAACAACGGGCGCATCATCCTCACGATTGAGAATTGCAGCACGCCACTCGGCTGTAGGGTTTCCGCTTACGGCATCGACCACAATATATTCATCGGTAATCTCGCTGTGCGCCACAATCGGTGCCGAGGTACGACGACGATACTCTGTCGGAGAGTAACGCTCGGGGTGCAAAACCTCAAATTTGCCCTCACGACTTTGGAAATGCTCAACCAACATCTGCGCTACGGGCACCTCATTTTCGGGGGCTTCGGTCAGCGAGACACGAATTGTGTCGCCCACGCCATCGGCCAAGAGTGCGCCAATGCCTACGGCACTCTTTATTCTGCCCTCGATGCCGTTACCCGCCTCGGTAACGCCAAGGTGAATAGGGAACGACATCCCCTCACGCTCCATCGCCTCAACCAAAAGGCGGTAGGCGTGAACCATAACACGGGTGTTGCTCGACTTCATCGAAACGACCACTTGGTCGAACTGCTCCCTGACACAAATTCTTAAAAACTCCATTGCCGACTCAACCATTCCGGCAGGGGTATCACCAAGTCGGTCGATAATATGACGAGCCAACGAGCCGTGATTAACGCCTATGCGCAACGCTACACCACGCTTGCGACATTTTGCGATTAGCGCCTCCAACTCACCACCGCTTGTGCGGTAGTTGCCAGGGTTGATGCGCACCTTATCGACCGACTCGGCAGCAATAGATGCAATCTCGGGAACGAAGTGAATATCCGCCACAATCGCTGTCGGATAGCCATCTCGACGCACCTGTGCAACAATGTTGCATAGGGCTTCACCCTCCTTTTTACCCTGTGCCGTAAGGCGTACAATGGGCGCACCTGCATCGGCAATGCGCTCAATTTGCGCCACACTCGCCTCCACATCGGCAGTGGCTGTATTTGTCATCGACTGCACGGCAATCGGAGTGTCGCCACCTATGATGGTTGTGCCAATTTTGACCTCGTGGCTTGCTCTGCGTATGTACTTTGTCAAATTCATACCACAAAGATAATAAAAAGACGAAAGACAAAAGACGAGAGACGAGAGAAATTTCAAAAAAAGAGGAGAGTTGAGAGTTGGCGCAATCTGATAACGGCCAGTAAGGGCCAGTAAGGGCTATTAAGGGCCAGTAAGGGTATAGCGCCTTCTTTACTTTGCGCTGTGTTTTGGGGGCGCAGTCTGCGACTGCTTTATGGGGGCGGGCGTTCCGCCCTTAATGGGGGCGCAATCGGAGATTGCTTTATGGGGAGGCGCAAAAAAATAAATTGACAATTGACAATTACTTTAAGCGCACCCCAAATAGCTGACTGACAGTCAGCGTCCCCAACAAGCGACCATCGGGAGCGCCCCCAGATAGCCAACTTGTTGGCGTCCCCATTTCTCCCTGCGCCCCGACCACCTTCAGAGTTCCGACAACCTAAACCCTCAAGCGCACCTCTAACGCCCCTAACGCCTCTAACGACCCTAATTCACCTGCGCCCCGACACCCTCCAGAGTTCCTCCACCCAAAAAATCGTCAATGATTGAGGAAATTTTGTGCAAAGCAAAGAGCCGAGTCCGGAGCATACTATGCGTATGTGAGGAACTCGGCTACTGAAGATTTGTGCAAAATTTGCCAATCAGAACGATTTTTTATATCTTTGTAGTATGGGAAGTACTATCCTCGATAATTCGATAAAGTTTGTGCAGGGCGTGGGCGAGGTGCGTGCCAAGTTGCTCGAGAAGGAGCTTGGCATCGTCACTATGCGTGATATGCTCTACCACTTCCCATTCCGCTACATCGACCGCTCCCGCACCTACAAAGTGCGTGAGGTGACCGAAGATAACGCCTCCGCCTATATCCAACTCCGTGTCCGAGTTCTCGGCAAAGCCTTTGCGGGCGAGGGGCGCAAGCAGCGTTTCTCGGTCTATTGCGCCGATGATACGGGGCGTGTGGAGTTGATTTGGTTCCGTGGCGTGAAGTGGATTGAGAAGATTATCGAGCCTAATCGTGAATATATCGTCTTTGGTCGCCCTTCCTTCTTCCGTGGCGAGCTTTCGATGGTGCACCCCGAAATCGAGGTTGTCGAAAAAGCGCTCTCTCGTAAGGTTGAGAGTGGCCTGCAGGGTATCTACTCCACAACCGAGAAGCTCTCGACCACGCTCGGTGGCAAGGGTTTATACAATATCGTCTGCTCGTTGTGGGGTGTTGTGCGCAACCATATCCACGACTATATGCCCGAATATATCGTGCGCAAGTATGGCTTGATGTCGCTCGAAGAGGCACTCTACAATATCCACTTTCCGCAGTCGCCCGAGAAGTTGCGACAGGCGCAATATCGCCTGAAATTTGACGAGTTGTTCGGTATTCAGTTGAACATTCAGGCTCGCAGGTCGGAGCGTACAGGGCGCAGAGATGGTTTCTTCTTCCCGAAGGTGGGCGACAAGTTCAACACCTTCTACCACACGAAGTTACCTTTCGACTTGACCGAGGGTCAGAAGCAGGCGGTGCGTGATATTCGCCAAGATACCGTGTCGGGCGTGCAGATGAATAGACTTTTGCAGGGTGATGTCGGCAGTGGTAAGACTGTGGTGGCGTTGTTGTCGATGTTGTTGGCGGGCGATAACGGCTTCCAGTCGTGCATGATGGTGCCGACCGAGATTTTGGCACGCCAGCACTACGCCTCGATGACGAAGATGTGCGAGGGTGTGCTGGTGCGCATCGCAATACTTACGGGAACAACCAAAGCGAAGGAGCGCCGAGAGATTTTAGCCGCATTGGAGGCGGGCGAGATAGATATTTTGGTCGGAACACACGCCCTGATTGAGGATAGGGTGCAGTTCTCGAATTTGGGACTTGTGATAATTGACGAGCAACACCGCTTTGGCGTTGAGCAGAGGGCACGATTGTGGACCAAAAATGCGCAACCTCCGCATATCCTTGTGATGACCGCAACGCCTATTCCTCGCACTTTGGCAATGACCCTGTATGGCGACCTCGATGTGTCGATTATTAAGGGTTTGCCTCCTGGTCGTCAGCCGATAAAGACCTACCACTACTTCGAGTCGGCACGATTGTCGTTGCAGAACTTTATGCGCAAGCAGATTGAGCGAGGGCGACAGATTTATGTGGTCTATCCGTTGATTGCCGAGTCCGAGAAGATGGACTACCTATCGTTGCAGGAGGGCTTCGACGCTATTGTGCGCGATTTTCCGCTGCCAAAATATAAGGTTGCGGTCTGCCACGGCAAGATGAAGCCCGAACTCAAACAGCAGGCGATGGAGGAGTTCAAAAATGGGCAGGCGGATATTTTGGTCGCAACCTCGGTTATTGAGGTGGGTGTCGATGTGCCGAATGCGACCGTTATTGTTATCGAGTCGGCCGAGCGTTTTGGCTTGGCGCAGTTGCACCAGCTGCGAGGTCGTGTAGGTCGTGGCTCAGAGCAGTCCTACTGCGTGTTGATGTCGGATGAGAAGCTGTCGAAGGAGTCGAGCAAACGCTTGGAGGCGATGTGCCAGACGACCGATGGCTTCGAGTTGGCGGAACTCGATTTGAAACTGCGAGGTGCAGGCGATATAAACGGCACGATGCAGAGTGGCGAGGCCTTCGACTTGAAGATTGCCAACCCGACCTACGACAACCAGATTTTGCAGTTGGCGCAGGAGTTGGCCATTCAGATATTGGGCGTAGATGCATCGCTTTCGCACCCCGACCACCTTGTGCTACGAGAGTTGCGTGACCGCTACGCACCCGAACACAAAACCGATTTTTCGGAGATTTCATAATAAATTCCTCAACGCAAGCGTTTTAAGAACAGATGAAAATTGTGAACAGATATATAAAAGGTGCGATTTTTGCGATACTCCTCGTTGCAGGGGTAGCGACCAGCTCGGCACAGGTTTTTCAGGATGGCGAGAAGCTCTACTATCGTGCCGCCTATCGTGCCAAGCTGATACCCAACACCGAGGTTGGCGAGGTCACCGTATCAACCTCTCTCGACACGCTCGGTGGCAGGGATGTATATCGCATCACGGGCAATGGTCGCACGCTGCCATTTTTCCGTTGGTTCTTTGATATGAACGACACCTATACTATATGGGTGGACAAGGAGTCGAAAAAGACACAACGCTTCGAGAGCGACTTGAAGGAGGATAGATACACCTTCCGCAGCATCTACCGCTACGATTGGGGTGCAATGAAGGTGCACACCTGGGCGCAGAAGCGACAGGATAAGCCTCGCACCAAGACGATGAAGCTCACACCCGAGAGTATGGATGCCATATCGCTCTACTTCAACCTGCGCTCGGTGGACCTCAACTCATTCCGTGAGGGTGAGCCCCACCGCCTCGATATGGTGCTGGAGGATACTATTCGCCACCTGCGCTACCGCTTTATCGAGCGTGACACGGTGAAAGTGCCTCGCACGGGGCGTTTTGCGACGATGAAGTTTGCCTGCACGATAGGCTCCTCCGAGGAGTTTTCGTTTACCGATGGCACGGAGTTTTTTATCTGGATTACCGAGGATGACAACAAGATACCCGTTATGCTCGCCTCGCCCGTGCGTGTCGGAGAGGTGCGTGCCTACCTCCGTCGCTACGAGGGACTGAAATATCCACTAACATCAAAAATAACGGAAAACAGAAAGCGGAGTTTTCAAATTGACAATTGACAATTGACCTTCGGTCTTCACTGCTCCGCCTCGGCAAAGTCTGCAAGCAGCCTCTGCACTCGGCTTAATCGCAGCGGTGATAATTAAAGAAATTTTTATTTAGGCCTGCGGCGCCCCTTTACTAGCCCTTACTAGCCGTTACAAACCCTTAATTTTGTTGCGCCTTGACAAGGGCTCGGAGTTCGGAAAACAAAAAAACAATCTAAAAGCCAAAAAAGTATTATCTTTGCACCGATTTTTGAAATTAAAACCATACAACTATGGAGGAGAACAAATACGAATATGACCCCGAGGAGGGTTATGACTACGAGAACGAGGAGAACGATGCGGTCAAGAAGTCACTGCGTGGCTATCGCATTGTGGTTATCTTGTTGGCAATAATTCTTGCCGGCTTGTCGATACTCTACTTCAACCTCAACCGCCAGCAGCAGGAGGACTACGCACTGTTGCAGGCCGATAGAGATACCATTCAGAACAATCTCACATCGTTGATTAACGAGTACGACAACCTCAAGTACCAGAACGACACCATTGCAGCGCAGCTGGAGAAGGCCAACGAGATGGTCCGACAGCTCAAGCGTGAGCGTCGCTTCAACTACAACAAACTCAAGCAGTACCAGAAGGAGGTCGGTACTCTTCGTGCCGTGATGAAGAACTACCTTCGTCAGATCGACTCGCTCAACACCATCAACAAGAAGGTTATCGGTGAGAATGTATCGCTTCGCAAGGAGATTTCGACCGCCAACCTTCGTGCCGATGTTGCCGAGGAGCGTGCTTCGGAGCTGCAGAACAAGGTGGCACAGGGCTCGGTGCTTCGTGCAAGAGATATTGCGATGATAGCACTCAACGCCAACGACAAGATGATTACCCGAGTGAAGAATGCCGCCACTCTGCGTATCGACTTCACCGTTGCGGCCAACGAGCTTGCGCAGACGGGCAACCGCACCATCTACCTCTGCATCACATCGCCTGATGGCTACCTGCTCTCGACCGATGCTATGCCTACATTCGACTTCCACGGCTCGAGGAAGGGCTACTCGGCATCACGAGAGATAGACTACCAGAACGAGGATGTCGATGTAAGTATCTTCTACAAGGGTAGCGGCTTTATCCCTGGCACCTACAAAATCGAACTCTACACGGGTGGCAACCTTATCGGCTCGACCGAGATTGCTATGCGATAGAGAGCCGTTCGTACAACAAACAAGGGAGTGTCTAAAAAGTTTTTAGACACTCCCTTGTTGTTAGAAGTTGTATAACAAGAGCTATTTTGAAGCTGCTCGAAGGCTGGAAAAGCGGAGTTTACTTAAGCGTAAATGAGCATTTTTCAGACAAGGCAGATGCCAAAAGAGCCTTGTTAGACAGCTTCTTACTTTTTACTAAAATCTCCTATTGCAAAAGTCGCTCTACGGCAGCTCGCCCCTCCTCTCCGAGCGAGATGGTGTAGTCGTTTACAAAGAGCGATATATGCTTCTCGATAACATCGTCTTCGAGCTCTTGGGCGTGTTGCTTGACAAACTCCCGTGAGGCGAGAGGGTGAGCAAAGGCATAACGCACACTCTCGGCAAGCAGTTTATCGAATTTCGATATTATCTCCTCTCCCAATTCTCGTTTAACGATAATTGCACCAAGCGGAAGAGGCAAATTTGTTTCGTTTTCCCACAATTTTCCGAGGTCGGCAACAAGAGAGAGGTTGCGACGCTCATAGACAAAACGCCCTTCGTGAATTAAGACCCCCGCATCCGCCTCGCCACGCTCCACCGCTGCGGCAATTTCGGAAAAGAGCATCTGCTGCACCTCCTCGACCTCGGGGAAGTAGCGCATCAAGAGGGCGTTGGCCGTAGTGTTCTTTCCCGGTGAGGCGACCGTGCGAATTTTCCCCGTTTCACCTTTGCGCCTAACGAGAAGTTGTCCATTTCCACGCCCCAAAGCCGAGCCACTATCGAGCAGACGATACCTATCGGCCACAAGCGGATAGACCGCATAGCTGATTTTCGAGATATCGGGCTCGCCACGCAGCACCCCCTCATTCAGCTCTTCGATATCGTGATACTCGACCGAGAGGTCAAAGTCGTGCGCAAGGCGACGATTTATGATTGCATCGAAGGCGAAAGTATCATTCGGGCAAGGCGAGATATGGAGCGATAGCTTTTTCATCGGATCTCTGCTTTGAACTTATGGCAACCTGCACCAACCATATAGCTCTCTCCATCGCCATAAGGCAGTCTAACAACAGCCTCTGTACCCACGGGAACGGTGCAATCGAGGTGGAACACTCCATTTTTAATACTCCATTCAACCTCCAACTCACCATAAACCGTATCAAGTTTATAGTGTATATAATCGAAGCCTTGTGGCACCATCGGAGCCACCTCAAAGGTACGAAATCCCGCCTGCACGGGCTTCACTCCCGCCAAGAAGCGATAGAACCAGGTCATTGCACCACCCCACATCGGATGGTTGCGTGAGTTTCTTGGATTACCATCCCAACTCTCCCACAATGTGGTCGAACCCTGCTCTATCCAATAGCCGAAACTCGGCATGGTGCGTCTATTTATTATAGTATATGCCAAATCCACCTCGCCATTTTCGCACAGCACATCGAAGAGGTGGCGAGTAGCGACAATACCTGTGATAATATGGTTATCGACCTCGGCAAGTTCTCGCTTCAGGGCCTCGAGTGCCACCGATTGGTAGCCATCAGGCATACCCATTCGTAGAGCCACAACATTTGCACCATGTCTTCCATAGCTGCGCTCCTCGGCATTGTAGAAGCGGTTATGGAAGGCTCGAATTGTGCGCTCACGCAACGAGGCATAGTGCTTCGCCTCATCATCATAGCCCAACTCCGTCGCCATCTTCTCGGCAATATCCACACAGCAGAAGTAGGCGAATGTATGCATTGCTGCAGCATCAGGGAACTCCCCGTATGGCATAATCCAGTCGCAGAGTCGCTTATACTTCTGCTCATCTTTCGACTCCATCACGCCATCTTCGTCAACCCAACGATCCATCCACTCGATGTAACGCTTTGTCGGCACATAGTGCTCCTCCAACACCTGCTTATCACCATAATATTGGTAGAACTCCCACGGGATAATCGCAATTGCTGCACCCCACGCAGGGCCTCCGCCACAACCCGGTTGCCAAGGTGCGGAGTTCGGCACATAACCATCCTCGGTCTGCGCACCTCGCATATCTCGCAACCACTTATTATAGAATGCGGCAGCATCGAAGTTGTGCATCACCATCTGACACGCCAACTGAGCGTCACCCGTATATGGAGAACGCTCTCGTTGCGGACAGTCACTCGCCACACCTCCGTGCATATTGTCGAGTTGCGTAAGTTGCCAAGCACGAACCAAAGCATCGAGCAGTTTATTCGAACTCTCGAACTCGGCAACCATCTCCAAATCGGAGTTTACGGCGTGAGCCTCAATCTGACTCGAGGTCAAATCTTCGACACCACGAATTTCGACCTGCGAGAATACGAACCATATAAATCGTGCGTGATACGACTCTCGACCAACGCCCTTTGCCGTGTAGCTGTTTGCACCATTCAGCGACTCGCAGATATACTTTATATCGACCCTCTGTCCCTTGTCGAGTCGAAGATTTTTAAGTGCTACCCAACCCGAAATCTCCTTGGGGAAGGTTACCAACAACGAGCCATCCTCCTGTTTTGTTATCGAGGTAGGCCTGTATCGTCTTACAATCTTGTCGGCAGGACCTTGTTGCGCAACGAGTTTGCCACAAGGTGCCCGCTTCTCGACAACCGCACTCCACTCGCCATCATCGTAGCCTGCCGTCGCCCAGCCCTCGTGCTCGAGTCGAGCATCGTAGTGCTCTCCGAGGAACATCTGATCTGCCACAATAGCACTCTTTGCACAATGCCACGAGGTGTCGGTTGCAACCACCTCGCGTGTGCCATCAACATATTCAATCTCTATCTGGCCAAACATTCGAGGAGTGCCATATCCCATTGGTGGCCAATACTCCACCAAATCGTAGAAGCCATTACCGAGAATTGCTCCTACACAATTTCGCCCACGCTTAATATGAGGTGTAATGTCGTGGCTCACATAAGCCACAAGATACTCTTCAAATGGGTCTTCAACCGCTATACCTCGTGTTCCGAGCAGTGGGCGACGGTCATAATTTGTCTGATTGGGCGAGAGGTAGTCCTCTCCCACACGCTCGCCATTGAGATACAACTCAAAATAGCCAAGACCAGTGCCATAGAAACGAGCCGAGCGTACCGCCTTCGTTACCTCAAACTCTTTGCGAAGAAGTGGAGCAGGCACAACATCGTTGATACGCTCCTTCTTCAATTTGGGGCGTGAAGGCTTCTTCGCACTCCTTGCCCACTCTATATCGTAGGAGTCATCGCCCTGCCAAGGCACACCTATCCACTTCGCTACCCACTCCTCGGCAGATAGTTTTCCGGTATGCCACTTCGCTCTGCTGCTCCAACGCGAAGCTCTACCCTGCTCGTCCCACACTCGCACCTGCCACGAATAGTCACAAGAGGAGCAGAGTGGCTCGCCTGCATAGCGGATATACAAAGAGTTTTCGGACTCCACCTTTCCGCTATCCCACACGACAACATCTTCGCCTGCCGAGTGTTTTGTTACTCGAATTTGATAAGCCGTCTGCGCAGCGCCCTCTCGGCAAGATCTGTTTTTCCAACTTAAGCGAGGTATCTGAATATCTATAAGTGGGGATACTTGATACTCGCAAGTTAATTGAGAAGGTCGAACATTAGAGCACGACACCAAGAGTATCGCTGCCAAGATCCATAGGTTTCGTTTTGTCATAGTTACTCGATATTTAAGTCTAATATTGTATTGGTAAGGTTTTCGAGGGCGAGGTCAATATTCCACTCGCTGCGCTCCTCACCGACATAGTTCGATATGGCACGAATTTCGCCACAGCACACTCCCTCGGCTTGGGCAAGGGCAAAGAGGGCTGCCCCCTCCATATTTTCTATTTCGGCACCATCGGCCGCCATTGAGCAGTGCGACACGGTGTTGCTGCGCACCATCGGCAAATCTTCAACCACCATAGTAGCCAGATATGAACGGTCATAACCCGTTGAGAGGTAGGCAAATCGCTCCTCCGTAACAGCTACGACATCCCCTTTTTGGAGAGAGTGGTCGTATGCCCCCGCAATACCGCAGAGCAGCAAAGGCTCACGCTCGGTGCGGAGAATACGGGCCACCTCGGTCGCTGTCTCGACCGCCCCGATGCCGCAGATGCGTATATCGAGGTCGGGACGCAACGCCCTCAAACGAGAGGCCTCAAATTCGGTTGGAAAGAGAAAAATCATAACGACCCTAACGCCTCTAACGACCCTATCTTCCAACAACAGCTTCCAGCTCCTCCACCGACGAAGGGATATGCTTGTCGCCGATAACTCGGCCACCCTCGGCCGTTACAACGATATCGTCTTCGATGCGGATACCGCCAAAGTCACGGTACTCGTTCAAAAGGTCGTAATTTACAATACCCTTGTACAACCCCTCGGCCTTCGACTTGTCAATCAGGGCAGGGATAAAGTAGATGCCCGGCTCGTTGCTCATAACCGTACCCTCGTGCAGTTTCCAAGCGGCACGATAGACGCAAGTACCCGATGCAATAGCCCTCTCCTTGAACTCCAAGAAGTCGTAGCTGCGCTCGCCCATAGCCTCGCAGTCGTGGACATCCATACCGAGGCCGTGCGAGAGGCCGTGAGGCATAAAGAGATACATCGCCCCCGCCTCGACTGCATCCTCGGCCAAACCGTGAATAAGACCCACATCGTGCAAGCCCTCTGCCAACGAGAGCAACGCCTTCTTGTGCACCTCCTCCATATACATCGCACCTGTTTTCATATTTTTCGGAGCCTCGTCGTGCGCACGCAGTACTATCTCGTATATCTCCTTTTGCTTCTGCGTAAACTTACCCGACACGGGGTATGTACGAGTGTGGTCGGAGCAGTAGTTCTCCACCGACTCGGCACCCGCATCAACCAACAGCAAGCGACCATTCTCCAAAACGCCATCGCAGTTTAGGTTGTGCAGCGTTTCACCGTGTTGCGACACGATACTTGGGAACGACACGCCAAGACCTTGTGCCTTTGCGACACCCTCCATTGCTCCCGCAATCTCACGCTCGACAACGCCAGCCTTGCACATCTTCATAGCCGTGGTGTGCATAGCGTAACCGAGCTGGAATGCTCGCTCCAACGCCTCAATCTCCTCGGCCGACTTCACCTCTCGCATCTCCGCTACGGCAAACATCAAATCGACCGATTTGTGGTTGTACAACTCCGAAATCGGCAAACCAAGAAGGCGCGAAAGCTCGATTTTGCTCTCGCCACGATATGGCGGCAGGTAGTGAATTTTGCGCCCATGCTTCATTGCGGCAGCGACAACACCATCGAGGGCCTTCAAAGGCTGGCAATTCGACACACCGACCTGCACACCCAACTCCACAAGGCGTGGTTGTGGGCCTGTCCAGATGATATCCTCAACCGTAAAATCGTCGCCAAAGAGCATCTCCTCGCCCGACTCGGCATCTATCACAGCCATCAAGGTCGGCAAGTTCAGACCGAAGTAGTAGAGAAATGTCGAATCCTGACGAAAGTAGTAGGCGTTATTCGGATAGTTATTTGGCGAAAAGGTGTTTCCCGGTATCAAAATCAATCCGTTACCAATTCGCTTGCGCAACTCCGTGCGTCTTTGTTTGTAAGTATCTGCACTGAACATAATTGTATATTTTTGCTTTTAGCCATTAGCCATTGGCCATTAGCTTTTTTTAATATAATATTTTAATTATCAATTATCAATTGCCAATTGGATAACCAAAGGTTATCTCTTTACCTCTTTGTATAGTTTATCGCCTCGGCGCACCAATTCGACTGTTTTAATAGAGCATACATCGCCCTGCTTAACACTCTCTACGACCCTCTCGGCAAGGACTATGCCTTCGGCCTTCTGCTCCACAACACCCGTCTTTTCGCCCATAATCAGGATGTCGTCGCCCGCAGCCAGAGTCGATGCCTCGACCGTAATCTCGGCAACACCTATGTTTTTGAAGTAGTTGGTAATCTTGCCGACATACTCCTTGCGGTGTGTTGCCGACGAGCCATACGCCTGACTATGCTCAACAATGCGCTTGTGGGCGTAGTAGCCACCCCAGAAGCCACGGTTGAAGACACGCAACAACCCCTCTTTCAGCCCCTCGGCACTCTCACGGGTATATTCGCCCGCCTCGATAAGCCGCAGCGCCTTGTCGTAGGCCTCAACCACTCGTTTGACATACTCGCCACCACGAGCTCGACCCTCGATTTTCAGCACTCGCACTCCCGCAGCGATAAATTGGTCGAGAAAATCGACCGTACACAAATCCTTTGGCGAGAGGATATAGCGACCATCTATATCGAGCATCTCGCCCGTATCTTTGTCCTGGATAGTATATTTTCTGCGGCAAATCTGACGGCAGGCACCACGATTAGCCGAGCAAGCGGTTTCGTGCTCGCTCAAGTAGCACTTACCCGAGATGGACATACACAACGCTCCGTGGGCAAACATCTCAATCTCGACCAACTCGCCTTTAGGGCCACGAATATCCTGCTCCACGATGGCTCGATGCACCTCGGCAATCTGCTCGAGCGACAGCTCACGAGCCAAGACCACCACATCGGCCCACTGCGAGAAGAACTTTACCGCCTCCGAGTTGGAGATGTTGCACTGCGTGGAGATATGAACCTCGACACCTGCGTGGTAGGCGTAGGTTATAACCGCCAAGTCCGAGGCGATGATGGCATCGACACCCACGGCCTTTGCCTTATCGACAACCTCGTGCATCGCCTGCATCTCATCATCGTAGATGATGGTATTGACCGTGAGGTAGGTTTTAACACCCGCAGCGTGGGCAATCTCGACAATCTGCTCCAGGTCGGCCTCGGAGAAGTTTGCTGCCGAGGCGGAGCGCATATTGAGTCGGCCAATGCCGAAATATACCGAGTTGGCACCGGCATTTATCGCTGCGTGGAGCGACTCGTAACACCCCACGGGTGCCATTATTTCAATATCTGTGCGTTTCATATCTTGTTTGTTTTCCGAACTCCTAAACTTGTCAAGGCGCAACAAAATTAAGGGTTTGTAACGGCTAGTAAGGGCTAGTAAAGAAGGCGCTATACCCTTACTGGCCCTTAATAGCCCTTAATAGCCCTTAATAGCCCTTACTGGCCGTTATTAAATTGCGCCAACTCTCGTCTCTCGTCTCTCGTCTTTCGTCTAATGTTTTCTGCCGATAAGGTTTTCGGCATAGTGGCGCAACTCTGCGGTGCGCTCGGCCTCCACTTCGAGAGTGTCGAGGATAGAGAGTGCCTTCGAGAAGCGGGAGGCAATCTGCTGCTCCACCCTCTCGGGAACACCCAGTTCCTCGTATAGGGCCTTGATTGTCGAAATCTTATCGGCATCGCTCAAATCTTTGCGCAAATGGGTTGTGCGCAGCACCTCACGCTGCTCCTCGTTGGCACGAGAGAAGGCCTCGAGCATCAAGATTGTCTTCTTGCCCTCCAAGATATCGCCACCAATCTTCTTGCCGAGACGCTCATCGCCAAAGCTGTCGAGCAGGTCATCCTGCAACTGGAAGGCCAAACCGACCTCCAGTGCAAAGTCGTAGAGTCGTCGGCAGTCACGCTCGGAGCCGCCACCCAGAATTGCACCTATAAGGGCCGAGCCGGCCAACAAAGCGGCCGTTTTGAGCTCTATCATCCGCATATAATCGACCACAGCCACCTTCTCCTGCGTCTCGAAGTCCATATCCATCTGCTGACCCTCGCACACCTCGGCAGCCATCTTATTGAAGCACTCGAAGATACGAGGCAGTTGCGGTGTGGAGGTGCGTTGCAGGTGGCTATAGGCCAAAATCAACATCGCATCGCCCGACAAGATAGCTACATTCTCGCCCCACTTGGCATAGACCGAAGGGCGTGAGCGACGCACAAGTGCGTTGTCCATAATATCGTCGTGCAGGAGCGTGAAGTTGTGGAAAATCTCCACCGCCATGGCGGGTGTCAGCGCACGCTCGACATCCTCGGCATAGAGGTTGTATGCAAGCATTAACAGGGTTGGGCGAATACGCTTACCTCCCTCCTCCAAACCATACTTTATAGGGGCATAGAGGCGGTGTGGCTCGCTGGGTGTCTGCATAGCAGACAAGTGTCGCTCGAACATCTCGAGCAGCTGGGTATTTGTGTAGGTTTTCATATTCAATGCCATCAAAATATCGAATTATACCTCTTTTTCGAGGTCAAATATAACAATTTTTTTGCACTTTTGAAATTTATCCTTAACTTTGAGCATTGCGAAGAGTTTAATCTAAAACACAAAATACTTTATTAGAACATGAACACTATGAAAAAACTTGTTTTCGGTATTGACATCGGTGGTACAAACACAGCATTTGGCTTGGTGGATGCCAAGGGTGAAATTTTTGGCGAATCGGCCATATCCACAAAGTCGTATATGAAATACGACGACTACCCTCGTTACATCGAGGATTTGGCAAAGGCGATGAAGACCCTTATAGACAGCGTGGGCTTCAACTTCGAGCTTGTCGGCATCGGCATCGGAGCACCAAATGCCAACTACTATCAGGGTACTATCGAGATACCTTCGAATATGTGGAAGTACTCCGACGAGCAGATTGCAGCCGGTATGCGGGAGGAGGATCGTAACTTCAACTTCGCCGAGGACCTCGGTAAGCACTTCCTGAATGTACCTATCTACATCACCAACGACGCCAACGCAGCAACCATCGGTGAGATGGTCTATGGTGGTGCCAAGGGTATGAAGGACTTTATAATGATCACCCTCGGCACGGGCGTAGGCTCGGGCTTTGTTGCCAATGGCGAGATGATCTATGGTCACGACGGCTTCGCAGGCGAGTTCGGCCATGTCATCGTGGAGCGTGGTGGTCGTGAGTGCGGTTGCGGTCGCAAGGGCTGCTTGGAGGCCTACGCTTCGGCTACAGGTATCAAGCGTACCGCCTTTGAGTTGATGGCTACGATGTCCGACCCATCGCCACTTCGTGAGTACACCTACGACCAGCTCGAGTCGGCTATACTCTACCAATATGCCGTAAAGGGCGACCCTATCGCCAAGGAGTGTTTCCGTGTTACGGGACAGAAGTTGGGCTATGCTTTGGCAGATATTGTGACTGTGACATCTCCGGAGGCTATCTTTATCTTCGGAGGCTTGGCCAAGGCGGGCGACCTTATTATGAACCCTATCAAGTGGTACATGGAGGAGAATATGCTCATCACCTTCAAGAATAAGGTCAAGGTTCTCCCTTCAGAGTTGCAGAATAAGAATGCCGCCATTCTCGGAGCCTCGGCTCTCGTTTGGCAGGCAAAGTAAAAAGTTGTTTTGGAGGGTGATTTCGGCACCGAACTACCGATGCCGAAATTGCCCTCTAAAAGCTTTTTTGTAATATTTTCACAACAGCTAATTCACCAAACTATATGAAGAGATTTCTTGCTTGTTGCATCGTGGCTGTGGCTGCGTTGTTTCTCTGTGATTATGCATCTGCACAGACCAAAAAGAAGGAGTACAAAGATTGGGCGAAGTTCTATCGCTACGAGAAGGCTAATGCCGAGGTTTTGGCCTCGGGTGTGCGCCCCGATGCTGTCTTTATGGGCAACTCCATAACACAGGGCTGGGCGAGGAAAAACCCCGACTTCTTCAAAAACAACAACTTCCTTGGCCGTGGTATCAGCGGTCAGACCACATCGCACATGTTGGTGCGTTTCCGTCGTGATGTTATCGAGCTGAACCCTCGTTGTGTGGTTATTATGGCGGGCATCAACGATATCGCCCTCAACAACGGCAAAATCACCCACGAGAACATCTTGGGCAACATCATCTCGATGTGCGAGTTGGCAAAGTTGCACAAGATTAAGGTTATACTCTGCTCGGTAACCCCTGCCGTGTCGTTCCGCTGGCGACCAGATGTAGGCTGCAACCCTGCCGAGGAGATTATCCGCCTCAACAAGATGATTAAGGAGTATGCCGAGAGCAAAAAAATCCCTTATGTCGATTACCACTCACTGCTCGTCGATGAGCGCAAGGGCATGAACCGCAAGTACCACAAAGACGAGGTACACCCCAACTCGCTCTGCTATGCCGAGGTGCTGGAGCCGACCATTCTCCCTGTTATAAATAAGGTTGCCCGCACGAAGCACACCTACATAACACCAATAGAGAAAAAGTAAGATACTAATAAGATATGAAGAAATTTTCGATTTTATTGCTGTTTGTCGCCCTTGTTGCCTCGGCAACAGCTCAAACAACACAAGAGGAGAAGGAGGCTATCAAGTTTGCCGACAAACTTATCAAGAAGATGACCCTGCGCGAGAAGTTCGGACAGCTCGAGCAATTTGTCACTTACGATGGTGCTGTCACGGGTCCCGAGGGGGTTAAGCGTGATATCGAAAGCTCTATTCGCAACGGTGAGGTGGGCTCGTTCCTCTCGATACGCAACAGAGATGAGGCTCTGCGTCTGCAGAAGATGGCGGTGGAGGAGAGCCGATTGGGTATTCCTCTTATCTTTGGTTTCGATATTATCCACGGTTGCAAGATTATCTTCCCCGAAAATCTCGCTGTATCCTGCTCGTGGAACATGGAAGCCGTAGAGCGCTCGGCCCGCATCGCTGCGGAGGAGAGTGCCGCCTCGGCAATACATTGGACCTTCTCGCCTATGTGCGACATCTCGACCGACCCTCGTTGGAGCCGTGTTTCAGAGGGTGCAGGCGAGGACCCATATCTCGGCTCGAAGATTGCCGCAGCCATGGTGCGTGGCTACCAGGGCGACGACCTCTCGACAACAAATACCATCGCAGCGTGTGTCAAGCACTTTGCCGCTTATGGCGCAGTGCAGGCGGGCAAAGACTACAACACGGTCGATATGTCGGAGTTGATGTTCCGCAACCTCTATCTCCCGCCATATCGTGCAGCGGTAGAGGCCGGTGCAGTGACCGCAATGTCGTCGTTCAACGACTTTATGGGCGTTCCAGCCTCGGGCAGCAAGTGGCTCTTGTACGACCTTCTCCGCAAGGAGTTGGGCTTTAAGGGCTTTGTTGTTTCGGACTACAACGCCATCGACGAGATGATTATCCATGGCGTAGCGGCCGATAGCAAGGGGGCGGCCGAGTTGTCGTTGAAGGCTCACCTCAATATGGATATGATCAGTGGTGACTACATCGCCTACGGAGAGCAGCTTGTTAAGGAGGGCCGTATCTCCGAGAAGCTTGTCGATGAGCTTGTCCGTGATGTTTTGGTGATAAAGTATCGCCTCGGATTGTTCGAAGACCCTTACAAATACGGAAAGCAGGATTTGTCGAAGGTCTATTATCGCCCCGAGAATATGGAGTTTGCCCGCAAGGTGGCTGCCGAGTCGATGGTGCTGCTCAAGAATGATGGCGTATTGCCACTCAAAGAGGGTGTCAAGATTGCCCTTATAGGCCCATTTGCCGATGCACCGAAGGACCAGCTTGGAGCTTGGCGAGGCTTGGGCGACGAGAAGCGTTCGATAACCTTCCGCACAGCCCTCGAGGAGCGTTTTGGCAAGGAGAATGTGCTCTACACCAAGGCTTGCGAGTGCGGCAGATACAAGAATGGCATTATCGAGGGCGGCATCGAGGAGGCCATAAAGATTGCCGAGCAGTCGGATGTGATACTCCTCTCGATGGGACTCTCGGGCTGGCATAGCGGAGAGTCACGCTCACGAGCCGAGATTACAGTGCCTGCGGAGCAGCAGGAGCTGCTCGACGAACTGAAAAAGACAGGCAAGAAGATTGTCGTCTTGCTCTCGACGGGTCGTGCAATGGATATCCGCAACGAGGTAGAGAAGGCCAATGCGGTGCTTCTTGCTTGGCATGGTGGAACAATGGCAGGTCCTGCTGTTGCAGACCTCGTATCGGGCGACAGAAACCCTTCGGGACACCTCACAATGTCTTTCCCGTACCATGTAGGACAGGTGCCCGTACACTACAACTCGAAGAATACGGGTCGCCCGCCAAAGAGCCAATTCAAGGCGCAGGGATATAGCTCGAGCTATGTCGATATTCAGAATGCTCCACTCTTCCCATTCGGCTATGGTTTGAGCTACACCGAGTTCGAGTACTCGGACTTGAAGGTCCTGACCCCAAGCGTAGAGATGGGTGGCGTAGTGAAGGTTAGCGTGAAGGTCACAAACAAGGGTAAGGTTGCAGGCGAGGATGTTGCGCAGCTCTATGTGCACGATATCGTGGCCGAGACCACACGCCCTGTGCGTGAGTTGAAGGGCTTTGAGCGTCTGTCGTTGAAGGCGGGCGAAGCGAAGGTTGTAACCTTTGAGATACCTACTTCGGAGTTGGCCTACTGCCACACCGATTTGAGCTGGAAGGCCGACAAGGGTGACTTCAATGTGTGGGTTGGAGCCGACTCTAATGCTCCTCTACAGGGAAAGTTCACAATTAAATAACTCCAAATAATTTTATCTGAACAGAACAAACTACTAACATAAAAAGCCAATGGCTAATGGCTAAAAGCTAATAGCCTAAAAAAGAACACTATGGGATTTATTTCAGCATTTAAGAATTTCTACGGCACGAGTGCTCCGAAGCCTCTGCGTGCCGATCTCGACGAGCAGGGACAGAAGAAGTTGCATCGCTCGTTGGCATTTCAATCTTTTGTGGCGGGTACGCTCGGCTACAGCCTCTACTATGTGTGCCGCACATCGCTCAATGTGATGAAGAAGCCTATTCTCGACAGCGGTATGCTCGATGCTACGCAGTTGGGAGTTATCGGCTCGGCTTTGCTCTTTGCCTACGCCATAGGTAAGTTGGTCAATGGATTTATTGCCGACCACTCAAACATCAAACGCTTTATGGCTACGGGTCTGTTGGTTTCGACCTTGGCAAACCTCACGATGGGTATTATCGGACTCTTTGGCTCGAACAACGAGTTCCTCGGCGAGGCCGTGATACCTTCGACTGCGGTATTCATCATCTTTGCCATTATGTGGGGCGTTAATGGATGGTCGCAATCTATGGGTGCGCCTCCGGCAATTATCGCTCTGTCGAGATGGTTCCCACTCTCTCGCCGTGGAACATTCTACGGCTTCTTCTCGGCAAGTCACAACATCGGTGAGTGGTTGTCATTTATCTTCGTCGGCTCGCTCGTTGCCGTAGCCGGCTGGCAGTGGGGCTTCTTCGGCTCGGCTTTGGCGGGTGCTATAGGCGTTGTCGTCATCCTCTTTATGATGCACGATACACCCGAGAGCAAGGGTCTGCCTTCGATTGAGGTCTTGACAGGCGAGAAGGTCGAGGTTAAGAAGCAGGATGAGTCCGTGGGCGATATCCAGAAGCAGGTGTTGCGTACCCCTGCCGTATGGATTTTGGCCCTCGCATCGGCATTTATGTATATCTCTCGCTACTCGCTCAACTCGTGGGGTATCCTCTTCCTGCAGGAGGAGAAGGGCTTTTCGCTCGAGTCGGCAACATTCATCATCTCGATTAACGCTCTGCTCGGCATCGTGGGCACGGTGTTGGCAGGTTGGATGTCGGATGTACTGTTCAAGGGTGACCGTAAGATGCCGGCTTTTGTGTCGGGCGTGATGTTGTCGATATCCTACATCATCTTCATCTATGGCGGCAACGAATATTGGGTAAATGTAGCCTCGATGGTGCTGTTCGGTATCGCTATCGGTGTGTTGATTGCCTTCTTGGGTGGTTTGATGGCCGTGGATATCGTACCTCGTAAGGCTACGGGTGCCGCCCTCGGCATTGTAGGTATGGCGAGCTACATCGCTGCAGGTTTGCAGGATGTCATCAGTGGTTGGCTTATCGATGGCGGCAAGACCGAGGTCTTGAACGAGCTCGGTGAGAAGGTCACACACTACGACTTCTCGGCAGCGGCCATATTCTGGATCGGAGCGTCGATTATCTCGTTCCTCTTGCCAATTTTGAATTGGCGCAAAAAGGTACAAGAGGAGTAATTTCGTTCTAATTGACAATCAAAAAAGCCAATGGCTAATGGCTAATGGCTAATGGCCAAATTGCCAATTCTCAATTTGGCTCAAAGTAACCAAAGATAGAGTGCAAGGGTGAAAAATTACCCTTGCATTTTCTTTTTAAGAAAAAATATGTATCTTTGCCACTGCAAACGAGTTCGAGATATGTATAGCATACAGAACATAATGGCCGGTATGATGATGCGAATGTGCCGATAGGCACTATCTCTCACTGTGGCAGCTACGCACCGCCCGACACTCGAACACAACAATCCCTCAACAATAGAAAATAGTTACAATTTTATAAAACTTTTCATACAATGGAAGGTAAAAAACTCCGTTTTGAGACATTGCAGATACATGGCGGGTATGCTCCCGACCACACTCTGTCGCGCGGTTTGGCGATATATCCAACCGCAGCTTACCACTTTAAGACCTGCGAATATGCGGCTAACCTCTTCGAGTTGAGCGAGCCGGGAAATATATATACCCGTATCCACAACCCAACCACCGCAGCCTACGAAAATCGTGTTGCTGCGCTCTATGGTGGCGTAGGTGCGTTGGCCACTTCGTCGGGTATGTCGGCGATACTTTTGGTTGTCACAGCCCTTGCCAAGGCGGGCGAAAATATCGTCACTTCGCCATTCGTATATGGTGGAACACACAATCAGTTCACTATCTCGTTGCGCAACCTCGGCATCGAGGTGCGCTTTGCCAAGGATGCCTCGGCAGAGAGTATCGAGGCCTTGATTGACGAGCAGACACGCTTCGTATTTGTCGAGTCTATGAGCAACCCGAGTTGCATCGTAGCCGATATCGAGGCTCTGGCAAAGGTTGCTCACGCACACGGTATGCCACTCGTTGTGGATAACACCTTCGGTGCTTGCGGCTACCTCTGCAACCCGTTTGAGTGGGGCGCAGATATCATCTGCGACTCGGCCACGAAGTGGATAAACGGCCACGGCACGGCTATGGGCGGCATTATCGTCGATGGCGGAACCTTCGATTGGGGCAATGGTCGCTACCCGGCTATCGACGGACCTAACGAGGGCTACCACGGCTTGAACTTGTGGAAGACCTTTGGCAACCAAGCCTTTATCGTAAAGTGCCGTGTCGATGGTTTGCGTGACTTTGGTTGTTCGCCTTCGCCATTCGACACCTACCTTATGATGCTCGGCTTGGAGACACTCTCGTTGCGTGTTCGCCACGAGGCCGAGGCTACCGAGAAGTTGGCCGAGTTCTTCCGTGCGAACAAGTATGTCAAGGAGGTGAGCTATGTAGGCTTCGAGGATAACCCAAGCTACGCCTTGGCACAAAAATACTTCCGCAAGGGTGCAGCGTGCGTTATCTCGGTCATCTTGGAGGGAACTTTGGATAGTACCGTGCGCTTTGTCGAGGGGTTGAAGTTGGTTGCCAATATGACTATGATTGGCGACTCGATAACCGTTGTTACCCACCCTGCATCGACCACTCACAAGCAGTTGAGCGATGAGGCAAAGGTTAAGGCGGGTATCGCTCCGACCTTGTTGCGAATCTCGGCAGGCTTGGAGGCCGTCGAGGATATTATCGAGGACTTTGAGCAAGCGTTTGCTCAAATCTAATTGATAATTGAAAATTGATAATTGAGAATGCAGAATTAGCTAATGGCTAATGGCTAATGGCTAATAGCTAAAAAAATATGGCTAAATTTTTTCACGATACAACTCCATTGCATTTGGAAGGTGGCGAGGTGTTGAGCGAGCTGACTATCGCCTACGACACCTACGGAGAGCGCAATGCCGATGACTCGAATATTATCTGGGTATGTCACGCCTTGACTGCATCGTCGGATGTGGAGTCGTGGTGGCCCGAGATGATGGGCGAGGGCAAGTTGCTCGACCCATCACACTACTTCATCATCTGCGCCAACTTCCTCTGCTCGCACTACGGCACTACGGGGCCTCTTTCGATAAACCCCGCTACGGGCGAGAAGTGGTATGGCGACTTCCCGAAGATTACGGTGCGTGATATGGTGGCGTGTCATCAACGCCTGGCCGACCATCTTGGCATAGAGCGTGTAATGCTCTTGATAGGTAGCTCGATAGGTGGCTTCCAATGCCTCGAGTGGGCGGTGTCGCAACCCGACTTTGCCGAAAACCTTGTGCTTATAGCTACGGGTGCCACGACAACACCGTGGATTTCGGCATTCAACGAGTCGCAGCGCTGGATACTCGAGACTGACCCTACATTTGGTGAGCGTCGTGACGATGCGGGCGAGCAGGGTATGGCCGTGGCTCGAAGCGTGGCGTTGTTGAGCTATAGAGGAGGCCCGGCCTACTGCCTCACACAGCAGGATAACGAGGAGCTGAAGGGCGGGCTGTTCAAGCGCAGAGTCCATTCGTACCAGCGTTATCAGGGCGAGAAGTTGCGTCGCAGATTTAACGCCTACTCCTACTGTCGTGTGGCCGATGCGGTCGATTCGCACGATATAGGCCGTGGTCGTGGTGGCGTAGAGGCAGCTTTGGCAACGATTAAGAGCCGTACCTTTGTGGTGGGCATCACGAGCGATATCCTCTTCACGGAGGTCGAAAATCGCTACCTTGCCGACAATATCGAGGGTGCGCACTACCACCTTATCGACTCGTCTTTTGGTCACGATGGCTTCCTCGTGGAGGCGGAGTCGCTCAATAAACTTATTTTGGAGTTTATAAATAATTAAAGATAGAGAAATGGGAAACAAACAACTTACAATCGGAATGTTCGGCTTCGGCAATGTGGGACGAGGTCTTTACGATGTGCTGAACACAATCTCGTCGAAGGAGGCGAGCATAAAGCGTATCTGTGTGCGTGACATCACCAAGGAGCGTGGCGTGAAGGCCGACTTCACCGATAAGGCTGACGATATTTTCAACGACAAGGAGATAAACCTTATCGTCGAGCTTATCGACGATGCCGAGGCGGCATATCATATCGTAAAGCGTGCCTTGGAGAGTGGTCGCTCGGCTGTGTCGGGCAACAAGAAGATGTTGGCACACCACCTGCCCGAGCTTATAGAGTTGCAGCAGAAGCACAATGTTGCACTCCTCTATGATGCTTCGGCCTGCGGTTCGATACCTGTAATCCGTAACCTCGAGGAGTACTACGATAACGACCTCCTCGTGTCGGTGAAGGGTATCCTGAATGGCTCATCGAACTTTATTCTGTCGAAGATTTTTAACGAGAACTACTCCTACGATGTGGCTTTGCGTCGTGCGCAGGAGCTGGGCTTTGCCGAGAGCGACCCAACACTCGATATCGGTGGTTGGGACTCGCTGTTCAAGCTGATTATCATCACCGTACACGCCTTTGGTTGCTATGTATCGCCCGATAAGATCTTCACCTACGGTATCTCCACAATGAACGACAACGACATCCGTTTCGCCAACGAGAAGGAGCGTCGCTACAAGTTGGTTGCCCATGTCGAGAAGTTGGAGAGTGGCAAAATCATTATGAGCGTGATGCCGCAACTTATCTCTCGTGACAAGTACATCTATTCGGTCGAGGATGAGTTCAACGGTGTGGTTATCAAGGGTAAATTCTACGACAAGCAGTTTATGTTTGGTCGTGGTGCGGGTGGTCATCCGACAGGCTCGGCCGTGTTGAGCGATATCACCGCCTGCTTCTACAACTACCGCTACGAGTACAAGCGTATGTTCGACCACGCACCTGTAGAGTACACCGACGATGTGTTGGTACGGGTATATCTCCGCTACTCGAATGCCGAGGATAGAGCCTTGTTCGAGTTCGCAAGCATCGAGGAGCAGTATATAAGCAACGACTACCAATATGTCGTAGGCCATATCTCGTTGGCAAACCTGCATAAGATAAACGCCCAAATTCGTGAGCGTGACCTCTTCATTGCGGCCTACCCAACGAAATAATTGAGAATTGAAAAAGCTAATAGCTAATGGCTAATGGCTAATGGCTAATAAAAAAGAGATAGCTCGCGCTATCTCTTTTTCCATCTCTTGAAAGGGTTTTTCGAGAGGTAGGAGTTATAGAAGAGCCCTACGCCCGTAACCTCGTCGCCACACCACGGTGGTAGCGTAGGCCTCTCCTCGCAGCTCGAGAGCTCCACCTCGGCAACGATGAGTCCCTCGTTGTCGCCCGTAAACTCATCGACCTCGAAGGTGTAGCCCTCGTACTCGACGATATGTCGCCACTTCTCGACCACGCCATCACAGCGTTTCAGGAGCCGTTCCGCCACACCAAGCGGTATCGTGCGCTCCCACTCGAAGCGGCTCAAGCCACCATCACGGCTCTTGCCCTTGAATGTAAGGATGCCCCTGTCGTCGCTTATTCGCACACGGGCCGTAACACGACGACGGCACAAGTAGCCCTGCGCAATACGCATCGTGCGCACCACATCCCTCCGAAATCCCTCGTCGGCAACAAGATATTTACGCTCTATCTCCTGCATCCTCTATCGTGAAGCGACCTCCTTCGAGTCGTCGGCAATAACCCCCTTCATATCGAGGGCCCAGGTGCCTTTCACTCGCATAACCTGCTCGATGACATCACGCACTGCGCCCTTGCCTCCGGCATACTCCGACACATAGATAGCGGTCTCGAGCACCTCGGTGCAAGCATCAGCCGGTGCTACGGGCACACCCACGAGGCGCATACACTCCAAGTCGGGAATGTCGTCGCCCATATACATCATCTTCTCGACCGGCACACCGCAGCGCTCGGAGAACTCCTCGATGGCGGCAATCTTATCCATGCAGCCGAGGTAGTAGTTCTCCACACCGAGGCGTTTCATACGGCTCTCCAAGGTGCGACCAAAGCCTCCCGAGATGATGCAGACATTGAGTCCGTGCTTCACGGCATAACCCAAGGCGTAGCCATCCTTGGCGTTGTACTTACGGAGAAAATCGCCATCGGGCAGCGGCATAATACCTCCGTCGGTCATCACGCCATCGACATCGAATACGATAGCCTCAACATCGGCTATCAGCTCTTTGAAGTTTTTGTTTTGTCCCATATATCTTCACTTATTTCGTTATAAATTCTCAACTTGCGCTCCTCACCGGCCAACATCCTGCGGTGTCGCTCGAGGGTCTGCGTGTCGCCACGACGAGCCGGCCCTGTCTGTGTCGCCACGGGGTTCAACACCTCCACAGCCTTCTTGGCTGTCTCCTCAATTACGGGCGCTACGATATCGAATGGCAGCCCCGCACTCGATAGCACCTCGGCAGCGTTGGCGTACATCGCATTTGCGAAGTTGCAGGCAAAGACACCCGACAAATGTATCACGGCACGGCGTGCCGAGTCGGCCATCTCGACCTTCGAGGTGAGGCGATGTGCCACCTCCTCTACAACACGCAATGCGTGGTCGGTCGCCCCCTCCAAGAAGATGTAGCCCTTCGTAAAATCGACCTTGCGACCCACCGAAAAGGTCTGAAACGGATAGAATACGGCACGATGCGTGTGCGGAGCAAGTGCATCTATCGGACAACACCCTGCCGTGTGTGCCACAACGGCATTTTCGGGGGTATGCAACTTTTTTGCACACTCCTCTACAGCGTTGTCGCTAACCGACACGAGGTACAAATCGGCCTCGGCGAGCGAGCTGTCGCTCCACTCCGTATGTGCCAGCTCGGCAACCTTACGGCCACGCTCCTCATTGCGGGCAAAGAGCTGCACCAGCTCCAAGCCGTCAGCTTCGGCTATCGCCTGTGCCAACGACTCAGCAACATTACCACTTCCAACAACAACTACTCTCATTTTTTAGTTGAATTTTATTGCCAACAAATTTGTTCCAACCGTTGTGAAGCACCACTTCTCGGTGCCGCCCTCCGAACAGCGATAGCGTTTGCAAATCTCGGAGTTCGACATCGGGAAATCACGACGATATATCTCCGCCTTCATCCCCTTCACGACACGCTTAAACGCATTGTCGATATTATATATTGCCTCCACCTCGAAGCATCTGCCCAAAACTCCTTCGGGGCGCATCTCCGACAAGGCTACGCCTCCATTCGACCACACATCGCACTGCCCCTCAAAGGCCGCAGCCACCATTCGTGTGTGTTGCAAAGCCACATCGGGCAGCACGATATAGCGATAGCGTGAAAAGTCGCTCGGCACACCACTCCACCCTGCACCGCCTCGCTCCTCGGCTCGGCACGAATATTCGCCCATACCGATAGCCACAGCCGTAAGCGTGTGGGGCTCCATGTCACCGATATATATATTCACCTCCTTGGCCTCACCGCCAAGTGACACGCACTCGACCGAGCAGTCATCAAAGAGTCGCAGAGCCTCATCGACATCGAAGAGGGGCGAACACTTTATGCAGACCCTGTCGGCAAGGCGTCGCAACGCAGGCATCAAGGCCACAACATCGGGTGAGCAGGCCTCCAGTCGCACCAACTTCTCGCCCCTCGCACCTCGGCGGTCGGGATCGGCAAAGCACCAATCGAAGTGGTCGCTGCATCGAGCCACAAAATCCTCGGCCGAAGAGCATACGACCTCGATATTATCGGCCCCGAGTCGTCTGAAATTCTCCCTCGCCACGGCTGCAACCATCTCGTCACGCTCGATGGTCACGACCCTGCGAAATCGCTTCGACAGAGCGTAGGCATCAACACCAAGACCGCAGGTCAGATCCAAGACACTATCGCCCTCGAGGGGCTTGCGCAGAGCCGCCTTCTCGCTCGAGGACTGCTCGTAGGCGAGTGTCGGCACTATAGCCTGCACAGCAAAGTAGGAGGGTAGCTTCGTGCGGGCCTTCTGCAGATTTTTGACCTGCGTAGCCACCACCGAGGCGTGAGGCACACGCCTATCGAGGGCGATATCGGTCGGCTTACGCTCGATATTGCTCTTCACGGCCTCGTAGCACTCCTCGCTACAGAGTATCGCAAACTCCTCGGTGCTAAACATAGTGCAAAGATACTATTTTTACTCTACTTTTTACCCCTTACGACAAAAAAGAGCGCAGTTGCCACCGCCATAACGGCATACACACCCCACATCGCACCCTCCGAAAGCTGATAGTCGATGTGGCTATACGGCCACCCTGCGGCTATCTCGACAACTCTGTTTTGCAGCTCCGCAGCCCACCCAGCAAGTGGTGCTACGGCAGGCACCGCAACCGCCACTGCTCCACAGGCGATAATGATGTTTGCCAAGAGTATAACTATCGGATTTATCGCAACGCCAACCAACGACACCACCGAAAAGGTCGAGGCAACGAGTGGCATCGTAGCGAGCGTGGAGGCCACGCCCACGCACATCACGGCAGTCAGCGAATTGACCACTCTATAGCGTGTCGTCAAGAGCCGATATAGTGGCACGCCCCACAACACGATACCCGCCACAGCCAAGAACGACAACTCGAACGAGATATCGAAGAGGAGCCGTGTGTTACACATCAACATCACGAAGGCTGTCGTGGCGAGAATATTTACACTATCGTAGCGTCGCAACGACCCTATCGAGTATTGCAGAAACGAGAACATCACCGCAGCACGCACCGCACTTGGCGACATTCCGCACATCGCCACATACAACCACACCAGCACAATCGCCACAAGCGACCTCACGACATTACCATAACGCAACATCGCAAGAGGTACCAACAATATATTCACAACAAGAAAGACAACTCCCACATGCAATCCCGACACCGCCAAGAGGTGTGAAGCTCCAGCCCGAGCATACCCCTGCCGCAGCTCCGAAGTCAGCTCGCCTCGCTCACCTACAGTCATTGCCAGCACCACACTACGCCCTGCGCTCTCGCCCAAAGCCTCCTGCAGGCGGCGTGTGGCAAAATCGTGCAGTGAGCCGCCTTCGGCAGGGATATAGCCGTAGGTTCCTCGCCCCGAAACCGACACCGAGCCGACAAAACCTCGGGTGTGCATAAGTTTTGCATACCTCTCGCGCTCGGCACGAAAAGCCCTCACAGGGGTACAAATTTGCAATCTGTCGTTTGTCGAAAACCGCACCAACGAGTCACCCCACACAACGACCTTGCAGCCCCTCAACAGATCCGCCTCGCTCTCGACGATGGTCGCCTCGGTCGAGGTATAACCATCCCGCACGGCCGACATCTGCTCCACTTTGAGCAACATATTCACGGGTTGGTTGTATGGTATATCGCCACGAAAGGAGGTCGTATGCAGTGCTGCGCCCAAAAAGAGCACCACAGCTGCGATGCCCGCCATACGCAACCACCCCTTAACCACAAAGGCTCCGCACAAGAGCAGTGTCATCACGGCCACATAGAGCCATATCGGCACCTCTACCCTATCACCCAAAAAGATGCCCATGGCAAATAGTGCTACAACTACCGCCATCGGCATCTTCGATACTAACTCCGCTATGTTGTCCCTCTTGTTCCCCATTCCGAAGAACAAAGATACTACTTTTCGGGAAAATCGGCAATAAAAAGTTCCCAACCTCGCCACACATCGTTCATCACCGCCTCGGCTCCATTCTCGACCTCGGACATAGCCGCCACAACGGCCGTCATCGTAGCCCCATCGGTGGTCGATATCGGCTCCTCGGGCTGAAGGTGGGTGGCCGCAGCCACACGACGCAGATAGGCTTCGGTATTGTTCTCCACAGGCGGTGCGTAGCGTGTAATGAAATCTCGCAACGAGCGACAACGGTGCTTCACAGCGTAGGTGTGCAGCAGCACGAACATCGCACGATAGCCCCACTCTATCGCCTCGAACTGCCGAAAGGCCGAGTCGCTGCTCCGTGCCCGTTCCCCCTTATAGAGGAAGGAGCCAAGGCGGATATTTCCGGGATTTAGGTTTCGCAGGCCTCTACTCATCTTTGTCATACTCTCCAATCTCCTTCTCCACCCGACGACGAACATAGTTGCGCAGCCACACAAAGAGCTTGGCATCGCTCAACACCGAGGCATTCTCCAAAAACGACCACATCTCCACACCACATATCGCCCCCGCAATAACACGGGTGAGGTTCAAGGTCACAAAGTTCAACACACAGCTCTCGACCAGCCAGCTCATAGCTATCGTCGTAACGACAAAGCCCGCTTTGCGTACCGTGCGCCACGCCTCACGGGAGGAGAAGAACCACTCTCGCCCCTCGCTGTGGGCCTCGTAGCGTGAGGCAAGCACACCCGTAACAAAATCGACAACTATAAACGAGAGTGTGCACCACACCACCGGCTCAATCGGAGCAAACAGTGCAAAAGCCCCCATCGCTGCCGCATTAACAAGTCTGTATGTAGCCTCCATCTATCACGCAGTGTTGTAAGGCATCGCAGTCTCGGTCGTACTCGGGAAACTCCGATGCGTGGTTCGACAAATAGTTCGACAATCTGCGGCACAGGGCTCGACGACGCCTCACAAGTGAGCGTTGCAGCCCCTCCACGGCACTCTTGGTCGAGGAGTCCGAGCGCAACGATGCCGAGATACTCAACCCCGCCTGCCCCGTGCGGACATTGAGTGATGGCTGTATCATCGTGCGCACCGCCATAGCCAAGGCCGGTGCCACATAATCTGTGCGGAGCGTGTCGTAGTCCCCGTCAAGAAGCCTCGCATAGAGCCTCTCGCCCACAATAGGGCGGATATAACGCTCCTCGGCTACGGCAATATCCGACTCCAGCACAACCTCGGCCGAGATGTACTCGCCATCGCCAAAGGCGAGGGTCACGACATCCGCATTTGTAATCAAGGTTTTCATACTATCCAATCTCTTTAAGGTTATACTTCGTAATCTCGGAGAGGAAGAGCTGCTGGCGCTCATCGTTCTCGTCGTAGTCCAAGCCATCGGCCTTGCGAGCCTCCCACACCTTCATATATATAGGTTTCGAGCGTGTAGGCGGGCGGTTTATAATCTCGAGCGACGAGCAATCTACGCCCAGCACCATGGTTATGGCCGAAGTGATAGGCTCCAACAGCTCCGCCTGCTCGCCCAAAATCACCGTGTTGAGTGCCACCTCATACTCGTGCAAGATGCGCTCCGACGAGAAGCCCGACGAGTAGTCCAAGCCACTCAACGAACGGAACCACGAGTGCGCCACCACGATATCGCTTGTGGCCTGCTCGTGCAACGCCCGCCAATCGCCATCGTTCTGCGACTCGATAGGGATAAAGCGGGAGTTGTCGCCCTCGCCATCACTCTTAATCACAAACATCACCTGTCCGGGCTTGCCGGCAAAGCGTTGCTCGGCCATACGGGCCAACGATGCTGCCTCCTCCTCGCTATCGACTGCGCCATCGAGCATCATCACACCCGAGAGCTGGAACGAGTTATCGAGGCGTGCGATGTTCCAACGATCGGTCTTGTAGGCTATGGCCGAGACATTCATACCTGCGATATATTGCGGTACGCCATAGTGTTCGAATTGCGGTTCGTAGTCCTTGTAGTGGATTATCGAGCGCAGCGAGCCATCCTCCTTCTTCTCGAAGGCGGGGTATATAGGCAACGACACCGCCTCCGACATACGGAACTGCGACCAATCGTGGTGCAGCAGTATGTGCAAGGAGTCCTTGGCCACACGGCAACGGGTGGCATCCTGATGGTAGAGCGAGAGGAAGGTGTGCTTCTCGTCGGTCACAACCTCCAGAAAGGCGTTTCCGAATAGGGCCTTATCGAAGGCGAGCTTGTTCAACACCTGTCGCAACGACTCGCCCGAGCCATTCACCCTCTCGACAATATCGCCCAAGAGTGGTTGCGTCGCATCGTAGGTGAAGCCCTTGCCCGAGATGTAGTCGGCCTTGTCGTTGATGATACGACGATGGGTTGTCGAGCGACGAGAGAGCAGCGATAAAGCCTCGGGGAGGCGATTATCCACACCCCAACGCCAAAAATCGGAGCTATCGACCGTTGATGACGAGAGCGAGTAGAGGGTGTCGGCACTGCTTGTTGCGCTACACATCACGCTCTTTATCTTTCTGTTTTCCATATCTTTTTTCTTTTTGCGTTAGACAATCTCACACGACATTCGTGTGTCATAGGATATGAGTTTGAGTGTCAGTCGAGGTGTATCGAGCAACGCCTGTCCCGAACTCGACACCAACGAAGCGAGGTGCAGTGGTTGCTCATCACCAAACTCCTCGGAGTATCCGACCAACAGCACCCGGCCATCGTTCAGCTCCACAACAGCAACCACGCCCTCGGTCGTCATCCTCTCCTGCCACGCCCCATCGAGCCACTCGGAGCCCCTATTGCGCTCGGCAACGAGCGTAAGGCTGTGTTCGACAAGCGGGGCTCCGCCCTTATTGCAGAGCTGCTCTTCGTAGAGTGAAGCGTCGTCGAGAAGCTCCACCCCGACGCCCTCGGTGGAGAGCACAACTTGGCACTCCCCCACCGAGAATATCACGCTTTCGACCGCATTGGCGGGGTAGAGCCGTACGCTCCGTACCCCACCAACAGGCTTATGCTGAAGGGTCTTCATTGCTACAACGCCTCCATTATAACATGCGACACTACGCCCGACACGAGTTGTGGGTCAAGCACCGTGGTACCCGCCAAGAACACGGCACGCTGGCGGTTCTCCATCTCGTCGGGGTTGTACCACATACGGATCTCCTTCTCCGGAGAGTCGGCCGTATTGAGTGCCAAGACGAAGTTACGACGGTCGGTGAGCAAGATGAAGCTCTGGCACTTGTTGGCTCCATACTTCGAGGTCGGAACCTCAACGATAGGGATACCGTGGTAGTGGAGCGAAGGGCGGCCATTTACACAATCGGCATAGGCGGCTGCGCTGCCTGTCGAGTCGAGGTACATCTGGTAGGCATCGTAGATGTCGGATGTCACGAAGAAGGCCAACTCACCCTCCGAAGCCAAAGCTCGCAAGTTGTCGGTAGCATTGCCCCAGGTGTAGCGGAAGAGGTCGAGTGCCGACAGACCTGGGTCCTGTTCGTAAACCTCAACAGGCATGTTGTCGCCCTCGTCATCCTTCTGCGAGAGGATATTGTAGAGCAGGCCATCGTAGGTTGTGTAGTCCGAAATCTCGCCACCGGTGTCACCCAACCAGGTTGTAGCAAAGACGCTGTCGGCAATTGCACGACGGAACAACTCGGTCTCGGCCTTCTCGAGCTCGGTGCCTGTGAGGTCACCAAGCGACACATCCGAGGTGTTGGTGATAAGCTCAAAGATTGTCGAGAAGTACTCCTCGGCCGAATAGGCCGACTCGGCCTTGACCTTGGTCATCGGGATGCTCTTCTGCAGACGCTCCACGGCACTGCCGCCCTGCCATCCCGACGAGAAGTCGCAGAGGATGTTGCTGTTGTGCGAGAAGACCTGCACCGTAGTCGGCATCGGCATATTGTAGATTACTCGGATACCGAGCTCGGAAGCCGACTTACCACAGAATGTTGGGCGGAAGAAGATAGACTCCACCTCGTGTACATTATAGTTCTTTTGATTTTCGATTAACATAATTTTTCTGGTTTTTTGTTTGTTTGTGTTCTGTTTAATAGAGTTTTTTGTTTTTGGTTTTGCACATCACCGCCCCTCTATCGTTGCAGCAAGCGAAAACGCTTGGCATCCTCGGCATAGGCTACGGCATTGTGCGATAGTGTTGGCTCATCGAGCGAGGGGTCCTCCCTCTTGGCTACAGCCGAGGCAACCGTGTGGCGTTGCCCCTCCTCGAGAGGCAAGGCAGAGGTCGTGACCTGTGTCGAGGTGGGGGCGTGAAGGATATTTATATCCTTCGGAAGCTCCTCCTTGTGAGGGCTGAACCACCCCTTGACCATATCCACCACTCCGTGAGGTTTCACCTCCTCGCCACCTATAATCTCGTCGGCAAGGCCGAGCTCCACCGCCTCGTCGGGCGAGAGCCAGCGACCACGACCGCCATTTTCGGCCATAACCTCGGCAAACTTCTCGGCCTCACCACCCGAGCGAACAGCATAGAGCTGCGATATTCGTTCGTCGGTCTTCTGCAAAAGGGCGAGTCTGTCGGCAAGGTCTGCGGCATTGCCCTCGACACAGCAGCTTGAGCTGTGTATGAGGTATAGTGCCGAGTTCGATATCAGGCGGCACCCCTCGCTCGCCGCTTGTGCGATAATCGTTGCTGCCGAGGCGGTGTAGCCGTAACAACGGGTTGTAACCTTCGCATCGAGAGCCACAAGGGCCTCGTAGATGAGCAGGGCATCGTTCACATCGCCACCCGTTGAACGGATATTCACCACAACCTCCTCGGCCTCGACAGCTCGCAACTGCTCCAACATCGTGCGGAAGCGGTCGTAGGTGGCAACACGCTGCGAGTCATCGCCAAATTGACTCTCCTCCGGAACCCCGATAACACCCTCGATGTCGATGATGCAGAGTTCGGCTTCGTTTCTGATTTTAATCTTTGTTTCCATTCTTTAAGATACTTTTCTTGATTTTTCGTTACTACTTTCTATAGACCACAGAGCGAACTTTCTCGAACGAACAGCCAATATCGTAGGCCACCATCTCTATAGCCCGCATCTTCGCCTCACCATTGCGCACACGGTGTTCCACCTCCTCTTTGATATATTGTCGCTCCATCATAAGGGGATTAAGCATATTCTCTCGCCACAGCATATCTATGATGTCGGCAGGTCTCTTTCCCTCAACTCTCCGTTTGAGGATATGTAATACTCTTTTGTCTCTGTTACACATCGTTAATCTCGTTCTATGCGTTCAAAAATTGCGTGTATCTTACCACTCTCAACACTCCAACTTGCAACCTTCGACAGGCGAAACAGTGAACTCTCTCCCATGACAGAAAATCGAAACAGTGTTCGAATAGATGCGTTGCGGTCATCAACCGTGAAGAGGTCCATTATCTCGGCCGGCGAGAGGTGCAAATCGAGGGCAAGGTACTCCTTATCTCGCTCACGACGCAGCATCGGCTCGTAGTAGCGACTCAACCCCTCGACTCCGCCTCGCTCCTCGAAGCAGAGGTTTGTAGCCTCGTCGCAGAAGGTGGCATAGGGGTAGCTCTTCGACTTTTGCCTTGCACCCCAATACTCCCCATCCGGCAGTTGTCGCAGCCCCTTGTAGCAGAGGATGTGCGGTGTGAATGGCTCGTCGGCACTCACCTCATCGTTGCCGATATCGCCAACCCTCACAATCGAGGCCGAAGGGGCCGAGCCTACGACATCGGAGATGTTGCACGAGGTGGTAAAGAGTCTGCGACCAAGCTGGCGTGTCGAGAGCTTCGTGCCATAGAGCGGGTTGCGGAAGCTCCACTCTCCGAGCCGCTGCCCCTCCTCGAGGCTCAATTCGTGCGAGGCGAGGTCGGCATCGAGGTAGGCAAGCGTGGTATCTTGCGGCTTATCCAACCCCACATCCGTAAGGCTTACACCCTTGGTTGTGTCGATACGGGAGGTGAGGTCGAAAACCCGACTCGTGTCGTAGAACTCCTCGAGTGGCTCGACATATAGCTCACGGCTGCGGACATCCGTATAGAATACAAGGTTGAACATCTCGCCTACAGCCCTCAACAAATCGAGCGACGAGAGCCTTCGTGGTGCTATATCGGCAAAGGTTAGCGAGGAGCCATAGCCCGCCACAGCCGTGAAGTATGGTCGTAGCGTTGTACCGACACCGAGCGTAAATCCCATATTGCGCGTAGCACCGCCAAACCAAAAGTCATCGAGCATAAGCATCTCGCCCGCTGCAACATCGCGAGGCGGAAAGCGCACATCGACCTCGACATCCACCATACCTGTCTCGTTGATATAGCCATCGTAGAGTGCCCAATCGCCCGCATATCTCACCCATATAGCATCCGACGAGGTGCGGTAGTAGAGGGTGAGCGAGGTCGGCAGGAGCGTGGCGTGCGAAGTAACCAAGGCGGTACGGGCCGACCAACTTCCCATCTCGTACTCCTCGCCCGAAGTCAATCTCTCGACAAGGCGATACTCCGAGCCCGAGAGATGGTTGAAGACAACGGCTCTGTAGGAGAAGTTCTTTGTCACCTCGTTGCGACGATCCTCGAAGGTGTTTGTCAGGGCAAACTGCACCTTCACACCATCCAACCCCTCAATCGTATCGAAGCCCGTGAAACGCTCTCTCGAGAGTATTCTGTAGGCGGAGGTGTATTCGGCATGGAGCAGGAAGCCGACCTTTGCCGATACCGAGGGTTTGAAGCCGATGTTGCCACTCTCATCAAAGGCGAATGAGCCTGCCGTGGAGAAGGTTTCGCTCATCAAGACCCCATTGCTATCAACGGCTGTGGGGTTGGCCGTATCGACCACAGGGCCCACCGTGTGCGAAGTCACAGATTTTGTGGCATATACTCGGCCTCCATAGTCGGCCAATGCTGTTGCGGGTGCGCTGCGACGAGCAAAGAAGTCGCACTTGTCCCTCACGGCCGAGGCATCGGTACGGGTGTAGTCACCACTCATATAGAGGCTTGCAGCAAGCTCCGAGTCGAAGAAGTTGCTGCGCAGCGTGTAGCCGCATCGAGCAAACATCTTGCGCACCATGGCCGCCACCGACAGAAATGGGTGGTAATCGTCGGTCAGCATCACTCGCTCGGCAACGACCTCGGAGCTTGCGGAGTAGTGTCGCTCGAAGTTGTTGCGATGTATCGGCAGAAAGCATACATCCTGCCGACCCTCCCAGGTCGAGGCTATCATCTCGGGCGTAAGTCGGTCCGAGAAGTCGATATCCAACTCCGACAACGAGGTTCGAGCCAGCTGCTCCACCCAATCGGCACCACCCTCCGTGGCACGCAGGGTGTAAGAGCCTCCACCACCCTCTCGCACCTCCGTAGCCACAAGGTATGCCGTGCCCTCGAAGATTGTCACACCGCCCTGCTTCACACGCAGGGTGTGGTGTGCCTCGTTGAAACGCTCCGTGTCGTAGAGCCTTTGCGAAGAGCCCACGATGGCGTTGTTGCGTGCCGAGACGGGCAACGACAGGGTTATGGTTCGACCATTTCTCGCCCCCTCGACATCACGCAACTGCTCGACATCGAAGTTTAGTGGCAACTTCGCAAGGCTCTCGGGTGCTACATCGCACTCGTGCTCATCTATCCACACCCGTATCATAGCGCCTCCTCCCTCTGCCACAATCGCAGCGACAAAACCACAGCCGAAGGCTCTCCGAAGAGGCTCTGCGTTGTTGTGGCGGTTACAACATCCACCTCGATATCCTCATCCGCAACAAGCCACACCCTCGACGAGGTGACAATCTCGCTCAAGGCGGCTATCGTCGCACGAGGCTCGTATCGTGAGGCCACCTCGAGTCGTGACTCGCTACGGCAGGCCACCGTGCGCAAAATCTCGCCATCACCGACACGCTCACGCTCGGCATTCAGCGTTACAGAGTGGGTTACAGGGAAGGTGTATCGCTCGATGGAGCCTTCGCTCGAGAGCCAGGCCAAACGCACGCCTCGCCCACTCGGTGCGACGATGTTGTAGCAGAGCGAAGCGACCTCGCCACCGTCGCACAACACCGCAACATCTATCCTCCGGCACTCCTCTCCGAAGTCGTCGGCCACGACTGTAAGCATCTCTGCTCCCGACGACACCTTCTCGAGGCGCAGCTCCTCGCCCGTATCGGTGCTCATCACAATCTCGAGGTCGCTCCCCTCCTCGGCAAAGAGCAGTAGTTCGTCGCACTCTCCGCAGGCAAGGCGACGCTGCGACGACATCGTTGTCACAACAGCGGGGGCAACCACCTTGCTACGATTTAGCGACACCAAGAGCTCGGCCGACTCGACATCATCGACACGCACCTTATACAGTGCTGTGGGGGCCTCTTGCAGCGTTGATGTCGAGCACTTCAGCGGCTTACGCTCGGCAAACGGGGCGATATATGGGGCGATATCGACCTCGGCGGTGGTTACATTGTGGAGGCGAAGCGTAGCGATGACGCTCTCGTCGGAGCAATCCACAATCTCGACGACAACATTTGCGGGGGTGCTGTTGTCGGTCGTGAAGGCAAAAACCAACCCTTGCTCTATGGGTGTAAAGTTCTGCGGTGTTGATGTAAATCTCATAGTTCTCTCTTTTTTGCGTTAAAACAGTGTTACAATTTCGGCCTTCGCCACCATCGCTATTGCGCCATGGTTGTCGATTGTGGTTGCCGACGGGGCAAAGGTCAGCTCCTCGACCGACAAGACTCTCTCGTACTCCGACAGAAGGGTGAATATCTCGATTATCTCACGCTCCATCTCGTCGAGGCGGTCGTTGCGTTCCGATGGGGAGAGCTTCGCCCCCTGATGAAGCAGGTGCAACTCCACAGAGTAGGTTATCTTTCCGTGGTTTCGCCCCTCGATGCTTCGGAACTCGGGTGGTAGAAGGTGTGCTGCGGGGTAATGGCAGACGGAGGTGGGCAGATAGTGCTCCGCACTCTGCGTGAGAGTGTAGCCACAAGCGGATACCGCCTCCTCTATCGCACCCCGCAAGTAGGTGCAATTCATAGGCTAAAAAAATGTTAGTAAATGTGTTAATTGTTTGTTCGTGACTGTCAATAACACAAGAATTGTATCGACAAGTCAGCTTGTTTGAGTGTTGATAGAGTTTTCAACAAGCAGCGATTGGCTGTTGAAAACCAAGATGTGTCTAACGCCGTTTGACGGTGCAAATATATAATACGAAAATGGGGGTTGTCAAGTCTTTTGAAGATTTTTTTATACGACATTTAGACACTCGCAGATGCAACTCCCTCGCTGTTAAATAATTGAACAAATGAAAAAATTTTGATTTTTTCTAAAAAATTTACACCATTTTGGAACACTATGTATATTTTTTGCTTACCTTTGCAACGATAAAGTGCCGCAAAAGCGGAGCTTAACGAAGTCTAACAAAAAGTTCGCAAGCAATGGACGATGGCAGTAGATGCAAAAATAATTGCCGTGTCGTATCTCAATACGATACCGTTCATCTATGGTCTTCGACACCACTCTAAATTTGGTGCCGAACTGCTGCTTGCACCCCCAGCCGACTGCTACAAAAATTTCGTTGAAGGCAAAGCCGACATCGCACTGATGCCTGCTGCGATGGTGCCGTCGTTGCCCGATGCCGAGATTGTAACCGACTACTGCATAGGTGCTTCGGGCGATGTGCGCACGGTGGTTGTCGTGAGCAACACCCCGATAGAGCGTGTGCAACGCATACTCCTCGACCCGCACTCGAAGACCTCGGTGCAGCTCTGCGGCTACCTCGCAAAAAATCTGTGGCACATAGAGCCCGAGTGGGTAGAGCTCGACGACTACGCCCTGCTCGACACTCCAACCGATGGCGATGCATACCTTATTATTGGTGACAAGGTCTTCGACAACGAGGGCAAGTTCCGCTACAGCTACGACCTCGCCTCGGAGTGGCACCGTACTACGGGACTCCCATTTGCCTTTGCCGTTTGGGTGGCACGCAAGGGGCTTTCATACGATATTCACGACGAGTTGCAGGCAGCCTTCACTTTCGGTGTGGAGCATATCTACGAGGCGATACTCGAGAGCGACTATGCCGACCGTGACTACGCCTACGAATACCTCACACGCAACATCGACTTCCTGTTCGATATACAGAAACACAACGCTCTAAAAAAGTTCTGGGACTTTGGGCTTAAGGTTAAGCCGAAAGTCAATCCGGGTTGAAGGTAGAGGGAAGTAACTTCCCCATCACTACGATTGTAAAACAATGAAAGTGAAACCTTTATACCACGAAGAACAATGATTACCATCTACTTAAAGCAATACAACAAGATTATCCGCAATGCCGACACCGAACTCTTCGATGACCTCGGCTACGACGATATTCTCTGGATTGATATGGTGCAGCCGACCATCAAGGAGCAGAAGGCTGTCGAGAACTTTATGGAGATAAGCCTCCAGACCAAACAGCAGGTCGAGGAGATTGAGTCCACCTCAAAGTACTCCGAGAGCGAGAATGCCATAATCTCGAACTCGAACTTCTTTGTCCCTACGGGCGACAGCTTCGAGGTCGAGCCGGTGTCGTTCATCCTCTCGAATGAGGGTGTCCTCGTGTCGGTGCGACAGACCGATATGCGCACATTCCGTGAGGCGGAGAAGCGTCTGCAGATGAACTACCGCAGCTTCTCGACGGGCTACCACATCCTCATCTCGCTGCTCGAGGTGCGCATCGACTTCGATGCCGACCTCGTGGAGATGGTGGGCAAGCAGGTCGCAGCCATATCGAAGGCTATTGCCAAGGAGGACTCTATCGACAAGGAGGTACTCTTGCGTATCAGCACCCTGCAGGAGCGCACAATGACCCTTCGAGAGAATATCTTTGACCGCCAGCGTGTGCTCTCGGGCATCTTGCGAAGCGAGCGTTTCCCGAATGATATATATCCTCGTCTGCAGCTGATGATTAAGGATGTCAATTCGCTTATCTCGCACACCGACTTCTCGTTCCAGCGTCTGGACTATATCCAGGACTCGGCACTCGGTCTTATCAACATCGAGCAGAACGAGGTGGTAAAGATCTTCTCGGTGGCAGCTGTAATCTTCATGCCCGCAACACTCGTGGCGAGTATCTACGGTATGAACTTCCGCTTTATGCCCGAGTTGGAGTGGGTATATACCTTGAGCAACGGCTACCAGATACCTCTGGGCTACATCTTTGCCCTCTTCCTGATGGTGGTGGCTTCGTGCCTTACCATCGGCTTCTTCCGCTACAAGAAGTGGTTGTAGTCTAATTGACAATTATTTTGGTCGGTGGGGACTCTGGAGGTGGTCAAGGCGCAGGTTTATTAGGGGCGTTAGGGGCGTTAGGGGCGTTAGGGGAGCGCTTGAGGGTTTAGGTTGTCGGAACTCTTGAGGTGGTCAAGGCGCAGGTGTAATGGCATTGAATGGCAGGCGTTCGCTAACGCTCACTGAATGGCAATCACTCGTTACACTCGCTGAATGGCAGGCGTTTACGCTTTTTTGTCACAGCTTTCTGCGCTTTGCCATTAAGCAGTCGATAGACTGCGCTGCCATTAAGGGCAAAGCCCGTTTGCCATTCTATGCCATCTTTGTTGCGCCTTGACAAGGGTCAGAGTCCCCACCAACAAAAAATCTCTCGTCTCTCGTCTTTCGTCTCTCGTCTAAAAAATTGTCAATTCGTCAATTGTCAATTGTCAATTTATCTATTGGCTTTTTGATTTTTATTTTCTAACTTTGCGACAAATAAACTTATTTGTCGCTATGTCGGAATATCACACCCCCGTACTGCTCGAAGAATCAGTCACTTCGCTTGCCATAAAGCCGAGTGGCACCTACGCCGATTTGACCTTTGGCGGAGGCGGGCACACACGCCGCATCCTGGAGGAGCTGGGCGAGGGTGGGGCTCTCTACTCCTTCGACCAAGACCGTGACACGCTGGCAAACGCACCCGACGACGAGCACTTCCACTTCGTCGAGAGCAACTTCCGCTTCCTGCGCTCGGCACTGCGCCTGCGTGGCGTAACGGAGGTGGATGGCATCTTGGCCGATCTCGGAGTGTCGTCGCACCACTTCGATGCCAAGGAGCGAGGCTTCTCGTTCCGTGGCGATGCTCCACTCGATATGCGAATGAACCAGCGAGGTGGGCGCACGGCTGCCGACATCGTAAACAGCTACTCCGAGGAGGAGTTGGCTGCGGTACTGCGACAATATGGCGAGTTGGAGACAACATGGAAGATAGCCGCCTGCATTGCCCGAGCAAGAGCCGTGGAGCCAATAACCACAACAGCGCAACTTGTGAAGGCCGTGGCACCCTGCACACCCAAGAAGGATGAGTCGAAGTTCCTCACAAAGCTCTTTCAGGCGTTGCGCATCGAGGTGAATGGCGAGATGGAGGCACTCAAGATGGCTCTCGAGCAGAGCCTCAAGGTTCTCAAGCCGGGTGGGCGATTGGTCGTAATATCGTACCACTCGTTGGAGGATAGGTTAGTCAAGAACTTTATGCGCAGCGGCAACTTCGAGGGTAAGGTGGAGAAGGACTTTTTCGGTCGTGCCACCACGCCATTCGAGGTTGTGACACGCAAACCCATAGTGCCTACACCCGAAGAGGAGGAGGCGAACCCACGCTCACGCTCTGCGAAGTTGCGTGTAGCGATAAAATTGTAGATTGAGATGGCAGAGTACGACGAGAGCGAATACTTCACCGACTCCCCCGAGGAGATTGCCGAGCGTGAGCGCGAGGAGGCGTTGCGCCGTATGGTGCGCACCGAGATACGACGCATACACACCGGAGCAGCCGACGAGGATATAGCCGAGGATATACGCCGTGAGGAGGAGGCCGAGGCTGCGGCAGAGAAGCAGCAGCAACGGGCCAAGTGGATTGTGTGGTTGAGCCACGCCATGACGGGAGATGTCCTCATCTTGCGGGAGGCAGAGCGCATCTACAAGATTATTGGTGCGCTCGGAGTGATATTCTTTGTCAGCATTGCCACAACCTTTGCTGCCCTGCACAGCGACCTGCGGTGCAGCCGCCTCGAGAAGGAGGTTGCGCTGCTGCACGAGAAGGCTATCCGTATGCGTGAGGCTCGCCACGAGAGCGACTCCCACACGGCCATCGTGCGCCAGCTCTCGAAGCGAGGGATAGAGATGATTGACCCGCACTCGCAGCCACGAATTATAGAGAACTAAACACCACACCCGACAGACCCCATGGAGGAACGCAAACAACAGATAAAGGCCGGTATCGCCAAGCGCATACAATTCTTCTACCTCTTCTTCACGGTAGCAGCAATAATCTTCTTTGTTGTGATGTGCGGCATACACTTCAGCCCGAGCGTGAAGCGGGGTTTCAAGGAGGTGCGTGACCTCTCGATTATCGACACCGTGGTTGTGCGAGCAAGCCGAGGCACGATCTACTCTCGTGATAAGCAGCCTTTGGCCACCTCCATAACCCGCAAGAGCATACATATCGACTTCGGCTCCGAGCGATTTGATGACTACGACCGCTACTGCAAGGATGCCGACACCCTCTCTCGTCGCCTCGCCTCACTCTTTGGCGACCGCACGGCACGAGAGTACTATGCCGAGCTTATAAAGTGGCGCAAGGTGGCCGAGAGTCGCCACAAGCGCACCACCAAGACCATAGTTAAGCGTGCCAAGTGGTACGAGTTTGGCAAGGAGGATAAGGTGGAGAAGAAAACCGTTATCGAAAGGCGCGCCCATCCGACACGCCAGATATTTCGTGCCGTGGATATTGCCGAGTTGAACAAACTGCGTCGCTACCCTCTGCTGCGCAACAACTATGGCGTAACCTACAGCACCAAGGACCACGACTACCGTGTATATCCGCAGGGCGACCTCGCTCTGCGCACCATAGGTCGCAACGACAAGGAGCGCAACCTGCAGTACGGCATCGAATATGCCCTGCGTGACACCCTTGCCAGCACCCCGGGTCGTCAGATTATGCAGACCATAGCCCCGGGCTACAAGACACGAACACGCAACAAGGCCAACATAGAGGCGCAGTGTGGCTACGATGTGGTCACGGCACTCGATGTCGATGTGCAGGATATCGCAGATAACGCCCTGCGCACACAGCTGCTTAACGAAAATGCCGTGTGGGGCACGGTCTTGGTTATGGAGTGCGCCACGGGTGACATCCTCGCCATGGCAAACCTCAAACGCAACGGCTCGACCTGCATCGAGGAGCAGAACTACGCCATAGGCGTACCTATAAACCCCGGCTCGACCTTCAAGCTCGTGTCGGCACTGGCACTGCTCGAGGAGGGCAAGCCTACGAGCCTGACCTACGACTCGGAGTCGGGTCGTCGAGTATTGGTTGGTGGCAGGAGGGGAGCTACGGTGCAGGACTCGCACCGCATACTCAAGGATGGTTCGCCAAAGCTCGATATGCGTACAGCCTTTGCCGAGTCGGCCAATGTATATTTCACAAAGGCGGTATATGACGCCTTCGAGGCGAACCCCGTGAAGTTCTCGGACTACTGTCGCAAGCTGCATCTGCACGAAACCATCGGTTTGGAGTATCTCGGAGCTCGTCGTGGCGTGGTGCCACACCTCGACAAGAGGCACCACTCACGCTACAATGCCCTTGTCAATATGGCGTACGGCTACAACCTCGATATTACGCCTATGCACACCCTCACAATGTACAACGCTGTGGCCAATGGAGGTAGGATGGTGGCACCACGCCTCGTCTTGCGCACCGAGCGTGATGGTAAGGTTGTGAACGAAGCCCCCGTGCGTGTTATCGAGGAGAGGATATGTTCGCAACGCACACTCGATACCCTGCGCTCGTTTATGGAGGCGGTATCGTCGCACGGTACGGCTGCAACCTACTTTGGCGAGAAGCACTGTTCGTTCCGCAGCGGCTCAAAGACAGGTACTGCACAGGTTAATACCACCATAAATGGCGTGAAGTACAACAAAGATGATCGCTACTACCTCGGCTCGATGGTTACATACCTGCCGGCCGACAAGCCTCGTTACACCATCCTCACCGCAATATTTACAAAGCGTCAAACGGGCAAGGCCTACTATGGTGCCACACTCGTGGGTCCCGTGCAGAAGACAGTGGCCACATTCCTCCACAATCGTGACAAAGAGTATGCCGAGGAGGTTGCCGAGGGCGATTTCCACGCCTCGCAAATCAAGGGTGGCAATATCGCCAAGATACGCAAGGTGGGTGGCGAGTACGCCAAAGATATCTCGACCGAGAGTCGCCACGGCTGGGGCACTACCGCCACATCTGACGAGGGCGAAGTACGCACCTCAAATGTTGATGTCGAGGCGGGATGTGTGCCGAATGTCAAGGGTATGGGCCTCAACGATGCGCTCTACCTCTTGGAGTATTGCGGTCTTAAGGTCGATATTGTCGGCCACGGCAAGGTCGTAAAGCAGAGTATTTCGGCCGGTACAGCCGTAGCAAATACCGAGAAACGAATAACAATTACACTGAAATGATACTAAACGAACTATTACGAAGCGTTACATACTCCGCACTGTCGGGCAGTGGCGAGGTCGAGGTCGCAGGGCTGACCTACGACTCCCGCACCGTGGCCGAGGGGAGTTGCTTCTTTGCAGTTGCGGGTACGGCAGTCGATGGCCACAACTTTATCGCCAAGGCGATAGAGGGGGGAGCTGTTGCGGTTGTGTGCCAGCATATACCGACCGAGGTCGAGGGTGCCGACTGCACATTTGTTGTGGTCGAAGATACCAATGTCGCTATGGGCACGATTGCCTCCAATTTTTATAAAAACCCCTCGCACGAGTTGAAGGTGGTGGGCGTTACGGGTACAAACGGCAAGACCACCATCGCAACACTTCTCTACGACCTTGTGCAGTCTATGGGACACAAGGCGGGACTTATATCGACCGTTGTCTATAAGGTCGGAGCGAGGGAGATTGCCTCGACTCACACCACGCCCGATGCCATTCGCCTGAATGCCATGATGCGTGAGATGGTCGATGAGGGGTGCGAATACTGCTTTATGGAGTGTTCGTCGCACGCCATAGTGCAACATCGTATCGGTGGCTTGCGCTTTGTGGGCGGACTTTTTACTAACATAACCCACGAACACTTGGACTACCATAAGACTTTTGCCGAGTATATCCGTGCCAAAAAATCCTTCTTCGATGCACTGCCAAAGGAGGCCTTTGCGTTGGTTAATTGCGACGACCGCAATGGCGAGGTGATGTTGCAGAACACGAAGGCTTCACGCTACACCCTCTCGTTGCAGAAGATGGCCGACTTCCGTGCAAAAGTTATCGAGATGATGGCCGAGGGTATGGAGCTTCGCATCGACAATCGGGAGGTGTGGGTGCAGTTCCTCGGAAGATTTAACGCCTACAACCTCTTGACGGTCTATGGCGCAGCCGTGTTGCTCGGCTTCGACAAGGAGGAGGTATTGGAGCATTTGAGTATGTTGCGACCTGTGAGTGGTCGTTTCGAGACCGTGATTGCCAAAGATGGCACAACGGCGGTGGTCGATTTTGCCCATACGCCCGATGCGCTCGAAAACATCATCAAGACCATTGACGAACTGCGCCAGGGCGGTCAGCGACTCCTTGTTGTCTGCGGCTGCGGTGGCGACAGAGATAAGAGCAAACGCCCCGTGATGGGTGGTATGGCAGCGAAGATGGCCGATGTGGCAATTTTTACCTCGGATAACCCTCGCACCGAAGACCCCGAGCAGATTTTGCGTGAGATGGAGGCGGGTGTCGAGTCGGGCGACAAGTATCTGAAAATCACCGACCGCCACGAGGCGATAAAGACTGCAGTGATGTTGGCCGAGCCAAGAGATATCATCCTCCTTGCAGGTAAAGGACACGAGGATTACCAAATCATCGGTACCGAAAAGCACCACTTCAACGACAAGGAGGTCATAAAGGAGTGGTTTGAGAAATTTGGCAGATAAAAATGGCATAGAATGGCAACGAATGGCATGCGTTCGCTTACGCTCACTGAATGGCATTAAATGGCAGATTTTTGAGATGGATATAACAAGACAAAGCAATAATATATATCGCAACCTTATTGCCTATCGCAAGGCGGTGGTTATCTACGACTTAACCTACCATTTCTGCGAGAGATTTATCTCCATAGGCGACCGCACCAAAGACCAAATGATCCAGGCAGCTCGTTCAGGTAAGCAGAATATTGTCGAGGGAAAGGCTGCGTCGCTAACATCTGCCGAAATGCACTTGAGCCTATTGGGCGTAGCAAGGTCGAGCTTTCAAGAGTTGCTGGAAGACTATCTCGACTATCTGCGAACTCGCAATTTGCGAATATGGGAGACAGAATCGAAAGAGGTCGAGGCTATGCGAGAACTTGGCATAAAGCATCGTGACTCGAAATTCTTTTTGGAGTTAGCCGAGACGAGAAACGACGAAGTAATTGCAAATATGGCGATTGTATTGCTATACCAAGAGGATGTGCTATTGCGCAAGCATATCGAGAAACAAATCAAGCGCTTTGTTGATGAAGGCGGTTTCAAAGAGTCCTTAACAAAGGCTCGTATTGATAAAAAGAAGAAAAAATAGTATTTTGTCATTCAATGCCATTCAGCAATCTTTGATTGCGCATGCCATTAAGGGCGTAGCCCGAATGCCATTGAGTGCCATTTATAAAAAAGCTAATTTTAATTTTATACTATGTTATATCACTTATTTGACTACCTAAACTCTCTGTACGACATCCCGGGTGCGGGTATGGTGCAGTACATATCGTTTCGCTCGGTGGCAGCGATAGTCTTGGCGTTGCTTATCGTCATCTTTTGCGGTAAGGCTATAATTCGTGCGTTGCAGCGTCGCCAAATCGGTGAGGAGATCCGTGACCTCGGCCTGGAGGGGCAACTCGCAAAGCGAGGAACACCCACGATGGGCGGCATCATCATTCTGCTCGCCATTGTCGTGCCGGTGTTGTTGTTTGCCCGCCTGGACAACATCTACACCATTCTGTTGCTCGTAGCGACCGTATGGTGCGGTCTTATCGGCTTCCTCGATGACTACATCAAGGTCTTCCGCCACAACAAAGAGGGCCTCAAAGGCAAGTTCAAGATTGTAGGTCAGGTCGGCCTGGGTATCATCGTCGGCTCGATGATGTGTCTGTCGGAGGATGTCGTCATCCGTGAGCATACAACGATACCTGTCGAGCAGAGCATCATAGACGAAAAGACGGGCGAGACCATTATCACCTCGTCGCAGCAGATACGCCTGAGCGACGAGACAATCAAAACCACCAAGACGACCATTCCGTTCCTCAAAAACAACGAGTTGGACTACAGCTGGTTTGTCGGAGGCAACGAGTTGTTGTCGTGGGTGCTCTATGTTTTGGTTGCAATATTCGTGATTACAGCCGTGTCGAACGGAGCAAACCTCACCGACGGATTAGATGGCCTGCTTACGGGTGTGTCGATACCTATTGTGGGCGTGTTGGCGGTGTTGGCCTACCTCTCGGGTAACATCATCTATGCCGACTACCTCAACATTATGTATATCCCGAACAGCGGAGAGTTGATGGTCTTCGGTGCAGCGATGTTGGGAGCGCTGATAGGTTTCTTGTGGTACAACTCCTTCCCTGCGCAGATTTTTATGGGCGACACGGGCTCACTCGCCGTTGGTGGTATTATCGCAGTTATGGCGTTGTGCATCCGCAAGGAGCTGCTGCTGCCACTGCTCTGCGGTGTATTCCTCGTGGAGGCGGTATCGGTAATGGTGCAGAGGGGATATTTCAAATACACGAAACGCAAGTATGGCGAAGGTCGCAGGGTGTTCCTTATGTCGCCTATCCACCACCACTACCAGAAGAAGGGGCTCTTTGAAACCAAGATTATGATACGCTTTATGATTGTGTCGATAATCCTTGCGGCACTTACACTCGTAACCCTCAAAATCCGATAAGCGATGGCACGAAAGTTTATAGCAGTCTTGGGTGGCGGTATCAGTGGCTACGGCTCGGCAATACTTGCCAAGAAGCAGGGCTTCGATGTTCTGCTCTCGGATATGGGCACAATCGCACCACGCTATCGTGAGCGACTCGATGAGTGGGGCGTGGAGTACGAGGAGGGCGGACACTCGGTGGAGCGCATATTGACCGCCTCGGAGGTTATCAAGTCGCCCGGTATTCCCGACAAAGCCCCTATCGTAAAGGCTCTGCACGAGAAGGGCGTGCCCGTTATCTCGGAGATGGAGTTCGCCTGCCGCTATATGGGCAAGGCCAAGACAATCTGCATCACGGGCAGCAACGGCAAGACGACCACCACCTCGCTTATCTACAAAATTATGCGCGATAGCGGAGCAAATGTGGCTCTCGGAGGAAATATCGGTGAGTCGTTTGCCTATTCGGTGGCGACTGCCGAGTACGATTGGTATGTCTTGGAGTTGAGTTCGTTCCAGCTCGATGGTATGTTCCGCTTCAAGGCGGATATCGGAGTGTTGATGAATATCACGCCCGACCACCTCGACCGCTACGACTACTCGTTCGAGAAGTATGCGCAGTCGAAGATGCGCATCACGCAAAATCAAAACTCGAACTGCTACTTTGTCTATTGTGCCGACGACGAGACCATCTTACGACAGCTCGAGGAGCACGATATCAAGGCCAAGGAGCTTCCGTTTATGGTCCATTCGGCCATTGCAAGTGGTGCGGGCGATGCCTACCTTGTGGATGAGGGCGAGGCCGTGGCTACGGCGGGCAAGCAGAGCCTGAAAATCGATATCTCACGCCTGCAAATCAAGGGTATGCACAACACCTACAACGCTATGGCGGCCGTCTTGGCAACGCTCGCAGCGGGGGTTGAGCCCGAGCAAATAGAAAAATCGTTGTACGACTTTGCCGCTATCGAACACCGCCTGGAGCCCGTGGGAACAAAAGACGATATCGAATATATCAACGACTCGAAAGCTACAAATGTGGACTCTGCGTGGTACGCTTTGGAGAGTATGACTCGCCCAACGGTTTGGATTGTGGGCGGCACGGACAAGGGCGGCAGCTACGCCCCACTCTTCGACCTTGCGCAAAAGAAGGTACATACAATGATATGTATGGGCGTGGATAACAGCCGATTTGAGGAGTCGTTCGAGGGTGTCGTACCAAATATTATCTCGTGCCACTCGTTCGAGGAGGCGATGCAGGCGGTAGTGCGCACGGCTCGCAAGGGCGATGCGGTGTTGCTCTCACCGGCATGTGCAAGTTTCGACCTCTTCAAGAGCTATATCGACAGAGGTAACAAGTTCAAAGATTGGATAAAACAAAATATATTGGAGAAGTAGTTATGACACAGGAGGATAGAGCCGTTACAACGCAGTCGCACGAGGTCCCTTCGATACTCTCGAAGCGGAGATTGCTGCCCGGGGATAGGGTTTTGTGGGTCATTGTATCCATGTTTTTCTTTATCTCGGCCGTGGTGGTTTACTCCTCGACAGCCAAGATGGGCTTTGGCGAGGGCTCGACAAGTGGCTACCTCGAGAAGCACATCATCACACTCTGTGGCTCGGTCGTTTTGCTCTTTTCCTTCTATATAATGGGGGCAAAATTTCTCCGCTTCTTCACCACACCGGCCTACATCCTCGCTCTTCTATTGACCTTGGCTGCCTACTTCACGGGCGGAGAGCGCAACGATGCGGCACGATGGATCAACCTCGGTTTCTTCTCGTTTCAGCCCTCGGAGCTGCTCAAGATCGCGACCGTAATGCTCCTGGCCGTGAAGTTGTCGAAGATGCAGAGCTGCATCGACAAGATACACCTTCTCCCCTCGACCTTCGATCTCCGCAAATGGGGCTCGAAGCGTGAGCGAGATATAATCTTCGACGAGATGATGCCTATCATACTACCGATTGCAGCCTCGTGCGCTGTGATACTCCCGGCACACACCTCGTCGGCACTCCACCTCTTCCTTATCTCGATAGCTATGCTCGTCATTGCGGGCGTGAGGATGCGTGAGATTGGCAAACTCGTACTCGTGGCGGGTGTTGTAGGTATGCTGATAATGATATTTGCGGGTCGTATCGACACGGTAACCTCACGAATAAAAAAGTGGGTAGGCATAGAGAAGGTCGTCGAGAAGCGAGGCCTCGATAAATATACCGACTCCGACCGTTCGAAGATGGCGGTCTATAATGGCGGTTTTGTGGGCGTAGGAGCTGGTCGCAGCGTTATGCGAGCACGACTCACCCACCCCGAGAGCGACTACCTCTTCGCTATCGTGGTCGAGGAGTTCGGTATCTTCATCGCCTTCTTTATCGTGATGTTGTACCTGTGGCTCTTCTTCCGCTCGTTGCGCATCTTCCAGCAGAGCGAGTGGGTATATGCCGGGCTCTTGGCTGTGGGGCTTGCACTGCTCATAACAAGCCAAGCCTTCCTGCATATAGCCGTAGCCCTCGGCATACTCCCCGAGACGGGACAGAACCTGCCGTTCCTGACACAGGGCCGTACGGGTATGTTCTGCGCCTCGATAACTATGGGTATAATTTTGAGTATGAGCCGACAGATCGAGCAGGGAACCCTCGTTCCGCCATCGGCACAACAAAACCTTAAAAAACGACTCTAAAACCATGGAGGTAAGACTCGATAAATATCTCTGGGCAGTGCGCATCTTCAAGACCCGCAGCGATGCTGCCGATGCGGTACGCAACAACCGTGTCCTCGTAAATGACGCCTACGCCAAACCCTCACGAGAGGTCAAGGTGGGCGACATCATCGCCGTGAAAAAGACCCTCGTAACCTACACCTACCGTGTCAAAGAGTTGGTTATTAACCGACAACCCGCTGTCAAGGTCATCGAGTATTGCGAGAACATCACCCCTGCCGAGGAGCTTGCCAAGCTCAACACCCCTCGTGAAACGATTTTCGTATTCCGTGAGCGTGGCACGGGTCGCCCGACAAAGAAGGAGCGACGAGAGATAGATGCTCTGATGGAGCAGATGTACGACGAATTTTAACCCACCGTTACAATTTTTGAACTTCTGCGATGCACTCTTGGGGCGATGACAGACCATACAACAGCTACTCGGCATACTTCCGTCGTCGTTTCGGGGAGCGTGTGCAGAAGGTGGCGATAAATGCGGGCTTCACATGTCCAAATCGTGATGGCACGGTGGGCACGGGTGGCTGCACCTTCTGCAATAACGAGGCCTTCACGCCCTCGTACTGCTTGAGCACGAAGAGCATAACACAGCAGATTGAGGAGGGCATCGAGTTCCATCGTCGTCGCTACCGCACCGCCTCTCGCTACCTCGCCTACTTCCAATCATTTTCAAACACATACGCCCCCTTGGAGGTGCTGCGCACTCGCTATGGCGAAGCACTCGCCCACCCCGACATCGCAGGTATCGTCGTGGGAACACGCCCCGACTGCGTGTCGGAGGAGGTGTTGGACTACTTTGCCGAGGTGGCCAAAACGCACTATGTGACCATAGAGTACGGCATCGAGTCGTGCTACGATGCAACGCTGAAGCGGATAAACCGAGGTCACGACTTCGCCTGCTCGAAGCGGGCTGTGGAGATGACCGCAGAGCGTGGCTTGGCCGTAGGTGCGCACTTTGTGCTGGGCCTGCCGGGCGAGAGCGACGAGATGATTTTGAAGCAGCTGCAACTAATAAATGCACTGCCCCTCACAACCATAAAATTCCACCAACTACAGGTCTTTCGAGGCACCACGATGGAGCGAGAGTATGATGCTCACCCCGAGCAATTTCGCTTTTGGGAGCTCGACGAATATCTCGACTTGATGGTCGAGATAGTGCGTCGTCTGCGCCCCGACATCATCATCGAACGCTTCGCAAGCGAGGCTCCGCCACGCTACCACCACGGCAGAAACTGGGGACTCATACGCAACGAAACCTTGTGGTCGATGCTCGAACAGCGACTCCGTGACCGCAACGCCTTTCAGGGCGAATTATTCCAAACAGACACAAAAGCCGACATCTAAAAGGGCGCAATTTTTGCACTTTTCGGGGTATATATTTTGCAAGTTAGTGATATAATCACTATATTTGCGAAGATATGTACCTATAAAAGCGAAAACTATGGAGAAGAGTTTAGAGTTAAAGTACATTCATGCAGAGCGCATCGAGCAACTGCCCGTTGCCGACCAAGAGCTTATTGCCGAAGCACAAAAGGCTACAGCAAAGGCTTATGCCTCCTATTCAAACTTTCGTGTTGGTGCTGCCGTGCGTCTGCGCAGTGGCAAGATTTTGCATGGTGCAAACTCCGAGAGCGAGGTCTTCCCTTCGGGCTTGTGTGCCGAGCGTTCGGTGCTCTACTACACCGAGGCCAACCATGCTGACGACCCCATCGAGGCGTTGGCGATAGCATCGGTGCCTTCGGAACGAGAGTGCTACCCTTGCGGTGGCTGCCGCCAGGTCATCCTCGATGTGGAGCGTCGCCAGGGCTCACCGATACGGGTAATAATGAGTGGTAACGGCTCGGCCTCGATAGTCGAGAGCGCAGAGCTATTGCTTCCATTTACATTCAAGCTATAATTTTGAGTGAGTAGTGAGTAGTGAGTAGTGAGTAGTTGTTTTTAACAGATATAGAGTAATCGTGGGAAATAGTGTTATATTGGACAAGAGTCAGACTTTTGCGTTGAGGATAGTAAAACTACATAAATATCTCAATGAGCAAAAGCACGAATATGTACTCTCAAAACAACTACTACGCTGTGGAACAAGTATTGGCGCAAATGCGAAGGAATGCGCCTTTGCTCAATCGAAAGCCGACTTCACTGCTAAAATGTTTATTGCTCAAAAAGAGTGCGCTGAAACGGAATATTGGTTAGAACTCTTATATCAAAGCGAATATATAAGTAAAAGTGAATTTGATAGCATTTATATTGACTGTCAAGAGTTGATGCGCTTAATTGTTGCATCAACCAAAACCCTACAAAATAAAAAATAAAAGAAAAAACTACTCACTACTCACTACTCACTACTCACTGAATAGATGTTTAACCCAAACGATATACTCTACGAAGATAACCACCTGCTCGTTGTGAACAAGCGGGCGGGCGACCTTGTGCAGCCCGACCGAGGTACAGACGACGCTCTTGAAAACGAAATCAAAGCTTTTATAAAGGTGCGTGACCACAAGCCGTACGATGTATTTCTCGGTGTGGTACACCGCATAGACCGCCCTGTATCGGGTGCGGTACTCTTTGCCAAGACCTCGAAGGCGTTGGTGCGCCTCAACGAGATGATCAAGCGTGGCGAGATATCGAAGCACTATTGGGCTATCGTGGAGGCTCGACCTGCCGAGGAGCAGGGGTCGCTACACCACTACATCCTGCGTGACGGCAAGAGCAATCGCTCCCACGCCTACGACACCCCTCGCAAGGAGGCCAAGGAGGCTCGCCTCAACTACGAAGTTGTGGCGGCAAGCGAGCGTTACACGCTCCTCGATGTGGAGCTGCTCACAGGCCGACACCACCAGATACGCTCACAGCTCTCGAAGATAGGCTGCCCGATAAAGGGCGATTTGAAGTATGGAGCAAAACGCTCCAACCCAAATGGCGGCATATCGCTCCACTCACGCACGCTCTCGTTCACGCACCCCGTGCGCAAGGAGCCTGTGACAATCGTAGCACCCGTGCCGAAAGAGGACAATTTGTGGCAATTCTTCGAGCAAAACTCTTAACTTTTTACCACTATGCGTATCGTAATACAAAGAGTTACCCAGAGTGAGGTCACCATCGCCGGTCGCAGCGTCGGCAAGATTGGCAAGGGGCTGATGATACTCCTTGGTGTAGAGGCCGAAGACACGGATGCAGACATCGAGTGGTTGTGTGGCAAGGTGGCACGACTGCGCATATTCGACGACGAGAATGGGGTTATGAACCTCGACATAGGGCAAGTCGGGGGCGAGGCGTTGGTGGTATCGCAATTTACGCTCTACGCCTCGACCAAGAAGGGTAACCGCCCCTCGTATATACGCTCGGCACCCGAGCCCGTATCGCGCCCGATGTACGAGAGGTTCCTGGAGCGACTCTCGGCTACACTCGGCAAGGAGGTGGCACACGGAGAGTTTGGAGCAGATATGCAAGTGTCGCTCGTGAATGATGGACCCGTAACGATATGCATCGACTCGAGAAATAGAGAATAGAGGAGATACGACGCTACATACAACAAAAACTTAAAAAACTACAATATGAAGAAGATTATCTTTACCGTTGTCGCTCTTGTGCTTGCGCTCGGCACCCCACTCGAGGCCGCAGCGTGGAGCAATCGAGGACACTGCACCGTGGCGCACATTGCCGACAGGCAACTCACGCCCAAGACTCGCAAGCTGTGTGAGCAATACCTCGGCCATACACTCGCCTACTACGGCTCGTGGATGGACCATATCCGCTACACCAAGGAGCTCCACTGCACAGCACGCTGGCACGCAGTGGGTGTCGTAGATGACAAACTCGTTCCACCCGATGATGGCGGCGATGTTGTGGGTTTCTCCTACCCAAAGACCCCCGAGGAGCACCTTATCTTCCAACTCAACCGTATGCGCAAGGAGATGAGCAAGGGTGGCTACCGCAATATGAGCGACTCGCTCGTGGCGTTGAATATCAAGCTCATCGTACACATGGTAGGTGACCTGCACTGCCCGTCACACACCTTCTTTATCGAGCACAAGCAGTTCCCATTCACCGTAGATGGCGAGGCTGCACGCTACCACGGCTTCTGGGACAAAGCGTTCCGTCGTTTCCACAAGGGCATGTACTCCGACGACTTCTATCGTGAGTATTGCAGCACGCTCTCGGCAAAGGAGATAAAGCAGATCTGCAAGGGTGAGCCCGAGGAGTGGCTGCGCAACAACTTCCCCGTATTGCGTGAGACCTACTCGTTGCTCTCGCCCGACACCGAATACAACGACCTGCCCAAGAAGAACAAGGAGCGTATGAAGGAGATTTCGATAGAGATGCACCGCAACGGAGGCCTCCGTCTTGCTCACATCCTGAACGAGATTTTCAAATAGTAACCGCAAACTCACTTTTAGACGATGAAACACTATATCAAGACATTGGTACTTATGCTCCTCCTTGCTCTCTCGAGCAATGAGGCCTTCGCCTGGTGCGAGATAACGCACAAGGCTATACTCAAGGCTGTCGAGCAACGCCTCACCAAACCTGCCAAGGAGGAGATTGTTGCCGTACTCGGCAAGCCATTGAGCGAAGTTGAATTCCAGAAGGAGCGCAAGACGACAACACTCAACACCGAGGGTCGCTCCGTAACACGAGAGTTGGAGGATGCGGTGGTGCGCCTCGAAAATGCGCTCTTCGCACTCGACAACTTCGATGCCTACAGCGACGAGAACAAGAAGAAGTCGCTCCTTATCGCTATCTACCACATTGTGGATATACACTCACCTGCGAATATCAAAATCGAGGGGCTCATAGATGGCGACTTCGAGTTCTACCACAACAACGGTCGCGAGAGGACAAATCCTCGCTTCAAGCTCACGAAACTCACCTGGCAACGACTCTGGACAAAGTTGTTCCCGGGTCGTCATAGCGCCTTCTCGGTCGATATGTACTGCACCGATATCGACATTGCCACACGAGGCAAGGCCAAGAGCTACATCGGTGGCAACCCTCGCAAGTGGGTTGAGGAGATAGGTCGTGAGATACGCTCCATACACTCGTACTGCCACGAGGGTGCGGAGATAAACCTCGACGCTCTGTTGCCGTTGGAGGAGATGCACGACGAGTGTATGTATCGTGCTATCTACCGCTTGGCATATCTGCTGAACAAATCTCTAAAATAGATTATTTATAAACCTAAAAAACAATAGTATGAAAAGAGCAAAACTTATCATTTTGACCATTGCCTCGGCATTTATTGCTTTCGAGGCATCGGCCTGGGGAGCCCCTCAGCACTCCACCGTGGGTTATGTTGCTACCCGACACCTTACACCCGAGGCAAAGAAGTGGTGCGACCACTACCTTCGTCACTCTCTCGCCTACTACGGCCCGTGGATGGACCACATCCGCTACTGCGAGGGCTTCAAGGCGAGCCGTGCATGGCACGGACTCTATGTCACCGAGGCGAATGAACCATCGACACACGAGCGTGGCGCCATGGCTATGATTAAGCGAGTACGCGAAGAGATGAAGGATGGCAAGCACCTTATGATGAACGACTCGATTGTTGCCGACAACATCCGCTACCTCATCCACACCGTGGGCGAGATACACTGCCCTGTGCATGTGGCGTTCCCGTTGTCGTTCGAGCCAAGGTATGAAGAGACTTCGGAGTTCAACCGCTATGACATCAAGAAGAAGGGCAAGACGCTCCGTCTGCACAACTTCTGGGACGGCATTGGCTGGCAGCTCGGCCGTAGAGGCTGGACCATGGAGCAATACCTCGAGGTCACCGACACCTTCTCGGAGGAGGAGCGCAAGAAGGCGATGCAGGGCGACGAGATAGATTGGGGTCGTGACTGCATCAAGGATGCTGTGAAGCTCTACGACATAATGCCTCGAGGTATGGATATCGCCAAGATAAGCGAAGAGAAGCGCCAAGAGATATGGGACTATGCCGACTATTTGGTTGCCAAAGGAGGTTACCGATTGGCCGCTATACTAAACGAAATTTTCAAATAAACGAACACTATGAAACGCATATATATTCTTTTAGTTATACTTTTGGGCTCGGCATCTTCGGCCTTTGCATGGTCGGATCGAGCAGCAGCGGCTATAGCCGAGATAGCCTCGAAGCATCTGTCGGAGGAGGCTCGAAATAACATCACTGCAGTAATCTCGACACCACTCTTGGAGAATGCCAACTTCCTCGTCAAGGAGCGCAAGGAGAAGCGCGAGATGATGAGCAGCGAGTGGCACTATGTAGAGGTATATAACACCCTCTACCCTATGCTTGACAACGATGCTAACGCCATCACGCAGATCGAGAATGCCGTGACGGCTCTTCGCAACCGTGCCTCGCTGCCTGAGGCCGAGGTGCGACGCAACATCCTGATACTTGTGAACCTCGTGAGCGATATACACTGCATATCGAATATCCGCATAGAGGGCTTCGATCGCACCTACTCGGGCTTCAACTTCTCGATATGGAACAACCGCACAGGCAAAAGGTCGCGCTACAGCAAGGGCAACTGGAAGAAACTTTGGGAGAACAGCTACTCATCTCGCCGTAGCGTATTCTCGCCACAGGACTATGCCGGTGAGGTGATGCACTGCTTCCGTGAAGACCTTGCAGGTTTTGCAAACGGCACACCTACGGATTGGACAATGGAGGTTGCAGGTGAGGCCAAGTCGCTGCTCAGCGAGATCTTCGCAGAAGGTGTCGTAATCCGCATGGAGGAGTTCAACCGCTTGGAGATGTTCCACGAGCGAAATATGGCCCGTGCAGGTAGTCGTATTGCAATGCTGCTGAACGATATTTTTGCAACAAAATAAAAAACTATAGAGAAAATGAAACTTTTTAAGAGACTCACACTCGCTGTTGCAGCTCTTGCCCTGTCGCACTCGGCATTTGCGTGGAACAGCTTCGGACACGAGGCTATAGCCTATGTTGCCGAGCAGCACCTCACTCCAAAGGCAAAAGAGGAGTGTCGTCGCTACCTCAACCACTCGTTGGCATACTACTCTGTTTGGATGGACCACTACCGTAATGTCGGTATCTTCCAGCCAACAAACTTCTGGCACGGCATCAAAACCGACCATGCCGGAAAGATAGATCCTGCACCTCGTGGTCACGGTCAGGGACTTATCCACACCGAGCGTATCATCAAGGAGATGAAGAAGTACAAAAATCTCCCCGACTCGACCGTGCGTCAGAACATAATATACCTGATACACATGATACCCGACTTCCACACTCCGGTACACATCAACTTCCCACGCAGAAACTTCCCGCAGTACAACTACTCGGTACGCAACAAGGGCAAGAAGATGTCGATACACGCCTATTGGGATGGTATTCTCAATATGTACCGCAAAGATTGGTCGATGCTTCGCTACTACCAGGAGGTTGATAAGCTCACCCCGAAGGAGGCAAAGGCCTATATAAAGGGTGCCCCAAAGACATGGGGCGAGGAGTGTGTTGAGGCTGCTCACGAGTCCTACCAGCTCACACCTGCCAACATGGAGATTGGTAATCTTCCGAAGGAGGAGCAGGCACACATTCTTAAGTATGCCGACGAGCGTGCGCTGAAGGCTGCATATCGCTTGGCTGCCACACTGAACAAGATTTTCAAATAAAAGATTTTGTACGAGATGAAGACAACACTTAAATATATCATCGTGGCGTGTGCCCTCGTTGTGGCATCCGTAGCACAAGCGTGGAACGACAAGTCGAGCCGCTCGATAGCCGAGCTTGCAGCCCGCCACCTCACCCCTGCAGCAAAGAGCCAGACCGAGGCGATACTTGGGGGTTCGATAACAGAAAATACACAATGGCTGCACAGCCTTCGCAGAGAGGGCAAGGCGCAGCATACCGCCAAGTGGCATAGAGTTGCCGTAGCTCGCAACCTTCGCTCTATGACCTCCAACGAGAACGATGCCATAGTGCAGATTGAGCGTGCAACGGCCGTATTGCGTGATCGAGCAAATCAGAGCGACTCGTTGGTGCGAGCATCTCTGCTCACCGTGATACACCTGGTTTCGGATATGCACGATATCTCGAATATCCAAATCGAGGGTGTGCCTGCTTCGTTGCACAGCTTCAACATCAAGCTCTCGAATGGCAAGAGTGGCAAGGCTCACAGACTCACAGACTACTCGTGGAAGCGTTTTTGGAGTGGCTTCTGGATTGGTCGTCACCCCGGTTTCTCACCAGCACTCTATGGTGAAGAGTTGGAGATATGTCACGGCAAACACAAGGATATGCTCTCGAAGGGCAACCCTCGTATCTGGGCCGTAGATATGGCTCGCCAATGCATCTTGGTCTATCGTTGGGCCAGCCCCGACTGTGAACTATCGTTGGAGGCTGTGAATGGCTTGGAGCCTGTACAGGATCTCTGCTTGGCTCGTGCCGGCTTCCGCTTGGCTGCACTGCTGAACGATATTTTCAAATAGACTCTTTGTGCGAGATATGAAGATTAAAACCACTATTATAGCCATCGCTCTCGTTGCCACAATGGGCATCGAGAGCGCTATGGCGTGGGGTGGCCCTGGACACCATGTTATCGGCTACATTGCCGAGCAACACCTCACACCCGAGGCCAAGGCGAAGTGCCACAAATACCTCCGCCACACCCTCGCCTACGAGTCGTGCTATATGGATAACTGGCGTTACAGCAAGGGGTTCGAGGGTACGGCACATTGGCATATCGGCTATGCCTATCCCGAGCGTAGATATACGGGTGACTTCCGTGACCAATATATCGACCAGCACCATGTTGTCAAGAGTGCGGCATACCGTATCAACGAGTTCCACAACGGCTTGAAGGCCTCGTACAAGGAGATGCCCGACACGACCGTTGCCTTCCAAATCAGAGCCTTGATACACATGATGGGCGATATGCACTGCCCTGCACATGTTGCCTTCCCTGTCGATGATAAGCCGACATACGAGGAGACGAGCGTATATAACCGCTACCGTTTGAAGATAAATGGCAAGAAGTACACATACCATAGTATGTGGGATAGCATCACCGACCTCCTCTATCCGAAGTGGAACATCACCGATTGGGCAAAGGTGGCCGACCGCTACAACGCCAAGGAGCGCAAGAAGATATGCCGTGGCGACGCTAACGACTGGCTCGACGGCATAGCGAAGGAGGTTATGCGCTCGTACAAGTTGATACCTCGAGATACCGATGTAAGGAAGCTCAGCGACAAGCAGTTGGAGCAGCTCACCGACCTCACCTATCAACAATTTGCCTATGCTGGCTACCGCTTGGCATATATTCTAAACGATATTTTCAAGGAGTAAGAGGCTATGAAACGAATAATATTGACTCTGTCGTTGCTGGTGGTAACCCTCTCGGCAGGTGCGTGGAACAATCTCACATACGCCACTATCGCAGCCCTTGCATCGAAGCACCTCTCGGCCGAGGCCTCTCGTACGGCAAAGCAGGCGTTGAGCGAGGATATTGCCGAGAAAACGCTGTTTACCTTCGGTGTCGATGCTGACTACGCTCCGTTGCGTAGCGACAAAAACGATGCGTTGGTCGTTGCCGAGGAGTGCGTGGCTCGCTTGCAGGCAAACCCCAAGGATAGCGAAGCTATCACACTGTTGGCCAAGGCTATAGCCGACTTACACTGCGTGGCAAATATCCGCATTGCGGGCAACGAATTCTCGAACCGGGATTTCAACATCAGCCGCTGGAACAACCGTAACGGCATAATGGCTCGCTACAAGAAGAGTGGTTGGCGTTTCTTGTGGAACAGCTACTACTCTTATCGCCACCGCATTATGACTCCCGAGCTCTATGCCGAGGATACCGACCTCTACAGCGGTGCTCGTCGAGAGGAGTATATACGGGGAGGGCTCAACGATTGGGCTGCCGATGTTGCGAAGGAGTGCCGTGCGGTCTATTCACGCAACCTCACCGACAACCACATCTTCCGCCAGGAGGAGGTGAACGAGTTTGAGTTTATCCACGACCGCCTTATGGCGAAGGCTGCATATCGCTTGGCAGCGTTATTGAACGAGGCGTTGAAGTAGAGAGATACGAGGCTCCGAATGGGAGTTACAACAAAAGGCACAGTGAAATTAGAATTTCACTGTGTTTTTCTTTTGAACTTAAGAGAATATTCCCTATTTTTGTGGTTGATTGGGCGTGTACCCAAAAATCGAGAATACAAATGAAGAGAATTATCCTATCGGGTGGTGGCACAGGTGGCCATATCTACCCAGCTGTTTCGGTTGCCGAGGCGTTGAAGAGGCGTCTTGGTGACGATGTCGAGTTGCTCTTTGTCGGTGCTAAAGGCAAGATGGAGATGACACTCGTACCAAACCTCGGCTACACTATCGAGGGGCTCGACATTGCGGGCCTGCAGCGTCGCCTCACCTGGCGCAACCTGCTGCTGCCCGTGCAGATTGTAAAGAGCCTTTTGCAGGCTCGACGCATCATCAAGCAGTTTAAGCCCGATGTTGTGGCGGGATTTGGCGGCTACGCCAGCGCACCGATTGTCTTCGTGGCGCAGATGATGGGTATCCCTACGGTTATTCAGGAGCAAAACTCATACGCAGGCCTCGTGAACAAGATTGTCGGAGGTCGAGCAAAGAGCGTATGTGTGGCCTACGAGAATATGGAGCGTTTCTTCGACAACAACAATATCGTGCATACGGGCAACCCGCTTCGTGCCGCCTTCGACAAGAGCAAGACAGTGCGCAAGGAGGCCTTCGCCTATTACGGCTTGAGCGAGGCGATGCCTACAATTATGATTGTGGGAGGCTCGCTCGGCACACGCACGCTGAACAACATGATGAAGTCGTGGATTGTGACCCTCGATGGCGAGGCTCCGGTGCAGGTGCTGTGGCAGACTGGTCGTTTCTACGAGAAGGAGATGCGCGAGTTCTTCGAACACTACAAGACCAAGAATATCGTGCTTGTGCCATTTATCGACCGTATGGACTACGCCTACGAGGTTGCCGACCTCGTGGTATCTCGTAGTGGAGCCTGCACGGTGTCGGAGTTGTGCCTGGCAGCGAAGCCTACACTCTTCATCCCTTCGCCAAATGTAGCCGAAGACCACCAGACCAAGAACGCTATGGCTTTGGTGAGCAAGGGTGCAGCACAGATGGTCAGCGATGCCGAGGCTGCCGACTGCGGTATCTCGACAGCGTTGCGAATGGTGGGCGACAAGGAGCTGCTTGCTACCCTGTCGGAGAATATTTCAAAGTTGGCAACGCCCGATGCTGCGGAGCGTGTGGCCGACGAGGTGTTGAAACAGATTAAGGAGCAGTAGCGATGAAGAATAGGGTCTATTTCTTGGGTATCGGCGGTATAGGTATGAGTGCCTTGGCTCGCTACTTCTTGCACGAGGGGTGGCAGGTGGCAGGATATGACCGCACCGCAACCGACCTCACACGCAAGTTGGAGGCGGAGGGGGCGTTGGTGCACTACGAAGACAATGTGAAGCTTATCCCCGAGGCGTTCCTCGACAAGGAGCGCACCGTTGTTATCTATACCCCCGCAATCCCTGCCGACCACTCGGAGCAGGCGATGTTCCGTGCGGAGGGCTTCGAGATTAAGAAGCGTTCGCAGGTGCTGGGTCTTTTGTCGCAGGGTAAGTATGTGCAGGCGGTGTCGGGTACGCACGGCAAGACCTCGACCTCGACTTTGACTGCGTGGCTCAACCACGCTGTTGCGGGCGAGGGCTCGGCATTCTTGGGCGGCATCTCAAAAAATTTCGGCTCGAACTTGGTGTTGGGTTGTGGCGACCGCTTTGTGGTGGAGGCCGATGAGTTCGACCGTTCGTTTTTGCAGCTCTATCCCGATGCTGCGGTTGTGACCTCGGCAGATGCCGACCACCTCGACATCTACGGCACTCACGAGAAGGTCAAGGAGGCGTTCTCGCAGTTTATCGCACAGATAAAGGAGGGCGGTGTGCTGATTATCAAAAAGGGTGTCGATGTGGCTATTACGAACGATAAAATTTCGGTCTATCGCTACTCCTACAACGAGGAGTGCGACTTCTACGCCCGCAATGTAGAGTTGTTGGAGGGCGGATACTATCGCTACGACATCGTATCACCGACAGGCGTTATCGAGGGTTGCACGCTCGGTATCCCGGGCTGGGTGAATATCGAAAATTCGGTGGCTGCGGTGGCTCTGCTCTGGGCTGTGGAGCGAGATATCAAAGACCACGATGCTTTGCGTAAGGCTCTGCGAGAGTTCTCGGGTGTGAAGCGTCGCTTCGAGTTCTATGTGAATACCTCGAAGGGGGTCTATATGGACGACTACGCCCACCACCCACGGGAGTTGGCTGCAACGATAACTTCGGTGAAGCAGATGTTCCCCGAGCGTAAGGTAACAGCAATTTTCCAACCACACCTCTACACTCGTACCCGTGATTTGTACAAGGAGTTTGCCGAGGCGTTGAACGAGGCTGACGAGGTGGTGTTGTTGCCGATATATCCTGCAAGAGAGTTGCCTATCGAGGGCATTACAACGGAGATTATCGCTATCCTCGTAACCAAGCCGTGCCGTATTGTCGAGCGTGAGGAGTTGGCACAGACTATCGGCAAGATGACGACCGATGTTGTAGTGTCGTTCGGAGCAGGCAATATTGATGCTTGCTGCAATGATATTGCAGAGGTAATTGCACGAAAATCGTTCTGATGAGTTCTTTTTGCACGAATGCGTCGGTCGCCAAAATGCTCACATAGGCTCACTATGCTGCGCTTTTGTCGCCTAGCATCGCACAAAAATAATCTCATCATTGACGATTTTGAATAAATGGGAATAAATAGAAAAATATATAAAAGCTAATGGCTAAGGGCTAAAAGCTAATGGCTAAAAATATGTGGCGTAAGATTTTAAGAGTGATAGGTGTGATTTTTGGGTGGGGAGTAGTCCTTGCCTACATCCTCTATGCCTCGCATCTTGCGAAGGTGCATCGTGGCGAGCAGCGTATATCCGACATCGTCATAGAGTTCAACGACAGCACCGCCACGCAACGACTCACCTCGTCGGCCCGTATGTACGAGCAGCTCAAACGAGGGGGGCTGAAGATTAAAAACAGAGAGGTCGATAGCGTCGATGCTGTCGGCATTGCACGACTTCTCGAGCGCAACGGCTTTGTCGAGGAGGCGAGGGTCTATACCACCTACTCGGGCAACCTGCATATAGATATCTCGGAGCGAGAGCCTATCGTGCGACTGCGTGTTGCGGGGTACGACTCCTTCGCAACAAGCGGAGGTTACATCTTCCGTGCACCTCGGGGCTCGGCCTGCTACACCTCGGTCATAACGGGTGGATACCGACCACCCTTCAGTGCAACATTCGAGGGTGACTTCACGGAGCTACGCAACAGCCGCCGGAAGGCAGGGCAGGAGCGACTCGAGAAGCTCTACGACGAGTATCGTGTGGTCAAGAGCCAACAGCGAGAGCTGCGCAAGGAGCGCAACGACCTGCTCAAGCAGCGCAAGCGCAAAATCTTCGAGAGCAAGGAGAGCCACACCCTCCGCAAGCAGGGCATAGCGGTCAAGGTTGCCGAGATAGAGGGTAAGCAACGCAAGGTGGCACAGAGGGTCGAGAGGATGGAGGCCTCGCAACGCCGACTTCTCGCTCGTCAGGAGCGAGAGCATCGCAGACTCGACGACTTCGAGCGACTGCTGTCGTTTGTCGAGATGGTGCAGAGCGACAACTTCTGGAGTGCCGAGATAGTGCAGATGGAGGCCGACACAACCTCCTTGGGAGCGATATCGTTGCTGCTCATACCTCGCAGTGGCGACTTTGTGGTCAATTTCGGAACACTCGACAACGCCACCGAGAAGCTCGACAAACTGCGCACCTTCTACGACAAGGGGCTCGCACACCTCGGATGGGAGCGTTACAAGAGTATAGATGTAAGATACAACAAACAAGTGATATGCACAGAGTAGAGATGGAGAACAAGGATTATGTTATCGGTATTGACATCGGCTCATCGAGCGTGGTGATGTCGGTAGGTGTCAAACCTCAAGATGGCGAGATGGAGCTTAAGGGCGTGGAGGTCGTTCCTGTAAGCGAGGGCACGGTGAAAGATGGTATGGTGCGCAACTTCATGGAGTTGGGGGATGCCATACACAAGGCTAAAACTGCCCTCGAGGAGTATGTGGGTCGTCGCCTCAACTCCGCCTATGTCGGCATCTCGGGCAAGGATACATACTGCGTACGCTACGAGGACCATGTCTTTGTGAAGGACAAGGATGGTTGCTGCGTTACGGCCGAGGATGTGCGAGCCCTGCACGAGCGCATCGACAAGGTCACCACGGGCAGCAACGACGAGATTGTGGCACGCCTGCCACTGCGCTACCGCATCGACGATAGGCAGTATGTCAAAAACCCCGTCGGCACATTCGGACAGAAGCTCTCGGCAACATACCTACTCGTGCTCATAAGCAAACAACAGATAGAGTCGATAAAGCGAGCCATGCACAAGGCCGATATGACACTCTCGGGGTTGTGCATAACCCCGACAACGCTCCCGAATGTCGTTCTCGACGAGGTCGAGAAGGAGGAGGGCGTGGCTATAGTTGACCTCGGTGCCGACCTCACCGACATCGTCGTAGTGCGAGAGGGGCGTATGTGCTACTTTGTGTCGCTCCCTATCGGATCCTCCTCAATCGACAACGACCTGCGTGAGTTTGTCTGTGCACCAAAAGATAAGGTCGAGGTGTTGAAGAAGCGTTGCCTCTCGGTTATAGCCGAGGAGGTGTCGGAGGAGCTTACTGCACCTGTGCAGATGGCCGGCAGAGCAAAGAAGCAAATTCTGCAACGCAACATAGCCGAAATTATCGGTGAGCGACTCAAGGATATCGCCTCGGTTATAGCCAAGGCGCTCAAAGATGCAAAGTTCTCGTCGAAGGTGCCGTGCGGCATAGTCTTGACAGGTGCCTCGGCGTACCTCTCCGACATAGACCGCCTTTTGGCCCGAGAGCTCGGCATGGAGGTGCGCTTGGCCAACCACATCTACGGCATAGACGAGGCATCGAAGGAGATGATATCGGAGTTCTCGTCGGCCGCCAACATCGGCATCCTACTCTATGGTGCGCAGCGCACAGCCTGCCTCACAACCGAGACCCCTTTGGTCGGGGTGAAGAGTCCTACACAATCTAAACACGAGGGCGAGGTGAAGGAGAGTGAGTTGGATCTCACAAATCCTCCAAAGACTCCTATTGCAGAGCCTAAATTCGTCGCACCAAAAGAGGAGGTGGTCGTAAAGCCGATAGAAAAGGTCGAGGAGAGAGAGAAGATTGAGGAGGATGAGGAGACAGACTCGAAGCCTATCGACTTGAAGGCGAAGGAGAGTACCGATATCGAGCCTCAAAGTGAGCCTCAAAATGAGCCGAAGAAGAAGGGGCGTATATTTGGTTGGCTCAAGAACATAAACTCAACAGTAAACACCATTCTCAACGGAAACGAGGAAATTTAGGATATGACAGAGTATAGCATTATAAACGATATATCGTCGATAAAGAGCGTATCAACACCTATTATGGCGATGGGTGTAGGTGGTGCCGGAGGCAACGCCATAGAGCACATGTGGCAGATGAACATCGAGGGGGTAAATCTCGCTGCATGCAACACCGACCAAGATGATTTAGATAAATTGCACATCCCGGAGGAGAACCGCATACTTCTCGGTAGCGATGGCTTGGGTGCGGGCAACAACGCAAATGCCGGAGCCGAGAAGGCCACCGAGTCACTCGATGCCGTGCGCTCACTCTTTGCAGCACGCCAGACCAAGATGTTGTTCCTGGCGGCCGGAATGGGAGGTGGCACAGGTACGGGTGCTGCGCCCGTAATTGCAGAGTTGGCTCACGAGTTGGATATCCTCACCGTGGCTATCGTGACTACGCCACCCGTGGATGAGGGCCCTCATCGCACCGAGCAGGCTCGACGAGGCATCGAACAGCTGCGCAAGTATGTCGATTCGCTTATCGTGTTGAGCAACGATGCGATAAACGAACTCTATGGCGACCTGCCGTTGCAGAACTCCTTTGACAGAGCCAACGATGTGGTGGCCTTTGCTGCGAAGGGTATTGCCGAGATTGTGACACACAAGAACAACCTTGTAAATGTCGATTTTGCGGATGTATGCACCGTGATGCGAGGCTCGGGATGCGCCATCATGGGTGTAGCAACAGAGTCGGGCGAAGATAGAGCCGAGAAGGTTGTCGATCGCATCATCACCTCGCCACTCTTTGGCAACGCCTCGATTACGGGCGCACGAGATGTGCTGATAAATATCTCGGTAGCCTCATCCGACGCCCTCACAACAAGCGAGGCTCGTCGTGTACGCAACCGTGTTCAGCACTACGCCAAGAGCGAAGACGAGAATGGCAACATCAAGTACACGAATATCATCTGGGGTATGAGCGTAAAGCCTCACCTCGGAGAGAATGATATGGAGGTTATTGTCGTGGCGACAGGTTTCTCGACCGACAACTACTCGCAACTCCTCTTCAAGGCCCCCGAGACCGACCCATCACCTGTGGTGGAGGAGAAGATTGAGGTTGCGCCATTCAAGCGAGAGGTCTCCCCTATAGCCCCGACATCGAATGTTATAGGTCGCCCATCACGCAACTTCGACGATATCGAGGCGATGAAGCGCACACCGGCATGGAAGGCACACGGTGTAACCCTCACCCCGCCTACAGCGGTAAAGGGCAGCACGACAACGACAACAAAGAGTCAAGCCGAGGAGGAGAGTACGCCTTCGTTGTTTGGTTAGAGAGTTGTAGCCCTACAAAGTTGCAGGTGTAGCGGAGTGTAGGGCTGCGGTTTAATAATAAAGTGTGGGGCTGCGGTTTAATAATAAAATAGAGAAGTATGAATTTTGTAGAGTTTCTTGGGTGTCCGCCCGAGACCATATTGCTGATTGTGGTGACGATACTGCTTTTGCTGTTATCGGGTATGATGTCGTCGTCGGAGGTGGCTCTGTTTTCGCTGTCGCCTGCCGACCTGCGAGATATCAAGTCCCGTGGCACGCTGTCGTCGGAGGGGGTTATAAAGCTACTGAAGCGTGGCGACGAGTTGTTGGCAACAATACTCGTGGTGAATAACTTGGTGAATATCGCCATCGTTATATGTACTACGGCAATTATAGACTCGATGTTCGAGTTCAACAATGCCACCATGGAGTTCCTCTTCACGGGCGTTCTTGCAACATTTATACTGTTGCTCTTTGGTGAGATATTACCCAAAATCGTGGCGCAATCGGCAAATATACGCATCGCCCTCACCTTCTCGCAACCACTGCTGCTGTTGCGTTGGTTGTTATACCCCATCACCTACATCTTGGTGCGCACGGGTGGCAGCATCGAGCGTTTCGCCTCGCCCGCCACGGAGAATATCTCTATCGAGGAGTTGGCCGATGCCGTGGATATGACCACCGAGCAGGATAGCGAGGAGCAGAAGATACTCTCGGGTATTGTGAGCATCACATCTCGTGAGGTCGAGGATATTATGCGCCCACGAATGGATATCGAGGCCGTGGAGCAGACGATGACCTTCACCGAGGTTAAGCGTGTGATAACCGAGACTGGCTACTCGCGACTTCCGGTCTATGACGAGGACCTCGACCATATCAAGGGTGTGATATTTGTCAAAGACCTCCTGGAGCATATCGGCAAGGGCGACGACTTCGGCTGGCAGAAGCTTATCCGTGAGCCATACTTTGTGCCTATGCACCGCAAGGTAAATGCCGTGTTGGAGGATTTCCAGAAGCAGCGTTTCCACATGGCCATCGTGGTCGATGAGTATGGTGCTACGCAGGGTTTGATATCGTTGGAGGATATATTGGAGGAGGTCGTTGGCGAGATATCCGATGAGAGTGATGTCGAGGAGTCGTTCTATCGTCGCCTCAACGAAAACACCTACCTCTTCGAGGGTAAGACACATATCGTCGATATGTTGCGTGTCCTCGACCTCGAGGATGACCTCTTCGAGGATGTGCAGGGGCGTGCCGAGACCATTGCCGGCCTGATGCTCGAGATAAAGCGCAACTTCCTCAAAAAGGGTGACGAGGTCGAAGCGCACAATATCCGCTTCATTGTCGAGGCGGTGGATGGTCGTCGCATAGATAAGATTAAGATTATATTGCAGAGCAATGGTTAGGCTCTTCATCGAACCTATAGCCACGGAGGAGGCGTTGCGTGAGGGGGCTACGGCCGAGGACAAAGCGTTTGTCGAGGCCTTCTCCTCTGCTCATCGTCGTCGTGAAGTGCTCGCCTGGCGCAACATCGTAAGGCGAGAGCTCGGCGGCGACTGCGCAATAGGTTACGATGAGTGGGGCGCACCCGTAGTCGGCAACTCCGACACCCATATAAGTGTGTCGCACTGCCGAGATTTGGTTGCCGTGGTTATCTCGGACTCCCCTTGTGCCGTAGATGTGGAGGAGCGAAGTCGCAACTTCGAGGGTGTGAGCGCACGATATATGACCGACAAGGAGCGAGCCTTCTCTGCCGACACGGATTGGTTGGCAAAGGTCTGGTGCGCCAAGGAGGCTCTATACAAATTCTACCGACGAGGCAATTTGGACTTAAAAAGCGAAATTTCGATAGTAGGCTACTCTCCTACCTCGCAACTCATTGAGGCCCAACTACCGAATGGGCTTCACAAAGAGGTTAAAGTGGAGGTTCGAGGCGAACATATCGTCGCAACCATAGGATAAATTCACTACATTTGTCCCGCAAAGATGAGCAAATCGACAACATTATCACTCGGTACCGACAACATTGGTAAGTTGCTATTCAACTACGCCATACCGGCGATTATAGCAATGACCTCGTCGTCGCTCTACCACATCATCGACAGCGCCTTCGTAGGGCATGGTGTCGGTGGTGCCGCCATTGCGGGTATGGCGATAACGATGCCGATAATGAACATCAGCTCGGCCTTTGGAGCGATGGTGGGTGTGGGTGCTGGCGCACGCATATCGTTGCGCCTCGGTGAGGGCAACAGGGCTGCAGCCGAAAAGACCCTCACGAACGCCATACTACTCAACATCGTCATCGGCCTCACGATAATGGCGGTGATGCTGCTCTTCCTCGACGAGATTTTGATGGTTTTTAGTGGTGGCAAAGCCTCGGCCGAGACCTTGGAGTATGCGCGAGAGTTTATGCAGATTATACTCCTCGGCAATGTCATCACCCACCTCTACCTCGGTATGAACGATATGATACGCTCGTCGGGCTACCCTCGCAAGGCGATGTACATAACGCTCACCACATTCGCCATAACCATAATCTTGAACCCCCTCTTTATCTTCAAGTTTGGTTGGGGCATTCGTGGCTCGGCAGCAGCTACGGTGATAGCGCAGTTTGTGGCGTTCTGCATTGCGCTGTCGCACTTCTCTTCACGCAAGTCGTTTATACGCTTCAAGCGTGAGGCCTTCCGCTTCGACCGAAAGATTATAGCAGCGATACTCTCGATAGGTCTTGCCCCATTCTTGATGAACCTCTGCGCCTCGACCGTGGCGGCCTTCGTAAATAGTGCGATGTTGCGCTATGGCGGTATGGGCGTTTCGGATATCGTGCCACGAGAGAGTGGTGCTGCCGACCTCTATGTCGGAGCCTACGGCATCGTAAATAGGGTTATTCTCCTCTTTGTGATGATTATACAGGGCCTCAATCAGGGTATGCAGCCCATCGTTGGCTACAACTATGGCGCCCGCAACTACGGCCGTGTCCGCAAGGCACTCTTTATGACTATCGGTGTCGGTATGACCATCTCGACAATAGGTTTTCTGCTGGCGCAGATATTTCCCGAGTCGATTGCCCGCATCTTCGTCGATAGTGCGAAGGGTGGCGACGAGAGCCTTATGGTGCAGGCTGCAACACAAGGTATGCACCTCGTGACGATGATGTTCCCACTCGTCGGTTTCCAGATTGTTGTCGGAGGCTTCTTCCAATATATCGGCAAGGCGCAACTTGCCATCATCACCTCGCTCACACGACAACTCATCTTCTTGTTGCCGCTGCTCTGGACTCTGCCTCGTATGTTGGGAGCCTACGGCGTGTGGATCTCGATGCCTATAGCCGATAGTGCCTCCATACTTCTCGCCTTCTCGTTCTTCGTATGGCAGATGCGCAAGATGCGGAGTGAGGAGCTGCGACTCCGTCGCTAACACCCCTATCGCCTCGCACGACCTCGGCGATGCAGCTCTATATACTCGGCATAGACCACCTTCGTATGCGGATTTGACGACACAATCTCCTGCCGTATGGCCTTCGTGCCGTAGGGAATACCGAGGAAGCGTCGTGGCACACGATGTACAACCTGATGCAGGGTGTCCCTGCTCTCGATACGACAGGCCACCTCGCCTCGGCAAATCTCGCCCTCGACGCTCACCCAGGCATCGCTCCAACGAAACATCTGCACCGTATCCGTCACCATAGCCCCAAGGGTATCTTTGGGTATCGGCACCTCCTGCACCCGTGTTCGCACATCGAGCCTCGTCGAGGTCGAGAGCTTCGTGCTACTCTCGACACGGCGTAGCTTCACTCCGAGCGCCTTAATCCGTTCGGCATCACGCTGCCGAGCCTCACGGAACTCGTCGAGCCGAAGTTGCAGTGCCTGTACCGAGGCGGCCGAGTGCGCCAAGCGGGTACGATAGGTTGTAAGTTCCGAGGTCAGAGCCTCCTGATTGTTGCGAAGTCGTACGACCTCGCCCGAAGTGTGGCGAATGATAACGCCACAGACGATGAGTGCAAGTGTGACACCCACCGAGTAGTAAAACAGTATTTTTCTCATAGCAACAAAAAAAAGGTTTGCAACAAATATATATCATTGCAAACCCCGAGTGTTTATATTTTTTGTAGAAAAAATCGCTTATCGCTCTCTATCAGCCACTTGCCGAGCTATATGCTCTGCCACGATATCCATATAGTGTCGTCCTTCGCACACAAGCAGAGCCGTGATGCCACGATAATCTATGTAGAGCAACTCTTTAGCTCGGGCTATATCCTCGTGCGAAATCTCGCCTCGGCACACCCTGCGTCGCCCACCCTGCGCTGCACGGTACGCCAACTCGAACTCCACGCCCGAGCCCGACTGCGAGAAGCGTATCTCATCGTCGAATACCACCACCACCGAGCCACCATCTATAGCCTTCACCTCGCCCGTATCGGAGAGCCATACCGCAACACCCTCGTCGCTAATCTCGGCCGTGGCACGATGGAGCGCAAGTGCTGCCGCCTTTGCCGAGGTCGGTTGTAACACCGCATTCCCCGAGAGGTGGCACACATACCCTTGTGGGCGCACGGCACGCAACGAGAAGGTGTCATAAAAATTATCTACGCACTCAACCTCAATCCCACCGTCGATATATCGTCGCACCAGCACTGCGTTGGTGTGTCGCTCCGAGTAGCCGCCCTCCCGTAGTGCATCCTCGATTTTGCGCTCCAACACCTCACGCCCAATGCCACACCCCGACAGAAAGAGTCGTCGTGACAACTCCTCCAAGCGTGCCAAATGTTGCTCCACATAGAGAGGAGCAAAGCCACGGCAGCGGATATATTCATATATATAAGGTATAGCCGACATCAAAGCATAAATATTTTGAGCAACAACTCTCGCAACAGCTCTCCATTCGAGGCACCGCCATCGTCGATACCCTTACTCTTGGCATCGTACTCGCAGGTCAGGCCTATAATATTAAAGACCTTCGAATTTGGCCACAACGCAGCTCGTCGCACCACCTCCTTCAGGAAGTAGGGGCTACCCAATCGCAGTATCTTACACAGCTCCGCATCCGACGGCATAGCACGGCCATTGCGACGAGAGTCCCACGCCAAGTAGTTGTAGATGAAGAGCTGACGAAAGGCCTCGTAGAGGACCTTCACGCTCAACAGCAGCGGATAGGCCTTGGGGTTCTCGCCCATATACTGCGCAATACGCAGCGCCTGCTCAACCCTCCTGTCGAGCACGGCATTGCTCAACTCGAAGTTGTTGAATTGGCGGGATATGCCGATATAGTTCTCGATATGCTCGGGAGTGACACGCTTGCAGTCGGCCGGCAACGACACGGCAATCTTCTCCAACTCGTTGCTTATCTTCGATATATCGACACCGAGATGAGCCACCAAAATCTTGCTGCTTGCCGCATCGAGTGTAAGGCCACGCTGCGCTGCAAAGCCCGTGAGCCAACGCTCTGCCTCGTAGTCACGAGGGCTCACCGAGTCGAAGACCACGCCACCGGCTTTGATACTCTTGTAGAGCTGCGAGCGACGATCGAGCGACTTGCCCTTATGGCACAAAATGAGTATTGTCGAAGGTTGGGGCGAAGCAGTGTAGGCGAGCAGATGCTCAATCTTATCGAGCTGCTGCGCCTCCTTCACGATGATAACCTCGTACTCACCCATCATCGGCAACTGTCGGCAGTAACTTGCCACCGTAGCACCATCGGTGTCGTTGCCGTAGAGCACAATCTGGTTGAAGGCTCGCATCGCCTCCTCCATAACCCCCTCGGCAAAGGCGTCGCACAGAGCATCTATAAAGTAAAACTCCTCGCCCTGCAACAGGTATATAGGTGCAAACTTACGGGAGCGAATATCGCCCATGATACGCAAAAACTCCGCCTCGCACGAAGAGAATGTAACCTTCTCGGCCATAGTGTCTTAGATGGTATATTTTGTGATTTTAAGTATATTTTCGGTCTTCGAGCCTATTCTGTATCGGTCATCGACACGACGACCCACAACCCAAACGATATCCTCGCCCGAGAGCAACACAAACTGTCGGCCTCGCTCCACAAGCGGCACCTTCTGGTCGGTCAAAAAGTCACCCACCTTCTTGCGGCCAGCCATACCAAACGGCACGAAGCTGTCGCCATCACGCCAGCGACGCAGGCGCAACGGATACTGCAACTTCGCCTCATCGAGCAGTGCCACCTCGGCCGGAAGGTTGTACTCCGACACATTGTCGATATCGGTATGCTCGTAGTAGAGCACCGAGTTACCGCAGTAGCTGCGCATAGCAAAGGCATCGACCTCGACCTCGCAGTCATCCTCCTCGGTTATCGGTGCCACCATAACTCGGCCTCGGTCGAGGTAGGCGCAATAGTCTCGTGAGTAGAAACGACGAGATGTCGAGCCACTCCTAACCGCACGATAGAGCTCCTCCACGATATCACCCTTGAAGCCGTAGGTCGAGTTGAGAAGTTCGTACAAGACAAACTCTCGTGGGTATATCGGGTCTATATCCTCTATATTTATGATGTCGATATCGCCCTCACGATGCACCACCGCCTCACGAATACGCCCTATCGAGGCATCTATAAAGCTCTGGGCATCCTTCAGCCTGTAGAGGTTGCCACGCATCACGGCCGTAAACTTCGGGTTTATCTCCCGCAGTGTCGGAAGCAGACCAAGTCGTATCTTGTTGCGCAGGTACTTTGTCGAGAGGTTCGACGAATCCTCACGATATGGCACCTTGTTGTGCACGGCAAACTCCAATATATCCTTGCGTGTGGCAAACAACATCGGTCGCACGACACGCCCCAACTGGCGATTTATGCCCGTCAGGCCTCGCAAGCCCGTGCTACGGATAAGGTTTATGAAGAAGGTCTCGATCGAGTCGTCGGTATGGTGTGCCACCGCTATTGCGGTATAGCCCTCCGTGTCGCACAACTCATAGAACCACTCGTAGCGCTGTCGTCGTGCCACCATCTCCATCGAGTCACCCGAACGCTCCATCTCGCCCTTCGTATCGAAGCATTTTGTGTGGCACACCACACCCAAGCGTTCCGCCTCTCTCTGCACCATCTCTGTATCCTCGTCGCTCTCGACACCACGCAACCCAAAGTTACAGTGCGCCACACCGACATTGTAGCCCAAGCGTACAAATATCGTGAGCATAACCATCGAATCGACACCGCCCGACACCGTAAGCAGTATCTTATCCTCGTGTGAGAATAGCTCGTGTCGCTCGACATACTCCTCGAAACCTCGCAATAGTGCCTCTGTCTGCATAATCTTTAGCCATCAGCTATTGACCTTTGGTCTTCACTGCTCCGCCTCGGCAAAGTCTGCAAGCAGCCTCTGCCCTCGGCTTAATAGCAGCGTTGGCCATTAGCCATTAGCTTTTTTATAAAACATTTACCTCGGGTGAAATCTCGATACCGAACCTCTCCTTCACCTTTGCCACAACCTCCCAGGCAAACTCTATAACCTCGCCACCTGTGGCACCTCCGAGATTTACCAACACCAGCGCCTGACGCTCGTGAACACCGACATTGCCCCTCTTGTAGCCCTTCATTCCGGCCTTGTCGATAAGCCACCCTGCAGCCAGCTTCACCTTGCCCTCCTCCTGTGCGGGGTAGTGAGGCATATCCGGATACTCCGCCAACAACTTCTCTGCCACCGCTTGCTCAACAATAGGGTTCTTAAAAAAACTCCCCGCATTGCCCAACACAGCCGTATCGGGCAATTTCGAGCGACGAATGGCGCATATCGCATCACGGATATTGGTTATCGTAGCACCGCCTCGTGCCTCGACCTCACGCACCACATCGCCATAACCCAAACGAGGGTTTGCCACCTTCGAGAGCTCAATCTCGATAGCTGTGATGACTACCCTGCCCTTCAACGAGTGCTTAAAGACGCTCTCGCGGTAGCCGAAGTCGCAATGCTCGGCTGCCAAGGTTACAAAGTTGCCGCCATCAACAAAGTACATCTCCACGGCACGGATGACATCCTTCGCCTCCACGCCATAGGCTCCGATATTCTGCACGGGGGCTGCACCCGCCTTGCCCGGTATCAGCGAGAGGTTCTCGATGCCCCACGCCTCACGCTCGACAGCCCAGGCCACCAAGTCGTCCCACTCGACACCTGCACCAACCTTCACTCGAAGCGTCGTGGCGTTCTCGTCGAGTATCTCGATGCGGTCATCACACGGCACAATAAGCAGCGACTCGACATCCTTCGTGAAGAGGATATTGTTGCCTCCACTCAACACATACCAACTCTCGGTGCCATATTTGGCAAAAAGCTCGGGCAGCTCCTCTGCTCGATCGAACTCGACAAGTCGTTTGGCCCTCTGTCGCACATGAAACGAGTTGCGAGATGTAATATCTATATCTTCGTAGTAGCGTATCATAGTGCAAATATAATAAAAAGACGAGAGACGAAAGACGAGAGACGAGAGAAATTTTATAATTACCTAAAAAAAGACGAGAGACGAAAGACGAGAGACGAGAGATTTTTTGTTGGTGGGGACTCTGACCCTTGTCAAGGCGCAACAAAGATGGCATAGAATGGCAAACGGGCTTCGCCCTTAATGGCAGCGCAGTCTGCAACTGCTTAATGGCAAAGCGCAGAAAGTTGCAACAAAAAAAGCCTAAACGCCTGCCATTCAGCGACCAACGGGAGCGATTGCCATTCAGTGAGCGTCAGCGAACACCTGCCATTCAATGCCATTACACCTGCGCCTTGACAACCTCAAGAGTTCCGACAACCTCAACCCTCAAGCGCACCCCTAACAACCCCTAACAACCTCTAACAACCTCTATTCACCTGCGCCGTGATAACCTCCAGAGTCCCCACAACAAAAAGTGGAGAGCTGAAATCCTCAACTCTCCACTCTCTATTCTAAACTCCTTTGTCGCCTACTTCTTCTCGGCAGGAGCCTCTGTTGCCTCGGCTGGAGCCTCCTCCTTTGCTACAGGCTCAACCGAGAGAAGCTCTACCTCGAACTCCAAAGCCTCGTTTGGACCGATATCACGGCCTGCGCCACGCTGACCATAAGCCAACTCTGCAGGGATGTAGAGGATAATCTTACCTCCAGGGCCTACGAGCTTCATACCCTCGGTCCAACCCTTGATAACACGGTTGAGTGGGAACTTGATAGGCTGATCCTCCTCCAAGAGTTTGCCATTCTCGTCGAACATATCAGGGCGCTGTTTGCGGATCATCTCCTGCTGCGCCTTCGAACGGTTCTCGAAGCGAGAAGCATCGAAGACAGTGCCATCCTGCAACTTACCAACATAGTGTACCTCAACGGTATCCTCGTCGCTTGTTGCTGCGGCACTCATATCGCCCTCCTTAACAACCTTGTAGAGAAGGCCGCTCTCGGTCTTCTTCACACCAAAGCCCTTCTCCTTCTTTGCCAACCACTTTGCTGAACGCTCGGCTGCCTGTGCAGGGCGAATGAACATAAAGTAACGCTGCAAGTAGGCCAAAACCTGATCCGGCGAAATCTCGGTGCTGCCCTCATAAGCATCACGGAAGCCCTTCAACAACCAGTGATACTCGATAGGGAGCTTGCTGTCACGAACATTGTTACCGATGTCGTTACCAAAAGCATACGAGATAGCCTCGCACTCCTCGACTGTGTCGAACATCTCGATAGGCTGCGCTGTAGAGGTCGAGTCGGCCTTCTGCGCTGCGATAGCCTCACGACGCTCGCCAAGCTGAACGGTGAAGAACTCCTGAAGTACCTCGATAGCCTCCTCCTGTGTCTGCTTCGACTTCTGGGTCAAACCCTCCTGCATCGCCTTTGTCACGATGTCGAGGTTGAACGGAATATCACCAAGCTGCTCCTTGATACCCAAACCGATATTGGCTCCAAGGGAGTACGACAACGAGTCAAGCTTTGCGGTGTTACCCTTTGTGATGGTGCTGTTGTCCGTGCAAGAGAGCACCATTGCGGCACATACAAGTGCCAAAACCGATACAAAAATCTTTTTCATAACCACTTATAATTTAGTTTGTTTCTCTCTCAAAAGCGTGCAAAAATACAAAATAATGTTCAAAATCAAAAAATTGACCTCTTTTTTCGGCACTTTGCAACCCTCAACCGCTGTTCTATTTGCGGTATTTTATCTCCAAAATCTCGACATCGTAGTTGAGCATCGTGTTGGCACCTACGCCCAACTCCTCGTTGCCATCGACATCGTAGGCCACCTTCGACGGAAGCCAAGCGTTGAAGTGAGCACCATCACCCGCCAAGCGCACCACCTCCTGCAGACCCTTCAGCAGGTCACGATACGAGGCACGAAGGGTGTCGCTCTCTACAAGCGTGCGCCCCTGCTCATCGGTGAGGCGATAGGCTATCTTCACCGTGTCACGGGAGTTCATAGAGGTTGTGTGGCTCTGGTCACCAAGGCGCAAAATCTTGTAGGTCACACCGCTACGGGTGCGGACATACTTCCTGTCACGCTTGCTCAAGTCGGAGAGGTACTGCTCCTGATGTGCCTGCGCCTTCTCGTGTACGAAGTAGGTCTTTTCGGCAAGGTAGTAGTCTCGAGCCTCCTCCATAGTCATCGACGGTGTGCCGTTATAGACATCACGGATGGCGGCACATACCGCCTCGATATTGAGTGTCGAGTCCATCTCCATAAGCGTGTGACCAACATTCAACCCCACAACATAGGAGAGGGTGTCGGTGTCGGCCGATAGTTTTGTCGTGCGCTTACCACACGACGCTGCAAACCCTGCAAAGAGCAGCGCTACAGCCATACATTTCAAAATTGTTCTCATACTCTCCTCCTTGCTACTTTACGGCTGCCACAATCATCTTTGCCAAGAGGCGTGCCGCCACCGTAGCATCCATCGTATTTTTCAGGTCGGGCACAACCTCCGTAATATCGAAGCCCACAATCTTACGCCCCGAGGTCACCACGCAATTTATGAGGTATATAGCCTCATCGAAGGTCATACCGCCCGGCACAGGGGCATTGGTGTTGTTGCAAAATTCTATTTTGAGGGCATCTATATCGAACGAGATATAGACCTTTTGTGGCAGTCTATCGACTATCTCGCGGCAGAGCTCGCCCCAGCTCTTACCCTCGAAGCGTGCCTGCGCAAGGCTCTCGGCAGGGAACAACTCGACCTTTGGCTCGCCCTTCACTCGCTCGCTCTCGCCACGGCTGCTCTCACGCACACCCACAGCAACTAACCTCTCTACTAACGGCATATCTTCGATTATATTGCGTGCTATGGTGCGGTGCGAGAAGTTGAACACCTCGCCCTCGTGTGCAAAGTCGGTATGGGCATCCACAAAGAGCACGCCCAACCCTTTATTGCACTCGGCCAAAGCCTTCACTGCGCCATACGACACCGAGTGGTCACCGCCCACGACAGCCACAACCTTGCCCTGCTTGGCGTATCGCTGCACCTGCTCGTAGGTGGAGCGATGCATCTTGTCGAAGCCCTCGTTTATGCTCTTCACCTTACGCAGAGCGTAGTCGCCCGTAAAGGAGCCACCCTCGCCGACCTGCGCCACACGCTCGGCATCACGCCCAAGCTGCTCCGAGAGCTCCTGGATATTGTAGTCTATCTCGGCTGTTGCGACACGACCCTCGAGCGAAATGGCTGACCAAGCATCGTAGTTTCCGAACTTCGTCGTAGCATCTATAACCGCATCGGGGGTATAGGTTGCACCACGGCCATAATCTGCCGTAACGCTCCACGGCACCGACACCACCACAACATCGGCCTTCGAGGTCGAGGTATTGTCGCAGAAGTAGTAGCCTCCATCGGCATTGCTGTCATCAGCAAGCACCCTCTTCAAAAAATTCATCTCCATAGCTCTGCTATTAGATACCCTTGCAAGGTGCAAATTTATAAAAATTATCGGAAAATTGTTCCGTTTCCCGCACGAACTCACTATATTTGTACGATTTTTACTGCAAAGCAACACGACAGAATGAAAGTTGTTATAGATAGCGCAATACCCTTTCTGAAGGGTCTGTTCGAGCCGTATGCCGATGTGGTGTATCTGGAGGGGGCGAAATTCTCGAAGGAGGTCGTGGCTGATGCCGACGCCCTCATAATTCGTACCCGCACCCGTTGCAACAAGGCTCTGCTTGAGGGGTCGAAGGTCTCGATAATAGCCACCGCAACCATAGGTTTCGACCATATCGACCTCGACTACTGCCGTGCCCGCAACATCGTCGTCGCAACCTCGGCAGGATGCAACGCACGAGGTGTTTTGCAGTGGGTATCATCCCTGCTCGCCCTGCTCGCCAAGAGGGACAATTTCCGCCCCGAGGAGCGCACAATAGGCATCGTGGGTGTCGGAAATGTTGGCTCTCTCGTCAAGGAGTATGCCGAGGCGTGGGGCTTTCGTACTATCTGCTCCGACCCGCCTCGCAAGGAGCGTGAAGGGGGCGACTTCGTGTCGCTCGAGGAGGTGTTGCGCCAGACCGACATCGTAACGCTTCACACACCTCTCGATGCCACGACTTTTCACCTCATAAACCCCGACAACATCTCGCTCCTGCGCAGTGGTGCCGTGTTGATAAACGCCTCACGAGGCGAAGTGCTAGAGACCGCAGCCACCAAACGCACGGACATCACATACGCCATAGATGTGTGGGAGAATGAGCCTCACATCGACCGAGCATTGCTCGACAAGGCCATCGTCACAACACCCCATATTGCGGGCTACTCGCTACAAGGCAAGGCCAACGCCTCTGCTATGGCGGTACACGCTGTGGCACAACACCTCGGCCTCCCACTCACAGATTGGTACCCCGAAGGTGTTTCGCCAAGTGCGCCACGGCCTATATCGTGGGTGGATATGTGCGACACGATTGAGCAACACTGCGACCTCCTCACCGAGAGCAAGTCGTTGCGCTCCGCACCCGAGGCGTTTGAGTCTTTGCGCAACAACTACCAATATAGAGAGGAGTACTTTTAGGTGGTGGGGACTCTGACAGTTGTCAAGGCGCAGGTAGAATTAAGTGTTAGTAAGGGCTAGTAACGGCTAGTAAGGGCAAGTAAGGGTGCGCTTGAGGGTTTTGGTTGGTGGAACTCTGGAGGTGGTCGGGGCGCAGGTGCAATGGCATTGAATGGCAGGCGTTCGCTAACGCTCACTGAATGGCAATCGCTCCCGCTGGTCGCTGAATGGCAGGCGCTTACGCTTTTTTTGTCACAGCTTTCTGCGCTTTGCCATTAAGCAGTCGATAGACTGCGCTGCCATTAAGGGCGAAGCCCGTTTGCCATTCTATGCCATCTTTGTTGCGCCTTGACAAGGGTCAGAGTCCCTACCAACAAAAAATCTCTCAACTTTCAACTCAAAAAAGTTTTCCGTTTTCCGTTTTAGTTACTATCTTTGTAGCGTTATGTTTCGACTTATGCGCATATTGTCTGCCCTTGTGGGTGCCGAATCCGCACATCGTGTTGCGGTATTTCTGCTGCGTATGGTAGATAAAATACTCGCTGCAAAGTGGCTCCTGCGCAAGATTTACGCTGTGGAGGACCCCCGCCTCGAGCGCGAGGTCTTCGGCTTGCGTTTCCGCAACCCGATAGGTTTAGCTGCCGGCTTTGACCGCAATGGCGATATATTCCGCCCTCTCGATGCCCTCGGCTTCGGCTTTATCGAGATTGGCACCGTGACTCCCCGAGCACAACAAGGCAACCCAAAGCCTCGCATCTTCAATATCCCGAAGGAGAGGGCCGTGCTCAATCGTATCGGCTTGGCAAACAACGGCTTGGAGGCTGCAATAGCTAATCTGCGCAACGGTCACGAGGGGATAATCATCGGTTGCAACATCGGCAAAAACACCGTAACGCCAAACGAAGAGGCTCCGGCCGACTACCTGCGTGTGTTCCGCAACCTCTACCAATATGTCGATTACTTTGCCGTCAATGTAAGCTACAATACCACCCACAAGCAGTATATCCCTCGCACACGAGAGAGTGTAATGGAGATTTTGACCCCTCTCTTCGAGTTCCGCAGAGGACAAAACCAATACCGCCCGATACTGCTCAAGATATCGCCCGATCTGACCAACGAAGAGGTCGATTTGATGGCCGACATCATGGTGGATACACCTCTCGACGGCATCGTCGCAACAAATGCCACAACACAGCCCAAGTTTGCCAACACAACCGAAGAGGAGCTTCGCTCGATAGGTTTTGGCTCCACCAGCGGTGCGCCTCTCACCGAGCGTGCCATCGAGGTTGTGCATCGTGTGCATGAGCGTTGCAACGGCACCTACCCTATTATCGGTGTCGGCGGCATAATGTCGGGCGAAGATGCAAAGCGTATGTTGGAGGCGGGAGCAACACTTGTGCAGCTCTACACCGGCCTTATCTACAACGGAGCATCGCTCGTGGGCGACATCTGCACCTCGCTACTTGAGGCCGAAGAGCCCCAACCGACCGAGGAGCAACCGCAATCGGAGAACAATTCAATCCAATAGTTATGAAGGCGACTATTATTACCATAGGTGACGAGATTTTGATAGGTCAAATTCTCGACACCAACTCCCGCTACATATCTCGCTCACTCAACGCTCACGGCATAGTCGTTGCCGAGCGCACCTCGATAGGCGACAACCGCACACAGATAGTCGCAACGCTCGACCGAGCACTCTCGCAGAGCGAGGTGATAATCATCACGGGAGGTCTTGGCCCAACAAAAGACGATATCACGAAGCACACGCTGTGTCAATATTTCGGCTCCACACTTCGCTACGACGAGGTCGAGGCCGAGCATATACGCTCGATGTTGGCAGCCCGAGGCATCGCCTTCAACGAGCTCAACCGAGGTCAGGCTCTCGTGCCCGAGTGTTGCACCGTGCTGCACAACGCCCACGGCACAGCCCCGGGTATGTGGTTCGAGCGTGAAGGCAAAGTCGTAGTATCGCTTCCGGGCGTACCATTTGAGATGCAACACCTTATCGACGAGGAGGTTATGCCTCGCTTGCAAGAGCGATTTGCCTTGCGGGAGATTGTCCACCGCACGATGATAACCTTTGGCATTGCCGAGTCTATATTGGCAGAGAAAATCTCGGCCTGGGAGGAGGCTCTGCCCGACCACCTCCACTTAGCCTATCTCCCTGCACCGAATGTTGTGCGACTGCGACTCTCGGCCTACGAAGTCGAGGGGGCGAAGGTCAGAGAGGAGATTGAGCGACAATTCGAGTCGCTGCACTCGATTATCCCCGACAATATTGCAGGTTTCGAGGGTGCCTCGGTCGAGGAGTTGGTACACAACACCCTGCGACAGCGTGGTGCCACCCTGGCCGTTGCCGAGAGCTGCACGGGCGGAGCCATAGCCTCGAAATTCACGGCACAAGCGGGGGCATCGGCATACTTTCTCTGCGGGGTTGTGTCGTACAGCAACGAGGCCAAACGAGATGTATTGAATGTACCGATGTCCGATATAGAACATCACGGGGCAGTTTCCGAACAGGTCGCCATCGCTATGGCTCGAGGGGTCAAGGGCGTTTCAGGGGCCGATTTTGCCATTTCAACTACAGGCATTGCAGGACCGACAGGGGGCTCGGCAGAGAAGCCTGTAGGCACGGTATGGATAGGCATTGCAACCCCCAAAAACTCCTTTGCAGTGTGTCGTAACTGCGGAACTGACCGTTCGCAGATAATCTCGAGGGCTACGGCCTATGCCATTTCGATGCTCTACGACGAACTCAAAAAACCGTAGGCATACAGTCATAAAATACAACTTATAGCTTACAGCTATTTTTATTCTCGACATAAATTTGTAACTTTGTGTCGCTTTTGTCAGCAATTATAACTAAACACACTATTGATATGACTAAAAAAACTACAACATTGTTATTGCTATGCACTGTAGCAGCACTCTGTTTTATGGGTTGTGAGGAGAAGTCGAGCTCCTCGAAGCGCACCCGTGAGTACAATGCAATGATCTTGCAGACCACATCCCGCAAGCTTGCATCGACCTACTCGGCAACAATCCGAGGTAAGCAGGATATCGACATCCGTCCAAAGGTGCAGGGTTACATCACCGACATCAAGGTTAAGGAGGGTTCTATTGTCCGCAACGGACAGACACTCTTCGTTATCGACCAGGTGCCCTATCAGGCTGCCCTCGCTACGGCAGAGGCAAATGTCGATGTAGCGAAGGCGCAGGTGGATGCAGCCGAGCTCTCGGCAACAAGTAAGGAGAAGCTCTTTGAGCAGAACATCATCTCGGACTTCGACCTCCGTATGGCTCGCACACAGCTCGCCTCGGCAAAGGCGCAGTTGGCGCAGGCCCGAGCAAACGAGCTCACAGCGACAAACAACCTCTCCTACACACTCGTAAAGAGCCCCGTAGATGGCGTTGTCGGAACGCTTCCGTTCCGTGTCGGAACACTCGTAAGCCCATCAGACACCACCCCGCTGACCACCGTATCGGATAACTCCGAGATGTATGTCTATTTCTCGATGAGCGAGAGTCAGGTGTTGTCGCTCAAGCGTCAATATGGTGTCTTGGAGAAGGCATTGTTGGAGTTGCCGAATGTGGAGTTGCGACTCAACGATGGTACCAAGTATTCGGAGAAGGGCGTTATCGAGGCTATCTCGGGTATCATCGACCCAATAACCGGTTCGGTGACTATCCGTGCCAAGTTCCCGAACAAGAAGCGTCTGTTGCTCTCGGGTGGTTCGGGTACGGTCATCCTGCCTCATCGTCAGGAGGGTTGCGTGGTAATTCCGAAGTCGGCAACCTACGAGGTGCAGGACAAGGTCTATGTATATAAGGTCGAGAACGGCATCGCCAAGGCCACAATCGTCGGTGTATTCGAGATTAGCAACAGCAAGGAGTATATCGTCGAGTCGGGACTTATCGAGGGCGACACAATCGTAGTCGAGGGTGTAGGTCTTTTGCGTAACGACACCCCTGTGAAGATTAAGGAGTTTGTGACAAACAAACGCTCAAAGAGAGAGTAACGAAAGAAAAGGAGGATAGAAGATGAATATTAAAACCTTTATCGACCGTCCGATACTCTCGTCGGTAATCTCGATTGTCGTGATTATCGGAGGTCTTATTGGCTTGGCAGTCTTGCCAATCGAGCGTTACCCGAACATCGCTCCACCAACGATCAGCGTTTCGACTTCGTATCCCGGTGCGAGTGCCGAGACAATGATGAAGAGTGTGGTTGTACCTTTGGAGGAGGCCATAAATGGTGTCGAGAATATGACCTATATGTCCTCGTCGGCCACAAACAACGGTACTTGTGCCATCACCGTATATTTCAAACAGGGCACAAACCCCGATATGGCTGCCGTGAATGTGCAGAACTGCGTTTCGCGTGCCACACGACAGCTCCCTGCCGAGGTTAACGAGACGGGTGTTACGGTCAAAAAACGACAGACCAGCGTCTTGCAGCGTGTGGCCGTATATAGCCCAAACAGCTCCTACGACAGAACCTTCATTGTAAACTATGTGAAGATTAACCTCGTGCCGGCCATATCCCGTATTCCGGGTGTCGGTGATATCGAGGTGCGTGGTTCGGACTACTCGATGCGTATATGGCTGCGCCCCGACATCATGGCGCAGTATAAGCTCGTGCCCGCCGACATCACAGCCGTACTCGGTGAGCAGAATATAGAGGCTGCGACAGGTGCCTTCGGTGAGAGTTCGGAGCAGACCTTCCAATACGCAATGCGCTACAAAGGTCGTCTTGAGAAGGTGGATGAGTTCGAGAATATCGTTATTCGAGCACTGCCAAACGGTGAGGTGTTGCGTCTGAAAGATGTCGCCACAATCGAACTTGGTACGACATCGTACCAATACATAGGTGAGGTAAATGGTGGTCCGGGTACCGAGTTTGTGGTATATCAGACTCCCGACTCGAATGCTACCGAGGTCATCAACAACATCGACGCCTACCTCGAGAAGGCTCGTGAGGACTTCCCTATAGATTTGGAGATGGAGGTTGTCGAGAGTGCTAACGACTTCCTCTACGCCTCGATCGAAAATGTTGTTCGTACACTCTTCGAGGCTATCATCCTCGTGACACTCGTGGTCTTTGTCTTCCTGCGTGACCTGCGCTCGACACTTATTCCACTCGTTGCCACCATCGTGTCGATTGTGGGTACATTCTTCTTCCTCTACATCTTCGACTTCAGTATCAACCTCTTGACACTCTTTGCGTTGGTACTCTCGATTGGTGTGGTGGTCGATGATGCCATCATTGTCGTAGAGGCGGTACACTCGAAGTTCGATGCGGGATATCGCTCACCGTACAAGGCTACGATAGATGCCATGGAGGGTATCACCTCGGCAATTCTGACCTGTACGCTCGTATTTATGGCGGTGTTTATCCCTGTATCGTTTATGAGTGGTACATCGGGTAGCTTCTATACGCAGTTCGGTATCACCATGGCTGTGGCGGTGGGTATCTCGGCACTGAACGCCTTGACTCTCTCGCCTGCGATGTGTGCGCTCTTCCTCAAGCCAAAGAAGATGTACAAAGATGGCGAGATATTGCCATTCTCGAGGCGTATGAGTCTGGCTATGGATGCTGCATTCGAGAGCACCACCAAGCACTATCTGCGAGGCGTGACATTCTTCCTGCGCCACCGCTGGCTCTCGGTTTCGCTCGTAGTTGTAGCGTGTGCTGCACTCGTATATCTGATGAACAACACCAAGACAGGTCTTATCCCTCGTGAGGATATGGGTTCTATCCGTATCGACCTCTCGACACCTCCGGGCTCGTCGCTTTCGCATACACTCAATGTTACCGACCGTGTCGATGCAGACCTTGTACGCAAAATGGAGGAGGTGAGCTGTATAAACCGCACCATCGGTTGGTCTATTACGGGTGGTGGTGGTTCGTCGCACTCGAACTACATCCTTCGTCTGAAGCACTGGAACGAGCGTAAGGGTAAGGAGCACAGCGTAGATGCCCTGCAGGCTCGTGTCAAGGAGTATGCCGAGAGTTTCAACGATGCAACGATATTTACTTCGGCACCTGCGATGATTCCGGGATTCGGTGCTGCAGGTGGTTTCAACCTCTACATTCAGGATCGTCGTGGTGGCACCATCGAGGAGTTGGCAGATGTGACTACAGCCTACATCGACGCTCTCAAGCAGCGTCCCGAGATTGGCTCGGCACACACATCGTTCAACCCTCGCTTCCCGCAGTATCAGATAGATGTGGATGCCGTAAAGTGTAAGCGTGCAGGAACATCGACCAAGGAGGTGTTGGCCGTTCTCAACGGCTACTATGGTGGTATGATGTCCACACGATTTAACCGATTTACAAAGTTGTATCAGGTGCGTGTACAGGCACACCCTCGCTACCGTGTCGATATCCAGACGCTCAACAACATCTTCGTGCGCATTGGTGACGAGATGGCTCCAATCAGCCAATTCGTAACCTTGGAGAAGATTTATGCTCCAGAGAACCTCGCACGATTTAATATGTTCCCGGCCATCTCCATAAATGGTCGTGCAGCCGATGGCTACTCCTCGGGTGAGGCCATCAAGGCCGTGCAGGAGGTTGCCAAGGAGTACTTGCCTGTAGGTTACGGCTACGACTTTGCGGGCTTGGCTCGTGAGGAGGCGGAGAGTACCAGCAATACGACTACAATATTTATAATATGTATCCTGCTCATCTACCTTATCCTCGCAGGTCTTTACGAGAGCTTTATCGTGCCGTTGGCCGTGATTTTGTCGGTGCCGTTTGGTTTGGCAGGTTCGTTCATCTTTGCCAAGATGATGGGCTTGGAGAATAACATCTACCTGCAGACAGGTCTGATTATGTTGATTGGTCTGTTGTCCAAGACCGCCATTCTGATTACCGAGTTTGCGGGCGAAAACCGCCGTCAGGGTATGAGCATTGCTCGTGCAACATATATGGCAACAAAGGAGCGTTTCCGCCCTATCTTGATGACCGTATTGACGATGGTATTCGGTATGATACCGTTGATGTTCTCGACCGGTGTCGGCTCGAATGGTAACAACACACTCGGCTCGGGCGTTGTCGGAGGTATGCTTATCGGTACCTTGGCACTGCTCTTCATCCTGCCATCACTCTTTATGATATTCCAGTGGTTGCAGGAGAAGGTTAAGCCGATAAAGCGTGAGGAGGAGAATGAAGTTCCACAAATTGAACAGTAGAATGAAAAAGATAGTATTAAGCATATTGGTTGTGGCAACGCTGTCGAGTTGCTCCATATACCAAAAATATAGTCGCCCTGCCGAGGTCTCGACCGATAACCTCTACGGCAAGGTAGAGTCGCAAGACACCACAACGATAGCCGATATATCGTGGCGCAGCTTCTTTACCGACAAGTATCTGCAGGGCTATATTGAGCAGGGTTTGAAGAACAATGTCGATATGAAGTTGGCCGTAGAGCGTATTCGTCAAAACAGAGCAGCCTTGCAGGCTGCAAAGCTCTCCTTTGCGCCATCGTTCGGCTTCGCTCCGAGCTTCTCGACCGAGAGCAGCAAGGCCTACAACCCAACACGCATAGCCTACTCTGTTCCTATTACGGCAAGCTGGGAGATCGACATCCTCGGTCGTCAGCTCAATCGTAAACGCAGTGCCGAGGCGGCCCTCGAGCAGAGCAAGCTCTACCACCGCAGTGTGCAGACAGCTCTCATTGCCGAGATTGCCGACTCGTACTACCGCCTTTTGATGCTCGATGCGCAGATGCGTGTATCTCGCTCTACGGCGGCATCGTGGAAGGAGAATGTCCGCACGATGAAGGCTATGAAGGAGGCCGGTATGACCAACGAGGCCTCCATATCGCAGACCGAGGCAAACAGCTGCTCGATAGATGCTTCGCTCTTCGACCTCGAGTACCAAATTGCAGCCGCAGAGAACAACTTTGCCCTGCTACTCGGCACAACACCTCAGCACTTCGAGCGTGGCGAACTCAACGGAGAGGACCTCAAGGGGGAGATGTTGATGGGTGTTCCGGCACAACTGCTCTCTCGTCGTCCCGATGTTCAGCAGGCGGAGTATGAGTTGCAGTTGGCATTCTACAACACCAATATCGCTCGTGCCGACCTCTACCCTTCTCTCACGCTTACGGGCGAGGGTGGCTGGGAGAAGACCCTTGCAAACCCTGCAAGCCTCTTCTTCTCGTTTGCCGCAAAACTCTTTCAGCCTATCTTCCAGGGTGGTAAATTGCGTGCCAACCTCCGTATTGCCGAGTCACGCCAGCGTGAGGCCCTTCTTGCTTTTCAACACAAGTTGCTTGAGGCAGGCAACGAGGTGAATACTGCGCTTGCACTCTGTCGCTCGGCTCGCAGCAAGACCGAGATACGAAAGCGTCAGGTCAAGACACTCGAGAATGCCGTATATAGCACTCGTCAGCTTATGAGCCACTCGGAGGCGACCTACTTGGAGGTGCTCACAGCGCAGCAGTCGCAGCTCTCGGCTCGTCTGTTGCAGATTACCGACCGCTTCGAGGGTATTCAGGGTATGATATCACTCTATCGTGCTTTGGGTGGTGGCTCCGAAGAGCCTGTAGTGCCGGAGGAGAAGTGTTGCAACAAGAGATGCAAGAAGAGCAAGAAGCAGAACAAAAAGTAAACGACAGGCTTTTAGCTGCGACACACAAATACGATAAAGGTGACCCGAAAAGTCACCTTTATCGTATTTAGTATTTAAGTGGTTGAACTCTTACTCGGCAAAAGCGAAGGAGTGTCCCTTCACCTTATCCCACTCGCCACGAGTGAAGTCCGGAATGGCAACCGGCATCGAGTTGTTGATGATTGAGGTACCTGTCAGCTCCACGATACACGACCAAGCTGCACCATCATAGACATCCATATCGAGTGGCAGACCATTGCGCAAGCAGTAGATGAGTCGTGAGTCCATGATGTAGTCCATACCACCGTGGCCACCCACCTTGAGAGCCTCCTCCTGGAACTGCTTCTGCACAGGATGCTTGTAGAGCTCCATATACTTGTTATAGACCTCCTCCGTTACGAAAGCGTAGTGCGACAAATCCTCGTGGTCAGACGAGGCTTCGCCCTCGCCCAAGAACTTTTCGCTGATAACCAAGCCCTTAATAGGATACTTGTTTGCAAAGCCCTCGACACCTGTGAGCTGGTAACAACGGTCGTAAGGGCGGTGAGTATATACATTATGCTCCAACGAGATGGTCTTTCCTTTGGCTGTGCGGATAAGCGCACTTGCGTGGTCTGGGTTGTGGAACTCCTCGGTGCCGAGATACTCCTTAGCAAGCTCCTTGCCACGCCATACACCTGTCTGCATAGCCACCAAGTGGGTCATACGGTCGCCACGATTGATGTTGAGAGCCAAAGCTACCGGGCCAAGTCCATGTGTAGGATATGCGTCACCTATACGATATTGGCGGTTGCGGAGAGTCCAGTAGTTGTGGAAGTACTGCCAGATACCATCGAGGCAGTGGATATAGCCACCTCTTGCGTGTACAATCTCGCCAAAAAGACCTTGCTGCGCCATATTGAGTGTTGTGAGCTCGAAGTGGTCGTAGATGCAGTTCTCGAGCATAATGCAGTGGCGGCGTGTGCGCTCAGCCGTATCGACAACCCTCCAGCAATCTTTTACGGTCTCTGCCAACATAACCTCGCTCGCAACATGCTTGCCGTGCTCCATGGCGTATATTGCCATATCAGCGTGTAGGTGGCAAGGAACGATGATGTATATCAGGTCGATATCATCACGCTCGCACATCTGCTTCCAGCTATCCTCGCCAAGATACTCGACAGCCGGTTTGCGGCCATACTCCTTGAGGGTCTTCTGTGCGTTCTTAATCTTCTCGGGGTCGAGCTCGCAGAGTGCCACAATCTCGGTACCCTCGATAAGAGAGAGTCGCTTCACGAAACCTTTACCTCGCATACCAAGGCCGATAATTCCAATACGCACGGTCTCGATAGGATCACACTTGAAGCCAATCATCGAGATCTGGCCATCGCCACGCTTGGGTGTTTCGTAGTGGATCATTCCATCTTTGATGGTGTAGGGTTTGTTGCAATTACAGCCAACAAACACAAGCGATGCAACAAGCGCAAGGCAGAGTGCAAAAATTGTAAGTTTTGTCTTCATAGGTTTAGATTTAGGTTATTTAGGTCGTTTTATATATCTATGCAAAGATAACAAAACCCCATATATTTGCAAAATTTTTACAAGAGAGTTGATTGTTCCGAATTTAATGCTTATATCTGCAGCCCCAAATGGGATTTAATTAAAAAATAGTTTAACAATGAAAGTTTGCGAAATTACCGAAAAGGTGGTTCCGAGGAGCCAAATGTCGCAGAGGATAAGTGCTGCAAGAGTTGCAAGAAGAGTAAGAAGCAGAATAAAAAGTAAACGAGATGCTTTAGCGTTGGCTTTTTAGTTGCGACATACCTATAGTAGATAATCCCAATAATATATATAGGTAGGAGTACTTATAATAATACGAAGAGAGGGTGTTCGGTTGAACACCCTCTCTTTGTTGCTTACTTCCAGCGAAGCACCAATGTCTCTCTATCCCCGAGCTTCACCTTGCCCGACGATGCGAACTTTGCTGCTCCAAATATCGGAGTTGCCTCCAACCCCTTTGGTGCTATCAGCTTGATTGTGCAAGGTGTGAACTTATTGTTTGTGAGAATTGTCACATACTCATCACCGCTGCGCAACACACGCATCATTGCACCATCAACATACTCGGCAAAACGGAACGGCTGCTGCAGGAGTTTGTCGTTCAAGAGCACCTTGCAAACCTCAACCAGCTCGGCAGAGTTGTTGCGCGTTGCACACGACATCGAGATTGATGGTGCAAACCACCATACCTCGCCCTCGCCAAGTCTATTGTAAATAGCGACATCACCCTCTGCGCCCGAGCCTATAACCTTTGCGGTTGGAGCCGTAGCACAAACTATCGGATGCCAAGCGTGTCCCTGCACCTTACCGATACCCTCCAAGTTGAAGTACTGCGGTGTGTCACGATGGCGGATATCTACATATCTACCTCCTACAATCTTCTCCAAGCCGTAGTTGTGGAGAGGAGTGCAGACACCCTTCTCGTCATAGAAGCCCGACAAACCCTCGAAGATAACTCGTCCGCCACGCTTTACGAAGCCCTCGATACGAGGTATCTCGGTTGAAGGCATAGTGGCCGAATTGGCAATTACCACAACATCGCCCTTGCCTCGCTTCTCCCACTCGTAGTCGCTCATATAGCGCATCTGTGGCTGGTGACCCAACTCCAAGAGTGCCTCATACCACATAAAGGTTGTGCGAGTCTGCGCCACGATATCCCATGTACGCACACCGGCGTTCTTGCTTGTACGGATTTGGCGAACCATGCGCTGTGTCTCGGGGCTCAAAATAAGTGTTATGCTCGAGAGCTCCGGCTTCGACTCGGTAAAGAATGCATCGTTCGCTTCCAACGCCTCGTTGATGGCCTTCGTAACGAGCGAACGATCGGTATCTTCGCCCTTGTAACCAAACAGGCCGTACTCTCCGGCCTCACGACCCTGACGACGGTAGTTCGTCGCCCAATACAAAACTTTGCGTGCGCCTGTGCCGATACCCGACCATGCCCACTGCGCAAGATCCTTCGCCTGTGGAGCGTTGGCCTTCAATCCCGAGAAGTTACAGTTTCCGCCCTGCATCTCGCCAATCCAGAAGTTATTGTTTGGTGCGTGAGCTCGCAAAATCTCACAAATGCCCGATACGGCATACGCATATTGGTCACGATTTACCGCAGCGAGCTGGAACGCTGCGTGCATCGAGGCACCAAAGATGTCGAATATCTTGCGATGCTCTGCCAAGTCGTACTTATCTACAGAATAGAAGAAGTCGGCCGGATTTGTTGTTATAGGGTGTGTTGTATCGTGCTTGCGTATCTGTTCGCCAATCCAACGGAAGTTGTAGGTGAGGAAGTCGCGGCTGATATCGCACCAATCGTAGTGTGCGCCCAACCACATAAACATATCTGTCCTCTCCCAATCCGAGCTATAGCGCACCTCGTCAAACGATTTGTAGTGGGATATCCACATCTTGTTCAACTCCTCGATGGTGCCATACTTCTTGCGAAGCCACTCTTGTGTAAATTCGGTTGCAAGAGGCGAAGTCTTCTCGAAGCCACACGCCTCGTTCAAAATCCACCATGTAGCGAGCATCGGGTGTTCACGATAACGAGTTACGCAGGCCTCAATAAATTTTGCCGATTTGGCCTGTATATCTCGGTCCCACAGCAGGGTGTGTACCTGCGTGCTATACCAATACTGCTGACCATAGAAAACCGGAGCGTGAGCGCAGAAGAGCGACACCTCAAGCTCTACACCATGCTTCTTGGCCTTTTCAAAGGCGAGGTCGGCAATAGAGAAGTCGTACTTACCCGGTGCAACCTCTATGTAGTTCCACATCAAGAATACTCGAGCCGAGCGCATCTTGTTGTCGGACATCCGCTTGAACCACATATCAATCTCTTCGGGTGTCTGGTTTGGTTCAATCCAGACCTCTGCTCCTACATTGATGTGGCGCTGCGCCATAGCCTCATGAGCCACCACCAATGTGGCGATAGCAAGCAAAAAAATCTTCAAAAATCTCATAATGGTACATTTTTAAGTTACCACAAAGGTACCAATAACTTCTATATTTACAAAATTTTTACAACTTGGTTGCTTGTTCCGAATTTAATGCTTATATTTGCAGCCCCAAATGGGATTTAATTAAAAAATAGTTTAACAATGAAAGTTTGCGAAATTACCGGAAAGGTGGCTATTGTGGGAAACAATGTTTCGCACTCCAACATCAAGACTAAGCGCAAGTTCTCACCAAACTTGAAGACAAAGCGTTTCTGGTCAGAGGAGGAAGGCCGCTGGATTACCTTGAAAGTTTCGACTTCGGGTATCAAAACAATTAACAAGAAGGGACTCGCTGCCGCTCTCAAAGGTGCTGCTGCTCCCAAGAAAATCTACTAAACATTAACAAGCTATGGCAAAGAAAGGTAACAGAGTTCAGGTCATCTTGGAGTGCACCGAGCAGAAGGAGAGTGGCGTACCAGGAAT
>SUZW01000020.1 GCA_015059685.1 Rikenellaceae bacterium | reverse complement strand
CAGTGGATCAAGGAGAGCCACGACCTCGGTATGTATGTGAATGCTTGGACCGTAAACAAGGAGGAGGATATTCGTTGGTGCATCGAGAATGGTGTCGATTATATCACCACCGACGACCCGATGCTTGCCAAGAAGCTGATCAAAGAGATGTGCCGTTAGTCACAACCCCCTTCACTACCCAAATAGATGAAACTACGATTTAACATAGACGACAAACCAAACTTCGGTGCCATAGTGCTCTATGGCCTGCAGTGGTTGATGATATGCCTCCCCGTAGTGCTTACAAGCACATTTATAGCACCTGCGGGCGAGGTTGTGTCATTCACGCAGAAGCTCTTTGCCGTCTGCGGTATCACCATTATCATACAGGTCTTGTGGGGGCACAGACTGCCACTTGTAGCGGGCCCCGCAGCCGTACTCCTTATGGGCGTACTCGCTGCTGCATCGCAGGGACATGCGCCATCGGTAATATACCCCTCGATGATGATTGGTGGCGCACTCGTCACACTCCTCGCACTATGTGGCGCACTCAAGTATGTGCAACGCATCTTCACGCCACGCATCGTAGCCTCTATCGTCGTTCTCATATCCTTCACGATGGCAAAGCCTATCCTCGGAATGATATTCTCGGATAAGGCTCACCCGATGCTCGCCCTCGCAACAGCCATCGTAGGCGTCGTCATCATGGCGTGGGCAAACAAGATTTTCAAGGGTATATGGAAATCTTCGGTGGTTATCGTCGCCATGATATTCGGCTCGATATTCTACTACTGCGTTACGGGCTTCCCGAAAGAGTTTGTCAGCGACACCGCAACACCTCGACTCCTGCTCTCCGATATCGGCATAGATGCAGGCGTTGTCATAGCCTTTCTATTCTGCTATATTGCATTGCTAATCAATCAAATAGGCTCGGTGCAGTCGCTTGGTGAGATGGTCGAAGCACCACACCTCGACAGCCGACAAAAACGAGGTATGGTGGTTGCAGGCGTGATGAATATCGTAAGTGGTGCCGTGGGTGTTCCGGGCCCGGTCGATTACTCGCTATCGCCAGGTGTTGTCGCATCAACATCGTGCGCCTCACGCTACACAATGCTGCCCGCAGCCGTGGCGATGCTCGTGTTGGCTCTATTTCCCGATGCCGTTGCCGTGTTGCTTACCATACCGCAACCAATTATGGGTATCGTGCTGCTCTACCTTATGGCTACACAGGTAGCTGCAGGTCTGAATATTATGCAGGCATCGCAATCGGCCCTGTCATTTAACGACGGACTGATACTCGCCATACCGATAATGTTTACCGTGATACTCTCGTTCGCTCCGGCAGAGGCTATGGCAGCTATACCATCCCTCGTGCGCCCTATCGTCGGCAACTCCTTCGTTATGGGTATTATCGTCGTGATGCTGCTCGAACACCTCGTGCTGAAGAGCAAGAGATAGCCTTTGCAGAGGAGGAGGCTTCTTCTTTGCACCTTTTTGAAAAAAGCTGCACCAAAAACTTTTAGAAAAATCCGTTTTTCATCATTGGTTGCGTGGCTTGGATAACAGCCTACGGCAGTTATTACAAGAAAATAGTAGTAAGTCTTCATTCAAACAAGTTTGACTCGACTTACTACTATTTTCTTGTACCATCTACTATGGTATCCAACCCCCGAAAACAATAACGATTAAAATCGTAATATTACTTCGAGCATCTATTCTGCTACTTATATATTATATAGGTAATATAGATTTGCTCCACAGAACGATTTTCGATTTCTTGTCAGAAGTCGTGAGATGTGGTACATCACAAAAGAAATATCGTCGGGATAGTACAAAGCGTACAGCCCGACGATATTTACTTATAGTGATGTGCCACAGATTGCGGCTTATCACGAGAAATCTTACTTGTTATACGCCTTCATCACCGAGATAAGGTCAAGAACCTTGTTCGAGTAACCCCACTCGTTGTCGTACCAAGATACAACCTTAACGAATGTGTCAGTCAAAGCGATACCAGCTTTAGCGTCGAAGATCGAAGTACGAGCGTCGCCGAGGAAGTCAGACGAAACAACATCCTCATCGGTGTAACCGAGAACACCAGCCAACTCATTCTCCGAAGCAGCCTTCATTGCAGCGCAGATCTCTGCGTATGTTGCAGGCTTTGCAAGGTTTACGGTGAGGTCAACAACCGATACATCGAGAGTAGGAACACGGAATGCCATACCGGTCAACTTGCCGTTCAACTCTGGAAGAACAACACCTACTGCCTTAGCAGCACCTGTCGAAGATGGGATGATGTTGCCGGCAGCAGCACGGCCACCACGCCAGTCCTTCAAAGATGGACCGTCAACAGTCTTCTGAGTAGCAGTAGTAGCGTGAACGGTAGTCATCAAACCGTCAGCGATACCCCAGTTGTCGTTGAGCACCTTAGCGATAGGAGCCAAGCAGTTGGTAGTACAAGAAGCGTTCGAAACGATAGTCTGACCAGCATAAGTGTTGGTGTTAACACCGCAAACGAACATAGGAGTCTTATCCTTTGCAGGAGCCGACATAACTACATACTTTGCACCAGCCTTGATGTGAGCCTCAGCCTTCTCAGCAGTGAGGAACAAACCTGTCGACTCAACAACATACTCAGCACCAACCTCGTTCCACTTCAAGTCCTCAGGGTTGCGCTCAGCAGTTACACGGATAGCCTTACCGTTAACGATGAGGAGGTTCTTCTCTGCATCGAAATCGATAGTGCCATCGAACTGACCGTGCATAGTGTCATACTTGAGCATGTAAGCCAAGTAATCTACAGGGCAGAGGTCGTTGATACCTACTACATCATACTTCTCAGTCTGTGTGCAAGCTGCACGGAATACCATACGGCCAATTCGTCCGAAGCCGTTGATACCAATCTTAATTTGTGCCATAGTTTTAATAAATGTTTATGTGTTATAGAAAACCTAATTCCTTCTGTTAAATTTTTAACGCTGCAAAGGTATATACTTTGTATATAATAAGCAAATTTTTTGCCGATTTTTTTTGAGATAGAATTTGTCATGGCCTCCCACTTCACCATGCATGGGTGCCACATCAGACATCATCATTTTAACCCCTTGCCGTTTACACTTGTGTGTTTTCAAAGAATTTCCACAGCACCACACCGCCCGAAACCGAGACATTGAGCGAGTGTTTGGTACCGAGTTGGGGTATCTCGATTGCCGAATCGCAAATATCGACAACTTCCTGCGCTACGCCCTCCACCTCGTTGCCGAAAACAAGGGCATATTTTTCGCCCGCAACAGGCTCGAATTTATCCAACATCACCGACTCTGCAATCTGCTCGATGGCGACTATGGTATATCCCTCACTCTTAAGTTGTTGCACGCACTCTACAGTGGTCGGAAAATGCGCCCATTCGACCGAAAATTCTGCGCCCAACGAGCTCTTGTGAATCTCCCTCGAAGGGGGTGTTGCGGTGATGCCGCAGAGAGCTATTTTTTCGACCGCAAAGGCATCGCCCGTACGGAAAAAAGCACCCACATTTTGGGCGGAACGGACATTGTCCAAAACCACCACTACGGGCATCTTCTCCATCTTGCGAAACTCCTCAACCGAGGGGCGGCCGAGCTCGGCATTAGTTGTCTTTTTCATAATTTCCCAGGCTTTTAGCCATTAGCCATTAGCTATTAGCTATTTTTTTCGCACAAAAGTAATCATTATTTGAAAAATTTTCGCTATTTTCGCACGATATTTATATATCAAGATAGGTATGGCAAGAAAAATCGCTATTGTTGTGGCACTTCTACTGCTCTCGCTCGAGGTCTTCGGGCAGGGGCAACTCGCTGCTGCAAAGAGCGATACAACCGCCATCAAAAGCAGTTGTCTCTATCTCGATGCGGGTTTGGACTTCGATTTCGACAATACGGAGTATTCGGGTAGCGGTCTCGGCTCGTCGGAGACATTATTCGGAATTTCGCTTACGCCCGTATTGCGTTACGAATGGAACGAGAAGCACTCCATCGGTGTCGGTGTGAGTGGTCAGAAGTGGTTTGGCTCTGCCCGTTTTCTCGACGATATAGACCTTGTGGCCTACTACCAGTTCAACAACGGTCGCTACGGTGCTGTGGCAGGAGTATTCTCCTTTGACAAGATGATAGGTCGCTACTCGGAGGCCTTTTTCAGCAATGTGTGGTTGGCCGACAACAACCTCATACAGGGTTTGGCGTTGCAGTATAGCGACAAGGTGGGCTTTGCCGAGTTGGCTGTAGATTGGCTCGGCATGTACTCGGCAGAGAGGCGAGAGCAGTTCCGCATACTCTTCTCGGGCGAGGGGGGTTTTGCAAAGGTTATGTATGCGGGTGGAACACTTCAGATGCAGCACTACGCCAACCGTGCCGACTTCGACAGCAATGTTGTGGATAACATCACTATAAACCCCTATGTAGGGGTCGATTTTAACGCCTTTTTCGACTTCGATATTCGTTTGGGTTATTTGCAAACCCTGCAACGCGATAGGCTCTCGGGGGGGGGCTGGATGGCTCCTATGGGTGGCGAGCTATTCTTCCGAATGAGCCGTTGGGGAGTCTTTATCTCGAACAATCTCTATGTAGGCAAAAATCTCCAACCGCTATACAACATGGTGGGCAAGGAGGGTACGATATATGGTGCGGACCTCTACGCCTCGGATCCGTTCTATGGTACGACAACGGGTATCTACAATCGTACGGGCATAGGCTACGAGCGCAACTTTTGGAAGGAGCGCATCAAGGTCAAGGCGGAGATGGTGTTAAAGACCGACGGCAAGAAGTTATACACCCAGCAGATTGTTTCGCTCGGAGTTAATCTTGCGCCAAAACTTTACGACAAAGCAAACAGAAGAACAAAATAACGAATAACAAAAAATAAATTTTAATCAGCTAATGGCTAATGGCTAAAAGCTAAAAGCAAAGAGAAATTATGGCTAATGAGAATGTTGAAGTCAAGGAGAAGTCTTTGAACTTCCTTGAAGAGATTATCGAGGAGTCGATTGCGAATGGTTTGTCGCATGTGCAGACACGATTTCCACCAGAGCCAAACGGCTACCTCCATATAGGACACGCAAAGAGTATCTGCATCAACTTCGGTTTGGCGAAGAAGTATGGCGGTAAGTGCAACCTCCGCTTTGACGATACCAACCCCGTAAAGGAGGATACCGAGTATGTGGACTCCATCAAGCGTGATATTAAGTGGCTCGGTTTCGATTGGGCTATCGAGCGTTACGCTTCGGACTACTTCGACCAGCTCTACGAGTGGGCAATTGTCCTTATCAAGAAGGGCTTGGCCTATGTCGATGACCAGACACAAGAGGAGATACGCCTAAATCGTGGTACCGTGTCCGAGCCCGGAAAGCCATCGCCTTGGCGTGACCGTTCGGTAGAGGAGAACCTCGACCTGTTCGAGCGTATGCGTGCCGGTGAGTTTGCCGATGGCGAGAAGGTGTTGCGTGCAAAGATCGATATGGCGCACCCTAATATGCTCTTCCGTGACCCTATTATGTACCGAATTTTGCACACCGAGCACCACCGCACAGGCAATAAGTGGTGCATCTACCCTATGTACGACTACGCTCACGGACAGAGCGACTCGATTGAGAATATCACCCACTCGATTTGTACCTTGGAGTTCGATGTTCACCGCCCATTGTACGACTGGTTTATCGAGGCGTTGGAGATCTATCCATCGCACCAGTACGAGTTTGCTCGTCTGAACTTGACCTATACGATGATGTCGAAGCGTAACCTCTTGAAACTCGTTCAGGAGGGTGCAGTATCGGGCTGGGACGACCCACGAATGCCGACTATCTGCGCACTGCGTCGTAAGGGTTATACCCCTGCATCGGTGCGAGCATTTGCCGAGATGGTGGGTGTTGCAAAGCGTGATAATGTTATCGACCTCGGTAAGATGGAGTACTGCGTGCGTGAAGACTTGAACAAGGTTGCCGAGCGTCGTATGGCTGTTTTGAACCCTCTCAAAGTGGTTATCACAAATTGGGAGGAGGGCAAAGTCGAGATGCGCAAGGCTGTCAATAACCCAGAAAACGAGGAGGCAGGTATGCGTGAGGTGCCATTCTCGAAGGTTATCTACATCGAGCGTGACGACTTTATGGAGAACCCTCCAAAGAAATACTTCCGCCTTTCACCGGGTAACGAGGTGCGTTTGCGCTACTCCTACCTTATCAAGTGCGACGAGGTTATCAAAGACGAGGAGGGTAATATCGTTGAGTTGCGCTGCTCGTACGACCCAATGTCGGGCGAGGGCTCGTCGAGCGATGGTCGTCGTGTGAAGGGTGTTATCCATTGGGTATCGGCAGAGCACGCTGTTGAGGCCGAAATTCGCCTCTACAACCCATTGTTCAAGACCGAGGACCCATACGACACTTCGGAGGGACAGACCTCATGGCAGGATAATCTCAATCCGGAGTCGTTGATTGTTACGAAGGGTTATTTGGAGCCTGCATTGAAGGATGCACCTATCGGCACGACATACCAATTCGAGCGTGTGGGCTACTTCTGCCCTGATACCGACTCGACAGCGGAGCACTTGGTATTCAACCGCACCGTGACCTTGAAGGACTCGTGGGCGAAGATTAACAAATAAAATTGACAATTGACAATTGATAATTGACAATTAAAGGTGTTTTTATTTAGCTAATGGCTAATGGCTAATGGCTAATAGCCTATAAAAATGAAGTTTCGTACCGAAATATCGTTTGAGCCACTTGCAGAGGGGATAGACCACAGCGTAAAAATCTTTGCGCTGGGCTCCTGCTTTGCCGAGAGCATCTCGGAGCGACTGCAGAGGGCGAAATTCTCGGTTACGACAAACCCTTTCGGGGTGCTGTTCAACCCGCTTTCGATTGCGAGTGCTATTGAGCGATTGAGCGACACGAGGACATTTGCCGTGTGCGATATCCGAGAGGGCAAGGAGGGCTTTTTCTCCTTCGATGCGCACTCCTCGCTCGATGGCAAGACGCAGACCGAAGCCTTCGCAAACCTCAACAAAGCCTTGGCGCAAGGCTCAACGGCTCTGCACGATGCCGAGTGGGTAATTTTGACCTTCGGCACTGCGTGGATATATGAGCGAGAGGGCAAGGTGGTGGCAAATTGCCACAAGCAACCTGCCTCGGAGTTCGAGCGCAGACGATTGTCGGTCGAGGAGATTGTGGAGCGATACCGCCCACTTTTCGAGGGCGTACTGCGAGATAAAAAAGTCATCTTGACCGTAAGTCCCGTGCGCCATTTGGGCGATGGCTTACAGGAGAATAGCGTGAGCAAGGCGATACTTCGTTTGGCGGTGGAGGAGCTATGCACCAAGTATGAAAACGCATATTACTTCCCTTCGTACGAGATTTTGATAGACGACTTACGCGACTATCGCTACTATGCCGATGACTTGGCGCATCCATCAAAGATGGCGGTCGATTATGTGTGGGAGCGTTTTTGCGAATATGCCTTGACGAACAAAGCACGAGAGTTACTGCCTAAAATCGAGCAGATTATTTCGGCTGCGGAACATCGACCATTCAACCCCGAGAGTGAGGCTCATCGCACCTTTTGTCGTAAGATGTTAGAGCAAGCGAACACCTTTACAGAGATAGATTTCGAAGAGGAGAAGAGAGTGTTTGAAACCTATTTATGAGATTGAAGATTAGATACATAACCCTACTTATGGCACTATGCGTTGTAGCGGTGGCAACAGCCCGCCCACGCATTGTGGTCAATATCGTTGTTGGCGGTATGAGCCAAGAGGATATATCCCGCTACGAGAAGAACTTTGGCGAGGGCGGCTTCCTGCGACTACAAAGGGAGGGTGTCGCATTTTCCGAGTGTTATGCCAACTACGCCCCTACAACCCCCGAGGCGGGTTTAGCAACCATCGCTACAGGAGCAACACCCGCCATACACGGCATCTTCTCGTCGGTATATTACGACCGCACGACAAACAAGGAGCGTCTTTGGTGTCGTAAGCCCGTGGTCGATAGCGAGAACCTTATTCGCAAGAGTGTCGAGGAGGGCTATACAACACAGCAGTTCACCACACAGACTCTCTCCGAGGCGGTGCTTGCATCGGCCGAGCGCAATCGCTCAATAACCATAGCCCACAACGCCCTGTCAGCGATGATTTTGGCCGGGCGCAAAGGCGAGTGCTATTGGCTATCGGACACGGGAGGTTGGACCACGGCAGATTGTTATGCCGAGGAGCTGCCACTGTGGGTGCGCAACTACAATGGTGACGATATGAACAGAGTCTTTGCTACAGAGACCTGGTATGGTCGTTACACCCGCAACCGCTATTGCAACACTCGCTCGACGGACATTACCGTTTACGAGAAGGACAACACAAAGCGACCTCGCTCCAACCGCAAGGCCTCGGACAACTGGATAAAGAGCCTCTACACAACCCCTTCGGGCAACTTCGCAATATTCGAATTTGCAAAGAGAGCCATAGGCACCCTTGTGCCGTTGCATATCGACGACCAATGCAAGGTGCTGAACATCTGTTTGGATGTACCTCGCACCATAGCCGAGAGGTATGGAGCCGACTCTATCGAATACGAGGATATGCTCTACTCACTCGATGCTTCGTTGGCGGAGTTTATGACCTTCCTCTATGCGCAGGTCACCTCGCACGACGAGGTGATGGTGGTTGTGACATCCGATGGAGGTGTAAGCCCCACAAAGATGGATAATGGCGATGGCTCACGCTTCAACACCCGACAATTCGAGGTTATAATGAACGCCTTTTTGAGCGCACGATACGGCCAGGATAGCTGGATACTCGGCTACACCGATGGCTCGTTATATCTCAACCACGATGTGGTATATCGCCACAAGAAGAGCCTTGCCGAGGTGCAGAATGAGGTTGCAGCCTTCGCCCTGCAATACAGGGGCGTAGCCTCGGCCGTAACCGCTACAGCGATGCGCTCGGCACAATTCGTGCGTGGTACAATGGCCCTCGTGCAGAATGGCTACAACCCTCGTCGCTCGGGCGATGTGCTTCTTACACTCGAGCCTGAACGCATAGAGTTGGACACGAAGAGGGTGGCGATGTCGGGCTCGGCATACAACTACGACCGACACATACCACTCTTTATCCTCGGTGGAGGAGTCGCTCCGTGCCATATCGGGCAGCGTGTATCGAGTGAGCAGATTGCACCTACCATAGCCGCAATGTGCGGAGTACGACGACCACAGTGTGCCGATGGAGAGATTTTAATAACCAAGGGCGACCCTAAAAATTAGGGTAACGCCCCAAAATATATAGTATATTACGATGGATCAGATACAGGAGGAGATTATCGAGGAGTTTTCGATGTTCGACGATTGGTTGGATAAGTACGACTACCTTATCTCGCTCAACGAGTCGTTGCCCGTAATTGCTCCCGAACATAAGACCGATGACTACATCATTGAAGGGTGTCAATCGAGGGTATGGGTTGATGCGAAGTTGGAGGATGGCAAGGTCTATTTCTCGGCCGACAGCGATGCCATAATAATCAAGGGGTTGTTGGCGTTACTTATTCGTGCCATGGGCGGTCGCTCGGCAGAGGAGATAGCCTCGCTCGACCTCTACTTCATAGATGCAATAGGTCTGAAAGAGAACCTCTCGCCAACACGAGGAAATGGCTTGGTGGCAACAATCAAGCAGATGCGATTGTATGCTCTTGCATTTGCTAAACAGAATTAGATAAGATTATGACAGCAGAAGATATATTGCGTGTCGAGAAAGATGTTATTCTGACGCTCAAAAACATATACGACCCCGAAATCCCCGTAAACATCTACGACCTGGGGCTTATCTACGAGATTGACTACGACCCCTCGGGCGAGGCTACAATCCGTATGACGCTGACAGCTCCAAACTGCCCTATGGCCGATATATTGGTCGAGGATGTAAATACGCAGGTGGCGAAGGTTAATGGTGTCACGAAGGTCAATGTAATCTTGGTTTTCGAACCGGCGTGGGATAAATCCATGATGAGCGAGGAGGCTCTCCTTGAGCTCAACCTCTTCTAAAAACCACTTCATCTATGGCAAATAGGGCTGCTATAATCCGAAATTTGCAAGATGGTGCCGAGAAGATGGCGTGCGCAGGTTTTGTGCAACGACTCGGGGCACTTGAGCGCAATGCTCTACTCTCGGATGCATGTTTCGACCGCATAGCCCGCAAAAGTGCCACCATAGAGAGTATATACGAGGAGACACACGACTGGAACGAGACTTTCTATCGCACACTCTTTCGTGCCATAGATATATCGGCTAACCGACGAGCCTACGAGGAGCTGGCACAACGAGTACCCTACCGCATAATTCTACGCACGGGCCGAGCCTACAAAGAGGTCGAAGCTCTGCTCTTTGGCACATCGGGTTTCCTCGCCTCGTGCAGCGACAACAACGACTATATTCGCTCCTTGAAAGAGGAGTACAACTATTTGGCACACAAGTTCGAAATCTCTCCAATGCGTATATCGAGCTGGACAACCATAGGTGTGCGCCCCTACAACCACCCGATACTGCGACTATCGCAACTCGTGGGCTTCCTTGCCCGTGAGGAGTTTGTGATGAACGACCTGCTCAAATGTTGCACAACACGAGATGTCGAGGAGCTATTCCGTATCAGTGCATCGGAGTTTTGGAGTAAGCACTACTCCTCGACACCGAGCAACCGTGCATCCGTAATGCCCATAGGTCGTGAGAAGGCGCATCTGCTGGGCATAAATCTTGTGGCACAGCTCCAGATATGCTATGCCCGCAACACCCAAAATAGCGAGCTCGGCAATCGTGCCATATCGTTGCTCTGCTCACTGCCTGCCGAGAACAACATCTACACCCGTCGTTGGGAGTCACACGGGGTGAAGATACACAATGCCATGGAGTCGCAGGGCGTGATACAACTCTCGACCGAATACTGCGCTCACAAGCGGTGCAAGGAGTGCCCCGTGGCAGGTTTCATGTTGTCGCAAGCCAATAAATAGAGGATACCTTTAACAAATCTTCGATTTGAATTGTTTTTTTAGCACAATTTTCGTATCTTTGAGCCGTTTAGAATTTTTAGAGACTAACAGCATCAAAAGAGTATGAGTGCATTAACAAGTATAATCAAATTTCTGTTTGGCAGTAAGGCTGACAAAGACCGCAAGGAGATACAGCCCTATGTCGAAAAAATCAAGGCTATATACCCTACTATCGAGGCTCTGTCAAATGACGAGTTGCGTGCGCATAGTGCTGCGCTGCGCAAGCGCATAGCTGACTTCATAGCCGAAGATGAGGCGCATGTAGCTGCGCAGAAGGCCCGTTTGGAGGATTTCAACATCTCGCTCGACGAGAAGGAGAAGATATCGAAGGATATAGACCAGACCGTAAAGCGTATCGACGAGAAGATCGAGAAGGTACTCGACGAGATTTTGCCCGAGGCTTTCGCTATCATGAAGGATACGGCTCGTCGTTTCGCACAGAACGACACCGTCGAGGTTACCGCCAACAACTTCGACCGCAACCTCGCAGCCAAAAAAGATTTTGTAAATATCGAGGGCGAGAAGGCTATCTACTCGACACACTGGACCGCAGGTGGCAACGACATCAAGTGGGATATGATACACTACGATGTACAGCTCTTCGGTGGCGTAGTGTTGCACAAGGGCAAGATTGCCGAGATGGCTACGGGTGAGGGTAAAACCCTCGTGGCGACACTGCCCGTATTCCTCAACGCCTTGGCAGGCAAGGGTGTTCACATGGTAACGGTGAACGACTACCTCGCAAAGCGAGACTCGGAGTGGATGGGCCCGATGTACCAGTTCCACGGCTTGTCGGTCGATTGTATCGACTCGCACCAGCCAAACTCGGAGGAGCGCAGAAATGCCTACCTCGCAGATATCACCTTCGGTACGAACAACGAGTATGGCTTCGACTACCTGCGTGACAATATGGCATCGTCGCCTTCAGACTTGGTACAGCGCAAGCACCACTTCGCTATTGTCGATGAGGTCGATTCGGTCTTGATTGACGATGCTCGAACCCCACTCATCATCTCGGGACCCGTGCCAAAGGGTGAGGACCAGCTCTTCGAGGAGTATCGCCCTGCCATCGAGTTCCTCTACGGCTTGCAGCGTGATTTCGTTACAAACCTCGTTGCCGAGGCTCGAAAGTTGGCTGCCGATGGCAAGATGGAGGAGTGTGGTCTGCTGACCTACCGTGCATATAAGGGTTTGCCAAAGTATAAGCCTCTCATAAAATTCCTCTCGGAGCAGGGCATCAAGGTACAGATGCAGAAGACCGAGAACATCTACATGGCCGACAATAACCGCCGTATGCCGGAGGTTACCGACGAGTTGTTCTTCGTCATCGACGAGAAGATGAACTCGATAGAGCTTACCGACAAGGGTCACGAGGCGTTGTCGAAGCGTGTAGGCGAGGATGGCTTCTTCGTGTTGCCTGATATCGGTGCTTCGATTGCCGAGTTGGAGCAGCAGGAGCTCTCGATTGAGGAGAAGGCGCAAAAGAAGGACGAGCTCATCAACGACTACTCGATACGCTCGGAGCGAGTACATACCGTAAATCAGCTGCTCAAGGCGTATGCGATGTTCGAAAAGGATGTCGAGTATGTCGTAATGGATAACAAGGTGAAGATTGTCGATGAGCAGACAGGCCGTATCCTGGACGGTCGTCGCTACTCGGATGGTCTGCATCAGGCTATCGAGGCGAAGGAGCGAGTGAAGGTCGAGGCGGCAACGCAGACCTTCGCAACCATCACCTTGCAGAACTACTTCCGTATGTACCACAAGTTGGGCGGTATGACCGGTACTGCCGAGACCGAGGCATCGGAGTTTTGGAACATCTACAAGTTGGATGTTGTGGTTATCCCGACAAATCGCCCTGTACTTCGTGATGACCGTGACGATATAATCTACAAGACGGCTCGAGAGAAGTATAATGCCGTAATTGCAGAGGTTGTACGCCTCGTTGGCGAGGGCCGACCAGTATTGGTAGGTACTACCTCGGTCGAGATTTCGGAGTTGTTGAGCCGAATGTTGAAGATGCGAGGCATCAAGCACAATGTACTCAACGCCAAGCACCACGCACAGGAGGCACAAGTTGTTGCCGAGGCGGGTCGTCCTGGTCAGGTTACCATCGCTACCAACATGGCTGGTCGTGGTACCGATATCAAACTCACCGAGGAGGTGAAGGCAGCCGGTGGTCTTGCCATCATCGGTACGGAGCGTCACGAGAGCCGTCGTGTCGATCGTCAGCTGCGCGGTCGAAGCGGTCGTCAGGGAGATCCGGGCTCGTCGCAGTTCTTCGTATCATTTGAGGACCAGCTCCTGCGTCTGTTTGGCTCGGAGCGTATCGCTGCGATGATGGATAGAATGGGCATCGAGGAGGGCGAGTCGATACAGGCCGGTATGATGTCGAAGGCTGTGGAGCGTGCGCAGAAGAAGGTCGAGGAGAACAACTTTGGTATCCGTAAGCGATTGTTGGAGTATGACGATGTGATGAACTCGCAGCGTGAGGTTATCTACACCCGTCGTCGCAATGCGTTGTATGGCGAGCGTGTCGAGATAGACCTCAACAACGCTATGTACGACTATGCCGAGGTCTTTGTGCGTGACCACGAGGATTACCCATTCGAGGAGCTCTCGTTTGAGCTGATGCGTGAGGTGGGCCTGCAGCCATCGTTTGACGAGGCGGCCTACACCAAGGCTCGTCACGAGGAGCGTGTGGCGCTGTTGGTTGCCGACCTGCAGGCGTTGATAGCACGCCGTGCCAAGGCTGTGGCCGACACGGTACGCCCAACGATGCAGAAGATATATGCCGACCGTGGCGACAACCTCGACCGCAACCTTATCTTCCCATTGACAAATGGCCATCTTGGCTACAACATACCTGTAAACTTGCAGCGTTGCAAGGATAGCGACGGGGCGGAGATATACCGAGTATTCACCAAGGTTGTGATGTTCACGACAATCGACGATGCGTGGAGAGAGCATCTGCGTGAGATGGATGACCTGCGCCACAGCGTGCAGAACGCCTCGTACGAGCAGAAGGACCCACTCCTCATCTACAAATTCGAGTCGTTTGGTCTGTTCGAGAAGATGCTCGAGAGGGTCAATCGTGAGGTTGTGTCGATACTCTGCAAGTCGTATATCCCTGTACAGCAGCAGAACCAAGAGTCGTTGGAGCGTGCAAGGCAGAGCCGTGCCAAGGTCGATGTCAATAAGTTGCAGGCATCGCGTATGGCGGCTGCGGCTGCGGCAGGTCAGGGCGACAAGTCGAAGCCTGCACCTATACAGGTCGAGAAGAAGGTTGGTCGTAACGACCCTTGCCCTTGCGGTAGCGGCAAGAAGTATAAACATTGTCACGGAAAGATGTAGTTATGGGAGCATACGCAGACGAGAAGCAGCGACAGTTGGACATCCGCTATCTGAAGATGGCTCGTGTATGGGCAGAGAACTCATACTGCGTGCGTCGTCAGGTTGGTGCACTGCTTGTCAAGGATAAGATGATAATCTCGGATGGATACAACGGCACACCGTCGGGCTTTGAGAATATCTGCGAGAACGATATGGGGGTGACAAAGCCCTATGTTCTCCACGCCGAGGCAAACGCCATCACCAAGGTTGCCAAGTCGGCCAACAACTGCGATGGTGCGACGCTCTATGTTACAACATCACCTTGTATGGAGTGCTCGAAGCTGATTATCCAGGCAGGCATCAAGCGTGTGGTCTTCTCGGAGAAGTATCACAACACCGAGGGGTTGGATATTCTCTCGAAGGTAGGCGTGGAGTTGGTGCATCTGCCGATAGAGTGAGTAGAGAGTAGTGAGTAGTGAGTAGTTAAAAAAATAATTTTGCATTAAAAACTCTCGTCTCTCGTCTTTCGTCTCTCGTCTAAAAAAAATAAGAACTTTTTTTACACAAACATATTTACAAACTAATTAAAACACAAATTACTATGAGCTTCTTAACAAATGAGAAATTGACCATCGTCGGCGCAGCCGGTATGATTGGTTCGAACATGGCGCAGTGCGCTATGATGATGAAGTTGTCGTCTAACATCTGCCTCTACGACCCATTTGCTCCTGCATTGGAGGGTGTAGCCGAGGAGTTGTTCCACTGCGGTTTCGACGGCATCAACCTCACTTTTACTTCGGATATCAAGGAGGCTTTGACCGATGCAAAGTATGTAGTATCGTCGGGTGGTGCAGCTCGTAAGGCTGGTATGACCCGTGAGGATTTGTTGAAGGGTAACGCAGAGATCGCTGCCGAGTTCGGTAAGAACATCAAGCAGTACTGCCCAGATGTAAAGCACATCGTTGTTATCTTCAACCCTGCAGACATCACAGGTCTTATCACCTTGATCTACTCGGGTGTTAAGCCATCGCAGGTTACCACTTTGGCAGCTCTCGACTCGACTCGTCTTCGCTCGGAGCTTGCAAAGTACTTCCACATCGCAGCCGACAAGGTTGTAAACCCTCGTACTTACGGTGGTCACGGTGAGCAGATGGCAGTATTTGCTTCGACAACAACTGTTGATGGTACTCCTCTCACCGACCTTATCGGTACCGAGAAGATGCCACAGGAGGATTGGGATGCACTTCGTCAGCGTGTAATTCAGGGTGGTAAGAACATCATCGACCTTCGTGGTCGTTCGTCGTTCCAGAGCCCTGCACTCGTATCTATCCAGATGATTGCTGCTGCTATGGGTGGCGAGCCATTCCGTTGGCCTGCAGGTTGCTATGTAAATAATGGCGAGTTCAAGAACATCATGATGGCTATGGAGACCAAGCTCGACGCTGATGGCGTTCAGGTACTCCCGGTTTCGGGTACTGCCGAGGAGCAGGCTACTTTGGCCGAGTCGTACAAGCACCTCTGCGCACTCCGTGACGAGGTTATCGCAATGGGTGTTATTCCGGCGGTAGAGGATTGGCACAAGGTGAATGAGAATTTGTAGTAAAATCGTTCTGATTGACTCTTTTTGCACCTTACTTGCGGCGTAAATGCTCACATACGCTCAGTATGCTCCGCTTTCCGCCACTGCGTAACGCACAAAAATAGTTTAATCATTGACGATTTTGAACGAGTGGAAGGTTACTGCAAAGTAGCCTTCCATTTTCTTTTGCGACACACCACATCTCACGACTTCTGACAAGAAATTAAAAATTGGGGGGGGCAAATTCCAATTTGAATGAATGGAAGGAAAATCGTTCTGATTGACGATTTTGAATGAAAGGGAGGTGGTAAAAATACCACCTCCCTTGCTATTGCCAATAGCTAAAAGTTAATGTTTTTTAGTGTGTAAATACTTTTCCGTACTGCTTCTCCTGCTTCTCGTAGGCGAGGCGTGAAGTTGTTGGATACTGCAACTTCTCGAACTCGGCCACGGCATTGCGGATATCGGTCAAAAGCATATCTGCCATATCTCGGCTCAACCCCTGGCGCACCACGACACGCATCACGACCAAGTCCTCGATATTTTTAGGCATCGTATATGCCGGTACCATCCAACCACTCTGCTGCAACACCGCCTGCAGGTCGTACAAGGTCCACTTTGCCGTTTTGTCGTACTCGGGGTTCATATACCAAATAAACAGCGGGTTGTCGAGCTTCTTGGCGTAGTTGGTAAAGCACCTCATCTTGCCAATCTGCTCGTGGCAGTAGCAGGCGATATCCATCGACTCCTGCTGTATCTTCTTGTAGCCCTCAAAGCCGTAGCGGATAAAGTTGTAGTACTGACCCAAGATTTGTGCTGCAGGGCGAGAGAAGTTCAAACCTACCTGCGTGATATTTGCACCGAGGTAGTTCACGCTGAAGGACATCTCCTCGGGCAGGCACTTTTTATCACGCCATACCACCCAGCCCAAGCCCGGATATACAAGGCCATACTTGTGTCCCGAAGTCGAAATCGAATAGACCCACTTGAGGCGGAAATCCCACTTCGTGTCGGGCTTCAAGAATGGCATAATAAAGCCACCCGAAGCGGCATCGACATGGATAGCCACCTCATAACCCGTCTTTTTATTAAAGGTATCGAGTTCCTTGTCGAGTGCCTCGATATCGTCATTCAAGCCTGTCCAGGTAACGCCCGCAATAGGCACAACGCAGATGGTGTTCTCGTCGCACATCGCCACCGCCTTCTTCGCATCGAGCGATGGGCACTCGAGTGTCAGAGGCACCTCACGCATCTCCACGCCCCAGAGCTGCGCAAACTTCTCCCACACAACCTGATAAGCCGAGCTCAACACGATATTTGGTTTCTCGCACGACTTACCCTCCTTCTTGCGACGAGCCTTCCAGCGCAACAAGGCCGCTACGCCTCCAAGCATACACGCCTCCGACGAGCCGATACCTACAGCACCCGCCTTCCACTCCGCCTTCTCGGGCGTATGCCAAAGGTTGGCGATAATATTGATGCAACGACCACACATCACCGCAACACGAGGATACTCCGTTTCGTCGATATAGTTGATATTCACCGCCTCGTTCACAAGTCGTGTGGCGTACTCGTCCATATAGGTCGTAACGAAGGTTGCGAGGTTCAGGCGTGGTTGCGTCTGCGGATAAGTCTCGTCTTTAACCATCTTGTAGGCCACCTCCGGCTCGGTTGAACATTGCGGAATAAACTCTGTGGGGGCAGCCGTAAGGCGGGCATCGGTTGTAGTGGCACACTTCTCTGTTGCGCTTTTGGTTGTTGTTGATGTTTTCATAGTAATAATATGTTTTAAGGTTTTGATATCAACCTCAACCTTCGCACAAACCATACCACAAAAGAGATGGCGACCCGAAAAGGTCGCCATCTTTGGCTATTAGCCGTTAGCCATTGGCTTTTTATCTTATAGTAAAGATGTACTTTCCGGAGCCTACGGCAAATTTCACATAGCCACTCTCTACGCCACAAGCCTTCACCGCAGCATCGTCGCACTGCACCGCCTCGGCACTCTTTGCCGGCACCAAGACCTCGGCCGTAGTATTGAATGGAACCTCAACCGAGAGTTCAGTCAATCTGTTCTCCTTCGCCTTCCACGCTGCTGCAACCTTGCCGTAAGGAGTTATGGTCGAAGCCTCCATACTCTCGAAATCACCGCCCACATGAGGTTTCACGACGATACGCTTATAGCCCGGTGCCGCCTCACGAATACCTACAGCCGAGCGATACAACCAATCGCCAATCGAGCCATAGGCGTAGTGGTTAAAGGAGTTCATACCGTTATCCGGAATTGAGCCATCCTCACGCAAACCATCCCAACGCTCCCAAATCGTTGTTGCTCCCTTCTTCACCTGGTACAGCCAACCCGGACAGCTCTCCTGCAACAGCAATTTGTAGGCTACATCGCTACGGCCGTTATTGGTCAGCACCTCACAGATATATGGTGTGCCGAGGAAGCCCGTAGTTATATGGTTCTTGTACTTCTCGATATTGCGCACAAGTCGCTCCAAGGCCTGCTTGCGCATATTTTCAGGCAGCATATCAAAGTGCAGTGCCAAGACATAGGCCGTCTGCGTGTCGCTCGATATGAGGCCGTTTGGTGTTACATACTCATCCTGGTAGGCCTTGCGCACCTTCGAGGCGATATCCTTATAATATGCCACATCGGCAACCCTGCCGAGGGTCTCGGCTGCTCGCACCAAGTTGTCCAACGAGTGGGCAAAGAAACACTGTGCAACCAGATGTTTTGAACTTATTGCCGAGATGCCGTGAAGGTCGTTTGGCACCGAATAGGAGAGCCAATCGCCAAAGTGATCACCCTTGCTCCACAGCCAGCCGTTATCTCGACTCTGTGCAACGAGGTAATCGACCCACGCCTTCATCGAGTTGTATTGCTGCACCAAAACTTCTTTGTTGCCATAGGCCATATAGTGTCGCCAAGGCACGATAGTAGCAGCATCTGCCCAGCCACAAGCATCGCTTTGGTGCATACTCTTTCTCGACACATCGGGGATAAATCGAGGTATGCGACCATCACTCTTCTGATCGGCACGCAGGTCGGCAAGCCACTTTGCGAAGAAGTTATCGACCCTGCCAAGGAACGATGCCGTGCGGAAAAAGACCTGAGCATCGCCGGTCCAACCCAAGCGCTCATCACGCTGTGGGCAGTCGGTCGGAACATCCAGGAAGTTGTCGTGGAAGCCCCACCAGATATTGCTCTGCAACTGGTTTATCAGCGGATTTGACGATGCGAACGAGCCCACATTATCGAAATTCGACCATACAGGCACCGCCTCGAAATCTTCCAAGCACAAATCCCCCTCCACTCCATCGACCTTGATGTATCGGAAGCCGTAGAACGACAGCGAAGGAACAAACTCTCGCTTGGCTCCGCCATCCATAATGTATGTACTCGTAGCCTTTGCTCTGCGGAGGTTGGTTGTGTAGAAGTTTCCATTCTCGTCAAGCACCTCAGCGTGATATATACGAATTGTATCACCCGCCTTGCCCTGAAACTTCACTCGCTCCCAGCCGACGATATTCTGACCAAAGTCCAACACCTTCTCGCCCTTTGGTGTAACGATATACTTTACGGGTTTGATTGGCGTCTGCGCCTTGACCTGCTCGTTTACGGTCGATATGAGCAGGCTCTTATCGAACGCCACCTTCTGCGCCTTCACCCACTCTCGCTCATCAGCGTAGGCTGTTGTGGTCCACGACTCGTCTATCATTCGGGCATCTATACTCTCGCCATTGTAGATATCGTTATAGACCACACCCGAGGCCTTTGCCGTAGCCGACATAGCCCACGACTCGTCGGTCACAAGCACAACCTTCTCACCATTGGTGTATTCGATATTTATCTGCATCATCAACGCCACATCGTTGCCATACTTGCCTCGACGATAGCCGCCCATACCTGTGTACCATCCCGGTGCAACAACAGCCGACACGACATTCTCGCCACGACACAACATCGCCGTAACATCGTAGGCCTGATACTGCAAACGCTTCTTGTAGGAGGTCCAACCCGGAGTCATATAGGAGTCACCAACACGACGACCATTTATAAAAGCCTCATACTGTCCGTGAGAGGTGATATAGGCCGTAGCTCGCTTTATCTTCTTGGTAAGCGTAGCCACACAGCGGAAGTTTACGGGGCGAATTTTATCCACCTCACCAATCATCTCCGCCTGCCAATCCTCTCTTCGCAGACCGGTCTGCCAGGTCGATGTGGCGGTATTCGACACCCTGCCACGATTATCCCAGATGCGTAGCGACCACGAATAACGGCTATCGGGGTGGAGCTTTCCGCCATAAGGCACCACGGTAGAGTTCTCCGACTGCACCACGCCACTGCCCCACACCGGCATACCATTGCGGAGCACCCGTATCTCGTAGGCGCTTTGCGATGCACCCTTATCGGTGGAGGTGGCTATCCAGCTAAATGTCAGCGGAGCATCGACATCTACTCCCATAGGTTGCTCAAGCCCATTTACTCGGAGGCTCGAGAGCTTTACTTGCGCTACCACCATAAACGGCAGCAGCAAAAAGGATAATAGAGCTACTCTTTTTTTCATATAAAGTTATAGGTTATTTTTGTTGCGCCTTAAACACTGCCATAATCTCACCCTCGTGCATCAACATCAACATATCGTAGTCGATATCGTAGTGAGTCGTCTTGTCCAGCACCCCAATCAGCGCCATCTCCAACGCCTCATTCTCGGGGCACAACATCTTTGTCGAGCCAAGAGCCGAGAAGCGCAAAGCGAACTTCTCGCCCGTAGCATACTGTCCGAGAAGGCTGTTGCATGCGCCACGACCTCCGAGGGCATTTTCGTTCAAGATGATATTGAAGCTATCGGCAGGAAGCGTAACACTCTCGCCTCCCATCTTCACAAGGTGCCACACCGTTCCCTCCAGCGGTTTTGCATTCTTGTAACGCCAACGACACGAAGAACAACATCCAACCGACAATACGGCAACCAGCAATACTGCAAATAATTTCTTCATAATACTAATTTTTTGCGACCTCACGGCGATTCATCAACGCCTGTGTAATGGTCAGTTCATCAACATACTCCAACTCATCGCCAAAGCCTATGCCTCGAGCAATGGTGGTAATCTTCAGGTGAGGAAAGCGTTTGAGGCAGTTCATCAGATAGAACATCGTAGTCTCACCCTCGACCGAAGCCGAGATGGCGATTATCACCTCCTTGACCTCGCCCAAAGCTATGCGGTCGAGCAAGAGGTCGATGCGCAAATCCGAGGGTGCTATGCCCTGCATCGGAGATATCACACCACCCAAGACGCTATAGACACCTCGATATTGGTGAGTCTTTTCGATCGAGAGCAAGTCCGACACCTGCTCCACCACGCAGACCGTGGATGTATCTCGGGTCTTGTCGGCACACACCTCACAAATCTCCGTATCGGAGAGGTTGTTGCACTTGGCGCAGCGGCAAATCTTGGTACGGAAGTCTATCATACTCTCCCCCATGGCCACCACATCCTCCTCGTCCATACGCAGCAGGTGCATCGCCAAGCGCAGAGCCGTGCGACGACCGATACCCGGCAGACGAGATAACTCGCCAACAACATTATCCAATAGTTTCGACATAAATCTTTGAGGCTGTTAGCTATTAGCCATTGGCCATTAGCTTTTTTTTAATTTTGCGAACTCTGACGCTTGTCACGGCGCAACCAATTTAAGGGTTATTAACGGCTAGTAACGGCTAGTAAGGGGGCGCTGAAAGTTTTCAACTACTCACTACTCTCTACTCACTACTCTCTACTCACTACTCACTACTCACTACTCACTACTCACTACTCACTACTCACTACTCACTACTCACTACTCACTACTCACTACTCTCTTGCTAAATCTCCTCTATATTTTTGCGCTCGGTCCAGCCCTTCTTGCCATCGGCAATAACGACCTCGCACCACTCGCCCATTTCGGTCTGTACACGCACCTTCGTACCCTCGTGCAACACAAATATATCTGTTGCCGAGCGATCGGGAGAGCTCTTCACCGAAACGGCTGTACCCATCACGATAGCCTCGTCGTGTTGTAGCATCTCTTTGCGCTCCGAGAGTGCAAAGAGTGTTGTTATCACAAAGAGCAGCACCGCCACAAGCGCACCATAGAAGCCCGCCTTGCGTACCCCGATATGCGACGAGAGCAAGAACAACAGCACAAAGAGTAGCACCACCGCAAACACCACCAACGAGAGTATGCTCCACGCCATACAACTCATCGAGTTGCGCACCGTGCGCATCCAGCGATTTAAGAAGAACTCCGGCACCACCGCAATTCTATCCTTTGTCTGCGCCTCGGCTAAAGCGAGGTTGTGGCGCACATCTTCGTTTGCAGGGGCTATGCGTAATGCCCTATTGTAGTGGAGTATCGCCTTGCCCAGCTCCCCCATCTTGAAGTAGGCGTTAGCAAGGTTGTAGTGCAGTGGCATCGAGTACTCACCGCCCTCGATGATAGCATTATACTCCTCGACGGCTCGCCCATAGTCGCCATCCACATAGGCCTTGTTGCCAAGTTCCCAATGCGCCAAGGCATCGTAGTGCGTATTCACCGACAAAGAGTCGGGGTTCGCTGCCACATCCATCGCCACAAGCAGTGCGACCATATATATCAAAAATCTCTTCATCCTTCTATCTCTTTAATGCCGTTTCAATCTTCGATACCACATCTATACCATCCGTATAGACCTCGCCCATATCCACCGTCGCCATAGGCGAGTACTGCGCCTCCTCGCAACGGGTGATAATCGAGATTATATCCTCGGCTTCAGCCTCGGCACCTCGACGAGATAGCTCCTCACGCACACCCTCCTTCGTAAGGTCTGCCACAGGGATATTGAACCTATCGCTCAAGTAGCCCCACAACGCTCGCAGCATCTCCTCGTAGAAGGCCCTTCGGTCCTGCTCACGCATATACTTCTCGGCTATGCGCAGACGACGAATAGCCATCTTGTTGGCACGACGACCCTTGATGAGTACCACATTGCGACTATCACGAATACGCTTGCGGATTACGATGTAGGCAACTACGGCCAACGCCACAAGCGCAACCAACACCACCCAATAGAGAGGCGAGAGGATAAATGGTGCTATGTAGCTACGCAGTGCCGGTGCCCCAAGCATTATGAAGCGTATATCCTCACCCAAGAGTCGTACATCCTCACGCTTGACACCCAGGGCGACACTCGGCTGTGTCGTTGCATTTTTGTCGGGCGTAACCGAGATGTGCAACTGCGGTGTTGTGAGGGTCACATACTTCGCCTTCTCGGTGTCGAAGTAGGTAAAGGCCACGGGCGCAATATCGTAGCTGCCCTCGGCTCGCACAATTATAGGATAGTCGAAACGACGATAACCGACACTCCCCGATGCCGAGGTCGATATCTTCTCCTCGGTCTTGATGTCGTAGAGCTCGAACGATGACGGCAGCGACAACTCGGGAGCCTTCACAAAGTTGAGATTTCCCGTACCCGAGATAGTCAGCTGCAACGAGAGTGCCGAGTTCGCAGTCACCTCCGATGCCGACAACTTGTGTGACATCGTATAGCGACCTACTGCACCGGCGAATGATGCCGGAGCCCCCACGGGGAACTCCTTGACCTGCACCTTCACTTCAGGGGTCTTTAGCGCACGGCGTACATTGTACACTTCGTGACCACCAAAGAATGGGTCGAAGCCACGATTGGACTGCACCATAACTTGCACCACAACAGTCATCTCGGCAGGCTCTATGGTGAGCGTGCCACCCTGCTGCGGATAGAGCAGATACTCGGCAATGTTGTAGGCCTCATAGACCTTGCCGTTGAGCGTCTCGCGGAATGGACCCTGCTCGATATCCACCTGCTGCGACCAGAAGCCGTTGAAAGCCGGCATCTTCGCACCCTCGGAACCGGCAATATTTACTCGACTATAGAGCTTGAGTATCGCCCGCACAGGCTCTCCCCTATATACCGACCTCTTCGATAGCTCGAGGCGGAGGAGCAGATCATCCTTGCCGACAGTGCGATTGGCTCTACTCTCGAGCGACTCGTTCTGTCCGCCTCTGCCCTGCTGCGAAGCTCCACCCTGCTCACCTTTACGCACCTCGACAATCGTCGGTTGCGTTGCATAACTCCTCTTTTTGACCGCTATTGTCGCAGCCTCGATGGTGGTGTTTCCGACAGATTGAGGCACAAGGACATAGGTTATTGCATAACTTACACTCTTGGTTATCTCGCCATTTATAATCTGCACCGAGCTACCCTGCGACACCGAAGGCCCCGCCACGACATCGAAGCCCTCGAATGATGGCGGCACAAAGGAGTTGTCATCGGGCTTGGCGTTGAGCTCAAACTCGATACGGAAAGTCTCACCCTCGGAGACTATCATCGGTGCATTGAGCGTAAATGACACCTCCTCGGCAGCACTTGCCGAGAAGAGCGCAAATAACGCCACCAAAAATATGTAAATCTTCTTCAAAAATGTTTGCATACGAAACAAACGCAAATTTTCATCCTTTTATTGCCAGAGTAGGTGGTAATCAGCCACCTACTCCGAAACGGAAAACTATTTCTCTTTTTCCTTTACCTCCTCCTACATTCAAAATCGGAAGTGGTCATTCAACATCTTCGCTCTTGAAAATTGGAGATGATTGAACTATTTTTTTGCCAAATACCACCAACCTTAAAATTGCTTATGAGCGAGGGAATTTTCCAAGCGGAAAGCGGAAAACGGAAAACCGTTTTTCTTTACTTCCCTCCCCTTATTCAAAATCGTCAATGGTTAGGCTATTTTTGTGCGTTACGCAGTGGCGGAAAGCGGAGCATAGTAGGCCTATGTGAGCATTTCCGCCACAAGTAAGGTGCAAAAAGAGTCAACCAGAACGATTTTCTTAATTAATGTGAGAATTCAGCGAAGAAATCATTACCCTTGTCATCTACTATGATGAAGGCAGGGAAATTCTCCACATAAATCTTGCGAACAGCCTCCATACCAAGCTCTGGGAAGTCCACAACCTCGACACTCTTTATAGAGTTCTTTGCGAGGATAGCTGCAGGACCACCGATAGAGCCGAGGTAGAAGCCGCCATTATCGTGGCAAGCGTCGGTAACAGCCTTTGAACGGTTACCCTTCGCTACCATAACCATAGAGCCACCATGCTTCTGGAAGAGATCTACATAAGGGTCCATACGACCTGCGGTAGTAGGACCAAATGAGCCTGACGCATATCCCGCAGGAGTCTTTGCAGGGCCTGCATAGTAAACAGGGTGGTTCTTGAAGTACTCCGGCATTGGCTTACCCTCGTCAAGCATCTGCTTGATACGAGCGTGAGCGATATCACGAGCCACGATAAGAGTACCCTTCAAGTTCAGACGAGTCTTGATTGGATATTTTGTCAAAATCTCACGCACCTTGTCCATACCCTCATCGAGGTCGATATCTACTGCCGGCGACATTGCAGGTGCCTCGGCAGGGAGGAAGCGTGCAGGGTTCTTCTCCAACTGCTCCACGAAGATACCCTCCGGAGTAATCTTTGCCTTGATATTGCGGTCTGCCGAGCAGCTCACGCCAATAGCAACAGGGCACGAAGCAGCGTGACGAGGTGCACGGATAACACGAACATCGTGTACGAGGTACTTACCGCCAAACTGTGCACCGATGCCCATCTCCTGGCAAATTTTGAGAATCTTCTCCTCCCACTCCAAATCGCGGAAGCAGCGACCACCCTCATTGCCCGAAGTTGGGAGCTCGTCGAGGTAACCTGCCGAAGCCTTCTTTACGGTTGCAAGACACATCTCTGCCGAAGTACCACCGATGCAGACTGCGAGGTGGTATGGAGGACAAGCCGAAGTTCCGAGGTCCTTGATATGCTCTTTGAAGAACTTTACGAGCGACTCCTCGTTCAGGAGAGCCTTGGTCTGCTGATAGAGGAAGGTCTTATTTGCCGAGCCACCACCCTTGGTGAGGAAGAGGAAGTCGTACTCCATACCCGGGTGACCACCGTAGATATCAATCTGTGCAGGGAGGTTTGTGCCGCTGTTGTGTTCGTCGGTCATCGTGATAGGTACAACCTGCGAGTAGCGGAGGTTGCGCTCCTTGTAGGTTTCGTAAACGCCACGAGAGATATACTCTGCATCCTCGGCACCTGTCCAGACATCCTCACCCTTGTGAGCCACGCAGATTGCAGTACCTGTATCCTGACAAGTTGGCAACTCGCCCTCGGCAGCTACGCACGAGTTCATCAACATTGTGTATGCTACGAACTTGTCGTTGTCGGTAGCCTCCTTATCCTCCAAGATATTACGCAACTTCTGCAAGTGTGCCGAACGGAGGTAGAACGATACATCGGTGTAAGCCTCCTTTGCGAGGAGTTCGATACCCTTTGGATCGACCTTCAAAATCTTGCGGCCATCACACTCAACGACCTTCACATAATCCTTCGTCACAAGACGATACTCTGTGTTGTCACGCTCGATTGGGAGCGGCTCCTGATAAATAAATTCTGACATAGTTTTTAGTGTTTTTATTTTGTGTTAATATTGTTCCTTTATGTTGTTGCTCCTTGCGACCACGGTGTTTAGAGTCGTTAGGGGCGTTAGAGGCGTTAGTGTTTTTAGTTTTTAGCCTTGAGCTTTTTAGTTTTGCGCCATTTTTATGGCATTGAATGACATTCGGGCACAAGGCCCTTAATGGCATTTAATGGCAGCGCAGTCCTTTGGACTGCTTAATGACGGGCGCTTTGCCATTCAGTGAGCAATAGCGAACGATTGCCATTCGTTGTCATTCAGCGAGTGAAACGAGCGAATGCCATTTTGCTACGCTAACTCCGTTTCCCATTTCCCGCTACTCTTTCGAGCAGCGATTTCTTTGCTGTTCCGACCACAAAATCTTTGAGGTAGAACGGCTCGAAGTAGGCTACATCCTCGGTTTTGCCATCGGCAAAAGCCTGTTCTGCCAATCGTGCCATACCTCGTGCCGAAGGGACAACCTCGATAAGTGTTGCACCCTCCAAAACTTCGGCACACTTGGCTGCACCGCTGCCGAAAATCACAAACGGCTTGCCCGATTTGCGCTCGGCAGCAAAACTCTCCGCATCTATAATCTTCGCCTCGACATCGCTCTGCGCCTTGCCCTCGGCATCGAAAGTCTGTGTATAGACCTCCATACGACGAGCGTCTATCATCGGGCAGAGCGTCGCCTCGCTCCAATTCTCGACATCGACAATACCCGCCTCGTAGTCCTCTCGAGCCACCTCGACAAGTGAGTCGAGCGAGCCAACCGCCACAAGCGGGATATTCTGTCCGTAGCACAAACCCTTTGCAAAGGATACACCGATGCGCAAGCCCGTATATGAGCCGGGTCCCTTGCTTACCGCCACAGCATCGAGTTCGTCGGGTGCTACGCCACACTCTCGCAAAAGTTCATCGACAAACACGGCAATCTTCTTGGCGTGGTTGCGCTCCTCGTCGCTCTCACGCAACGCCACAAGTTCGCCATCACGAACTAACGCCACCGAACAGATATCGGTTCCTGTCTCTATTGCTAAAATTAAAGCCATCTCTTTTTAGCTATTAGCTATTGGCCATTAGCCATTAGCTTTTTTTATTTTTCATCTTGCTATTAGCCATTGGCCATTAGCCATTAGCTTTTTCAACAACCCCAAAAATCGGAGATTATGAGATTATTTTTGTGCAAGGCTAGGCGACAAATCCGCAGCATAGTAAGCCTATGTGAGGAATTTGGCGTCCGACGGTTTGTGCAAAAAGAACTCATAAGAACGATTTTTTCATTTTATTTGTAAGTCTTCATTGCCTGATCCATCTCTCGCTTGGCATCATTGGCTTTGAGATATTCTCGTTTGTCGTACGCCTTGCGACCTCGGGCAAGTCCGATTGCCACCTTCGCCAAGCCTCGCTCATTCAAAAAGAGTCGCAAGCCGACAATCGTCAAACCCTTATCCTGCAAGGAGCGTTGCAACTTCGCAAGCTCCTTGCGGTTGAGCAGGAGTTTGCGGTCACGCTTGGGGATATGGTTGTTGCAGGTACCCCACGCATACTCGGAGATATTCACACCTCGTATCCACAGCTCACCCTTCTCGAAGTAGCAGTAGCAATCGACCATCGAGGCCTTGCCGAGGCGGATAGACTTAATCTCGGTACCCACCAAAACAATGCCTGCGACATACTCCTCGAGTATCTCGTAGTCGAAAGTCGCTCGCTTGTTGCGGATATTTATCTTTTTGTAATCTGCCATTACTACACAATATCGCACAAAGATAACAAAAAAAGACGAGAGACGAAAGTTTTTTAATTTTTAATTAAAAAATCGGTCCAACTATTCAAAATCGGAGCTAATGGCTAACGGCTAACGGCTAATGGCAAGAAAAAAAGGAGGGCCGGGGTGTGCAAACAGAAAATAACAGAAAGATGTGTAAACATATCAAAGATAAAGATAGTTACCTTTTTCCGACCACTCCTTTGCCCGAATATAGGGCAAAAAAAGTGCCAAAAAGTTGAGAGATTAGACGAGAGACGAAAGACGAGAGACGAGAGTTTTTTGTTGGTGGGGACTCTGAAGGTTGTCAAGGCGCAACAAAGATGGCATAGAATGGCAAACGGGCTTCGCCCTTAATGGCAGCGCAGTCTGCGACTGCTTAATGGCAAAGCGCAGAAAGTTGCAACAAAAAAAGCGTAAACGCCTGCCATTCAGCGACCAACAGGAGCGATTGCCATTCAGTGAGCGTTAGCGAACGCTTGCCATTCAATGCCATTGCACCTGCGCCCCAACCACCTCCAGAGTCCCCCCCCCACCAACCTAAAACCTCTAGCGCACCCTTACTCGCCCTTACTAGCCGTTACTAGCCCTTACTAACCCTTAATTTACTTGCGCCCCGACCACCTCAAGAGTTCCGACAACCTAAAACCTCAAGCGCTCCCCTAACGACCCTAACGCCTCTAACGACCCTAATAAACCTGCGCCACCAACCACCTCGAGAGTCCCCACCAACCTAAAACCTCTAGCGCACCCTTACTCGCCCTTACTGGCCGTTACTAGCCCTTACTAACCCTTAATTTACCTGCGCCACCAACCACCTTCAGAGTTCCGACAAACCCCAAAAAACGCATAGAGAGATGAAGTTCAAGGCTTGCGAAAATCCCCGAGGCTGGGGAATACTTGGCGTATTTTCCTGTCTCGGGGATTGAGCGTAACGCAGAAATTCGCTCTCTATGCGTTTTTTCTATGTGTTTTTTATATCTCCATCAACACAGTCACCGGTGCAATCTTCTCCAATCGGTCTTTGCCGTGTATCTCGGCAATGCCAACCAAGAATACAAACTCCTTGATCTTGACCTTGTAAGGTTTGCCGTCACGGTAGATTGTGAGCTTCTCGAGCGACTCGGCAACACCCAACGCTGTGCCACCCGTAGCCAACACATCGTCAAGCAGGGTTACATAGAATGTATCGCCCTCGGCAACACCCGCAGCGATATCGCTCAAGCGATAGTAGAGTTTATCGAAGCCGTACTCCTTCTCGATGCACACCTCGACGAGGTCGCCATCATTGAACGGGAGCTTGCCACTCTTTCGCATCGGGATAATATTCTCGACCTTGCAATCCTGCTCCGAGAGCAGTGGCGCCGTAAAGAGGAACGCACGAGCCTCGGGTGCAGCGATATTTGGTGCTGTAGTCGCCTTCTTTAGCGCCTCGACAACCTCACGAAAGGCCTTTTTCGACTGCAGGAAAGGGATGATATCGATAAAGTTGATGCCCTCCTTCGGAAAGTTTTTGTAGAATTTAAGTGTCTCTATCATAGTGTAAATAGTATTGCTTGTGACCTATTTATAGTTAATGTAGCCGTTATAGTCTGCCTGGCCGAAAATCTTGTTGGTTGTGTATGTTCTTGTCTTGTCAAACTCGGTATGGATAGCCTCAACATAGAAGTTACCCTCCTGAATAGCAGTCACCTGTGCCGATGTCAAACTGCAATGCCACTTGTGATAGCAATAATTGTTCATCACCTGAGTAGATGTAGAGGTTGATTCATTAGCTATGTAGGCTATATACCACCAATCTTGGCTGTTTGGAGAGATATTCCAATAATCTTGACCAATAGGATACCAAGGTGACGAGAATGTTCCATCGCCTCGTTCTCCGCCCCAAGTCAATGATGGATCAAGACTACTCCACCCATTAGTCCTCGAATTTGCTACCCAAGTCAAATCCTTTGCATAAGAGCCATTTATATATAGTTTGAGAGTCCAAGTATCAGGTGTACCATTAAATACATTCACGTGGAGATACTCAACCATAGTGGAAGAGAAAATGGAAGATGTACATTTTGCAAAACTGAAGTAATACTCTATATCACGAGCAACCGTTTCACTACCATCACAGTCGCCACCATATACATCGGTCGAGAGGTATGCTCGCATCACATAGTCCATATTGACATTGTGACTTAAGTTACTTGTACAATCTACATAGTAGTGGTTTGTAAATGATGCTCCGCTAACATCATAGATATCAAAACCAAATGGAGCGCCATCGCCCATACATTTGAGGGATGGGTTTCCAGTCGTTCTTGCACCCGTACCCCAGTTGCCGACAATAGTCTTTTCGCTTACAGGGCACTTATAACTAAAGTTAGTGCTGTTTGCCTTAACATCACGGTTTGTATGGGTATGACCCGAAAATATCTGTGGCTCGGTGTAGCCCTTAATCAAATCTACAACCTTCTTAACATTTGGACAAGATGCTTCGTTGTACAAATTTGAGAGAGGGATATGAACACAAAGAACAACCTTCTTGTCGGTTGTAACATTCGCCAAATCCGCTGTCAGCCAAGCCAACTGCTCATCGGTAAAATCGCCATCTTCGCCTGCACTTGTATTGCCGGTATGGCTCGTCGTCGGCCACCAGATATCACGCATACAGACAATATGGGTATCGCCACGATTGAATGAGTAGTTTGCCGGAGCAAAGTTTTGCTCAAAGGCATCCTGTGCATGATAGTTGAACAAATCGTAATCGCTATAATTGGTTGAGGCGTTATCGAAATGAGTTCTTTCGTGGTCGTGATTACCCATCACATAAAATGTTGGCACACCACCCGTATTCTTTGGCGCAAACGCTTCACGCATCAACGGCATAAATTTAGTAGCTTGTAGCCACTCCCTGCTATTGTTCGTTGTACTTGTACATACAATATCACCGCAAATTATGGCATAACAAGGCGTTCCACTCTTTGCTACAGCCTCTCGCTGAACACCTGCAACACACTCGTTTTTCAAACGGGTGATTGTTCCATCGGTATAGCCGTGCGTATCTGCAATCACAAACAACGAGAAGTTGCTCTCCTTGGTAATCTTTGTGAGTTTGAAGTTGTAGAAACGCTGTGTAGGCAGGTACCTCTTGAAGAATGTGTGGTAGTTTTTATCGTTTACAACAACCTTTGCATCCGCAGGTATCGAGTAGTAGATATAATATGTACGGTCATCTACACCCTCGGGAAATTGGTAGAAACCATTTTCGTCTGTCTGCACAACCGAGAAACCATCCGACACCGATACACCAACTGCCGGAGCACCATCGTCATACTTGATATAGCCCCAAACGCCATCGTGATACTCACCGTTATTATCCGCCTCGATATCATCCTCGATGCTTGTCATCTCCTGCAACTCAAACGATGCGCCACCCTTGAAAGTGAATGGCGTGAACTCACGAACAACACCTGCCGAAACATTCGATGCTGTCCACTTCAAGTTCATCTTCTGGCCTGCCGAGTCGGTCAAAACAACCTTACAAACACCCTCAATGCCCTTCGGTACGGTGATGTGGAAAGCAGTTCCATCTTCGGTAAGTGTTTGATTTGCTGTGTAGGTAATCTTGTTTGTTGCTGTACTCTCGATAGCTGTAAGTGTTCCACTCTCGCAATCAACATCAAACTCTCCGGCCAAAACCTTTCCCTCCTCGGCAATAATCTCGATTGTCGAGAGTCTGTTTGCGCCCTTCACGGTAAATTGAAGCACACCTGCCAAGTGCTGCATCGAGGCCTCGCCACTCTCTACATAGCCACACATCGGAGCGTAGCCAACACCGAAAGAGCCTTCCACATACTCCTGATTTGCAGCAAAGACAACCGTTGGCTTACCATCCGTACACGCCGAATTTGCAGTGTAAGGGTATGTCAAGTGATAAGGCGGAACGAGCAGGCTGCCCTCGAAGTGGAAGGTTGCCGACTTCTTATTCTCGCCAATATCCATACGGCTCGAAGCTGCGCCATTGGCTACAATCTTATCGCCATCGCTCCAATAAATGGCGTAGATGCCATTCTCGTCTTTGGCACCGAGCGAGGTACGGCTCTCGGGCATACCCACTGTGATGGTGGTATAGCCGAGCGAAGTGTCAACGCCCTCGATGTTCTGCACGCAAGCGTTAGTCAAAGCCACCAGCAACAAGGTAGCCACAAAAAGTTGTAATCTTTTCATATCTAATATTTTATTTGTGTATTTTTCAGTGCGCCAAAGATAGAGATTTTTTTTGAATATAGAGGCTTCTGATACCTATTTATTATACAAATCGAAAAATATTTTGTACAAGTGTGTGCTATCTCGAAAAAAAGTCTTACCTTTGCGGGCTATTTATTAACTAATTAAACATTTTTACGATTATGCCAAAGATGAAAACAAATGCCGCTGCAAAGAAGCGTTTTTCTTTCACCGGCACAGGTAAGATCAAGCGTAAGCACGCTTATCACAGTCACATCCTGACCAAAAAGACTACCAAGCAAAAGCGTAACCTCTGCCACTCGGGCATCGTTTCGAGTGTTGACGAGCCAAAGCTTTTGAAATTGTTGGTTAAATAATTTTTAATCACAGTTTCGCAATTAACAATTTTTATTAACCGAGGTGAAACAGCCCTAAAGAGTACGAGAGAAGCGTGCCGCTGTTAATCTCATCAAAAACTTTTAACTATGCCACGTTCAGTAAATGCTGTCGCATCACGCGCAAGAAGAAAAAAGGTTTTGAAGCTTGCCAAAGGTAACTTTGGTTCAAGGGGAAATG
>SUZW01000037.1 GCA_015059685.1 Rikenellaceae bacterium | reverse complement strand
AAGCCGTCTAACAAGGTGATTTCTGCGTTACGCTTCGGTCGTTGAGTTGCTCACATACGCTTTAGTATGCTGCGCACTCAACGCCTTGCAAGCCTTGAAATCCCTCTTGTTATACAACTTTTAGATTTGTAATAAATTTTGTATGAATAAATTTGGCTAATGGCTAACGGCCAATAGCTAATGGTAAAAAACTTAGGCTTATGGGATTTTTGAAGGAATTTAAGGCATTTGCCCTCAAGGGCAATGTGATGGATATGGCTGTCGGTGTTATCATCGGTGGTGCTTTCGGCAAGATTGTTACATCGCTCGTGAATGACATCCTGATGCCGCCTATCGGTATGTTGCTCGGTGGTGTAGATTTCAAGGATTTGAAGGTGAACCTTGCCGCACTTAAGGATGCTGCAGTGTCGGTTGTGGATGGCGCAGTGGTGCCTTCCGAGCCGGTATATTGGAACTATGGCGCATTTATTCAGCAGTGTTTCGACTTCGCAATCTTGGCATTCTGCGTATTCTTGCTCGTGAAGCTTATGAACAAGCTCTCGAACTTGAAGAAGAAGGAGGAGAAGAAGGCGGAGCCTGCACCTGCACCTGCACCAGAACCATCGAAGGAGGAGGTGCTTCTTACGGAGATCCGAGACCTTTTGAAAAATCGTTCTTAACGGTAAATTTTGCACCTTGCTGCGGTCGCCAAAATGCTCACATAGGTTTACTATGCTGCGCTTTTGTCGCCTTGCAACGCACAAAATTTCCTCGTTAATTGACGATTTTTCGGGCAGGAATATTTAACTGATAGGAGTGGTTTTGCCACTCCTATTCTTTTGAAGTACTCGACTTACCTCGCTTCGCTTGATGAGCCTCTACCTCCTGAAACAGCCCAAGACTGCACGAAAACACCCGATGCACTGCATCGTGCGCTTTTTTATTATATGTGGCTATTCAAACAAGTTTGAAGCCGCATATAATAAAAAAAAACACTGAACAAAAGTTCAGTGTTTTCGTTTGTCTTGTAGCGGGAGAGAGACTTGAACTCTCGACCTCATGATTATGAATCATGCGCTCTAACCAGCTGAGCTATCCCGCCATTGCGCTAATGCGAGTGCAAAGATAATCGAAATTTCTTTTCCGACAAAAGTTTTTGCAAACTTTTTTAATCTTTGCACTCGATGATACACTTTTTGCGAGATTTTTTGTAAATTTGTAGTTGTGCTACCACTAAAATGTAGCAAACGATAGCTATGAAACTTAAAATTACCGTTTTTATTATGTCACTACTCTCACTCTTTGGTTGCGGAAAGAAGACTCCGACCTATCCGCAGGACACAATCACTGCCCGTGATGGCTCGACCATCACACTTACATTCTTTGCCCACGCCTCGCTCGGCATAGAGCACAACGGCCGTCACATCTACATCGACCCCGTAGGCGAGAACTTCGAATGGGAGCGACTCCCCAAGGCGGATGTCATCTTGGTGACACACTCCCACTATGACCACCTCTGCCTCTCGACAATAGAGAAGCTATCGACGCCTCAGACCGCCATCATCTGCGACAAGACCTCGGCCGAGGCCTTCGAGCACGACTGCACGACGATGGTGCCCGCAGCGGTAGCGGAGCCATTTGAGGGGTTGCATATCCGTGCTGTTGCAGCCTACAATATAAGCGAGGGTCACACCGACTTCCACCCCAAGTCACGGGAGGACTGCGGTTACATCCTCACACTCGGAGGCACGACAATATATGTTGCTGGCGACACCGAAGATAACGACGATGTATTGGCGGTGCAGGGCGTAGATATCGCCTTCCTGCCCGTAAATCAGCCATACACAATGACCGTGGCGCAGGCTGTGCGTGCCGTAAAGGCCATTCGTCCCGCCATATTCTACCCTTATCACTACGGGCAAGTCGAGGAGCGCACAGATATCGAGGCGTTGGTTGTGGCACTCGATGGCGTATGCGAGGTGCGTGTGCGACCTATGGAGTAGATCTCTCTGCCACGACAAAACAATAATCCGTTGTAGTCTTGCGACCACAACGGATTATTTGTTGCAATGTAGCTTTACACTATGCTACTGCATTCGAGATAAGGAATGTTGCTGCAACGGTCAAGATAGCGTACAACTCTGGGAACGCTGCGAGGATAAGGGTCTTACCCATAACATCGTGACCATTACCGATAGCTGCGATACCGTTAGCGCAGACCTTACCCTGGAAGATAGCAGCTGCCAAGTTAACGATACCAACGAGCAAACCTGCACCAAATACTGCAGCTGCCTGGAACATCGAAATCTCAGGAGTCAAGAGGCCCTGGACCATGAAGAAACATACGAAACCGTAGAGTCCCTGCGAACCAGGAAGAGCAGAGAGAATCATGTAGCTACCGAAAGCGCCACCATTCTTCTTCATTGCACCTACTGCGGTCTGACCGCAAATTGCTGTACCAACCGACGATGCGATACCTGCCAAGCCTACCATAAGTGCTACACCTACATAGGCCAAAATCAAAGCTGAATTCATAATTGTAATGTTTTTAATTAGTTATTGAATTTGTTTGTTATTTCTCTTTTGTAAGAGGCTCGAAAGCTCGTGTTGTCATCTCGAAGCCTGCATTCTTGTAAAACTCCACAAAGGTCAAACGCATTGGGTGTACGAATGACGATATGGTGGACATAAAGAGGTTGATGGCGTGTCCGACCAAGAGGATAGCCGTAGCACCCAAAATCTGGAACACAGTACCAACCCCAAATTGCTCGATACCTGCATCAAGACCTGTAAGTCCCATAGCCAACGAGTTGAATACCTGCGCCAACACACCACCCGACAAGCCGATAGCAAAGAGTCGGATATACGAAAGCACATCGCTCAACAAGCCCGTAATATTATTATAGGTATCCCACAAGCCCGAAGCAAAGTTCTTCAAAAAGCCGTAGAGCAAGATATACTCGATAGGCTTACGGCTCAAATCGTTCAGGAAGAGCATCATAAACAAGCCTACGCCCATAGCCACATAGAAGGCGATAGACGAGGTCGTGAAGCCCGGAATTACCCACGACTCGTTGAGCAGTTGCAAACCACCCGCCAAGCAGCCCGACACAAGCACGATAAACCAACCGAGTGTAGAGAAGGTCGATTTAATGCCGAAGTGGCTCGCCTTGAAGATAATATTGAGCAACATACCGAACAAAATCTGGAAGACTCCGAGAGCCAATGCCCACGAGAAGAACTCCGCCTGGAAGTCAAACAACGCCGTAGGTATCGACAGTCCGAACAGTGAGCCCGTAGCCAAACCAAAGAGCGTGGTTGCACCACCGCAAATCATCGTGAGGTACGCCATCTTGCGCATCTTCTCGCCCATCATAAATCGCATCAGGATACCGAGTGCGAGAATAATCGCACCATAGCCCGCATCGTTCAAACAGATAGCGAAAAAGAGCATATAGAACGGAGCGAAGAATGGTGTCATATCCAGCGTACCATACTTTGGAAGGGCATACAAGCCACCAATCAACTCGAACAGACGAGCAAAGCGGTTGTTCTTCAACTTAACCGGTGTCTCGTCCTCCTCGGTTGGGTTCTCCTTGATATAGACAACATTCGGATACTCGTCGAGTACAGCATCAACCTGCGCAGAAGTAGCCTTCTCTGCCCAGCCCTCCATAACGAGCAACAAGCCCTCGGCTGCCTTATCTGCCGTAGCCTCGATACGAACATCCTGCATCTTACACTTCAAAGCCGCCAACTCCGCCTCAATCTCGGCACGAGCATCAGCCACAGCACTCAAAACTGCGTTTTGCGCCTTCACCTCCGCCTCGTTCTCCTCGATTGCGGCCTTCAACTCCGAGCTGTTCATCGTCGGAGCCTTCTGCTCCTGCGCATCTATTGCTATCTCCTCCGAGCCGTTACCGATAACGACGAAGCGAACTGCCGAGTCATCCTCGCCTACGACAGCGATATTGAGGTTTGCGCCCCACTCCTCGCTGCTCTTCTCGAAGGTTGCTCGTTGAGCCGTGAAGTAGCGGAGTACGATGCCACTCTCGGCCAACTTGGCGAGCATCGAGCAGTCGAACTCACCCCAAGCCAACCACTCGTCGAGCAGCTTCTGCAAACGGGCGTTGTCAGCCTTGGCAGCAGCGATAGCCGCCTGCGCCTTCTGATAAGCCTCGAAAGCCGTGCCCTCTGCGAGCTTGGTTGCACCTTCGGTGTACTCCTCACTACCTGCAAACTGCTCCAACGCAGCGAGTGCCTTCGTGCGGCTCTCGATAGCGGTAACGAGCTCTCTATCCGCCTCGGTTGGTTCCCAACCCGAAGTGGTGATATCGACCATTCCCAACTCACGCAAACGCTCCACGAAACGCTCACGCTCTGCCGAGAACAAGACGATATTGTATTTCATCATCTTTACAATCATCTCTCTCCGCCCTCCTTTGCGGCAG
>SUZW01000019.1 GCA_015059685.1 Rikenellaceae bacterium | reverse complement strand
TGCTCCCAAGAAAATCTACTAAACATTAACAAGCTATGGCAAAGAAAGGTAACAGAGTTCAGGTCATCTTGGAGTGCACCGAGCAGAAGGAGAGTGGCGTACCAGGAATGTCGCGCTACATCACCACGAAGAACAAGAAGAACACCCCTGATCGTTTGGAGCGTAAGAAGTACAATCCATATTTGAAGAGGGTAACTTTACATCGTGAAATTAAGTAATTAAGGAGGTAAAGAGTTATGGCAAAGAAAGCAGTCGCAACCCTTAGAACAGGTGTAGGTAAGCAGTTTACCAAGTGCATCAAGATGGTTAAGTCGGAGAAGACAGGTGCTTATTGTTTCAAAGAGGCAGTTCTTCCTAACGACCAGGTAGCAGAGTTTATGAAATAGTAAAACCGCTACAATGTATTTAGGAGTTTCATCCTAATACAAAAGGCTGTTCCGTTCTCGGACAGCCTTTTGTGTTTCTACAATACTCGTTGTGCGTAGGCGTCGGGGCGCAGTGCGAAGGTCGAAAAATCTACACCCTTGATATTCACGATACCCGAATGTTTGCCCACCTCGATAGAGCCGTAGCGGTCATCTATGCCGAGCGCACGAGCTCCATTTATCGTTGCCCAGCGCAGCAGCTCCTCGAGAGGTATATCGCCAAACATCTTCAGCTCCTCGACCATCGACAGCGAGTGGTTCGAGGCGAGAGAGTCGGTGCCTATACATATATTTATATTATAGCCCGACGAGCGCAACAACTCCACCGAGCGAGGTTTAATTCGTGAGATATAGTCGTTGGAGCGTGGACACAAGACCCAATAGACATCGGCCACAAAGTGCTCCATTATGGTCTCAATATCGAGCGACGATATGGCGCAGTTGTGGACAAGCAGCAGACTCCTACCCTTCGGAACGCACTCGACGATGCGTCGTGCGGGCGTGCCGTAGTGCAGGAAGTCGCACTCAAAGCCCACCCTCTTGTACCACTCGTGCAGTGCTCCGCCACCCTCGTACAGCTTTGCCTCGTCGGGCGACTCCTCGAAGTGTATCGAGAGGGGAGCCTTCCCCTCGCCACACACCTCACGGAACGGAGCATCCGCAACCGAGTATATCGAGTGGGGTGTAAGCGATGTATCGGGATAGTCGAGCAAAGCCCTTTGGCGGTCGAGGTTGCACTCCCGCAAGCCGAAGACCTCGACAAAGTTGCGATAGATGATTTTGCTTGCGGCCTTCGTAGCGAACGAGGTTGCACCATTTACGATATCGCCCACAGCATCTACGCCCTCGGCCCACATCGCTCGGTCGGCCTCCGCAATAGCATCGAGTCGTTGCGCCTCGGTATATAGGCCTCGCACACGGCCTATACTCTCGGCAAAGGCAGCAAAGCCCTCGCCCTCGGCTATAGCTCCCTTCAGGTATGCAAGCTCGAGGTGTGAATGGGCATTTACGAAGCCGGCACACAGCACCCCATCGTAGAACTCCACCTCGGGGGTTGAGTCCAACGACCCATCGTACTGCTCGATGGCGACAATCTCGTGGTCGCCATCGGGAGCAATGCTAACGGTTATCAGCGGGCGGGGTAGCCACCCTTGTTGTGTCAGCAGATAGTGCGACGCTATCCTTCTTGATGAGGAAACCATTTGCAAATATCTTTATCGGGAGATACCTCTCCTGCAGGCTATCTATAGCTATCTTCTCGTCTGGTTTATAGACCACCTTCAGGTTCTTAATCACAAGGTTTTGGCGTTTCGGCTTACGCTTCTTCATCTCGGTGTAGTTGCCGAGGTTTATGACGAGGCTGCAACGACGCTCCTCCTCACGACGCAGGGTGAGGGTACGACGCACCCTATCCTCCTTATGCAGCGTATATGAGGTGCTTCCCATACGGCTGCCATTCTCATACTCGAAGTAGAGGTCGGCACGACGAGGGTACTTCTTGAGGTCATCTTCGCACTCATACTCGTAGGTCACGGTATATTCGCCAAGACGCTGCACAGGCACAGCCACACGCAACTTCGTGGAGTCGGCACGGCGTGTAGCCTTGATTAGCGTATCTTCGTATATCGTGCGGGTGAAGGAGCGTACCGCAACCGCCCGTATCGTATCGAGTATAACAACCCCCTTCTCATAAACTTTGCTCTCACGCTCGAGCCTCGATATGGCCTCCTCGACCACCGAGCCGAGGCGTGCGCTCTTGCGACGAGAGAAGTTGCCCACCGTGTAGGCGACATCCTCGGCCGTATAGCCATAGTGGTCGAATATAGACTCGTACATGGCGAGCGAGTCGATATTTATATGCTCCTGGCCAATATAGGCATTTACAACAAAGGCGTCGTGAAAGATGTCGGCAAGGGTATCGTCGGGTATAACAACCCTCTTTTTACACCCACCGAAGCCAATGACACACGCCACGAGTATCAAAACATAAATTCTTCTCATCTTCTCTTAATCATTATCGAGGTTGCAACCGTAGATATTGCCGCTGCAACTGCTATAAATGTAACAAAGATAACCACCAAATCCAACGCCTGCAACTCCACGGGATAGTTCTCGATAAGGAAGTTGCCGTTTGGCATCTTCACAAAGCCGAAGTGCTGCTGCGCAAGCGTTATGGCAATACCCACAACCAAGCCTATTGCACCACCTATGCCCGAAAGAAGCAGACCCTCACGCACAAATACCCCTCGCAGAAGGGCGTTGTCGGCACCCATCGAGCGAAGCGTGGTTTGCTCGTCACGCTTCTCTATAATCAACATCACAACCGTGCCTATAATCGAGAGCGAAGCGACCAACAACACCAGCAACGAAACGAGGAATACACCCCACTTCTCGTAGCGCATAATGGCATAGAAGGCGCTATTCTTCTCCTCACGAGAGATCACGCTGTAGCCCTCGCCCAAGCGTTGTTGCAGAGCCTCTACCACCCTTCGGGAGGAGTTACCCTCCTCGACCCTCACCAACACCGCATCTGCCGTACCCTCGCAACCGAATAATCCGTCGGCCGCACGCAACGATGTGAGGGCAAACGATGAGGCGTGTTGCTGGTCGATAATAAAGGTTCCGCACACCTCCAACACCTCGCTACGCATCGCCATTGTCGGCAGCAGAGAGCCTATAGCTCCCCCACCGAGCGACATAACACGAACATCTCCTGCGGCCGTGGAGTATATGCCGAGGTCGTAGGCCACCCCTTCACCCACCAGCAGGCGGTCGAAGTCACCAACCTCAACCCTCGCATCGCCAAGCGACACAAACTCCTCGATTGGCACAACTTTGTCGTAGTCGGCATCCACGCCTCGCAGCTGCACTGTGGTGCGGTTATCTCGGTAGCAGAGCATCGCCTGTCGCTCCACTACAAACGAGAGCGCATCGACACCATCGCACTCGGCAATGCGGCTACGCAGTGCATCATCGTCGCTCCGCAGCAGATGCGTCGAGCGTATCTCGATATCGGCATCCACCGCCTTGTAGAGGTCACGCACCAACCCCTCGAAGCCGTTGAAAACCGAGAGGAGTATCACCATAGCAGCTACCGGCACCGCCATCGAGAGAAGACTCACGGAGGCGATGATATTTATCACCGAGTGTGACTTCGGCGAGATAAGGTAGCGCAGGGCAAATCTCCACTTCATAGCCGAGCAGTGCTACTTTTTCAGCAACGAGTCGATATTCTCGATATACTCGAGCGAGTCGTCGATGAAGAACTGCAACTCGGGTATAACCTTCACCTGATGACGCATACGACGACCGAGCGCACCACGGATTATGCGGCTCTGCTGCTCGATAACCTCGAGTGTCGCCTGCGCCTTGTCGAACGGAAAGACGCTCACATAAATCTTGGCATAGCCCAAATCGGGCGATACTCGCACAGCCGTAACCGTTACGAGCGTACCACGCAGCGACTCGGCAATGTCACGCTGAAAAATCTCGGCAACATCACGCTGTATCTGCTTTGCAATCTTCTCTTGTCTTGTATTCTCCATAGTTTTTTTTATAGCTATTAGCCATTGACCTTTGGTCTTCACTGCTCCGCCTCGGCAAAGTCTGCAAGCAGCCTCTGCCCTCGGCTTAATCGCAGCGTTGGCCATTAGCCATTAGCTTTTTAATTATCTAAACTCCTACCCTTATCACGGCGCAGGTGAATTAAGGGTTAGTAAGGGCTAGTAACGGCTAGTAAAGAAGGCGCTATACCCTTACTTGCCCTTAATAGCCCTTACTGGCCATTACTGGCCCTTATCAGACTACGCCCCCAAAATTGTCTGCGCATTCCTGCCCTAAAAATCGTCAATGATGAGATTATTTTTGTGCGAGGCCAGGGAGCGAAAGCGGAGCATACTTTGAGGTATGTGAGCATTTCGCTCTCCGCCGGCTCGTGCAAAAAGAACTCATCAGAACGATTTTTACTATAGTGCAAATTTGAACACCTCTTTATTCTTCGGGAACTTCGGACGCTTCCACTCCCACTCCTTAAAGCCCGCTTTACCGATGCGGAAGCCCACCTTCAACGAAATCGTCAGGTTGTCGAGTGGCGAGCGCAACGGTGTAAGGTAGAAGGGGTTTTCGCCCGGCTTCTGCTCCATATCGAGGTTGTTCGTATAGTATTTGTTACGGTTTCGCAATATATCCGAGAAGCCAAAGTCGTAGCGGACACGCACACCAAACTCCATCTGCCCGAAGAGAAGGTCGAAGCCTCCACCTGCCGCCAAGCCAAACGAGAAGCGGTTATCTCGCTCGGAGCGGAAATCATACTTGCCACTCACGCTCTTTGCCTGGAGCGTCTGGTCTATCGAGTAGCTCTCGTCGTTCCAGTACCTCGAGGCGAAGTTGTAAGAGAAGGTCGGTGCCGCCTCCAAATAGATACGCAGGTGGTTCTTGATAAGATAGACATGGGGTTGCCACACAATAGGCACCATAATAGAGTTGAGCTTGCGGGTGTAGTACTTATACTCCTTCTTCGTCTCGTAGCGTGAAGGGTATGGTGCATACGAGAAGCCTCGCTGCATAAGTTCCACATCCACGCCTATACAACCCACAAAGCGTGGCAACGAGTAGTATCGCCACGAAAAACCCGCCTGATATGTGCCCCACAAGGCTCGCATCTCCTGTGCAGGGTAGAGTCGCGAAGTGGCATATCCCGTTCCACCCGTGATGGCCACAGTGTGCTGTGCCTTCGCAGGCAGAGCGACCACCAACATCGCAACAAGCAACACAAGGGTTATATAAAATCTCTTCATCGTCTAAAATGTATTCTTCAAACCACCAAGGCCGCCCATACCGCCCATTGCTCCTCCGAAGCCCATACCGCCACCGCTGCTCTGCTGCTGTGGCTCATCCTTCTTCTCGCCCCGCTTCTTGAGCCACTCCTCGTAGAGCTTCTTCAGGCGGGCCTCCTCCTTCTCCTCGAGCATATTCACGATATTCTCCATCGTCATCGGCTTGAACAGATTGGCCATATCGAGGTTTATCTCGAAGTCCCAATTCATCTTCGTTGTGAAGATATCCTCGCCACGGTCGTTGGCGTATATCTCGGCACGCTCGGGTTGCAGGCGTTGTAACACATCTCCTGCATCCCACTGCCCATTGCCGTTCGAGTCCTCAATAACACGAAGACGCACATCGCCCGGAGCAACGAAGTTGAAGCGGTACTGACCCGTCGTCACGCCCCTCTTCTCCTGCAAAGTTTTGTTCGACGAGTCGGTGAGCAGCAGTATATACTCCTTGCCCGCCTCGCCCGTAACATTGAGTGTCACCGTGGCAAACTTCTCGGGGTCGTAGGTTGCAAACTCCACCACCGTAGAGTCGTTCTGGTACCCCATAACATCGGTGATACTCTTCTTCGGCACATAGAGGCGGTAGTTGGTCTTCTCCCTCCACGGGGCATTGACCTGCCAACGGCACATATTCAGCGTATCACGCACGAAGTGCATCTCGACAGGTGTCGTACTCTTATCCTCGGCCACGACAAGCAACTTCACAGCCGTCGTGTCGAAGGTCACAGCCGGGGTGCCAAACGATATCTCGAAGCCCCGCTCGGGGTTTACCTCCTTGCCGGCACCTATGTTGAGCGTAAATTTATTCTTGTCATTCGGGTCCTTATACTCCCTGCCCTCCTTGGCGGCCTTCTCCTTCTCCTTTTCGATGCGCTCACGCTCCTTCTGCTGCTCCTTGGTCTCGATCAACTTCCACGCCAGCTTCAGTGGCTCCCGAGTCTTCGAGAGCTGACGCAACGAGTCGTGGCGGTAATATACAATCTGACCCTTTATTGTGTCGGGCAGCTCCTCGGCCGGAACATTGAACCACAGTGCCATCGTATCACGGCCCTTGGTTTGAGGGTCTATGAGCACCTTGTCGCTCGGGATGTTGTCAAACACCAACGAGTCGATACGAGGGTAGTCGGCATTGAAGTACAACATCGCCTTCTTCTGGTCGGGGCGCACGGCATCTACCAAGCGTTGATTTGTGAAGGCCTTGTCGGTAAACATACGGAAGTAGAGCTGTGGCTCGGCGCTTGGGTACATACGCAGCGAGTCGAACCATATCGCAAACTCGGGCAGCTCCACAGGGTTGTACTCCTTATCGAGTATGCCTACAAGGTCGGAGCCCGGCTCATAGAGCTGGTTGTCGTTCTTGTCGCCTATGGCGTAGATGCGGTACTTCACAGGTTTGAGGTTCTGCGCTATGAAGATACCGTTGTTCTGCGCACGGGCTATGACATCGGGTTTACGGTTGAAGATTGTCGAGTCGTAGTCGGGTGTCACGGGCAGCGAGTCGGCAATGTAGAACCACAAGAATGTGCGGCTCACGCTATCGGCCTTGTAGGAGTCGGCCGTATATCCCGAGCACATTATCGAATCGACCTTATCACCCGTCGAGAATACGAAACGCATAGCGTTGAGTGGGTTGCCCTCGTTGTTATCACGGATGGCCGAGCCGAGGTCTATGGCGTAGGTGGTATTCTCGAGGAGCGTATCACGAATGGTGATGACGATACCCTTGCCACGGGTGGTCAGCAGTGGCGCCTTCTTCATCGCAGGCGAGGTGAACATCTCCTTATTCTGGTCCTTAATCTGCACAAACTCGTTGAACTCGATATATATCTTCTTCTCCTTGAAGTTTGTGGCGAAGTTATCGGGTTGGAGCTTCACAATAACGGGTGGAAGGGTGTCTTTTGGACCTCCCTCGGGTGTCATAATATTGGCACAACGAGAGAAGAATGCCCCTCCAAACAGGAGCAATACCGCCGCACGCAGAGCTATTTTGCAATTTTTAGTCATCTCTTACTCGTTCTCATCGTTAGTTGGTGGTGTCGAAGGCACCTCGGGCTCATCCACAGTCTCGGGGGCAACAACCATCCATTTATATCCATCTTTCGACCCTTCGGAATACTCACCTGTCTTCCACTTGTGGAATATCAGCGTCAGGTATGTATAGTGAAGGTTCTCCGCCTCGGTTTGTCGATGCATATAGGCGTACATCTTGGCCTCGGGGTATATCACAACAACAAGTGCTGACGGCTCACCCTGGAATATCGAGACATAGTTGTTCGACGCCCCATCAATCATATATGGTTCGCTCTCACCATCCGGCTCCGAGCGTTTTTCGCCCGTCTTGAGATTGGTTATGGTCTTGGCAACGGCATCGTCATACGAAGCCACAGCCCAATCTTTGTTGGCATAGTAGATATAACCATAGCACCCCTCTGCGGGCACCCTTTCACCGCCCGACTCCTCCTCGGACAGGACCTTGATGCAGAGCACCGTATCCGTGGTAACCTTCTTGAAGCACCCCGTAGCAACTACGGCCACCGCCACCACTATCGCTATGTTACGCAATACTTTCAGCATAAATCTTCTCTATCTTTTCACCCAACTGCGCCCTATCGCATCGCAACAGCTCGCAAGTGGGCTCTATCACAAAATCTCGCTCCATAATCAGCGGATGCGGAACTTTCAGTCGCTCGGTCGAGATATGCTCCTCGTCGTAGAAGAGGATATCCAGGTCCAAAGTGCGGGAGCAGTACCTCACGCCTTCGCTCTTCTTCTTCAGCTGCTCCGCCTCACGGTTGCGCCCCAAGAGAGCCTCAACCTCCTGCAGCACATCGAGCAGCCCCTCGGCCTCCAACTCCGTTTCGACCCTCCACGCCACATTCGTAAAGAGCCTCTCGCTCTCGAAGCCCCACGCCTCGGTTTTGTAGTTGCGTGACCTCGCTACAATCGCCACTCCCCTCTCCGCCAGGAGTCGCTCCGCCTCGACAAAGCGGGCCTCGACATCACCGATATTGCCTCCGGCAAGAACCACAGCGCAGTGCATCACTTTCCGAAGTTTATATATTTACTCGTGGCGAGGGCAAAGTAGGAAAATACGATGCGTGGATCGCCATTTTGTCGTAGTCGTCGCTGCGCCTCCTCCAACAGCTCGATTATCGGCTCGATATTGCGGGAGTCGATAAACGGCGAGAACTTCTTGCAGAACTCCGCCTCCTCGCCCCATAGGTAGCTCGCTCCGTGCGCACCTGCGTGGGTGATGTAGGCCTCACGCAACAATCGGGCAAAGTCGGCCATAAGCCCCATCTGTCGCTCTCGCGAGAGCGTCGCCACCTCGTCGGCCCAAACGAGCAACTCGAGGTGTTTATTCTGGTAGCAGTGGCGCATCATCGTGCGGAACAACGAGAAGTTCTCGCTCTGTATCTCGTCGCTCTCACCCGAGAGTATCTGTCGCAAACGCAATAGGTCGCCACTCGCCAAGCGTGCCGTATTTCGCACCGTAGCCTCGTCGGTCACACCCGCAGCCCGAACCTCACGCTCCAGCACCTCGGCCGAGAGTCGTGGCACGGTGACCTCCTGCGTGCGTGAGCGTATCGTGCCAAGCAGCAGGTCGGGGCGCTCCGACACCAAGATAAACACGGTGTCCTCCCACGGCTCCTCCAGGATTTTGAGTATCATATTGGCTGCTCGCTCGTGCATCGTCTCGGGCAACCATATAAGCATCGTCTTGTACCTCGACGAGAAGCTCTTGTAGGAGAGCTTCGTAATCATCTCCTCGGCCTCACGCACGGCAATCGAGCCTTTGAGCGTCTTGCCCAAATCGAGTGTGTCGTACCACTGCTGTGCCGAGAAGTAACCACCTGTGCGCTCCCACAAAGTACGAAACTCATCTATAAAATCGTTTGCCACGAGGCCATTCGTAGGTTTCTTGCCCTGCTTATTCACAGGAAAGACAAGGTGCAGGTCGGGGTGTGCCAGTGCCGCTATCTGGTGGCACGATGGACACTCACCACACGAGTCGCCATCGTGGCGAGCAGTGCAGTGGAGGTACTGCGTATAGGCCACCGCCAAGGCGAGCGTGCCCGAACCTGCCGAGCCCGTGAAGAGCTGTGCGTGGCTCACACGCCCCTCATCCACACTCGCAACAAGTCGTCGCTTCAACTCCTCGTGTCCTATTATGTCGCAAAACCTCATCGTCTAACCCCTCCTCAAAATATGTTTCACAAAACTCTTCACATCTATCTTCTCTCGCCACACGGCATAGACCAAGTATATAACGAGCATCACGGTCGAGAGCGTATATCGCAACACCACACTCTCCACCTCTACGCACTCGGCCACAAAGAACAACGCCAACGCCAAGACCACATACTCGGCCATACGACCAAAGGCGTATGGTGTCGGATAGTAGATGCGGTTCAGCACGATGCTTATTGCGACCATCACCACCTCGGCAGCAAAGCGGCTCCACGCTGCACCATAGTAGCCCAGCTGCGGTATCAGCAGCAGACCAAAGCCTGCCGATGCCGCCACACCCGCAAGGGTCACCCACAGCGCAAACTGCGTCTTCTCCTCCCTCTTGTACCAGAACGACAAATTGAGCCAAACGCCACTCAAGACATTTGCGCCCAGCACCACGGGCAGTATATCTATGCCCTCACGGAAGCTGCGACCTACAATCAGCGCAAACGCATCACGATAGAGCGCAATACCGAGGAAGAGGGCCATCGAGACCATAATATAGTACTTGAGTGCCGCAGCATTCATCGCCACAAACTCCTCCTTGCGGTAGTTGGCCAAGAAGAATGGTTCGGCTGCCAATCGGTACATCTGCGTAAAGAGTGTCAGCACCACCGCAATCTTGGTTATGGCACCATAGATGCCGAGTTGCGCCATAGACTCTGTCGGCACAAGGTATTTTATGAGCTGGCGGTCCAAAAACTCGCCCGCTGTACCCGCCACGCCCGACAACAGAAGTGGCAACGAGTAGCCGAATATCACAAGCAGTAACGCCCAATCTATGCGCAGGCTCACCCTGCCCGAGGCCACCACAACAGCCACAAGGGTAACCATACTTGCCACAAGGTTCGCCACAAAGGCCCAACCTACGCCAAACTCGGTATCGAAGAGCCCGACACCCCAGAATGCCACGGCCATACCGACCTGCAAAAGGATGTTTAGCAATTTGAGTGACACGAAGGTCAAGGCCCTACCCTGCTCTCGCAAGCGTGAGAATGGCAGACACATCGTCACATCCGCCATCACTATTGCCGCCACCGTGACGACATATAGAGGGTTTGCCACATAGGCCTCACCCATCAAAGCCGACACCTCGTTGCGGAACAGCACCACAACCACAAAAAAGAGCACCGCTGCCAACGAGGTTATGCCCCAGGTCGTAGCAAAGAGCTTGCGTTTGCTCTTTTCGATGTCACCACCCTCCGCCTCGGCCTTTGCCGCAAAGCGGAAGTAGCTCGACTCCATACCCATCGTCAGCACAACCAGCGCAAAGGGTATCAAAGCATAGACATCGGTGATTATGCCGTACGACTCGACACCAAAGATACGGGTGTAGAATGGCGTCAGCAGGTAACTCAACATTCTGCCGAGTATGGTGCTGATACCATAGATTGCCGTCTGCTTTGCAAGTTTTTCGAGCATAGCCTTCACGCATATGTGCGTATGCGCACACATATCAAGTTGCAAAGATACAAAAAAGTGTGGAAAAGCAAAAGCCTTTAGGCTTTTTTAGAGAGATTAGACGAGAGATGGCGCAAGGAGGATTAGGGTCGTTAGAGGCGTTAGGGGTGCGCTGAAGGTTTTAGGTTGGTGGGAACTCTGGAGGTGGTCAAGGCGCAACAAAGATGGCATAGAATGGCAAACGGGCTTCGCCCTTAATGGCAGCGCAGTCTGCGACTGCTTAATGGCAAAGCGCAGAAAGCTGTGACAAAAAAGCGTAAACGCCTGCCATTCAGCGACCAACGGGAGCGATTGCCATTCAGTGAGCGTTAGCGAACGCCTGCCATTCAATGCCATTACACCTGCGCCCCGACAACTTCCAGAGTTCCCGCCAACCAAAAACTGCTAAAAACCAACAAGATGGGTATCGAAAACGATACCCATCTTGTTGGTTTTTTGGGGGAGGTGCCAATCAGAACTTCCTGCCTAAAAATCGTAAATGAACGAGGAAATTTTGTGCAAGGCTAGGCGACAAATCCGCAACCGACGCAGCGGAGCGAGAGCAGAGGGAGCTTGCTTACTTTGCCGAGCCGCAAGGAGGAAAAGCCTGCAAAGCAGGATTAACATAGTAAGCCTATGTGAGGAATTTGGCGACCGACGACTTGTGCAAAATTTACCGTTCAGAACGATTTTTACAGGCGGGATTTTATCGCCGCACTCTCTGCCTCATACCCCGGTTTGTCGAGGAGGGCAAACATATTCTTCTTGTAGGCCTCAACACCCGGCTGGTTGAACGGATTGACATCGATAAGGTAGCCGCTGATACCGCAAGCCTTCTCGAAGAAGTAGAGCAATGCGCCTATGGTTTTCTCCTCGATTGCAGGTATCTGAATAAGGAGATTTGGCACACCACCATCGATATGGGCGAGCTGAACACCCAGCTCCGCCATCTTGTTAATCTCGTGCAGACGCTTGCCCGCAAGGAAGTTCAAACCATCGAGGTTTGCCTCGTCGGCCTCGACCTTAACCTCGTGAGCAGGTTTCTCGACCGAGATAATGGTCTCGAACATCGAGCGCTCACCCTCCTGGATATACTGGCCCATAGAGTGAAGGTCGGCAGTCAGGGTAACCGATGCAGGGAAGATACCCTTGCCATCCTTACCCTCGCTCTCGCCATAGAGCTGCTTCCACCACTCGTTGATATTCTGCAACTTTGGCTCATAGGAACCGAGTATCTCAATCTTCTTGCCCGAAGTGTAGAGGGCGTAGCGTGTTGCGGCATACTGCGCAGCGAGGTTGTCCTCGAAAGCGACACTCTCGGCAGTTGCCTGCTCCATAGCCTTTGCACCCTCAACCAACGCCTCGATATCCACGCCACCAACAGCCAACGGAAGCAGGCCTACAGGTGTCAAAACCGAGAAGCGGCCACCCACATTGTCGGGGATAACGAATGTTGCGTAACCCTCCTGTGTAGCAAGGGTTTTGAGTGCTCCACGAGCCTTATCGGTCACGGCTACGATGCGGCTCTTGGCCTCCTCCTTGCCGTAACGCTTCTCGATCTCCTCCTTGATGATACGGAAGGCGATAGCGGGCTCGGTTGTAGTACCCGACTTCGAGATTACGATTGTTGCTATCGAGTAGCCCTTCACGGCCTCGAGCAGCTCGGCGGTGTAGTCCTCCGAGATATTCTGACCTGCAAAGAGTACGATAGGGTTGTTGTGCTGCTTGTGCAACAGCTCAAACGAGTTGCTCATAGCATCGAGCACAGCCTTGGCACCGAGGTACGAGCCACCGATACCGATGCAGATAACAACCTCGGCCTTCGAGCGAAGCGATGCTGCGCACTCCTTGATGGCCTTCATCTCCTCGGCCGATATCGACGAAGGGAGGTTTACCCAACCGAGGAAGTCGTTGCCTGCGCCCTTACCCGAGTAGAGCAACGAGTTAGCTGCCAATGCGGCACTCTTCAATTCTGCAGAGAGGGCAACGCCACTCTTCGAGGTGTTTAATTTCAGTAATTCCATAGTGTTTTCTATTTTTTTAGTTGTGACTTTTTTGATTTTACACTCTTACCAAGTGTCAAAGATAATAATTTTTTTGTAGAAATTCTCAAAAAGATATCAAAGATATCTATCTTTTTTGTATCTTTGCGTGGAGTATTATGTGAGATAGTAAAAACAAAATAATAATAGAGTATTTATGGGACTTTTTTCATTAACACAAGAGTTGGCAATTGACCTCGGAACAGCCAACACGCTGATTGTTTATAACGACGAGGTTGTCGTTGATGAGCCATCGGTTGTGGCTGTGAATGTTCAGACAGGTCAACTCGCTGCACTCGGCCGTGAGGCACAGGCCTACATCGGTCGTACAAACCAAATTCTGCGCACTATACGCCCTCTCAAGGATGGCGTTATTGCCGACTTCAACGCTACGGAGTTGATGTTGCGTGGCATGATACGCAAAATCAAGACCGGAAGCTCGCTCTTCTCGCCTTCGCTCAAGATGGTTATCTGCATCCCTTCAGGTTCGACAAATGTCGAAATTCGCGCCGTGCGTGACTCGGCCGAACATGCCGGAGGTCGTGAGGTGGCGATGATTTACGAGCCTATGGCTGCTGCTCTCGGTGCAGGTATAGATGTAGAGGCTCCCGAGGGTAATATGATTATCGACATAGGTGGCGGTACCTCGGAGATAGCCTGTATCTCGTTGGGCGGTATCGTATGCTCGGAGTCGATAAATGTTGCGGGTGATGTATTTACGGCCGACATCATGGACTATGTGCGTCAGCAGCACAGCATCCGCATCGGTGAGCGTACTGCCGAGGAGATAAAGTGTAAGATTGGTGCTGCGGTACCGGAGTTGGAGGATGAGCCGGAGGATTTCGTGGTTACGGGTCCAAGTATGCTCACCGCCCTGCCACAGACCATCACCCTCTCCTACAACGAGATTGCCTACGCCCTCGACAAGTCGCTCGTGAAGCTCGATGCAGCGTTGATGAAGGTGTTGCAGGAGATGCCTGCGGAGCTCTACTCCGATGTTGTGAAGAATGGTATCTACCTCGCAGGTGGTGGTGCGCTGATTAAGGGTCTCGACAAGCGTCTTTCGAAGAAGACGGGTATTCAGTTCCATATCGCCGAGGACCCACTGCGTGCTGTGGTGCGTGGTACAAATATCGCCCTCAAGAATATCAACTTGTTCTCCTTCCTGATGCGATAAGGCCAGGCGAATTGACAATTGACAATTTAGCTAATGGCTAACTAATATGCAGAAGCTGATATACTTCATACGCAAAACATCGGTAGCGATAGTCTTTATAATAGTGGAGATTATCGCTATCCGTATGTATGCCTACTCGACACCCTACACACAGGCCCGAATCCTCGTATGGTCGAATGCCGTGGTGGGGCGAATATATGGCACATTTGCGGGTGTATCGAACTACTTTGCTCTGCGTAAGGAGAATAGGGAACTCACCGAGCATATAGCTCATCTCGAGAACCATATCCGCAACCTCGAGGCGCTACTGCCAAACAAGGAGGTTGCTGCATCCGAGGTGCTGCGACACTACGACTACCTCACGGGGCGTGTCATAGCCTCGACAACAAACCGTGCCCGCAACTTCATAACCATAGACAAGGGTTACAGCGATGGCGTGTCGGCAGATATGGCGGTGATGACACCCGATGGCAATGCCGTGGGTGTGGTGGTCGATTGCTCCGAGAACTTTGCCGTGGCAAAGACGCTGCTCAATGCCGATATGCGCATCAGCGGTGTGCTGTCGGGCGATGGGAGCCACGGTGCTGTGGTATGGCGTGGCGGTGATGCCGGAGTTATAGACTTCGAGGAGTTGTCGAAGTATGCCTCGGTGAAGGAGGGTGATGTGGTCTGCGCTGCGGGCTTCTCGCACTACTTCCCTCGTGAGGCGGTGATAGGAAACATCGAAAAGGTTGCCCTTGCCGAAAATGGCACCTCCTACAACTGCAAGATACGCCTTGCAGCCGATATGGGGCGACTCTACAATGTGGTGTTGGTGCGCAACAACCACTCGGGCGAGGCAAAGGCTCTCGAAGAGAAAGCAAAAAAATAGCTATTGCAAGAGTTGAGAAGAAGTAAAGAACTATGAGAAATGGAGCATACATATTGCTGGTCGTTGTGGTTTTGTTGTTGAGTTTGGTGCTCAACAACCTCGCCATAACACCACTTGTTGCCCCTATGGTCTATATCCTGCTCTTGATATTTCTTCCGATTGAGACCTCACAGTGGAAGATGCTCGGGGCGGGCGTAATACTCGGCCTCACGATGGACTTTATGATGGGTACAGTGGGGCTCAACCTGCTTGCCACGCTACCTGTGGCCTACTTCCGTCGATTTATCCTCTTCTCGTTGGCGGGGTTATCCTCGGTATCGAACGAGGAGGGTGTACCGACACCAAAACGCCTCGGTGTACGCTTTCATCGCTATGTCGTAGCCGTGGTGGTACTTCATTCGTTGCTGTTCTATGGTTTCGAGTGGCTATCGTTATCGAATTTTGGGGTCTTGATGCTGCGCATACTCTGCAGCATATCGGTATCGTTAGCCCTCGATTATATTCTGATATATCTATTCTCTAAACGACTCTCTGCATAGGTTATGGGACACGGAGAGGGCTTGTCGCCACGGGCATTGGTAGCACGCATTATTGTGGTTGCGATATTCGTAACAATTGTGTTACGATTGGGCTACCTACAGCTTGTGGATGGTCGTTATGGCGAGATGTCCGACCGCAACTACCTCCGAAATGTGGTGATACACCCACCTCGAGGTGAGATTTACGACCGCAACGGCGAATTGTTGGCGCAAAATCGCCTCTGCTACGATGTCTCGATAGTGCGCAAGGATATGCCACGAGGGGGCTTTGACACGCTGCGAGTCTGCGAGATACTCGGACTGACACACGACCAGCTCGTCAGGAGTTTCAAGCGTTCGTTGCCTCGTCGTGAGTACCGCCTTATGCGCTACCCTATAACCGTCGAGCAGAAGTTGCTGCTCGACGAGATGAACATCTCGGGCTTCTACACCTCGCAGCGCACCGTGCGACAATACCCCCGCAAGATTGGCGGCAACCTCCTCGGCAGCATTGGTGAGGTGTCGCAGAAGCGTATAGCCGAGGACCCCGACTACTCGGTGGGCGACTATATCGGTATGGAGGGCTTGGAGTTGGCCTACGAGCGTGAGTTGCGAGGCGAGAAGGGTTTGGTGCTGCAGGATATCTTTGCACCACAGGCCGAGCGCAACACCATAATCAAGGAGCCGCAGGCGGGAAAATCTATCGTCTGCACCATAGATGCCGAGCTGCAGCAGTTTGCCGAGGAGCTGATGCGTGACAAGGTGGGAGCCGTGGTGGCGATAGAGCCCTCGACGGGCGAGATATTGGTTATGGCATCGGCACCAACCTTCAACCCCGACAATCTAATCATAGGCAAGGAGCGAGGCAACAACTATATGCGTGAGCTTAATGACCCTCGTCGCCCGTTGTGGAACCGAGCCGTAAAATCACGCTATCCGCCGGGCTCGACCTTCAAGCTCGTAACGGGTCTTATAGGTATGCAGGAGGGTGTCTTGCGACCGCACTATATGTACTCGTGCCACATGGGTTATCACCTCGGTGGCGAGCATATCGGTTGCCACGAGCATCGCTCCCCGCTCGACCTGCGTTATGCCATCGCTACATCGTGTAACGCATACTTCTGCTATGTATTCCGCAACATCCTCGAAAACAAGAAGTTCGAGCGTGCGAAGGATGGCTTCGATGTGTGGCGTGACTATGTTCTCTCGTTTGGCTTCGGTCGCAAGCTCGACAGCGACTTCCTGGGCGAGGGCCCCGGCTTTGTGCCCGACCGTGAGTTCTACGACAAGCGATACCGCAGGTCGTGGAACGCCCTCACGCTCCTCTCGCTCTCGATAGGTCAGGGAGAGCTGGGTTGCACCCCGTTGCAGATGGCAAATCTGGCGGCTACGGTAGCAAACCGAGGTTACTACTATATTCCCCATATCGTGCGAGGTGTGGAGGGCCGAGACTCGCTCGACAGCCGCTTCTACGAGCGTCAATATACCAAAGTCGATAAAAAACACTTCGATGTTATTGTCGAGGGTATGTGGCGAGGCGTAAATGTCGATGGCACATGCCAAGGTGCGAAACTCAAGGGGTTGGATGTCTGCGGTAAGACGGGTACAGCGCAGAACTCGAAGGGTGAGGACCACTCGACCTTCATATCGTTTGCCCCGCGCAACAACCCACGCATCGCCATTGCCGTATATGTCGAGCATGGAGGTTTCGGTGCCGAGATGGCGGTGCCTATAGCCTCGCTTATCGAGGAGAAGTATCTGACCGACACCATCACACGACCTTGGTTGGTCGATTATGTTAAACAGAAGAGGATTGCCTACCCGATGTATCGGGCTAAAAAGCAGAGATAACGATTATGGCCTATAACTCGAACAAAATATCACTCTTCGGAGGTGTGGACCGCATAGCCGTGTTGCTCTATGTGGCTCTCGTTGTCGTAGGTCTTGTGGCGGTATTCTCGGCCTCGTGGGTTGAGGGTAGCGAGAACTTCTTTGCCTTCTCGCACAACTACATCAAGCAGGCTGTGTGGTTTGGTGTATCGCTCGTTGTGGGTGTCGTGATACTCCTACTCGATGCCAGCGTATGGCACAAAACGGCCTACTACCTCTACGCCGCAGCTATCTTGGCTTTGGCCGTAACACTTGTTGCGGGAAGTGAAGTCAATGGAGCAAGAGCGTGGCTGAAGTTTGGCCCCGTGCAGTTGCAAACCATGGAGTTTGCCAAGATTGCCATCGCCCTGGCGACGGCTCGCCTTATGAGCGAATACGGCTTCTCGATACACTCGGCAAAGGATATTGCGAAGGTGGCCCTGTTGCTCTTTGTACCACTCGCCATTACGGTGTTGCAGAACGACACGGGCTCGGGACTGGTGCTCTGCTCCTTTATATTTATGCTCTACAGGGAGGGGTTGAATAAGTGGCTCTGCATACCTATAATATGTATCGCTGCGCTCTTTATTCTCTCGTTTATATTCTCGCCTACAGTGTTGCTCGTGGCGTTGATATTTATATTTACCATATCGGAGGGGCTGAACAACGGTCGTTGGCGAGATTGTATAATCTATGTTGCCTCGCTCTTTGGGGTGAGCATCCTCCTCTACCTCTTGGTAAATGCTCTGCCTGCTGCGGAGATGTCGTACTATATAGCACTGCTTGTGACAACTCTCGTTTCGCTAATCGGGGTCTGCATATACGCCTACCGCCTACGCCTGCGCAACCTCTATATTATGGTGGCACTCTTTGCTGTGTCGGTGGCGATACTACCGACCTCGAATGCGGTGTTTAACGCCTTGCGCCCACACCAGCAGAAGCGTATCGAGGTGTTCCTGGGTTTGGCAACCGATAACGCCTACGACTACAATGTCCGCCAATCGAAGATTGCCATCGGCTCGGGTGGATGGTTCGGAAAGGGCTACCTGCAAGGCTCGCAGATACGCTACGGCCTTGTGCCCGAGAAGCACACCGACTTTATATTCTGCACCATAGGTGAGGAGTTCGGCTTCGTAGGTTCGCTCTTTGTGCTGGTGCTTATTGCGGCATTTATCCTGCGACTGATGCGTATGGGAGATAATCAACGAGAGAGCTTCGGCCGTGTATATTGCTACTCGGTGGCATCGGTGTTGCTCTTCCACACCCTTATAAATGTGGGTATGACCATAGGTCTTGTACCGGTGATGGGCATACCGCTGCCACTAATCTCCTATGGTGGTTCCTCGCTGTTGGCCTTTACGGTGATGATATTTATCGCCTTCTCGCTCGATGCCCAGACCAATCGTGAGTTGCCATCGTACAACTACCTATAAGGCGTTCTGCCGACCTATCGGGCAGGCGGCCACCAACAATCAACCTCTCTATCGTCTTCTCACGACTATGCAGCTCGATACCTTGCGTTCGCCCTCGTGGTCGAACCTCTTATTGTCGCTCGGGTGGTTTATGATGCCGTGCTTGCAGCTCCACAGAGCCGACGAGCCTCCACCATCAAGATTTACCGCCTCGACCATACCCATCCAACGGCATAGTGCCGTGAGCTCCGACATGGTCATACCCTCGGCATTTCCCCTCGAACGACCATCGACCACCACGAGGTAGATGTTGCCCTTGTCGTCGCAACCTATAACGCTGCGTGGGTGACGACGCAGACACAACTTACGCAGAAGGCGTAACTCCTCGTCATCGGTGTTGCGACAATAGTCGTAGTCGTAGGATTTTCCGCCCTCAATAAGCAGCGGCCCCGAGGCAAAAACATCGTCACACCCCTCTACAAGCCCCTTGTAGTCGGGCATAGCCAACGAGTGCAGAACATCTATCTCTTTGTCGTGCAGAAAGACCAAGCCATTGACATAGGGGTAACACGACGAGTCGGTGAGCGACAGCACCTTGCCGTTGCTCTTTACGAAGGTCTTTGGAAGTACGGTGCGAACATTCCAGAAGCAGGCGTTGATGGCAAGTGCAGCATCGCACCTCTTGGCCACAACGCTTACGGGTGTAAGCTCCTTGGTCTGCACAATATCGGTCGTAAAACGCTTTGGCGAGTAGTTGAAGACCGAGATATTCTGCGGAGCATCGAACAACTCCACTGCCACCGTGTAGCCCTTTGCCCCCTTAATCTTGAGAGGATTGCGCTTGGCATTTACAAAAGCTACAGAGTCGGCACTCTGCGCCACGGCCGAGAGTGCAAACAGTAGGAGTGAGAGTAAAAACAGATGTCGTTTCATCGTAGTATAGGTTATTTTTTGCTCTTCACAACGATACAGCTCGACACCTTGCGCTCACCCTCGTGGTCGAACTTCTTGTTGCGACAAGGGTAGTTGACAACACCATTTTGTGCACTCCACATTGTCGAGGAGCTGCCACCATCGAGGTTTATGGCATCGGTGAGTCCGAGCCACTCGCAGATGCGGGTAAGCTCTTCGATTGTCACACCCTCAGCCAACCCCTTTGCACGACCATCCACAACAACGAGGTAGATGTTGCCCCTCTTGTCGGTGCCGATAACGGTGCGTGGGTGGCGACGAATATAGGTGTAGTAGGCACCAAAATCTTTGCCGTGTGTCGCCTCGACCATCGTGGCTGTGTAGTGGCTGTGGTCGATGCTGCGACCCTCATCTATAAGCATAGGTCCCGAAGCGAGGATATTGTCGTACTTATCGGCGTAGCGAGCCTCCTCACCGGCCTTGCAACAATCTACGACAACGCCTTTGCGGGCGATACACACCAAACCATCGACACGCTCCTTCTCAAAATCGGCCGTTGCAAAGAGTGTTTTACCACCGAGTCGCAGAAAGGCCGAAGGGCGGTCTATAGCCACATCCCAGTAGCCGGCATTTACTCCGAAATCGCCACCTGCAGCTGAAGCGGTAACCGAGAGGCGATTGCGCTTCTCGGGCAAGACGATGCTGGTGATGAAACGCTTGGGCGAGTAGCGTATAACCGATATCGTCTGTCGTGAAGAGAAGATTTCGACAGCCTTCAAGGTGTAACCCTCGGCTCCCTTGTCGAGCGAGAATAGATCTCGTGGAGCCTTGACAAAAGTTAGAGAGTCGGTGTTTTGAGCCACGGCTGTTGCGGCTACAATAAAAGCAACGATTGTAATAACAAATTTTTTCATAGGTAGAGTATTTTATGTCTGCACAAAATTATACCTTTGTGGCGAAAATAGCAAATTTAATGGCAAAGAAGATAGAGAAGACCAATGCTGCTCGACTCCTCGACAGAGCGAAGATAGCCTACGACCTCGTTCCCTACGAGGTCGATGAGAACGATTTGGCGGCAACCCATGTTGCAGCAACCCTCGGGGAGCCTATCGAGCGAGTCTATAAGACTCTTGTGTTGCGTGGCGACCGCAACGGCCACTTCGTATGCGTCGTTCAGGGCGACAAGGAGGTCGATCTGAAGGCCGCAGCCAAGGTCTCGGGCAACAAGAGCGCAAACCTTATACCTATGAAGGAGCTGCTCCCGACAACGGGTTATATCCGAGGGGGCTGCACACCTATAGGTATGAAAAAACGCTTCCCGACATTTATCGACGAGAGCGTTTTGCAGTTCGACTATATCTATATAAGTGCCGGACAACGAGGCCTGCAACTGCGCCTCAATCCGCAGGACTTGATACCCTTCGTGGGTGCCGAGGTTGCACCACTCGTGTTGTAACCCCCGCACTCTCTAATACCCGCACCTTCTAATACGCAGAGCTACTCGCTCTTCGCCTGCTCCGCCTTGCGTTTGCTGCGTTGCGGGTCGAATATCATATAGCCAATCGAAAGACCGATTTTTGAAGGTAACCACTCGGCCGAGCCGTTGAATGGGTCGGGCTCGTGAATTGGCGGTTTGTGGTGGTTGGGGTACATGCTGATTTCGCCCTGGGCGTTGTAGTCGTTGTACCAGCTCCACATACGGTCAAAGGCGAAGAAGGCATCCACAACCCAACGCTCCTTGAAACGGTGCTCATAGCCTATACCAAGACCTACCATAACACCGAAGCCTCGGCCAAAGCCCGGCTCCCAAGTGATAAACTTGCGTTTGTTGCCCACCTTATTGAAGAGGTAGGGGCGAGTCAGGTCGAAGAGCTGCATACCCGCATTTACGCTGAAATAGAAGCCTTTAGCCTCACGCTTTATGTAGAAACGGTACTCGTTTTGGAGGATGCCGAAGTTGAGGTGCTTGCCATCGACGCTCCGCCACGGAGAATAGGTCGGGTCGATAACAACAGAGGAGTGCGGCCCAACGATAAACTCGAGTTGCGGGTTTATAATGCCGACACAGGCGTATGGAAGGTTTAACTTGAGATAGACCTGCGATTTTCCCACCATCGGCAGCACCAACATCGCTGCCAAGAGAGCTATTTTCCAACCCTTTTTACCCATAAAAAAGACCTTTTGTTGCACAAAGGTAGAAAAAAAATCGGACACAGAAAATTTTTATATTCTCCGTGTCCGAAAGTGTGAGTTATCAGCTAATCGCTATGCGATGTAGTAGTGCGAAGCAAGCTCTGTAAACGAAGCAACCTGCTCGTCGATCCAAGCCTGGTCGCGACCAAGCTCCTCGGCCAAGATCTGCGCTACACGAGGTGCTGCCTTCTGCGCCTCACGAGCATCTACGAACAAGAGGCGTACACGGCGTGCCAAGACATCATCTACGGTCAAAGCCATCTCGTGACGAACGGCCCAAAGCACCTCCGCTACGGTATAGTCATACTTCTCCGACAACTTCTCACCGAGTGCAGGGTTCTCCTTAATCATTGCGAGAATTGCAGGCTCGTCAGCACCATATACATACATGTGGTCTGCCAAGTTTGGATTTGGACGCCAGCCGTGAACCTTCAACTTCTTGGTTACGCACTTACGCTTCTCGACCTTGCCCAACTTGATAGCCTTATCTACGGTATCCTCGGCCATCTTACGGTACGAAGTCCACTTTCCACCGGTGATGGTGATGAGGTCGTTGTCCGAAACCACAACCTTGTGCGAACGAGAAACCTCCTTCGACTTCTTGCCCTCCTTCTTTGGCGCAGCGAGTGGTCGCTGACCTGCAAACACCGAAACGATATCGGCACGGGTTGGAGCAGGGTTCATATACAAACCTGCGGTATCGAGGATAAACTGTATCTCCTCGTCGAGTGGGCGTGGCTCGCTCTCGGCTGTAGGACGCTGGATATCGGTAGTACCAACAACAACCTTGTCGTGCCAAGGCACTGCGAACAATACACGGCCGTCCGAAGTCTTTGGAACCATGATAGCGTAGTCGCTCTGCAAGAACTTCATATCGAGAACGATATGCACACCCTGCGAAGGTACAACCATCTTTGCCTCTCCCGGCTTATCCATCTGCAACACCTCATCCACGAAGCAACCCGCTGCGTTGATAACAGCCTTTGCCTTTACGGTGTACTCCTTGCCCGAAAGGAGGTCTTTTGCTACAACACCTGCAACCTTGCCCTTCTCGTCGTGCAACACCTTCACAACCTCGGTGCGGTTGGCTACAACACCACCCTGCTCCACGCAGGTCTGTGCCAAGTTGCAAGCCATACGAGCATCGTCAAACTGACCATCGTGATATACAACACCACCCTTCAAGCCCTCGGCAACCGAAGTAGGGAGGTACTTGCGAAGAGACTTTGCTGTGATGAAGCGTGAACGACCATAACCGAAACCGAACGAAAGGATATCATAGACGGTCAAACCGCAGAAGTAGAGGAAGTTCTCCCAATGGCTGTAGTTCGAGATTACAAACGCCTGGTCCTTAACGAGGTGTGGAGCATTCTGCTTCATCAAACCACGCTCGTGGAGAGCCTCACGCACCAAATCAACCTCCAACTTCTGGAGATAGCGCACTCCACCATGAACGAGCTTTGTCGAACGGCTCGAAGTACACTTTGCGAAGTCCTCACGCTCGAAGAGCGCAACACTGTAACCACGGGATGCAGCATCCACAGCACAACCAAGACCGGTTGCACCACCACCTACAACTACGAAATCCCATACCTTGTCGGTATTCTCGAGTTGTTTGAGCAAGTTTTCTCTTTGCATTTTCGTATGAATTTATTTGATTTTAATACTTATTTGCGCAATTATGGCGCAAAGTTACGCCAATTTCACAAGAAAAGCAAAAAAAGAGCAAAAAAAGTGAGAAAAAAGTTGGTGGGGACTCTGGAGGGGGTCGGGGCGCAGGGGAATTAGGGGCGTTAGGGGCGTTAGGGGCGTTAGAGGCGTTAGGGGCGTTAGGGGTGCGCTAAAGGTTTTAGGTTGTGGGAACTCTGGAGGTTGTCGGGGCGCAAGTGTAATGGCATTGAATGGCAGGCGTTCGCTAACGCTCACTGAATGACAATCGCTCCCGTTGGTCGCTGAATGGCAGGCGCTTACACTTTTTTGTCACAGCTTTCAGCGCTTTGCCATTAAGCAGTCGCAGACTGCGCTGCTATTCAATGCCATTAAGGGCGAAGCCCGTTTGCCATTCTATGCCATCTTTGTTGCGCCCCACCAGCCGTCAGAGTTCCCACCAACAAAAAATCTCTCCACTCTCTTGGTGTTTTCTCCAACTTTTTTTTCAAAAAACAGCTGTTTTTCAAAAGAAAATTGTTAAATTTGTAGAGTATGGCCTCGATATATCTCCATATTCCGTTTTGTAAGCGGTTGTGCGGATACTGCGATTTCTATCGCAGTGTCAAGTTGAGGTATATCCCCGAGGTCGTCGAGGCTATGCATGCGGAGCTCGCTGCGCAGCGTGATTTCCTGCACGACCACACCATCCACACAATATATTTCGGTGGGGGAACGCCATCGCTGCTTGCACCCTCCGAGATTGAGCGTTTTGTCGAGCAGGTGCGCTCACAGCTCGACTGCTCACAGTTGGAGGAGGTTACCATAGAGATAAACCCCGACGATATAACACCCGAGTATATTGCCGAGCTGCGCAAGACATCCGTAAACCGCATCTCGATAGGTGTACAGTCGCTCGACGACCGCTGTCTGCAATTTATGGGGCGCAGACACTCGGCACAACAGGCTATCGAGGCGGTGCGAATGTTGCAGGAGGCGGGCTACGACAACATCTCGGTGGATGTGATTTTTGGTATCCCAAACTTTGGTGTAACGGAGTTAGTCAACACCCTGGAGGGCGTTTTGGCAATGAATGTGCAGCATATCTCGGCATACCACCTCACCATCGAGGAGAACACCCGTTTCGGACGAATGATGGCGAAGGGAGAGTTCACCGAGATTGACGAGTGCAGCAGCGAGTCGCACTTTATGTGGGTACACAGGGCTCTGACAAATGCAGGATACGAGCACTACGAGGTGTCGAACTACGCCCGCAAGGGCTTTCGCTCCAAACACAACTCCTCGTATTGGCGTAATGTCGAGTATCTCGGCATAGGCCCCGGAGCACACTCCTACAATGGCGAGGTGCGTCGCTGGTGCGAGCAGCCGATAGAGGAGTACATCAAGGGTGTGGAGTACGGCTCGGAGGTGCTGTCGCAACGAGATAAACTCAACGAGTATGTGATGACCTCGCTGCGATGTGTCGAAGGCTTCTCACTCGACAAGGTGGAGCGGGATTTTGGCATTTCGGAGCGAAAAAGATTGGAGCAAGAGGCAATAAAAACAGGTGTTGCGGAGTTGCTCATAAACGATAACGGCAACCTGCGAATTGCACCTGAAAATATGCTGTTGTCGGACCTGGTAATAGAGGCTCTGATTGAGTTATAAAGAGCTCTATTATATATATTGGTATAAATTATTAAAAAATTTTAATAAATACTTTGCATTGTTAATTATTCGTCGTATCTTTGCGGCAAAATTAAGAATATAAGTTTACAAATAATCAGATAATTATGAGCGAAATCAAATTCAATCCCGACCTCCTCTTTGAGGTGAGCTGGGAGGTGTGTAACAAGGTTGGCGGTATTCATACCGTATTGGCAACGAAGGCGCTGACCGCAACAAAACAGATGGGCGACAAGTATATCACTATCGGCCCGAACTTTTTGCAGGACAACGAGACCTCGGAGTTTGTGGAGGACCAGATGTTGATGAAGACCTGGCGACAGACTCTCTACAACGAGGGTATTCGTGTTCGCATAGGTCGTTGGAATGTATGTGGCAGCCCTATCGCAATACTTATCGACTTCACCACCCTCTTTGCGAACAAAGATGAGGTGTTGAAGGAGTTGTGGGAGAGCTATGGTGTCGATTCGATTTCGGGCCAGTGGGACTATATCGAGCCTGTATTGTTCGGATACTTGGCCGGCAAGGTTATCGAGTCGTATGTAGATACCTTCTGCGCCACAACCGAGAAGGTGGTGGCACACTTCCACGAGTGGATGACCTGCTCGGGTGGTCTTTACCTCCGCAAGCACTCCCCATACATCGCTACCGTGATGACTACACACGCTACGGTTATGGGTCGTTGCATCGCAGGCAACAACCTCCCACTCTACGGCTCGTTGGAGTCGTTCAACGCTGACGACTTGGCTCGTCAGTTCAATGTCGTAGCAAAGCACTCGCTTGAGAAGCGTGGTGCCGAGAACCACGACGCCTTCCTCTCGGTGAGCGACATCACAGCTCGTGAGTGCGCCCACCTGCTTGGCAAGGAGGTAGATGTTGTAACTCCTAACGGCTTCGAGAACGACTTTGTATGGGAGGGTGAGGAGTACGACACAAAGCGCAAGGCTGCCCGCAAGGCTATGGTCGAGGTTGCCGAGGCTTGCCTCTCGTACAAGTTCAAGAAGGAGCCGTTCATCATCGGCACAAGTGGTCGCTACGAGTTCCACAACAAGGGTTTAGATATATTCTTCGATGCGTTGAAGGCTCTCGAGAATTCGGGCAAGCTCGACCGTGAGGTCTTGGCCTATGTGACCGTGCCTGCGGCAAACCTTGGCGCCCGCACCGATTTGCAGGCCCACCTGCAGGATAAGAAGTGCGCTATCGACGCTTCGCAGTATCGCTACTCGACACATATCCTCGAGAACACGGCTTGGGACCAGGTCGTAAATGCCATAAATGGTTCGGTACTCGATCGTGCCGAGTCGAAGGTTAAAGTTATCTTCGTTCCTACATACCTCAACCAAAACGACGGTATCTTCAACAAGAACTACTACGAGTTGCTCGTGGGTATGGACTTGACAATCTACCCATCCTACTACGAGCCATGGGGATACACCCCACTCGAGTCTGTGGCCTTCTCGGTGCCAACCATAACCACCACATTGGCAGGTTTCGGTGTATGGGCAGCTGCGCAGGAGAACAACGATGGCGTGGTGGTTGTTAAGCGTAACGACAGCAACGCTGTCGAGGCGACAGCGGCTATTGCCGATGCGGTACTCCGCTTCTTGGCCCTCACACCAAAGCGTATTGCCGAGGTGCGCAAGTCGGCATTCGAGATGTCGAAGAATGCGTTGTGGGAGCGTCTTTTCGTTCACTACCAAGAGGCTTACAACGCAGCTATCGAGAGCTGTGTAGCCCGCACAAACCGTGCAGTCATAGGTGATGGTGGTGCGCAGAACGAGCAGATTAAGTTCATCAGCCAGCAGCTCTTCGTCGAGCGTCCTAACTGGCAGCGTGTGATGGTCGAGAAGTCGTTGCCTGCACGCCTCCACCCACTCGAGGAGCTCTCACGCAACTTGTGGTGGAGCTGGACTCTCGGTGCTCGTGACCTCTTCGAGTATATCGACAAGGATCTGTGGGTTGCCGTAGATAGAAACCCTATAGCACTGCTCGACAAGCTCACAATGGAGCGTCTTGCCGAGTTGGAGCGTGATGCGGAGTTCCTTGCAAAGATGGATGCCGTATATGCGCAGTTCCAGGAGTATATGAACGAGAAGCCTAATCCGAAGTCACCAAAGATTGCATACTTCTCGATGGAGTATGGTCTGCACCACTCGTTGAAGATCTACTCGGGTGGTCTCGGTATCTTGGCGGGAGACTACCTCAAGGAGGCTTCCGACAGAAATATCCCAATGGTAGCAGTTGGTCTTTTGTACCGCTACGGCTACTTCACACAGCGTCTTTCGGCACAGGGTGCGCAGGAGGCAACATACGAGGCACAGAACTTCTACAAGTTGCCAATCCTCCCTGTTCGTGACGAGGATGGCTCGTGGGTGACAACACAGGTGGCTCTGCCTGGTCGTACCTTGAGTGCCCGTGTATGGCGTTGTCAGGTTGGTCGTACTCCGCTCTACCTGCTCGATGCAGACTATGAGGCAAACTTGGAGGAGGACCGTCAGGTTACACACTACCTCTACGGTGGTGACTGGGAGAACCGCTTGAAGCAGGAGATATTGCTCGGCATCGGTGGTATCCGTGCCCTCGTGAAGATGGGTATCAAGCAGGAGGTTTACCACTGCAATGAGGGCCACGCCGCATTTATCGGTGTGGAGCGCATCCGCAACCTTATGCAGCGCAAGAAGCTCTCGTTCTCGGAGGCATTGGAGGTTGTACGCTCGTCGTCGCTCTTCACAACACACACCCCTGTACCTGCGGGACACGATGCCTTCCCAGAGTCGATGATCCGTCAGTATATGGCACACTACCCTGACACCCTTGGTATCACCTGGGATCAGTACATCAACCTCGGTAAGGTCAATCCTAACGACCCTAACGAGCGTTTCTCGATGTCGGTACTCGCTTGTAACCTCTCGCAGGAGGTTAATGGTGTGTCGTGGTTGCACGGTGAGGTGTCGAAGGATATCCTCGGCAATATGTGGCCGGGCTACTTCAAGAATGAGTTGCACATCGGCTATGTAACCAACGGTGTTCACTTCCCAACCTGGACCGCATCGAATATGCGTCGCCTCTACTCACGCTACTTCCCTAATGGCTTCGAGGGTCACACCTACAACATTCCGGAGTGGCAGAAGGTTTGGAACATCTCCGACGAGGAGTTGTGGAACGAGCGTATGTTCCTCAAGCAGCGACTCATCAAGACCATCAAGCGTCGCTACACCGACCCTACACAAGTTCGTTTCGACCGTCCAAGCCAGATGGTGCAGGTGGCAGACCGCATCAAGCCTGAGGTCTTGACAATCGGTTTTGCTCGTCGTTTCGCAACCTACAAGCGTGCATACCTCCTCTTCACCAACTTGGAGCGTCTGTCGGCTATCGTAAATAACAAGCAGCACCCTGTACAGTTCATCTTCGCAGGTAAGGCTCACCCGAATGATAAGCCGGGACAGGACCTCATCAAGCGTATCGTCGAGGTGTCGTCGATGCCGGAGTTCGTGGGTAAGATCATCTTCTTGCAGAACTACGACATGGAGTTGGCTCGTCGCATGGTTCAGGGTGTCGATGTGTGGTTGAACACCCCTACACGACCTTTGGAGGCTTCGGGTACATCGGGCGAGAAGTGTGTGATGAATGGCGTTATGCAGTTCTCGGTACTCGACGGCTGGTGGGTTGAAGGCTACAAGGAGAATGGCGGCTGGGCTCTCCCTATGGAGCGCACCTTCGCTGACCAGGGTCACCAGGATGAGCTCGATGCCGAGATGATATACACCACCATCGAGGAGCAGATCGTACCAAAGTACTACGCTCGCAACGAGAAGGGTATCCCAACCGATTGGGTCGCTTCGATTAAGACCTGCATCGCAGATATCGCTTCGAACTTCACAACAAACCGTATGCTCATCGACTACGAGGAGCGTTTCTACAACAAGTTGGCAGCACGCAAGCGTGAGGTCGTATCGAACAACTACATACTTGCCCGTGAGCTTGCCGCTTGGAAGCGCAAGGTCTCGGCTGCGTGGGATAGCGTGAAGATTGTGGATGTGCAGCGAGCTCGTGTCGATAAGGAGGCCTTCGTTTTGGGTGATAAGTACCACTTCGAGGTTACCCTCGACACTGCAACACTCTCACCGGAGGATATCGGCGTAGAGTTGGTTGTAGCAAAGCAGATGGTTGGCTCGGAGGCTCCGAATGTAACCCTCGTAGAGCAGTTGCACCTCGTCAACACCGAGGGTAAGTTGGCAACATACGCTCTCGATGTGGTACCAAACCGTACAGGTGCATTCGACCTGGCGTTGCGTGTATATCCAAAGAACGAGAAGTTGCCGTATAGAATGGATTTTGCCCTCGTAAAATGGGCATAAAATTGTTTTAGCGGGAATTTTCCGCGTTATGCTTCGGATGTTGAGTTGCTCACATAGGTTTACTATGCTGCGCACTCAACACCTCGCAAGCCTTGAAAATTCTCCACTAAAAGCAATTTTAAGGTAGGGCTATTGCTGCGCATTCAGCCACGGCACAAGGCAAAAAAATAGCTCCAACATACAAATTCGTTAATTGAGTGTTGAAGGTTTCAAGGTGTTGAAGGTTTGAATTGCCCACATAGGCTTACTATGTCGTGCATTCAGTCAGAAAAGGTTGGAAGAATAGATTTTTAGGCAAAATAGATAGAAAGAAGAGGTTGTTTTGTAAAATATTTGGTTTTTTGAGAACAATTAGCCGAAAATTTTATTAACTTTACGGAACAGAATAAAGAAATTACTATAAATAAATTATGCCAGGATTAAAATTTGACAAACAAGAGCTTGGTAACTTGGAGTATTCGTTGCAGCGTGAGATATTGGCTACAGACCGTCGTGGCGGTTATATGAGCACAACTATCGTGGGTTGCAACACTCGTAAGTATCACGGTTTGATTGTTGCCCCGATAGACGAGAGCAACAACGCCTATGTGCTGCTCTCGTCGCTCGACGAGACTATCGTGCAGCACGACCAGTCGTTCAACTTGGCTTTGCACCGCTTCCGTGGTGTATATGAGCCTCGTGGACACAAGTATATCACCGATTTCGAATATACTCCGTGTCCAACTATCACCTACCGTGTGGGTGGCGTAATCCTTCGTAAGGAGATCTTGTGGATACACAAGCGTACGCAGATGATGATACGCTACACCTTGGTAGATGCTCACTCCGAGACAACATTGCGCTTGCGCCCATTCCTCGCATTCCGCAACAAGCACGAGTTGTCGAAGGCTAATATGTACGCAAATGTACGCTCGTACGAGGTCACAAATGGTGTGAAGAACCGCCTCTACGACGGCTTCCCTTGGTTGCACATGCAGCTGTCGAAGGATGATGCGAAGTTTGTACCGGCACCCGACTGGTACTACGACTTCGAGTATCAGAAGGAGATAGAGCGTGGCTACGAGGGTTACGAAGACCTGCTCACAACAGGTTACTTCGAGATGAAGATAAAGAAGGGCGAGAGCGTAATCTTCTCGGCTTCGGTAGATGAGATGCCGTCGGGCAAGGCTATCGAGGAGGCTTACGAGACCTCGGTAAAGCGTCGTACCCACAAAATCGACTTCGAGAGTTGTCTGCACCACTCGGCTCGTCAGTTTATAATTCGTCGCCCGGGTAACCGCACCGAGGTTATTTCGGGATATCCGTGGTATGGCAAAGCGGGTCGCTCGGCCTTCATTGCACTGCCGGGTTTGACCCTGGAGCAGGGCTACAAGGAGGACTGCATGGATGTTCTCGATACGATGGTTGGCGATATGCACAATGGCGACTTCGCAGGCTCGGCATCGGCAGAGGTTGCGGCAGATGCGCCACTCTGGTTCTTCTGGACCTTGCAGCAGTTGGAGGAGCACATCGGAGCACAGGCCATCTGGGAGAAGTATGGCGCAGCGATGAAGAGTATCCTGACAGCCTATCGCAAGGGCTTCTTCGGTGGTTGCGTGGCGATGCACTCGAACGGTCTTGTATGGGCTGCTCGTGAGGGTGTGGCTCTCACCTGGATGGACTGCGTGATGAATGGCCAGCCTGTTACTCCTCGTGCAGGATATGCAGTAGAGATAAACGCTTTGTGGTACAACGCCGTGTCGTATGCGTTGGCCTTGGCGAACAAGATGGGCGACAAGGCATTCGAGAAGGAGTGGAAGGCTCTTCCTGCACAAATTCAGAAGTCGTTTGTTGATATGTTCTACCTCGCAGATGAGGGTTATCTCGCAGACTATGTCGATATGCACGGCAAGGATACAGCAATTCGTTGCAACCAGATTGTAGCCTGCGGCTTGAAATATACGATGCTCGACGATGCACAGATTGTGAATATCTTGATGACCGTGCGTCAGCACCTGCTTACCCCTGCGGGCTTGCGTTCATTGTCGCCACTGCATCCTATGTTCGAATCTACCTACAAGGAGAACCCTATCGAGCAGGAGGCCGCTGCGACCAATGGAGCTGTTTGGGTATGGCCGTTGATGTTCTATGTAGAGTGCGCCTTGAAACTCGATGGTATGCGCTTCCTGCCTACTGCCGAGGAGATGTTGGCTGCATTCGACGACAACATCCAGACCTACTGTATAGGCTCTATTGCCGAGTACTACGATGCAAACCCTCCGTTTGCACCTCGTGGTGCTATCTCGCAGGCTTGGAGCGTGGGTGGTGTGTTGTACATCAAGCAGCTTATCGAGAAGTATAAGGCGAAGGCAAAGCGTGCGACAAAGCGCACCGCAACGAAAAAGAGTGTTAAGAAATAATAAAATAGATATAAGATGAGGGTTTTGATGTTTGGCTGGGAGTTTCCTCCGCATATTGCGGGAGGTCTCGGTACAGCCTGTTATGGTATGACCCGCGGATTGGCACGCAACGATGTTGATGTGACCTTCGTGATGCCTCGAGCTTCGGGCGATGAGGATGAGCGATTTATCCGCGTGGTTAATGCGAGTGATATCGAGACAGTGTTTGGTAAGGTTAGCACCGATGCTGCCGATATCATCGACAAGATGTCGTTTATACATGTCGATTCAAACCTCGTTCCATACCTCTCTCCCGAGGAGTATGAGACCTATCACGATGAGTTCGTAAAGACGGGCGAGAAGCGTTGGGAGACGAGCGATGTGTGGAGTCAGCGTTACACCTTCTCCGGCAAGTATGGTGCAAACATTATGGAGGAGGTAGCCCGCTATGCTATTGTGGCAGCGCAGATTGCAAAGGACCTCGAGGGGCAATTTGATGTTATCCACGCCCACGACTGGTTGACCTACTTTGCCGGTATCGCAGCAAAGCGTGTGTCGGGCAAGCCACTCGTGGTGCACATGCACGCCACATCGTTTGACCGTTCTTCGAGCGACAATATCGATACTCGTGTCTATGAGATTGAGCGTGTCGGTATGGCAGCGGCAGATAGGGTTATTGCGGTGTCGAACCTGACGCGTAACATCGTCATCGAGAAGTATAATATCCCTGCCGAGAAGGTCGTAACGGTACACAACGCTGTGCGTTTTGCCGAGAACGAGAGTGAGCTGCCGGAGCGTGGTGTGACCGACAAGATTGTCACATTCCTCGGTCGTATCACCTTCCAGAAAGGCCCTGACTACTTCGTCGAGGCCGCAGCAAAGGTGCTGAAGCGAGTTCCTAATGTCCGCTTCGTGATGGCGGGTTCGGGCGATATGATGAACCATGTCATTCGTCGTGTGGCACGCCTCGGCATTGCCGACCGTTTCCACTTCACGGGCTTCTTGAAGGGCGACGATGTACACAAGATGTTCCAGCTCTCGGATGTCTATATTATGCCGTCGGTGTCGGAGCCATTCGGTATCTCGCCACTCGAGGCGATGCGTGCCAATGTGCCGTCGATTATCTCGAAGCAGTCGGGTGTTGCCGAGGTGTTGGACTATGCCGTTAAGGTGGACTACTGGGATGTGGATGCCATGGCAGATGCTATCTATGGTTTGATTACCTACCCTGCTCTTGCGAAGATGTTTGCGCAGAAGGGCTTGGAGGAGGTTACAAACCTCAAGTGGAACGATGCAGCAAAGAAGGTAAAGAAGGTTTATGAGGATGCCATCGCATCGGTAAAATAACTTAAAGAGAAAAACAAAAAACACAAAAAATATGAAGACAGTTTGTTTATATTTTCAGGTACATCAGCCTTGGCGACTCAAGACTTACCGCTTTTTCCATATCGGCAAGGACCACAACTACCTTGACGATTTGACCAACCGTGCTATCATGCAGAAGATAGCTCGAGAGTGTTATTTGCCGATGAACGCCCTCCTCCTGAAGCTTATCAAGGAGAATAAGGGAGCCTTCCGCATCTCATTCTCGCTCACAGGAACCGTTGTAGAGCAGTTCAAGGCCTACGCTCCCGAGGTGTTGGATTCGTTCCGCGCCTTGGTTGATACGGGTTGTGTGGAGTTGTTGGCCGAGACCTACTCGCACTCGTTGGCAGCCCTCTCGTCGAAGGAGGACTTCAAGGACCAGGTTAAGAAGCACACCGCAATGCTCAAGGCGGAGTTTGGCGTTAAGCCAAAGGCTTTCCGCAACACCGAGCTTATCTACTCCGACGAGATTGGTGAGATGGTAGGCGAGCTTGGCTTTAAGACCATGTTGGCAGAGGGTGCAAAGCATATCCTCGGCTGGAAGTCGCCTGACTTTGTGTATGCAGGTGCAGCGGATCAGAGCCTTCGTCTTTTGCTCCGTAACTATAAACTTTCAGACGATATCGCATTCCGCTTCTCAAATCAGGGTTGGGATGAGTATCCACTCACAGCCGACAAGTATGCCGCTTGGCTCTCGGAGTCGGAGGGTGAGGTTATCAACCTCTTTATGGACTACGAGACCTTCGGTGAGCACCAGAAGGCTTCGACCGGTATCTTCGACTTCGTAAAGGGTCTTCCTGCTGCAATCTTGAAGCGTGGCGACTTGAAGTTCGCTACCGTGAGCGAGACCGCAGCCGAGCATCAGCCTGTTGCAGTTCTCCACTGCCCTCACGTAATGTCGTGGGCGGACGAGGAGCGCGATATCACCGCTTGGTTGGGCAACGACTTGCAGAATGAGGCCTTCTCGAAGTTGTATGCAATGAAGGATAAGGTTCGCTCGTTGAAGAGTGCCGACTACGAGTATGTGTGGAACTTTATGCAGACCTCGGACCACTTCTATTATATGGCTACAAAGTGGCTCTCGGATGGTGATGTTCACTCCTACTTCAACCCTTACGGCTCGTCGTATGAGGCGTTCATAAACTATATGAATGTGTTGTCGGACTTCCAGATTGAGGTGGAGAAGGCGTTGGCGGCTAAAAAGAGTCGTGCTAAAAAGTAGAAAATCATTCTGATTGGCTCTTTTTGCACGAGTGCGTCGGTCGCCAAATTCCTCACATACGCCCAAGTATGCTGCGGATTTGTCGCCTAGCATCGCACAAAAATAGTTCAATCATCTCTGATTTTGAATAGATGGAGGGTGGTGTAATCCGCCCTCCATTCTTTTGCGATGCACCCCATCTCACGACTTCTGACAAGAAATTGAAAAATTGTTCTACCTCCTTAAAAACAATTTTTGTGGCGCAGGAGTATTAAGGGTTAGTAAGGGCGAGTAAGGGTGCGCTAAAGGTGGTCACGGCGCAGGTTTATTAGGGTCGTTAGAGGCGTTAGGGGCGTTAGGGGTGCGCTGGAGGTTTTTAGGTTGTGGGAACTCTTGAGGTGGTCAAGGCGCAGGTGTAATGGCATTGAATGGCAAGCGTTCGCTAACGCTCACTGAATGGCAATCGCTCCCGTTGGTCGCTGAATGGCAGGCGCTTATGCTTTTTTGTCGCAGCTTTCTGCGCTTTGCCATTAAGCAGTCGATAGACTGCGCTGCCATTCAATGCCATTAAGGGCGGAACGCCCGTTTGTCATTCAATGCCATCTATTTGCGCCATCTCTTGGCGCACTAAAACGACAGCTCGGCAACCTTGTCACGCAGGTAGGTGCGGAACTCCTCCGACTCGACGACCTCGATATCGTCGGCCAGACCCAGCACAAAACGGGCAGCACCGGCATAGTTGCACACCTCCGTATCGAGGAGCCACGACGCTTCGCCCTCCTGACGCAAATCTCGCTCGGCAAGAGGATACTCCTCGAGCAACAGATTGTGCGCCAACATACCGAGTCGCAGCACCACCCTCTTGCGCTCGAAGCCGTGGTGGCGGAAGATATCGATATAGCCCTGGGCGTGTCGGTCGGCAAAGCACCACTCGGTGTCGGTAACCTCGACCGAGCCGATACGGGAGGTCTTAAATAGTTTCACCTGCCCATCCTCGACATCGTAGCACCACACCTGCACATAGTTTGTCGTAAAGGCGTAGGCCTCGACCAAGCGGTCACGACGACCCGTGCGAGCCGACAAGTAGTCGTGCAACACCACCTGTCGCCCCTCCTCGATAGCCTCGATAAGGCGGTTTACATTCTCGGCATTGCGCCCCTTCACCACGCTGTTGGCCATCGAAGTACAGTTATAGACCGACGAGAGCTTGCGCCGCAGGTTGGTCTTGAGCAGGTTCGTGTCGTCGAGCGCACCAATCAACTGATTTACGATGTGCGCCTCCTCGTCGGTGAAGTGTATGAGCTGCGAGATATCCTTGAAATAGCGGCTCTCCTTACCTAAACGCACCGTGTCACCCTGCTTATGCACCACAAAGCCCACCTCCTTGAAGGTGTCGATATATCGGTATATCGAGCGAGAAGAGATACCCAACCTCTCCGCCAACTCGTCAATCGTGTAGCTCGTCGTACCCGTCATCAACTTCATCAAACGCAGCACTCGCTCAATCTTTGCCTGATCCATATCTGCCGATTTTTTACTCGATAAAGGTAGTGATTTTTTTTCGAAAATATATGCAATTTTTTCTTGTCGGTTTTATTTATGTTGGCATAGGAACTTTTTATACTAAATTTCAGTGTTAATTTTTTCACAATTCAAAATAATTGTACTATCTTTGCAGCGGTGAAAAAGGGGCTTTTCCGAAGTGGGCTAAATTTTGGCCACCAACGCAAGGAGCAAATTCACTAACAAGAACGATTTTTCGGGGGGGGGTGCAAAATTTACCCGCAAGAGCATTTTTCGGGGGCAGAATTTACCCGCAAGAGCGATTTTCGGGTGCAACCACCATAAAAATCGGAGGTGATTGAGGAAATTTTGTGCGTTATGCGGGGGCGGAAAGCGCAGCATACTTGGCGTATGTGAGCATTTACGACACAAATAAGGTGCAAAATTTACCAATCAGAACGATTTTTGAAATAGAAAGATGATGTTAAACAATTAAATAATTACAACTATGGCTTTCAAAAAGGAAGATTTATTGAAGTATGGTATCACCGACACAACAGAGGTGATCTACAACCCATCGTACGAGCTTCTCTTCGAGGAGGAGACCAAGGAGAACCTTACCGGTTTCGACAAGGGTCAGGAGACTGAGCTCGGTGCTGTTAATGTGATGACAGGTGTTTACACAGGTCGTTCGCCTAAGGACAAGTTTATCGTAATGGACGAGAACTCGAAGGATACTGTATGGTGGACTTCGGAGGAGTATAAGAACGACAACAAGCCTTGCTCGGAGGAGTCGTGGGCAGTATTGAAGGGCATCGCACAGAAGGAGCTTTCGGGCAAGAAGCTCTATGTTGTGGATGGCTTCTGCGGTGCTAACAAGGACACCCGTATGTCGGTTCGTTTCATTATGGAGGTTGCTTGGCAGGCTCACTTCGTGAAGAATATGTTTATCCGCCCTACCGAGGAGGAGTTGAAGGACTTCGAGCCTAACTTCGTGGTTTACAACGCTTCGAAGGCGAAGGTTGAGAACTACAAGGAGCTCGGCCTTAACTCGGAGACTGCGGTTGTCTTCAACATCTCGTCGCGTGAGCAGGTTATCATCAACACTTGGTATGGTGGTGAGATGAAGAAGGGTATGTTCTCGATGATGAACTACTACCTCCCATTGCAGGGTATCGCTTCGATGCACTGCTCGGCTAACACCAACG